>CAMDUL010000056.1 GCA_945878135.1 Chthoniobacter flavus | reverse complement strand
TCTTCGTTGATCAGGCCGCCGGCGGGCAGAATGACCAGTGCCGCGTGCTGGCGGCTGAGCTCCGTCTGCATTCCGGCCACGATTTCCAAGTGGTAGGGTCCGAACGATTCCTTGCGCAGGACGTGTCCGACCAAGCCCACGTTGATCATGGAGGTCTGCGCGGGTTTCTCCCGCGGCGCGAGCGGGTCGGCCACGAAAGTCCCCTGCGCGGGCACACTGTAGATGAGGCCCTCCGCGCGCAATTCGCCGAGCGCTTTGCGCACGGTGATCTTGTTCACCCCGTGCGTCTTGGCCAGGTCGTCCATCGACGGCAGGCGCGAGAGCGGCGGGAGTTTCCCTTCTTCGATTTCCTTGCGGATGCGCTCGGAAATCTGCCGGTAGAGGTATTGCTGCCGCGTTTTGCCTCTCTGCAAGCTGTGGGATGTGGACATCGTCGTCCTCCAATAAAACCCATCCCTGCCGCGGAGGCAATGCCGCACTGCCGGCGCTTACTCGGAAAGGAAAGGCAGGTTCGCCGTGCTCGCCCCGCCTTGGCCGTCGCGCACCACGAGGAAAAGCCGGTAAGCTCCCGCGGCGGGTAAGGTCACTGTGCACTCCGGTCCCGCACCTGCCTCGACCGCGTCCGGGAACAACGGCGGCACACTCTCCGCATCGCCGCCGTGCTTGATGTCCTTGCTTTCGGCCATGACCGTCCACTCGTAAGTGAGCGCCTCGTCGTCGCGGTCGGAGACCGCGGCCACGGCCTCGAGGCGCGTGCCCGCCTTGGCGCGGTCGGCCCCGCTTTTGAAGCGCAACGACTCGATTTTCGGACTGCGGTTGGACGGCCATTCTCCGGTCCATTGCCGGACCACCGCGTCCACCGCGGGAAGCTTCTCGCCGGTCGGCAGGAGCATGCCATACCAGGTCGGCGTCGTCTCCTGCTTCTGCCCCCAGAGGAACGCGTAGGACCCGAGGCACAGTCCCTCCTTGTCTTCCATCGCGCTCTGGAGGGTGGCGAAATACTGCGCGGCCTTTTCATTGGCCGTCGGTTCGAGCGGCGCGCCCCAGGCCGTCTTGGCGACTTCCCAGTGACCGGGCGGACCGAACTCGGTGATGACATAGGGCTTCTTCCAGCCGAGTCCCTCGAGCTTCAGACCCGTGCCCGCCGCGCCGCTGTAGGCGTTGATACCGAGAATGTCGATCGAGGGGTAATGCTCCATGATCTCGCGCACCTTGCGCTCGTCCGCCCCGGCGATCACTGTCATGACCGGATGGTCCGGATCCTCCTCTTTGACGATCTTGGCCAACTCCTCGACTTCTTTCCAGACACGCACCGCCTCCGGGAGGCCGGGGAAAATTTCCATTTCGTTGCCGAGCCCCCAGACGAGCAGATTCGGATGGTCCTTGTAGCGGCGCACGGCGTCGCGGACTTTCTGCCGCTGCTTTTGCACCATTTCGGGATCGAGGTAAGAAAATCCGTGGCGCTCGTGTTCGACCCAGATGCCCGCGCAGAAGGTCAAACCGAGTTCCTCGATCTGCTCCAGATTCGTCTTCCCCGAGGCGTTGGTTTCCTCCAGTTGCTGGATGCCCCAGTAACGCACCGAGTTGGCCCCCATTTCCTTGGCCAGGGCGAGGGGACCGGGACCGCCGACGCCGAGGATGCGGTAGGGTTCGCCGTTGCGCAGCAATTCCCATCCGCGGTCGGCGGACTGACGCAACTCAACTTTCGATCCGGCAGCCATGCTGTCCAAGGTGAAGCCTGCACTCAGAAGAACCGCGGCGATGGTCCGCTTGACGCAACCTAGATGGCACATACACTACTTTTTCATGTCCGCATCCCGCTCGTCGAACCTTAAGTGCCTCTGCGCGGCGCTCGCCTTGCTTGCGGGGCCGGTCGCCGCATCGGCCCAAGACCCCGCCCCGGTGCAGGATGCGACCCCGGCACCGGTTGCGGCCCCGAGTCCGGCGGCGGCGGACAGCTCCGCTGCCCTGGTCACCGAGGCGTGGGCGGCCTTCGAGCGCAAGGACTACGCCGCGGCGCGCGCCGCCATCGCGCGCTGCCAATCGCTTTACGGGACCCAGGCCGCCGAGATGCAAAGCAAGCTCACGGCGCTGCCGGACAAAGAAAACGCCCACGGACAATGGGCCCTCAACGACGTGGGCACCTGCACCTTTGTCCTCGGCCGGGTCGCCGAGGAGGAGGGCAAAAAAGACGAGGCCATGGCAGCCTACCGCATGGTGGTGGAACAGTATTCTTTTTCCCAGTGCTGGGACACGCAGGGCTGGTTCTGGCAACCCGCCGTGGCCTCCAAGGAGCGTATCGCCGCGCTGACGCTCGACGCGGAATAAAAGCCAGTCCGTCCGGCTGCTTCAGCGCGCGGGTCGGATGACCATTTTCATCTCGGCCTGCGAGACGGGTTCCGTGAAATTGACGCCGATGCGTTGCGGCGGGGTCTTGGGTCCGCGCAAATTGGCCTGGAGGACCTCTCCCTTCACGGCGAAGGGGGCGGACGCGGTGATTTCCACGTCGAGGACGCCCTCGCCGTCGGTGAAGCGCAGTTTGCCTTCGCCCTGCTCGCGCCATTCGCCGAGGGTCATGAGCGCGGTGCCGAAGGTCTTCGGGGAGGTGAATTCCACCCGGTCGATGATTTCGACATAGGGGTCCGGTCCGCGGTGGTAGACGAATTCGCGCTCGAGCTTTTTCAGCGCGGCCACGTCGTAGCAGTCTTTCAGATCGACGGTCCAGCGGTCCTCTTTCTCCGAAAACTTCCGGTCGGTCGCCTCGGCCGCGGCCTCCCGTCCTTCCTTCTGCCATTTCCCGTCGATGACCGGCACATTGTGTCCGTAGGAACCGTTGACCGGGCTTTTGTAGCGGTCGGCGTTGAAAGTCGAAGCCGTGTAAATCTCCGAGCCGATGTCGGTGATCGGCATGGTGCTGCCGGTCGCGATGACGAACGTGCCCTCGTCGTTGTGGTTGTGCGCCTCCCCGTTGTGGCCCGCCTTGAACGCGGCGCCGAGGGTGAAATCGTCCGGGTCGGCCGGACGGCAGACGAGGAGTCCGCCCTCGGTGAATTCGTCGCGCAGGCGCCATTCGTTGCTGGTCAGGGGCGCGGG
>CAMDUL010000055.1 GCA_945878135.1 Chthoniobacter flavus | reverse complement strand
TGGCTGTCTTCATCCTCGACGACCATCCGGACTACCCGCAGCACGTCCACGATTTTTCGGAGATTGTTATTATTGCCCACGGGCGCGGGGTCAATGTGGTGGGCAACGAGGAGTTCCCGCTGAAGGCCGGCGATGTTTTCGTGCACCACGGGGGGCGGGCGCACGGTTACCGCGACACGGTGAATCTCGGGCTGATCAATGTCATCTACGAGCCGTCACTTCTGCAGAAAGTGCGCTTCGATGTGGCCGGGCTTCCGGGCTACCAGTCGCTCTTTGTCGTCGAGCCGGCCATGCGCCGTGAGGGTCAGTTCGAGCGTCACCTCACGCTCGGCATCCGCGAACTGGCGCGCGCGCGGGAGCTGGCCGAGGCGATGGAGAAAGAACTCTACGGAGAT
The DNA here is from genome assembly GCA_945878135.1 of Chthoniobacter flavus. GTDB lineage: Bacteria > Verrucomicrobiota > Verrucomicrobiia > Chthoniobacterales > JACTMZ01 > JACTMZ01. The sequence continues at coordinate 3,847 of CAMDUL010000055.1, read as the reverse complement.
GCGCCGCGGGTGCGTCCGATGCGTTTCGAGGAGCGCCATCGCGGAGTGCCCGCCAAGGGGCTGCGCAAGGATGCGACCGGGCACCGTTTCATGGCCGTGGCGCACTTCATGGCACTCGTCGGCCTGCTGGCCCGCGCCTACAACACGGAGCCGACGGTCGATTCCGAACGCATCATGAAAATCGGCCGTGCCATCGCCTACATGGAAAGCAATTTCGAGCAGGACCTCAAATTGCCGGAGCTGGCCAAGATGGTCGGGATGTCGGACCGCAATTTTTACCGCTTCTTCAGCCGGGTGAAAAACGAAAGCCCGCTGGCCTATCTCCAACGCTTGCGCATCCATAAGGGAGCGAAGATTCTGCAGGCCAAAGACGTGAGCGTGACCGAAGCGGCCTTCGCGTGCGGCTTCAACGACAGCAGCTATTTCGCCCGGCAATTCCGGCGCGTGCTTGGCGTGTCGCCTCGGCAGTTCATGGACGGACGCCGCGCGCGCGGCGAAGCCGGGGAGCTTTAAGCGCATGGCGAAAACGTGCTGGATTTTGGCGGGATCGTGCGCGCGGAATGTTGGCCTTTGCGTAAGCATGTGCATCCATCCCATGAATACTCGCATGTTTCTTCTCCCCGTTTTCCTTTTCTTCTTTGCCTCGTTCGCCAAGGCGCAAAGCGAAGGCGCTCTCACCGTGGTGAATGGCGACTTCAGCAACATAGAGGTAGAGGGCCTGACTGCCCTTCCGCAATCGGCATGGTATTCCGGCGTGCCCACCGGTTGGACGGCCGCCGAACCCCCGGCAAAGAAAGAAGGCTTCTACGCGGTGAAAAATTTCGGCGCGACTGGATTTTTCGCCAACTTGCACGTGCTCAGCCGCATCAAGCCGCAGTTCCAGGCCTTCCAACAAGAGATCGGGGTGCTGGCCGAGACATCGGATATCACGCTCACTTTCGAAACCACACCCGTGAAGGAGGAGCCGTTCTCCATGGGTGTGGCGATTGCCAATGCCCGGGGCAAAGGGCCAGAGGCTATTCTGGGCAAGGCGAACTTCGAGGCTTCAGGACCCCAGCGCGTGGTAGCCAGCAAGGTCCCCGCCGGCACATGGGTGGCCATTCGCTTTTGGGCCGTGAAGGGCTTCCCCGGTCTCGGCAAGGTCGCCATCGAAGTCACCCCATCGCCCTGACGCGAACCGCATCCCTCGTGCGCGCCCCGTAGGCTCGTCGTCCCGCCCCGCGGCGGAATCGTGCTGAAAATTGGCGGGATCGTCATGGCGGAATGATCACCACAGCCGCTACGCTGAGCTTTATGTCACCCTTCCATGCTGCTCGTCGCGCCTTGTTCCAGCTAGTTCTGTTCGCCTCGGTTGCTGCGAGCGGGCTTTCGCGTCCGCCCGACGAGGCGCCACCCGCGGCGGCGGAAGCGGCGGCCACCGCAGGCGAGCCGGCGGCGGATGCGGCACCGGATCCCGCGAAGAAATTCGCCGAGGAATTCGCCAACCCGCCGAATTCCCACCGCTTGGTACAATACCAGCTCAACGACCAGACGCTGAAAAAATATCCCGAATACGGCATCGGCGGCTACATGGGTTTTTTCTACAAAGAGCTTTACCAGCAAGGACCCGAGGCGCGGAAAAAGATCGGTCCGTTCATTGCCGAGGCGGAGAAGCAAGGCGCGCCGGTCTGGTTGGCCGACGACTTCGGGTATCCGAGCGGAATAGCCGGCGGCAAGGTCGTCGAAAAAAATCCGGAATTCGAGGTGCGGGGTCTGGCCACGGTCAGCCAAAAAGGCGAGGGGACCGGCCCCGCGAACATCGACCTTCCTGCGGGCGCCGAGTGCTTCGTCTCGGCCGCGCTCTACCGCGCGACCCCCGATGGCCTGCAAGTCGCGGAAGGAGCCACGGTGAGCGTCGAGGACGGAAAAGTCACCGCCGAGGGAGTGGACGGATCATGGGAGTTGCATGCCTTCTTCACCGTCATTCGCGATCGCGATGTCCAAGCGCAGAGCACCATGGGCCAATTCAAGCACAGCGGGCGTTATCCCGACCTGCTCAATCCCGACGCGGTGAAGAGCTTCCTCGAAATTATGCACACGCCGATTTCCGTCGAGTCCGGCGGTTTGGCCGGCAAGGCGCGCGGCTTTTACGCCAACGAGCCGCACCTCATGCAGCTGCACTGGGTCATGGACGACGCCCCGTTCGCCTGCGTTTCGTGGAATGCGGAGATCCCGGGGAAGTTCCAAGCCATGCACGGGTACGACCTGATGCCGCAGTTGCCGCGTCTTTTCGCGGGCGACGATCTCGAATCGCGGCGCGTGCGCACCCATTTCCACCAAACCGTGGCCGAATTGCTCCGCACCAATTTCGCCGGGCAGATCCGCGAGTGGTGCGAGGCGCGCGGCGTGTCTTCCAGCGGCCATTTCCTGCACGACGAGTATCCCTCGCTCCACGTGCCCTGCTACGGCGACCTGCTGCTCTTCGCCGCCGAGTTCGACGTGCCCGCCATGGACATCGGCATCCCCAACCGGGACCGGTTCGATTCCTTCCACTACGAGCAGGCCCGCTTTTGCAGTTCGATCGCGGAGTGGAAGGATCGTGACGAAGTGGTTGTCCTGCTCGATCCGATCATCAGCGGCGGCGGACTGCAGCGCCTTTCGCCGGAGATCCCGTTGCTGCTCAACTCGGCCAACTGGCTGTTCTTCCACGGGGTCAACTCGTTCACCTCCTACCTTCCGCTCGATCCGGTCGATACCACGGATAACAAAGGCCGGGGCCGAAAGGCCACCGGTTACACGCCGGAAGACTTTCGCTGGTTCAACGAATACATCGGCCGCCTCTCGCTCGTCCTCCGCGGGGCGCGGCGGGAGAACGAAGTGGCCGTCTATTATCCCATTTCGCGTTTCCAAGGTTTGTATCGTCCGTCCAATCAGCACTGGAAGAAAGTGCACAAGGAGTATGTCGCGTTGGAGAAACCGTGGGAAACGATTGACGACACACTGACTTCGGCCGACATCGATTTCAGCGTGGTCCATCCGCAAGCCGTGGCCGAGGCGACGATCGAGGACGGGCGCCTGCGTATCGGGCGCGGATCCTACCGCGTGCTGGTCATGCCGCCGATGGACCTGCTCCCGGTCGAAGTTCTGCGCAAGATCGAGGCCCTCGAGTCCGCCGGAGGCAAAGTCGTGTGGGTGGACGAAGTGCCCTCGTCGGCTCTCTATGCGCGGGACGATGAAGCGGTCCGCCAAGGCTTGGCCGACGCCCGGCCCGTCGCCGCCGGTGAACTGCCCGCTTTGATCGGTCAGTCTTTCAGTCCCTCGTTCGACCTGACCTTCGCGCCCGGGCCGGCGGAACTCGGCGTGGCGCGCTTCCATCGCGACGGAAAGAAAATCTACTTCGTCATGAACAAGAAGGAACAGGACGTGGCCGTGCAAGTGGGCGGCAGCGGCCCGGTCACCGTGATGGATCCCAGCACCGGCGAAATCCGCGAAGCGACCGCCCCCCTGCCGTTGCAGATCGGCCCCTTGCGCAGCATGCTGCTCCAGCAGTGAATACCGCCCCGCGTCCCAACCTCGTCTTCGTCTTCACCGACCAGCAGTCGCGCGACATGCTGGGGTGCTACGGCAACGAGGACATCAAGACGCCGCGTCTTGATGCCTTTGCGGCGGACAGCATCCGTTTCGACCACTGCATTTCCAGCAGTCCTGTCTGCACGCCTTACCGCGGGATGTTGCTGACCGGACAGCATCCGCTCCGCCACGGCGCGTTGCACAACGATCTCCCGCTGCTCGCGCACAACGGCACGACCTTCGCCCACGCGTTGGGCGGGGCCGGCTACCGCACGGCCTATGTCGGCAAATGGCATCT
>CAMDUL010000054.1 GCA_945878135.1 Chthoniobacter flavus | reverse complement strand
GCCAATGGAACCGACGGACGTGCGCGGCTTGGTGATGTACACCGTGCGCGCATAATCGCCATTTTGAGTGCTCGTCGAGGTTATGGACGTCGATCCGTTTTGGCCATTGGCCGCGAAGAAGATCGAGGAGGACAAACTCGTCCAGTCCGGGCCGTAGGTGGAGGTGAGAATGGAGTTGATGTTGCCCAAGGAGATGGTGGAACCAAAGGCCCCAGAGCTGGGTGTGGCCGCATCGCGGAACACATTGTAGGTGCTGCCGAGGTTGAAATACACGACTTCGTCCGTGCCCGTGGTTCCTGCCGGGTTTTGGAAGAAAAGGAGCAGGTCGTTGGCAGCGTAGACGCCGGCTTGGTCGGCTTTACCCGGCGCGGAAAACATGAGCCACGTAAAAGCAAGCAGGCAGGCGGTGGAATGGATGTTTTTCATTTTCACGTCCCACACCTTGCTCCATTGACGGGACGGCACCAGAGATAATTCGTGAACATTTTGTCACATTTGGCCTCTGTCGATCGGCTCTCCCCACCGGCGTGCAGGCAAGCTGCCCGCAGTTTCGAACCCCGATCCTTCGCCGCCCGCGGACAGGCCGGGTGAAGACCGGGAGGAAGTGACAAAATAGTCACAACACAAAGGCAGCCAGATAGCTATAGTCCTTTCCCATGAATCTGTGGACCATCACCATCGCCGTGGCTGGCTTGTGCCTGCCGTTTGTCGACGTAACAAGGGGCGCGAACTCACCCGACCTCCAAGATCTCGCGGCCTCCGCGGCGTCCGGAGACGCCGCCGCCCAATTTCAACTTGGCCGCGCTTATTACCGCGGTGAAGGAGTGGCCAAGGACGAGAGCAAAGCGCTAGAATGGGTTGAAAAATCAGCCGACCAAGGAAACCCAGACGCCATCACGAGTATGGGGTTCTTCCACGCGCTAGGCATCGCCGTGCCCATGGATGAAGAAAAGGCCGTCGCGTGGTTCCGCAAGGGTGCCGAAGCAGGGTCACCGCAATCGCAGCTGAACCTCGGCCTGATGTTGCGCCAAGGAAAGACGATCGAGCGAAACCACGAGGAGAGTGTCAAATGGCTGGACCGAGCAGCCTCCTCCGGGGACCCAGACGCCATCAAAACTGTCGGGCAGCTTTATTTTCTCGGCGATACGCTCATGATGCCGGACCGCGAGAAAGCCTACCCGTTTGTTCGCCGAGCCGCCGAGGCAGGCGATGCTGCCTGCCAAAACAAAATGGGCATCATCTGCCGTGAAGGAATCGGCCAAGGGGCGCTCCACAAGGACCGCGAGAAGGCCATCGCGTGGTTCCGCAGAGCCGCTCTCCAAGGCGATGTCAAGGCGCAGTCGAACCTCGGTCACATCCTGGGGGCAGAGTCGCCCGCTGCGGAGAATCGTCAGGAGGCGCTTATGTGGATGTATCTCGCTGCGGACCAAGGCGAGGCAACCTCCGATAAAACACTCAAAGAAATTGCCGCGTCGATCCCCCCGGATCTGCAGCGCCGGGCGCGAGCCGACGCCATCCGGCAGCGGATGATTCTGACCGTGTCGAAATCAAAAAAAGACAAACTCGAGGCAGCGGATTCCGACCTCAAAGCAGAAGGGACCGGCGAATAGAAGCTTTGCGGAGTGAACCCCGGACTTCAAGGGGCACCCGAACCTGAAGCAGCGGCGTCAACCTGCTGGGCCGCCGCCTCGAGTGCGCGTTTTTCACGCACCGCCTCGCGCGCGGATTGCAGGTGTCGGGCGTTGTAAGCAGCGTGACCGTAAAGTTTGAGATACTGCTCGTCCGCACGACGCCGCGCATCTTCCCAGATTTCCTGCTCGGGCACTCCCGGCGGCGGATTGGTCACCGTCTCGTTGAACTCGGCGGCGATGCGATCGAGCATCTTTTGCTGTGGAGCGGGCTTGGATTCGACCTCGTAGAAGACCACGGGAATTTTCTCGCCGGCGGGAACCTCGATGACGATCTCAGGCGCTCCGGACGCCGCGTCGCCGCCAGTCGCCGGCACACCGCCAGCGGCGAAAGCGGGCAGAGCGATGACTTGGGGAGAAAGATTTTGCGGGGTGCGGACCTCCGGGGCCACGGCGTCTTGGTCGAGGCTCCGCCCTATTTCACCAGGCTTTTGTTTGGCGGGAGCGGCAACAGGTGATCCCGGGGCCTCGGACTCTGGCGAGTTGCTCGATCGGGTGATGGGTGTTGCCGCCACGTCATATCGGCCAGAGACGTGGTGGGGAGGGGTAAATGCGCCGACAGATTCTTGCCGTAAAGATGTGGAGTCCATGGCGGTGGCGGAGGAGGTCGGCGTGGGCGAGCTGGTTTTTGAGGAGGGCAACGATCGACCGAGGACTTCCGGCGACGAGTCGGTTGGGAAAGTGGGCAACCAGACAAGCGTGGCGAGCCCCGCACCGGCCGCAACAAGGACCAGAGCCGGGAGTAGCCATAGCTTGGCGTGACGGGATTTGAATTCCGGATTCATGGGCGATCGGACCACTAAACATTGAACAGCTTTGGGGCCGCGAAGCCAAAGGCATGGTCGTGACATTTGTGTCACAAGGCACCGGCAAAAGAAGACCGGCACCCTTGCGGGTGCCGGCCAGTGATTTGAATTATGCGGCAAACTTCTTAGAGAACAGGAGCAACGATGGGGAAACCGTCGTCCGGACGGCTTACCCCCATGTCGCCCAACTCCAAGCCGTTGGATGTGATGGCAAGACCTTGCGGGATCCAGGTGTTCTTCATCGCGGTATACCAGGTATTCTCGTTGGCCGAGAGATTGCCGTGGTAGTAGAGGTGCTGATAGCTCCAAGCCGAGTAGGCACCGCTGGTGATTTTCTTGAAGTCCGCTTCGTTGAATCCACTGAGGAGGTACGATCCCGCCGCAGCGATCGGAGTGACACCCACGCCGTTGTAGGAGAGCAACTTGCCTCCATTAGAGGCAGCGTTGCGGGCATCCGCCGTGGAGAGCCAAGTCAGGAGCACGACAGTGGTGTCTTCGACGTCGGGTGAGTTGTCCACGCCGTTATAGATATCCACGCTGGAGCTGGCATAACCCATGAGCGATCGGAGAGCCGAACTGCTGCTGTATCCACCATTACCTGTCGCGGTCTGGCCCCAAAGAGTGGAGGCATTGCTTGTGCCGCTGGTCTCGAAGTTACCCGAGCCTTTCCCGTCCGCCGGCACGAGGGTAAGTGCCGTAATATCGTTGCCAGTGATTCCGGTCTTGGTTGCGATGTATTGGTTGACCAGGTTGGCCACACCATAGGTCCACTCCGTCAAATAAGCGGCACGGGTGCCCGAGCCGTCGTTGCGGCCCGTGGCCAGAACCCAAGTCGTGTCGGTCGGGTCTCCGGTGAAGAGCGACAAGGGCTGGATGCCGGAGGTCCACAGTTGGCGCGCTTGCTGGATGGTGACGTTGTTGAGGTCGGCTGGGGCTCCCTCGTTGGCGATCATGGTGAAGGTCACCACGCCGACAGCCGATGCGCCGACGGGATTGAGCACTTCGTTGTCCACCGGAGAGGTGCTCTGGTAGACGTCGGAGAAGCTGAACTTCGGACGGAGTGCTTCCGTAGGCGTCGTCGTGCTGCCTTGGATGCTGCCCGTGTTGAGAAGCGCCGCGGTCTGCAGGAACGTGGGATCGTTGTTGCCCGCAATGGCGTTCAGGCCCTCGGTCGAGCCGTTGAACGACGTGCGGATGACGGTGGTGCCGGTGATGCCGGGGAACGTGCCCGAGAAGACGGCTTTGTTCGAAGCGATCAACTGGGACAGGTTGTTACCGTTGAAGTCGTGACACACGTTGAAGGTGTTACCTAGACCGCCAGCCGAAGCGTAGGCATCATAGATGGCCTGCATGGTGGCTTGGCGGAAGGCCGTGGCCCCCGTGATGGTGATTTCTGTCGTCTGCGCCATGGCCGACGAGGTGATGCCGAGCGCCATAGCGCCGGCGAGGATGGTTTTCAGTTTCATGGTTTTCGGGTGTGGGTTTGGGTGATGTTGGTTTTGGTTTTGGGATCAGGATTGCTTCTTGCGACGACGGATGACATGCGCACCGAGGCCGGCAGCGGCCAGCGTGATCAGCGCATAAGTGGAGGGTTCCGGCACGGCGGTGAAGTTGACATCACCGTTGTCGCTGAGCGTGATGGTTCCGAGGTAATAGCCGGCAGCGGAGCCGCCCCCAGCAACTCCGAAGTCATTGGAGAAGGTCGCCTCGATGCTGTTCGCGTTTTGCCAGATGCTTGCGTTCGTCGTGCCGGTTCCGCTGACTTTGGCGACACGATAGAGATCGAGCGCTCCGACGACATTGCTAATGACTCCGAGCGTGTATGACGAGCTGGTGATCGAACCCATCAAACCGCCGTTGATCGCGCCGTAGGCCGTCGCGGGGTTTCCGTTGAAAAACGGGTTGTAGCCGTCGAGCAGCGTATCGCTGTCGTTGGCCGCCCCGGGTTGGGTCATGCCGGCTATATTGTTGGCGCCGTTGATTTGGCCGCCCACAGCTGTCTGCGAAGGCGCATAGAGGGGTGAAGCGGAGTTGGCTTGGCCAATGGAACCGACGGACGTGCGCGGCTTGGTGATGTACACCGTGCGCGCATAATCGCCATTTTGAGTGCTCGTCGAGGTTATGGACGTCGATCCGTTTTGGCCATTGGCCGCGAAGAAGATCGAGGA
>CAMDUL010000053.1 GCA_945878135.1 Chthoniobacter flavus | reverse complement strand
TCTTCGTTGATCAGGCCGCCGGCGGGCAGAATGACCAGTGCCGCGTGCTGGCGGCTGAGCTCCGTCTGCATTCCGGCCACGATTTCCAAGTGGTAGGGTCCGAACGATTCCTTGCGCAGGACGTGTCCGACCAAGCCCACGTTGATCATCGAGGTCTGCGCGGGTTTCTCCCGCGGCGCGAGCGGGTCGGCCACGAAAGTCCCCTGCGCGGGCACACTGTAGATGAGGCCCTCCGCGCGCAATTCGCCGAGTGCTTTGCGCACGGTGATTTTGTTCACCCCGTGCGTCTTGGCCAGGTCGTCCATCGACGGCAGGCGGGAGAGCGGCGGGAGTTTTCCTTCTTCGATTTCCTTCCGGATGCGCTCGGAAATCTGCCGGTAGAGGTATTGCTGCCGTGTTTTGCCTCTCTGCAAGCTGTGGGATGTGGACATGGTTATCCTCCAATAAAACCCATCCCCGCCGGGGAGGCAATGCCGCACTGCCGGCGCTTACTCGGAAAGGAAAGGCAGGTTGGCCGTGCTCGCCCCGCCTTGGCCGTCGCGCACCACGAGGAAAAGCCGGTAAGCTCCCGCGGCGGGTAACGTCACCGTGCACTCCGGTCCCGCACCGCCCTCGACCGCGTCCGGGAACGACGGCGGCACGCTCTCGGCATCGCCGCCGTGCTTGATGTCCTTGCTCTCCGCCATGACCGTCCACTCGTAAGTAAGCGCCTCGTCGTCGCGGTCGGAAACCGCGGCTACGGCCTCGAGGCGCGTGCCCGCCTTGGCGCGGTCCGCCCCGGTTTTGAAGCGCAACGACTCGATTTTCGGACTGCGGTTGGACGGCCATTCTCCGGTCCATTGACGGACGGCTGCATCGACGGAGGGAAGCTTCTCGCCGGTCGGCAGGAGCATGCCATACCAGGTCGGCGTCGTCTCCTGCTTCTGCCCCCAGAGGAACGCGTAGGAACCAAGGCACATTCCCTCCTTGTCTTCCATCGCGCTCTGCAGGGTGGCGAAATATTGCGCCGCTTTTTCGTTGGCCGTCGGTTCGAGCGGCGCGCCCCAGGCCGTCTTGGCAACTTCCCAGTGGCCGGGCGGACCGAACTCGGTGATGGCATAGGGCTTCTTCCAACCGAGTCCCTCGAGCTTCAGACCCGTGCCCGCCGCGCCGCTGTAGGCGTTGATGCCGAGAATGTCGATCGAGGGGTAATGCTCCATGATCTCGCGCACCTTGCGCTCGTCCGCCCCGGCGATCACTGTCATAACCGGATGGTCCGGGTCCTCCTCCTTGACGATTTTGGCCAACTCCTCGACTTCTTTCCACACGCGTGCCGCCTCCGGGAGGCCGGGAAAAATTTCCATTTCGTTGCCGAGCCCCCAGACGAGCAGATTCGGATGGTCCTTGTAGCGGCGCACGGCGTCGCGGACTTTCTGCCGCTGCTTTTGCACCATTTCGGGGTCGAGATAGGAGAATCCGTGGCGCTCGTGTTCGACCCAGATGCCCGCGCAGAAGGTCAGACCGAGTTCCTCGATTTGCTCCAGATTCGTCTTCCCCGAGGCGTTGGTTTCCTCCAGTTGCTGGATGCCCCAGAAACGCACCGAGTTGGCGCCCAATTCCTTGGCCAGGGCGAGGGGACCGGGACCGCCGACGCCGAGGATGCGGTAGGGTTCGCCGTTGCGCAGCAATTCCCATCCGCGGTCGGGGGACTGACGCAACTCAACTTTCGATCCGGCAGCCATGCTGTGAAAGGTGAATCCCGAGCCGACAAGGATGGCGGCGATGGTCCGCTTGACGTAACCTAGATGACACATAAGCTACCTTTTCATGCGATCAACCCACGCGTCGAACCTTAAGTGCCTCCTCGCAGGGGTCGCCTTGCTCGGGTGGCCGGCTGCGGGGTGGACCCAAGACCCGGCTGCGGTGCAGGATGCGACCCCGGCTCCCATTGCGGCACCGAGTCCGGCGGCGGCGGACAGTTCCGCCGCTTTGGTCACCGAGGCGTGGGCGGCCTTCGAGCGCAAGGACTACGCCGCGGCGCGCGCCGCCATCGCACGCTGCCAATCGCTTTACGGCGCCCAAGCCGCCGAGATGCAAAGCAAGCTCACGGCGCTGCCGGACAAAGAAAACGCCCACGGACAATGGGCCCTCAACGACGTGGGCACCTGCACTTTTGTCCTCGGCCGGGTCGCCGAGGCGGAGGGCCAAAAGGACGAGGCTATGGCAGCCTACCGCATAGTGGTGGACCAGTATTCTTTTTCCCAGTGCTGGGACACCCAGGGCTGGTTCTGGCAACCCGCCGTGGCTTCCAAGGAACGTATCGCCGCGCTGACCCTCGACGCGGAATAAAGGCTGGTCCGTCCGGTTGCTTCAGCGCGCGGGTCGGATGACCATTTTCATCTCGGCTTGCGAGACGGGTTCGGTGAAATCGATGCCGATGCGTTGCGGCGGGGTCTTGGGTCCGCGCAAATTGGCCTGGAGGACCTCGCCCTTCACGGCGAAGGGGGCGGACGCGGTGACTTCCACGTCGAGGACGCCCTCGCCGTCGGTGAAGCGCAGTTTGCCTTCGCCCTGCTCGCGCCATTCGCCGAGGGTCATGAGCGCGGTGCCGAAGGTTTTCGGGGAGGTGAATTCCACCCGGTCGATGATCTCGACATGCGGGTCCGGTCCGCGGTGGTAGACGAATTCGCGCTCGAGCTTTTTCAGCGCGGCCACGTCGTAGCAGTCTTTCAGATCGACGGTCCAGCGGTCCTCTTTCTCCGAAAACTTCCGGTCGGTCACCTTGGCCGCGGCCTCGCGTCCTTCTTTCTGCCATTTCCCGTCGATGACCGGCACATTGTGCCCGTAGGAACCGTTGACCGGGCTCTTGTAGCGGTCGGCATTGAAGGTCGAGGCGGTGTAAATCTCCGAGCCGATGTCGGTGATCGGCATGGTGCTGCCGGTCGCGATGACGAACGTGCCCTCGTCGTTGTGGTTGTGCGCCTCCCCGTTGTGGCCCGCCTTGAAGGCCGCTCCGAGGGTGAAATCGTCCGGGTCGGCCGGACGGCAGACGAGGAGTCCGCCCTCGGTGAATTCGTCGCGCGGGCGCCATTCGTTGCTGGTCAGGGGCACGGGGGTAGGCAGGGTGGCCGGAAGAATGATGTCATAAACCAGCGATCCGTCGCCGAACCCGTAACCGTCCTTGTTTTTTCCGCGGAGAGCCGGGGTGAGGAGGGCGGGGTCCCCGAGGCGGTGGGCGAGGACGTGCTGCAGGCCCCGGACCGCCCCGGCGTTGTAGGGCGAGTCGCCGAAGGCCGGGTAGCGTTGGTTGATGATCTCGAATTTCGTGGGGAAGGGCGCGACGGTGGAAACGATATCTTCCCCGAAAAAATCGATTTCGCCGCCGGAGACGCGGTAAAGCGCCTCGGCCAGGTCGACGTAGTGACCGAACCCGTAGTTGTGATACATGATGCCCTCCGTGCAGTAGCCGTCCGCGCTGTAGCTCTTGAAGGCGTTGGGCAGGTGCTTGCGCGCGGCGCGCACGATTTTCTCCACCTCGCTCTCGTTGGGCGAGGAATAGAGCGCGGTGCCGATGATGCCGGCAAGGCAGACCGAGACCCAGTTGTTGTTATAGCCGATCCACTGGCAAAGCGATTTGTCGCCGCCGATGCGTTTGAGGTAAGGCTCGACGACGCGGCGGTGGAGTTCCTTTTTCAGCTTCTTGGTGAAGTCCGGCGGGAGCTTTTCATCCAGCCACCAGCCCATGGTGGCCAGCGTGTAGCCGCGCATGGCCACGCCGAGGTCGACGTCTGTCTTTTTCCCGCGGTAATTGGGCAGGCCCTTGTCGTGCGCGGGGATGACCCAGGTCGGTTCCTCGAGGATGGCTTCGGCCTCGCGCTGCGCCGCGTCGATGAACTTGCGGTCGTCGGTCAGGCCCGCGGCGAGCGAGAAGAGCCCGGTGCGATAAAGGCGCTGCTTGAACGGCGCCCCGTGCGGTTCGCGGCTGCCGGTCTTCTCGTAGGCCTCGAATTCCGCGGGTCCGAGTTCCGGCACGGGCTTGTCCAACTCCGCCTCGGCGGCGGCGAGGATTTGCTTCCGGTCGAGGTTGGCCTGACGCCAAGCCGCGCGGTCCGAAAGTTTCGGCCCCACACCGGCGGGAACGGCAAGCTTGGTCGCCATCACGTCGATCGACGCCACGTCGGTTTCCTCCGTGTCGGCGACGGGCGCTGCGGCTGCGGGGGCCGCACGTTCTTCCTCCACCGTGGCCGGACCGGGCGGGGGCACGCGGTCCTTCTCGCGGCGGTAGACGGTCACCGCGCGTTGCAAGAAATCGGTTGCCCCGTGGGGCAGTGGTTGCGGCGCGGCGGCAAACATCGCGGTGACGGTCTCCGTGTCCCAGGCCTGCACCTTGGCCGACGCGCCCGCGGGAATTTTCGTTTGCCCGCGCACCACACCTTCGATGACCACCGGGAACTCCCGCGTCTCGGCCAGGAAAACGGCGTCCGGCTGGAATCCCGGGTTGTCTTTCAACCATTCCAGCGCGGCTTGCTCCTCGGTCGGGGTGGGTTCGGGTTCGGGCGTCGGGGTCGGCGTCGGTTCGGGTTCGGGTGCGGGGATCGGGGTGGCGGTCGGCGTCGGGGTCGGTGCGGGCGGCGGTGGTGGCGGCGGCGGACAACCGGTCGGCGCGAGCAGGAGCGCGGCCAGCGCCAGCACGCGGAGGGTTCGGCGGTGGCGGGGGCGCATGGTCACGAGGCATCATCATGGTACGCCGCCGCCTCGCCGGCAACGTCGCGCGGGGGTTCGGAGGCACTTTAATATAAAGCCGGACGCAGGCGGTGCGGGCCCATGATTGGCCTCCCCATCCGACCGCCGGCCGGATAAGCAAGAGGCACCTCGATGCCGCCGGATTCTCCGCCGCCACCCTCCCGCGCCTTCCGGCGCTATGTGCGGCCACTGCTCCTGGAGAACCGGTGGCCTGTCCTTCTCGCCCTCGTGCTGGTCGGGATCAGCGGCGGCGCGGCGGCCATGCAGAACGTGTTTCCCAAGTGGCTTTTCTCCTACGTTCTCCAACCGGCCGACCTCGCGGTCTCCGTGCGCTGGTGGCGGCTCGGGCAACTGGCGCTGATCTACCTTTTTCTCACCGCGGTGCTCCGGATGCTTTTGTGGCACTGGGGATTCCGGCTCTTCACGCGGTTCCGCGAGCATATTGTCTTCGCCTTGCGGCGGCGATTCTTCCGCCATGTGAACCACCTTTGCCTGCGCTTCCACGGCGAGCACACCAGCGGCGAGTTGTTCAGCTACCTCTTCGGCTCGCCCCTGCGGGCGGTCATCGATTTTTTCCACCATTCGACCATGAACGTGCCGGGTTCAGCCGTGGCCTTGATTTCCACCATGGCCGTGTTCTTCGTCTGGGATTGGGTGCTGGCCTCCATCCTTTTTGTCACCACATTCTTCAGCGTGGTCATGATGCTGCGTGCGCGACGTCGCATGCAACGGATCCAGAGCGATTTCCAGGCGGCGGAAGGCGATGTGAGCGGACGCGTCGCCGACCTG
>CAMDUL010000052.1 GCA_945878135.1 Chthoniobacter flavus | reverse complement strand
GGCCACCGATGGTTTTTAACCGCAGGGGGCGCAGACGGGGCATGGAGGAAATGCTTTTTCGGTAGGCCGGCTGGGCCAGCGGGCCGTTGCTCTGGCGCGCGGAAATCGGAGGAGCAGGTTCACAGGGAGGCCGGGGCAATCCGCGACCTGCTGCCATGGCCCGCCTCAGATCCGCGCCGCAACCTCAATCGCTTCAGGCAAAAAAACGAGCGAGGAAAGAATCTCGGCGCCGTGCTTACCCGGCGGATCCAGGGCTGTTAATGCCAAAGTAATATAATTGTAAGACATTGAGGCAGAGGACTTTACGAAACATAAGATTCATCCTCAACTCGGCTTTACGCGGGCCGGCAACTGCCGGATTTTGGTGTTCCCCCATGAAAAAGTCCCCATTTCGTTTAGCGGCCCTCACCGTCGGTCTCTCACTTATTCTCACGGAGGTCGTCCCCGCACAAAGCACTTGGACCTCCGCAACAAGTGGCGATTGGACCAACGCAGCAAACTGGACCGGTGGAATTCCGAATGCCAGCAGTGCTGCCGCTGTTTTCAGCAACAACTGGACCGGGCAATTAATCACCAACCAAGCGGCAACCGTCGGCCAGATTCTCGCCACAGACACGACATCGGGCGGCGGCGTGGCCAATGCTGCTGTAACCATCACCGGCGGGACCTTGACGTTGGACAATGGGGCCAGCAAAGCGATCATCAGCACGGGCACGAACAATGCTTTCTCGGAGAATTCGCGCTTCAAGATTGCGTCCGTTTTGGATGGCACCAACGGCTTCGAGCGCCAAGGCAGCGGCTACCTGGACTTGTCGGGAACGGTCAACCTCTTCACCGGCACCATCGTGCTGAACTCGACGAACTCCGGCGGTGCCAGCTTCACCGTGATCAACAGCGACGCCAATCTGGGCAATGCCACCAACACGATTCAAGTCGGCCTGGGTGCCACTGCCACAGGCTTTTACAATGATGGCTCAGCCGGTGCCTTCACCCTCAACGCCAACCGTTCCATCGTCACCTCCGGCACCGGGGATTTCTGGGTCAAAAACAAATCCGGGGCCAACATGACGATCGCCGGTGTGATTTCCGGCACGGCACGTTTGCGCAAGAATGACGGCGGCACTCTGACTCTCTCCGGCACCAACACATACACCGGCGGGACACTACTTGACGGCGGAACTCTTGTCCTCGCAGGAGGAAACAACCGCTTGCTCAGCGGTAGCACGGTCACTTTCAATTCTGCTTCGACGCTAGATGTCGGGAACACATCGCAAACCTTAGGTGGGCTTGGTTTACTCGGCGCCGGACAGATGAACACCATCAGGGGCACTGGCGGATCGCTGATTTTCAATGCAACGAATGACCAGACTTGGAACACAACTGTGACGGGCACCACGGTCAATATGTCCAACCTTAGCAACTTCACATTCAGCCGCACCAACGGTGCATTCCAAGTCAACGCCAATGCTGTGAGTGTCACAAACACCGTTTTCATGGCCCGCGAAAACAACACGTTCAATGCGGATTTTCTTCGCTGGGGCGGTGGCGGCAATTTTGCAGGACAAAACGTTCTGGTGCGGTTGGGACAAACAAACAGCATCAATGTTGGGTCGGAACTGCTCATAGGTTACTTCCAAGGCAACGGTGACGTTGCCTTCCAAGGCGGCTTGTCGACTCCTTCTTTGACCATCCGCGGAGCAGGAGGCGGTGCCAACGCAGCCCCGCTGGTGCGAATCGGCCAAGCCAATTCCGGGAATCAATCAACCGCCGGTATCCTCAATCTCACAGGAGGCATTTTGGATGCCATCGCCACGCAGTTCGATGTCGGTGTGCAAATGGCCAATTCCGGCACAACGACTGGAGCCGGGACTCTAACTATGCCAGCCGGGACTATCGTTGCCGAGACGATGTCCGTTGGACGCAAAACGGCCACCACCGGAAGCCCTACGGTTACCGGAACGGTTGACCAGTCGGGAGGCTCCGTCACGGCAACTACTCTTTATCTCGGAAACAGTGAGACCGCTGCCGGCAACAACCCGAATCTTGTGGCCAACTACAACCTGACCGGAGGCACACTTTTCGCGACTACGATCGGCGGCAATGGCGCAAACTACGGTGCCAGCACCGTCCGCAACTTGAACGTCAACGGTGGAACCGTGCGTAACAAGAGCGGTGGTGACCTTGCGATCAATGGAGTTGCCAGCACCGCAACTGGTCGCCTCAACATCGTTATCGGAGCCTCGGGCGGAACCATCGAGGCGGACGCTGCAAGAAATGTCTCGGTTGGCGCGAACGCCTTGATCAGCGGTTCGGGAACCTTGACCAAAGCGGGCAATGGCACGCTGACCATCAACTCGGCGAGCACTCACACCGGAGCAACAACCATCAATGCCGGTCGTGTCGCGCTGGGTGCCGCGGCCGCGATCTCCACCAACACCCTGACCTTCGGCGGCACGAGCGGCACACTTGATGTCGGTGGCAACAACCAGACGGTGCGCACTATTTCGATCACCAATGCGTCCGGTGCCAACACTGTGACCGGAACGGGCGGTTCTTTGACCATCAATGGCGACGCTAACCAAGCTTTCGGCCTCGGTAGCGGGGCCAGCTTCGATTTCTCCGGCTTGGACGCTTTCACTTTCAACCGCACCAACCGCGAGTTCAAATTCGAGACGGTCAATGTCTCGGGCGTGGCTCTGGCGGATATCAATCTGGCGGCTGGCGGCGTCGGAGGTGGAACCAACACCATCGCGGCCTCCTTTATCCTTGTCGGTGGTGGCAATTCCGCCGGCAGCGACGGCAACACAGCTCGTCTCCACTTGGGCACTGCCAATACATTCAATGCCACCAGCTTCCGGGTCGGCGGATTCAACGCCGCCGGGTTGGTGGATTTTCAGTCCGGTCTGACTGGTCCTTCCCTCACGTTGCGCGGTGCGGACGGTGTCGGCGCCATGACCACATGGATCATCGGTGAAACAAGTTCAGGAACCCGCAATGGGAGCGGCGTGGTTAATCTGACGGGTGGCACCCTCGACGCATTGGTGACGAACATGACGATTGGTCGGCATGTGGCCGGGGCCAACAACACCGACACCTCCACCTTCACCATCTCGGCGGGGAGCTTGGACGCAACCACCCTTCTGATGGCGGAAAAGTCCGGCACCGGCGCGCCCACTGTGACTTCCACTTTCAATCAACTCGGCGGAGACGTGACGGTATCCACAGTGACGCTTGGTAGCGATGCGGGCGCCGGAGCCACGGCGCGGCTCCTGCCCACGATCAATATCGACGGGGGAACCTTCAAGGCGTCCACGGTGCAAATCGGCGGTGGCGCTTTCGCAACCAATTCGGCCCGCACTCTCAATATTGGAGCGGCAACACTGCAAAACGCCGCAGGCACAGACCTGACCGTCTCCAGCACCAACTCGACCGCGGGCGGGCGCATCAACGTGAGTTTGACCGGCGCGGCCACCTTTGAAGCGGATGCCGGCCGCGCCATCACCATCGGGGCCAACACGCTGCTGTCGGGCAGCGGGTCCTTGACCAAAACCGGTGCCGGCACACTCATCCTCTCGAGCGGCCTCGCGAGCACCAACACCGGCGCGCTCAACATCAGCAATGGTGTGGTCAATCTGGCCGGCTCCGGCGTTGCGGCCGCGGGTGCGGTCGCTTCGGTCGCCGTTGCCACCAGTGCGACCTTGCTTTTGTCGCAGAGCGACCAGGTCGCCGACAACGCAGCGGTTACACTCTCCGGTGGCACGATCCAGCGCGGGGCGGGGGTGAGTGAAATGTTCGGCGACCTGACCTTAGAGTCCGGCTCCTTCCTCGACTACGGCTCGGGGGCGACCGGCACCCTCCAGTTTGGAACTTACGCACCGGCAAATCTCCTCACCGTCCAGAATTTCGCGCAGGGCAACGTCCTGAGGTTCGGCAGCGATGTCGGCTCTTTCCTGCCAACCGGCGGTGCGCTGACCAATAGCCACTTCTCCTTCAACAACGCGTTCTCCTACGACAGCGGATCTTTCACCATCACCGCCATCCCCGAACCCTCGACTTATCTCGCCGCAGCGGGATTGGTCGGCTTGATGCTCTGGTCCGCGCGGCGCCGCGCGCGTTGAGGAGTTTTCCGCCGGCCGGAGGCCGGGTCGCCGTCGGGCGGGTGCGCGAGATTCAGGGGGCGCTTCACGCGCGGCGGGCTGCCGGGCCATCTGCTGATGGCGCCGGGAGTTAGCCCGCTCAGGGCGCGACGATGCGATCGCGGAAATCGGGTTCGGCGATGGAGCGGAAGTGCGCGGTGTTGAAGGTATAAAACCGGTCCACGCCTTCCCTCACAGCGACGCAAAGGCGGTTTCCCGAAGATTTGGGCCATTCGCCAGCACGATGCTGCCAAGCCTGGGGCGCACTGCCGGGTGATTGGCAGAAATGTGCTGCCGTTTGGCAGCATGGTGGAGGCGGCATCTCCAGTGGCTTTTAGGATATTTTAATGGCCTCATCCGAACCTGCAGCCAGCGCACCGGCGAATCCGACGATCAGTGCCTTCTACTTCCCGAATTACCACGCGGACCCGCGCAATGAGGCGAAATACGGCCGGGGCTGGACCGAATGGGATCTTCTCAAGGGCGGGGTGCCTCGTTATCCCCATCATCGCCAACCTTTGGTGCCGGTCTGGGGTTACGAGGACGAGTCCGATCCGCAGGTCATGCAGCGCAAAATCACCGCCGCGACCAGCCACGGGATCGGGAACTTCCTCTTCGATTGGTATCATTACGAGGACGGACCGTTTCTTTCGCGCGCGCTCGACGAGGGATTCCTCGGTGCGCCGAATCCGGAGGGCATGACGTTCGCCCTGATGTGGGCCAACCACGATTGGCTCGATATTTTCCCCCAGAAAGCGGGGATACCGCCGGATTTGCTTTATCCCGGCAAAGTCAGCGCGGCGGCGTTCGACCGCATCACCGACCTCATCATCGAGCGCTACTTTTCCCGCGAAAACTATTTCCGCATGGACGGCCTGCCGTTCTTTTCCATCTACCATCTCGACACTCTGGCCGAATCTTTCGGCGGGGAGCGCGAACTGGCGCGGGCACTGGAAAAGATGCGCCGCCGCGTCGAACAGGCGGGCTTGCCCGGCGTGCATCTCAACGCCATCGGGTGGAATCACGGCTCTCTGCAGGGCGAACTGCCGCGCACGCGGCCGTTCCATCATGCCGCCGAGTTGGGCTTCGACAGCGCCACGTCCTACGTGTGGGTCCACCACGTCGACGTGCAGGCCGAGGGGCTGAACCGCTACGATGTCATGGCGGACCTTTACTTCTCCATGTATGAGGAGGCGCGCGACACCTGTCCCATCCCGGTCTTCCCCAATGTCACCGTTGGATGGGACCCGAGCCCGCGCACCGATCCCGAGGGACCGTGGAAGCCGGCGGTCTATCCCTACAGTCAGGTGCTGGAGGGCAACACGCCGGAAGCCTTCGGCCGTGCGGTGCGGCAGGCCATCGATCTGGTCAGCCCGTTGCCCGGGGA
>CAMDUL010000051.1 GCA_945878135.1 Chthoniobacter flavus | reverse complement strand
TCCGACCAGAAGGCCGCGGCGCCCGGGAGCGACAATTCGAGGCGGTGATGGTAGGTCGCGGCTGACACGGTGACTTTCCACTTTCCGCCGGCCGCGCGGCGGACACGCATCTTGACCGGCGAACGCTTCAGCTCGAGCAGCCGCGGCGGGACAAAAAGCGCGGTGTTGCGCGCGAGGACCTTCCCGCCGCGCCGGATCTCGCCCTCGAGCACCACGCGGTCGGGACCGTGTTCGGCCAGCGGTTTCCGCAGCTTGGCAGAGACCATGCGCCGCGAGGTTCCCGGCTGCAGCGTGAACTTTTTGCGTCCGCGGGCAACAACCCCGCCATCGAGCGAATGCAATATCCAGACCAGTTCCGCCGGTCCGGACGCGACCGCATCGGCCACGACATGCCAATCGACACCGCGAAATTCCCTCCGCACGGTATTGCTCGACATATGCAGGGTCTCCCCGCCGGCGACAACCGGCGAGAGGAGAACCGGCGCGTAGAACCTCCGCGCCTCGTGCTGCAGCGCTTTCCAGCGTCCGCCATGGTCGAGGCTGCTCCACGAGGCGGCCGGCCAGCAGTCGTTGAGCTGCCAGTAAAGCGCGCCCATGGTGCGCGGCATATTGCGGCGGAAATGCTCGACGGCGACACGCATGCAATGCGCCTGGTTGAGTTGCGAGAGGTAGGACAGCGCATCGTAGTCGCGCGGGAAGCGGAACAGCTTCCCGGTGTAATGCATGATCGTCGCATTGCCGCCGCCGTTCTTCTGGTGGGCCTCGAAGGCGGGGGACAAAATATTGAATTCGTGCGCCGGACAGAATTGCGCCGCGACTTCGGGGTGCGGGAAGGACTGCATGCCGAATTCCGAGACGAAGCGGTGCTGCTGCTTCTCGTAGGTGCTGACCGGTGCGAGCGAATGCCAAACGTCCCACAAATGGGCGTCGCCGGCGCGCGGGTTGTTGTGCCCCTTCTCGAAACCCTGCGGGTTGTGCGGCGAAGACGGCCAGTAGGCGGTTGTGCCGTCGTGTTTCCCCGCGGCGCCGGGCAGCACGCGGTAGAACAAATCGAGATGGGCTTTTTTGCGTTTGGCCGTGCGGACAATCTCCTGCGGCATCTGCTCGATCTCGTTGTTCCCGCACCACAGGGCGAGGCACGCGCGGTGCTGCAACCGCTGGACCTGCTGCTCCGCCTCGACGGACACCGAGTCGAGGAAAGAGCGGTCGCCCGGGTAGAGCGCGCAGGCGAACATGAAATCCTGCCAGACGAGAAGCCCGAGTTCGTCGCACAGGTCGTAGAAAGCCTCGTGTTCGTAAACGCCGCCGCCCCAGCAACGGATCATGTTCATGTTGGCCGCGGCGGCGGACCGGAGGAGCGGTTCGTAGTCGGGACGCGACAAGCCGTGCGGGAATGCATGCGCCGGGATCCAATTGGCACCCTTGGCGAAAAGCGGACGGCCGTTGACCGCGAAACGGAAAGACTGGCCGAAGCGGTCGGGGCGGCGATCGAGTTCGATCGTGCGCAATCCGAGGCGGCGGTGCCACACGGACACCGATGGGCCTTCCTGCAGAAGTTCGACCGACAGATCATATAGGGGCTGCGGTCCGTGTCCGCTCGGCCACCACAACTGCGGAGCGCGCACGCGCAGCGAAAGCCCGTCGGTCACCGCAACCACCCGGCGTCCGAGACGCAGGGTCGTCCGGAAACGCGCCCGCCGGTCGGGGATTTCCAACTCGGGCCGCAGCCCGATCTCGACGCCGCCGCTCCGGTGGTGCTGCGCGACATGCACATGGCGGATACGGTTGCCTTGCCACGACTGGAGTTCGACCGGACGGAAAAATCCGCAGGTGACCAGACGCGGGCCCCAGTCCCACCCGAAGTTGCACTGCGATTTGCGCACGGTCGAACAGCCGCCGACCGGATCGCACCATTCGTGCCCGGCGAAATCGTGCTGCCGCGAGCGGCGGCGGATTTCCGGGAACACGCTGCGGAAGACCACATCCAAACGGTGTTTCTTGCCGTCGGCCGCCGCGCGCACATCCCACGCGTGGCGCCGGAACATATTGTCCGTGCGCCCGAGCAGTTTCCCGTCGAGCCGCACCTCGGCCATCGTATCCAGCCCGTGCGCCACGAGTTCGAGCGGCGCATCGCCACGCGGCAACCGCACTTCGGTCCGGTAAGCCCAGTCGCGCTCGCCGATCCACGCCAACTCCCTTTCCCGAGCACCCCGGAACGGGTCGCCGATCAGCCGGTGGCGCAGGAGATCGGTGTGGATGCAGCCGGGCGAACGCGCGGAACGCCAGCGGCCCTCGTGGTGGAATTTCCAATCATCGAGGACGGCGGGGACGGGTTTCATGAAATGTCCGCTTTACGCGGCAGAGGGACTTGGTTAATGCGGGGGCATCTTGAAGGCAAGCGACGCATCGAGCCGGAGGAATTTGTTGATCGGCACCGGCGAAGGCATCCTGGCCATGCCGTGGAATTTTCTGTCGTTGCCCGGCAACTTCGTCGTGGCCGGGCTGCTCACCCAGTATTACGGACTGGGCAAGGCGACTTACGGACTGCTCGTTTCACTCCCCATGTGGAGCAACGCCGCGCAAATCGTCCTCCTCCCGTGGCTGGCGCGCTTCCTCACCCCCAAAGACCTCGCCCTCGGCATGGGCTGGCTCAACATCGGGATGTGGACCATGCTGGCCGCGGTCCTGCCTTACCTGCCGACGGACGATGCGACCGGCGTGGCGCGCTTGTTCGTCGTCTTTTTCGTGGTGGCCAGCCTGAGCCAGGCATTTCTCGGGGTCGGCTGGACCTCGTGGGTGCGCGTCTGGGTTCCGTCGAAACTACGGGGCAAATATTTCGGCTCGCGCAACCGCTGGCTCAACGTCGGGACGGTGTTTTTCCTGCTGCTGGCCTTGGTGCTGTTCGAGTCCGACGAGACCGCCCTCTGGCCCTACCAGGTGCTCATCATCGTCGCCGTCCTCGCCCGTTACGGCAGCCTGATCTGGCAGCATGGCATCCGCACCACCGCGGAGCATCTCGATGTGGTCGGCCAAGGTTGGGTCGAACAACTGCGGCATAACCTCGCCGCGCCCGGGCTGGTCCGCTTCATCGTCTTCGCGGCGTGGACCAGTTTCTGGATGGCCTTCGCCGGACCGTTCGTGCCCGTCTTCAGCTTCGAAGAACTCGGGATCGCTCCGGGCACGTTCACCATTCTGGTCATCCTCGCCACCGGCTCCGGCATTTTCGGATGGTGGTTGTGGGGCAACGAGGTCGACAAACACGGATGCCTGCCCGTGCTGGTCGTCGGCTTGGTCCTCTGGGAGCTGGTGAACTACCTCTGGGCGATCCTCGACCGGGAAAACGTCTGGTTGCTCTACCCGATGTGGCTGGCCGGCGGATTTGTCAGCGTGGCCTACTTCGCGGCCAGCTTCAATTTCCTGCTCAAGCTCGTGCCCGCCTCGGCCAAAGTCACCGGGGTCAGTCTTCATCTCGCCCTCACCTCGTTGGCTGCCGCCATCGCACCCATCCTCGCCGGCTTGCTGCTGACCCACTTTCTCTCCGCCGGCGCGGGGATCACCGTCTACCGCGTGGGCTTCGTGGTGAAATCCACCGCGATTCTTGCCGGATTGTTTTTGCTGCGCGGACTGCGGGAGCCCCAGCGATCGACCCAACCCTCGCTGACCGGCGCCTTCCGCACCATCCGCCAACTCGTCGCGGCGCAAGGCGCGAGTTTCCTCGGACGCGGGGGCTAATCCGCGGCGACCCCGAAAGCGTAAACCGTGGTCCGCCGGCGCGGTTGTCCGGGATGGACGAGAATTTCCCCGAGTTCCGGATGCGCCACCCCATCGGGATAGCCGTGGCACTCCAGGCAAAGACCGTGGTGGCGCGCGTAAGATGTGCCGGATTTTCCGGCAAAAGACCCGTCGAGCATGACGCCGGTGTAAAACTGCAAGCACGCTTCGTCGGTGCGCACCTCGAGAGTCCGTCTGCTGCGCGGTTCCTCCACGTGCGCCACCGTGACGACTCCGCCGCCGCGCGGAAGCAGATGGTTGTCGCCGTGCTGGAGATGCAACCGTGGCACGAAGTCGCCGAAACGCGCGGGTTGGCGAAGATCGTTCACCCCCGCAACCGGGGTGCGCACCCCCGACAGCGTGAAGTCGTCGCCGGCCGGCACGTATTCGTCCGCGAGAATTTGCACGCGATGGTCGTCGACCGGACCACTCCCCTCGCCCGCGAGATTGAAATAGGAATGGTTGGTCAGGCTGACCGGCGTCGGTTCGTCAGCCTGCGCCTCGGACTTGATGACCAGCTCGTTCCCCGAAGTCCAAAGGTAGGACACCATCAGATCCACGTTCCCCGGATAACCTTCCTCGCCGTCCGGACTGCGGTAACGCAGGACGAGCGTGTCCTCGCCGGCCGGCTCCGCGCGCCAGACCCGCCGGTCGAGTCCGGTCACGCCGCCGTGCAGATGATTCGGCGGATTGTTCACCGCCAACCGGTAGTCCTTGCCGCCGATCCGCAGTTCCCCGCGCGTGATGCGTCCGGCCACCCGCCCGGTGATGCAGCCGAAGTAAGGGTGACGGCGAAGGTAAAAGTCCATGCCCGCGCCGCCCAGCACGACATCCGCCAGATTTCCCCCGCGATCCGGAACCCGCAGGGCCTGCACGATGCCGCCGTAATCGAGGATGCGCACCGACGCCCCGGAGGCGTTGGTTATTTCGTAAACTCCGACTTCGGTCCCGTCCGCCGTGCGGCCGAAGGTCTGACGCGTGATCACGGCGCGCAGCATAGCAAGCGTCGCGCGCCCGGCAATCCCCACAGCGCTCGCCTCGGTTGCAGGACGCGGGTAAATTCGCCACCGCCGTGGACGACCTGCCCTACCGCAACACCGACCTGCCGCTGGACGAACGCGTGGCCGATCTCGTCGGGCGTTTGAGCCTCGACGAGAAGGTTTCGCAGATGATGCACACGGCGCGCCCCATCCCGCGCCTCGGGATTCCCGCCTACAATTACTGGAACGAGGCGCTGCACGGCGTGGCCCGCAACGGACGCGCCACGGTTTTCCCGCAGATCATCGGGCTGGCCGCCACGTGGGATCCCGCTCTGGTCCGCCGCGTGGCCTCCGCCATCGCCGATGAAGCTCGCGCCAAACACCACGAAGCCATGCGACGAGCAGGCGAAAGCGCGCAATACCAGGGACTGACTCTGTGGTCGCCGAACATCAACATCTTCCGCGATCCGCGGTGGGGACGCGGACAGGAAACGTGGGGCGAAGATCCGTATCTGACGGGGACCCTCGCCGCGGAATTTGTCCGCGGACTGCAGGGCAACGACCCGCGGCATTTGAAAACGGCCGCCTGCGCGAAGCACTTTGCGGTCCATTCGGGTCCGGAAAACCAACGGCATACCTTCGACGCGAAGGTCACGGCTCACGATCTCTGGGACACCTACCTCCCCGCTTTCGAGAGACTGGTCCGCGAGGCGAAAGTGGAGTCCGTCATGGGCGGCTACAACCGCCTCGGCGGCGAACCGTGCTGCGCGAGCAAATTCCTGCTCGGGGATGTTCTGCGCGGACGCTGGAAGTTCGACGGCCATGTGGTGGCCGACTGCTGGGCCCTGACCGACATCCACAAGCACCATCGTGTGACCGCCGACCCCGTGGAAACCGCCGCGCTGGCCCTGCG
>CAMDUL010000050.1 GCA_945878135.1 Chthoniobacter flavus | reverse complement strand
AACTGAGCGGCACGCTCGAATACGCTACCGACACCTCGGGTAAAAACATCACCGGCGGCGGCAAGGTCTCGCTGTTGGATGGTGGACTGCGCGACTGGGCTTACCTCGATCATCTGGCCAAACGCTCGGGAAATCCTTCGTTCAAGCACTTCACAATCAACGAGGCTTCCATCGACTATGCCCTCGAAGGCGACGTCATCCGCGTGAGCGATCTCGCGATCCGCGCGGGTGACCGCATCAACCTCACCGGCCGCGGGTCCTGGCACACGCAAACATCCGCGGCAACGCTCGCCCTTGAAGTCAGCGGTGTTCCGCTCGGCGCCTATTTGCCGTCGAACATCGCCGGCAGCCTGCGCGGCGCCATCGGCGGCACGGTCGAATGGTCATGGCAAGGAACGGACATCGCCAAAGGCAAAGGCGGCGGCACGCTTTCGCTGCAGGAGACACAGCTCTCCGGATTTCGGTTCCAGGCATTCCTCGATCGCTTTTTCAAAAACCGCGATTACGCGGAGATCGATCTAAGCCAAGCCGGCTGCTCGTGGCGCCAGGATCACACCGGGCTTCACCTCGACAGGATCAACATCCTCGCGCCGGGACAGGCCGGACTGCGCGGCTCGGTGCACATTTCACCCGGCGGCGCGCTCTCCGGCACCATCCTCGCCGGATTGCCCGAGTCCTCGCTGAAGTGGTTGCCCGACGCGACCAAGTCGGTCTTCTCCCGCAGCGAGGACGGACTCCACTGGTGCTCGATCGAGGTATCGGGCACGGAGCACAAACCCGAAACCGACTTCACCGCGCAAGTGCTGCGTCAATTGGAAAAGCATCCCATCGCTCTGGCCGAGTTGGCCGTCCGCGGCATCAGCTGGTGGCTCGGCGACATCCTGCACACCAAACCGGCAGAGGAAGAGGGGTAGAGCAGTTTAAGGGGCGCCGCGGCTTTCGTTCGGTTCGGTGCCGCATACCGTTGGCGACAAAAAACCCGCGGACCGTTGCCGGTCCGCGGGGCGTCTCTACGTAGGAGAGGTCCGCTCAGTTCTGCCGCGGCTTGAAGCCTTGGTAGAGAACCTCGAGCAGCGAGGTGGACGGATCTTTGGTGTCGCCGCTCAGTTCCCAGAACATGGCACCGCCCAGGCCGAGTCCTTTGATGTAGTCGACCTTGCGCTTCACAATCGCCGTGTCATCGAACGAGACCCAGAGGCCGTTGGCCGACGGAGCAGAGAGGAAGGTGGCCTCGGCCTTGGTATCCTCGAAGACGCGGTAAACACCGGGCTTGGCTTGGATCATGGCGACAAGGTCTTTGTAGTCGTAGATCCCCGCTTCGTAGGAACCTGCGGGCAGACCGGTCGACAGCTGGCCGATGCCGCTGTTGGCCGAAGGCACGCCGGTCCATCCGCGTCCGTAGAACGGCACGCCGACAACGAGCTTCTTCGGGTCGACCCCGGCATTGAGGAACTGGCGCACCGCGCCGTCCACGCTCCACAGGGTGGAAGGATTGGACGCGCCACGTCCCTCGGGGCTAAACATCGGAGCTTGGTGGCCGGTCTTTTTCTCCCAGCCGCCGGCGAAGTCGTAAGTCATGATGTTGATCCAATCACAAACCTCGGCGATGCCGGCCGGTTCAAGGTTGCGGATCTTGTCGTCACCCGCAGCCGACGCGATGGACAGGTAGTATTTGCGGCCGTCGAGGACACCGCGCGCGTCGAGTTGACGGCGCAGCTCGCGCAGCAACAGCGTGTAGTTGCGCTTGTCTTCGGGACGGACCTTGTTCGACTCGAGTCCTCCGCCGACCGGGTATTCCCAGTCGATGTCCACGCCGTCGAACCCGTGCTCGACGATGAACTTGGCCGCGGACCGGGCAAAGCGCTCGCGCGACTCGGCTGTCAGGGCCGCATCGGAGAAGCGTCCGGAGAGCGTCCAGCCACCGACCGAGATCATGGTGACCAGATGCGGGTGCTTTTGCTTTAGCTTGCGCAGCTGGTTGTAGTTGCCGCGCGGCATTTGCTCCCACGAATCACCGGGGAAGGCTTTTTCCACCGCGGCCCAGCGGTCGTAGATGACCACCTCGCCCGCCGGGCTGATGTCGGCGAAGGCGTAGTTGATCACGTTGAGTTTGTCCGCCGGGATATCGGTCACGTTGTAATTGCGGCCGTAGATCCCCCACTCGACGAAGTAGCCGACGACTTTCGGTCCGTTGATCGGCAACGCATTGGAGCCGGTGACCGGGGCGACCGGGACAACCGGCGCGACGGGCACGACGGGCGCGGGAGTCGGGACCGGCGTCGGAGCGACCACCCCGGGGATCGGCTGCGGCAGGGGCTGCGGAGCGGGCTGGACCGGCTGCGGCGCGGCGGCTCCGGACACTATGACATTGGCCGGCGGGATGCGCAGATTGCCGGGCGCTGCACTGAAGCCGAAGGTCACACTGCCTCCGGCGGGGATGGTGGCGTTCCACCCAACGGGGCGGAATTGCGAACGTCCCGCACTGCGGGTATGCGCGGCATCCCAAGTGCTGCCGGGCGTTGTCGCGAGGTCCATGGCCACGGTCCAGTTCACCACCGGCTTGGATGACGTGTTGACCAGACGCACGCTGGCGGTGAGACCGCTGCCCCAATCGGAACCGACGCGGAACTCGACGCGGACACCGTTCACCGTGAAGTCGGCATCGGGCGAAGTGCCAACCGGTGCCTGAGGTTGCGGTGCGGGAGTCGGCACGGGGACCGGCGTGGGTTGCGGAACCGGCGTGGGCGTCGGCTGCGGAGCCGGTGTGGTCGGAGTCCCGGCTGCGGACGGCTTGACCACGAGGTTTTGCAGAACGGGGGTGCTCGAGGCTCCACCGTAGATGAAGCCGAATGTCGTGCTCTGCCCGGCGCCGACGCTGTTGCTCCATGAGGGAGGAGTCACCTTGAAGCGTGGCGAGGAAGTTCCCTTGGCCAGATTGGCATTCCATAGGCTGGAAATATCTGCCGGGTAATCGAATTCGACGCTCCAATTGCTCACGGCTTGCGTGCCGGGATTGCGCAGGGTGACGAGCACTTCACCACCGCTGCCCCAACTGGAAGTGACAGCATGCGTTACCTGCAGGGAACCGGCTGCAGTAGTCGGAGGAGCAACCGGATTCGGCGTGGGTTGCGGAGCCGGTTGGGGCGCAGGCGGCATCGGGTTGGCCGGGGGAACAGGCATCTTCTGGTCGCAGGTGCAACCCGTTCCACAGTATCCATCGATGGGCGCTTTCCTCGGCGCGGGTGACGCCGGATAGACCACGCCACCGAAATCGATGTCGCTCGCGGAGAAGAAGGCTTCGCCGGCCGGATCATCGCGTTGCCAGATGACATAGAGCACGTGGCGCCCGGCGCGCGGGGGAAGATTCACCGTGAACCGGAAATTGCGGCCCTCGAGATACGGGGGCACGGTATAGGAAAGCGGCTCGAGATGGTCCCAGCGCAACGGTTGTGCCGGATTGTAGCCCTGCTTGGTGATGTACACGGCGAAGGAGCTCGGCTGATGCGGCGCGGTGGCATAGAACACGCAGTCGTAAGGCCCCGCCTGCACCGGCGTGGCCGGCCAATCGGCACGCGCCAGATCGATGCCGGCAAACTTGGACAATCCCGCGCTGGCAAGTTTGCCGTCGGGAATGAGGTCGCGGTAATTGCGCTGCGGCGCAAGCCGGGCCACTTCGTTCCACGTGTAGAACGGCGTGGGTCCCGAAACACCCACGGCCGCACGGGCAGCGGCACTCGACGGGTTTTCCGGACTTTCCAGGAAGACCTGGTAAACACGGCTCACCGGATTGGCCATGGATCCATGGGCGAATCCGTGTAAGGCGGTAGCCAACAATGCGACTGCCGTCAGGATGAGGTATTGTATTTTCATTGTGTGATGGTTTTTTTCGGGCCGGCGTCCGTCCGGGGACGTAGCACCGGCTCTGCAGCAAAAGACACCGTCTGCGGAGGTGTGCTCGGCGTTTTCGATGAATCGGCCGGAGGAGTCTGTGAATCGGCCAAAGGGGCGGCGAAAGTCGCTGGTTCGGACACCCCGCACCTGCAAAACTCGATGCCATGCCGCCCCTAAAGCCCCTGCCCGCTGCCGGATGGCGCGGCTTTTTTGCGCATAGCTGGGCCTTCTGGCAGATGAACCTGTTCTTCTGGATTCCTTTCGGTTTTTTGGCCTTCGGCATCCGTCTGGCCTCGGGTCAGACACCGGGGCGCGCCGCGCTGTCCACCGTGGTCTTCGAGGGCACCTGCCTCTTGCTTTCGCTCGCCCTGCGCGCGTGTTACCGGCGGACGGACCGAGTCTTCGGGCTGCTGCCGGCCCTGCTTCTTATCGTTTTGAGTCTCGCCGCCGCCTTGGTGCAAGGAGCAGTGGCCACGGGCTTCACGCTCGTGACCGGCTGGCACAACCCGATGTTCGATTTCTTCGTCAATGTCACTCTGCGCTTCATCCTCATGTGGGCGAGCTTCATGATGTGGAGTCTCGGATACTACTGGCTATGGGCCGACACCGAGCGCTCGCGCGAGTCCGAGCGCCGAGTGCAAGCCCAGCATGACGCCCAGCGTATGGAACTGCAGATGCTCCGCTCCCAACTCGACCCGCATTTCCTTTTCAATTCGCTCAACGGCATCGCCGCGGAGATCCGCCCTCATCCGCAGGCCGCAGTCGACATGGTCGGGCAGTTGTCCGACTATTTGCGTTACTCGCTCGACCACCGCAAGCAACCGATCTCCCGCCTCTCGACCGAACTCGGCGCCATGGAAAGCTACCTGAGCATCGAACGCGCCCGCTTCGGCGACCGCTTGCATTTCACGGTCGAGGCTCCCGAGCCTGCCCGCATGCGGCTGGTGCCTAGCTTCCTCCTCCAGCCCTTGGTGGAAAATGCGGTCAAGCACGGCCTCGACCGATCCGCCGGCACCCTCTACATCACCCTGCGCGCGCGCGTCCACGGCAACCTGCTGGAAATCACCGTGACCAATTCCGGCGCAATGGAACCGGCCGACCCTTCCCACCAGGGGCTCGGACTCGAAACGCTGCGCCGGCGGTTGGATCTTTACTACCCGCAGCGGCACCGATTCACGCTGGAAGCGAAAAACGAAGGCGTCGCCGCGGCGCTGCAACTCTGGGATGCGCCATGCTCCGCGTAATGGTCGTCGATGACGAAGCGCTGGCCCGCCAGGGACTGCGTGCCGAAATCGGTCGGTGCTCGGGGGTGGAGGTCTGCGGCGAAGCCGGGAGCATGACACAAGCTTTGCAGGCCATTCCGGCGCTCGCCCCTGACGCCCTGTTCCTCGACATCCGCATGCCCCACGGCAACGGATTCGACCTGCTCAAGAAACTGCCCGCTCCGCCGCCGGTTGTCTTCGTCACCGCGCACAGCGGATATGCGGTGCAAGCTTTCGAGGTTCAGGCTGTCGACTACCTGCTCAAACCGGTGCGCCCCGCGCGACTGGCCGAGGCGGTGGCGCGACTGCAGTCCGCACTCGGGTGGGGAGGCGAGGAACCGGCCTACGGCGAGGAGGACCGCATCTGCCTGCGCACGCCGGAACGGACGCTGGTCACGCGGGCCGAGGCTATCGTGCTGCTGCAGGCCGAGGGCGATTTTACCCGCGTGACCGTCGAGCAAGAGCACCCTCTGCTCATTTGCCAAACCCTCGGCATCTTCGAACGCACGCTGCCCTCGCCGCCGCTTGTCCGCCTCGACCGCTCGCTCATGATCAATATCGAGCGGGTGGAAACCATCGAGGTAAGCCCGACGCGGGGCGCAAGGGTGACGCTGCGCGGACTCGGACCACCCGTCGAACTCGGCCGCACCGCCCTGCGGCGCCTGCGCGAAGCGATCCCGCAAGTGGCTGGCGAGTTGGAGGAGTGACCGAGGATGTAGCGGCGGACTACGTCCGTCGGTGCCTTTGCCCCTTCATGTTCCAGCTATCCGAGCTTGAGATAACTGAGCAATCCCTGCTTGCCGCCCTCGCGGCCGAAGCCGCTTTCTTTGTAGCCGCCGAACGGGCTGGCGGGGTCGAACTTGTTGTAGGTCTCGGCCCAGACGACCCCCGCGCGGAGTTGCGTCGCGAGCTTGAAGGCCTTGCTTCCTTTGTCCGTCCACACGCCGGCGCTCAGTCCGTAAGGCGTGTTGTTGGCGCGCTCGAGGGCTTCTTCCGGGGTGCGGAAGGTCATCACGCTGAGCACAGGCCCGAAGATTTCTTCCTGCGCGATGCGATGCGAATCGGTCACGCCGGTGAAGAAACTCGGGGCGAAGAAAAATCCTTTCGACGGCAACTGGCACGGCGGTTGGAACAACTCGGCACCTTCTTTTTTGCCGCTTTCGACCAACTCGCGGATTTTGCCGAGTTGTGCGCGGCTGTTGAT
>CAMDUL010000049.1 GCA_945878135.1 Chthoniobacter flavus | reverse complement strand
AAACACCATCGCCTGGGCCTGCCGGTTCATCGCCGCGGCCATCATGCTTCAGACCCTCTGGTTCAAATTCATGGCCGCCCCCGAACCGGTCTACATCTTTGACAAAGTCGGTCTCGGCGCACCCGGACGCATCGGCACCGGCATCGCGGAACTCATCGCGTCCCTGCTCATCCTCTACCCGCGAACCACTTGGCTCGGGGCCTTGCTCGCGCTCGGCGTGATGGGCGGCGCCATCATGAGCCACCTCACCGTCCTCGGCATCGATGTGCTCGGAGATCACGGCCTCCTCTTCGGTCTGGCGCTTGCCGTGGCCGCCTGCTCGCTTGTTCTTCTTTTTATCGAACGCCGTTCGATTCCCGTCATTGGCAGGCTTCTGCCATGAACCCCGCAGCGGTTGCGGACATCCTCCGTCGCGGCGAGGTTCTCCTCGGCGCAATGGGCGACGACCAATACATCCGCAAGCTTCCCGCCGCTTACCATGCATCGATTGGCGGACACTATCGCCACTGTCTCGACCACTTCACGGCGTTCTTCGACGGCATGGCGTCCGGCGCCATCGACTACGATGCGCGGGCCCGGGATCCGCGTCTGGAAAACGACCGCACTTTCGCCCTCGCTCTCACCCGAGACCTGCGAGGCAAAGCCGAGGCAATGACCCCGGGCGACTTGTCCCGCCCCGTCACCGCGCGGTGCAAAGTTGGCTACGAAGATGCCGGTGGGACGGAAGCGGCATCGACCTTGGGCCGCGAGGCCATGTTTTGCATTTCCCACGCCGTGCATCATCATGCCCTCATCGGCGTGATGTGCTCGCTCATGGATGTGCCCTTGCCGGATGGGTTCGGCGTGGCGCCGTCAACCCTCCGGCACCGCGAATCCGCGCGTGGCGCCTGATCGTGCGATGGCAGGCTCGCTCGCCCGCTGGCGCCATCGCACCCACTGGGAATTCTGGCCCTCGTGGATCTTTTACACGCCGGTCGCCCTGAACTGCCTGCGTCTCGCGGCCAAACACGGCGGCCTCGCCCTCCCGACCTGTGCCAACCCGGGGATGCACCTCGGCGGCATGATTGGCGAATCGAAGCATGCCGTTTTGGACGCGCTGCGCGCGGCGCACCCGGAGTTCGTGCCGGAGTCCTTCCTGCTCGCCGGTCCGGACCGCGCGGAATTTCTCGGACGGCTCGTCGCGGAAGGAAGACTGCGCTACCCGTTTGTCCTCAAACCCGACGTGGCCCAGAGGGGCAGCGGCTTCAAGTTGGCCGGCACGGCTGCGGACTCGGCGGACTACCTGCACAAGGTGCCCGTGCCTGTCGTGGCCCAGCGCTATGTCCCCGGGCCCCGCGAAGCCGGCGTTTTTTATTACCGGTTCCCCCACGAGGAACACGGACACATCCTCGGCATCACCGACAAGATCTTCCCCAGCGTGACCGGCGACGGACGGCGCACCTTGGAACAACTGGTGACCGCCGATCCGCGCGCCTGTACCATTGCAGATACCTACCTTCGTCGCTTCCGAACGCGCCGCGGGGAAATTCTCCCGAAAGGCGAGTCGCTACGCCTTGTCGAGGCCGGCAACCACATCCAAGGATGCATCTTCCGCGACGGATCGCATCTCCAGACCGACGCACTCGCGGCTTCCATCGACCGCATCTCGCGCTCTCTCGACGGATTTCACATCGGCCGCTATGACGTCCGCTACGAGTCTCCGGAGGATTTGATGGCCGGGCAAAACTTCCAGGTTCTCGAATTGAACGGTGCTTCGTCCGAGGCGACCAACGCTTACGATGCGCGCCATACGGTCCGGCAAGCCTACGGCATCCTCTTCCGCCAATGGGAATTGGTCTTCGCCATCGGGGCGGCCAACCGCCAGCGCGGTCACCAACCCGACGCCGTGCTTGACGTCTGGCGGGAGTGGAGAAAATACCGACGTTACAGCGCGTGCCATCCCGCCGCCGACTGAGCCATGTGTTCGATCAGCTTTCTCCCGCAACCGGAAGGCTTCTTTCTCGCCATGAATCGCGACGAGCAACTCTCCCGCGCGGCGGCCTTGCCGCCGCGGACCGAGACGTGCGGCCGGCAGCGCGCCATCTTTCCCCGCGAACCCTCGGGCGGCACCTGGATCGGCGTCAACGAAAACGGCTTGGCCGCCGCCTTGGTCAACTGGTATGCCCGCACCCATGGCGCCGGCCGCCGCAGCCGCGGTGAAATCATACCTTTGGTGCTGGGCGCTGCGGATCTCGGCGAGGCCGACTGCTTGATGCGAACCATTCCCACCTCCGCTTTCAATCCCTTCCGCCTCCTGCTCTTCTCCGCCCACGAAAAGCGCGCCGCGATGTGGAGCTGCGCGGATGGCGTTCTTGAACGCACCGCAGTTTCTTGGACGCGGGCTCATTGGTTCTCGTCGGGCTACGATGAAGCTTCCGCCTCTGAAGTGCGCGGGCACACCTGCCTTCAGGCAGCCGCCGAAGCGGATGCCGGGTCGACCGATTGGGTGCGACGCCTCCACCGGTCGCACACGCCGGCCCGCGGCCCGTTCTCCCTTTGCATGCACCGCGAAGATGCGTGCACCGTCAGCTACACGGAAATCCACGCCGCCCACGGTTCCGCCGGATGCCGGTATTCCGCCGGAAGTCCCTGCTGCCGGGCGGAGTCGGTGTCCGCGGAGCTGGTGACCGCTCGCCCGTAGTTGCCGGAAGCCCGCGACCCGTGCACATTGCGAGGGTAATGTTTTCCCTTCGTGCGCAGCCCGCTATCCTATGCGGATCGGTGCTCGTGCCGATGAGAGCCTGCTCCAAGGGGATTGGGGCCATTCTTTGCGCGGTTTGCGCGCTTGCTTGGGGTGGCTGCGTCGTCGCGCCACGCCAACCCGAGAGTGATTTGGCCGCAGCTTACCGCACGCTCTCGGGCAAACGTTTCGTCGACCTGACCCACAGCTTCGGTCCGGACTCTCCGGTCTGGTGGGGATTCGGACAGGCCAAGCTGCGTCCGGCGGCGAATCCGCGAACCGGTGAGCCATACACCATCGCCAAGGACGGCTTCCGCGCCACCTATTACGAAATGGTCGGGCAATACGGAACGCACGTCGATCCGCCCGCGCACTTCTCGCGAACGGGCACCACAATGGATCGCATCCCGCTCAAGCAGATGATTCTTCCACTCGTCGTGCTTGACAGCACGCCATACTTGAAGAAAGAACCGAACCACGCGTTCTCCGTGCGAGATCTTCTCGCTTGGGAAAAGAATAACGGACGAGTGCCCGCCGGTTCGTTCGTCGCGCTGCGCACCGACATGTCGAAAGATTGGGGCAACCCGCAGAAATTCAAACGCAGTCCCTTCCCCGCCTGGGCCTTCGAAACGATCAAATTCCTCTACACCGAACGCGGCGTTGTGGCGACCGGGCACGAGTCCCTCGACACCGACACGAGCGAAAAACTGCTTTCCGAAACGTGGCTGCTCAAGCACGGTCACTATCAGATCGAGGCGATGGCGAACCTGGACAAAGTTCCGGCCAAGGGCGCCCTGATCGTCGTGACTTGGCCCAAAGTGAAGAACGGCCTCGGTTTCCCGGCGCGCGCCTTCGCGATTTTGCCATGAGCTGAGGCGAAACAACCACGGCAATGGCCCCGCAGTTACCGCAGATCGCCAAGACCCCCTGCGCCAGTGGGCCCGATGTGACCTGTTGCCCCGAACCTGATGGAATCGGCTGAGGGGCGTAACGCATGGAGGCACTCGGTCCACACACGGACCGCGGCATGGTTGCGCACGACCAATCCCGCGCCCATCGCCTGCAACGCCGCCAGATCCTTGAGGTTGTCTTGGACGAATATGAGGAAGGTCAGCCCGGTGACGGACAGACCGATGAACAACCCCATCGCCACCACAATGGCGAAGCTCAAGGGAACTCCCGTGTTCTTGAAGAACCATTCCATCGTGACCCACGTGAAACCATCCTTGGTCAGCGCGCGCAACCACGGCAAACGGCTGATGGTGGCGGCCACGGCGTCGGGATTTTCCCCGGGCGCCGCTTTGGCAATGACCTAAGAAAGCATTTTCCGTTCCGGGGGCATGCAAGCCAAAGCTGTCTCGTACGCCGTGAAGGCGTAGGGATAGCCGAAGAAACTCCGGTCCGTGTGGCACAACCCGACAACGCGCACCTCGCGGTCGTTGATTTCCATGGTCAACCCAAGTTCGAGCTTGAGGCCCTTGCGGGCAAACCGCTCGACGGCCACCTGATCAACGATCACCGCGTTAAGCATGCGCAAATCCTCGACGCTGCCCTCAATCATCCTCCGCGGCCGCCCGGCCAGCGAGGACGAGTCCAAGCCCACGAGTTGGAATGTCTCCACCGAACCGTCCGGCAAACGGGCGCCTGATACCGTCCAAATAACCGGCACCGCCCATTCCACGCCGGTCATGCTACGCACGCGCTGGACTTCCACGCTGCGCATGGGAATCACTTGGTTCACCTGCTGCGCATCCCGGTCCATGACCCAGATTTCCGCCCCGATATTGCGCAGTGTGGACGCAGTCAGGAGCATCACTCCGCAAAAAACTCCGAACTGCTGGGAAATGAGCAGCGTGCAAAAAGCCAACCCGCCGACCAAGGTCAGATATTTCGCCCGGTCGCGGAAGATCATGTGGAACGCGACGACAAACAAACCGGACATCATCGGGCGTCGGCCTTCGATCAACGGCTTAATTGCTGTCTTGCCCGGCGCCACAGTCCGAACCGGCGGTAGCATCATGGGAAAATCAAGCGTGCCCCGGTCGGCTGAAGTTGGTAACGCCGAACCATCCAAGCGGCAGGCACCATCGCTCTGGCGAGAGCGACACTTGCCAATCACGCCACCCTACATCACGTTCTGCCATGCCAGACCCAACCGTTAAAAAAACTATGAGCGAGCAAACTCCCCGGATCATGGCGCACCTCGACGAACTGTCCGCCGCTTACCGCGACCGCGATGCCGGGCGTTATCTCGCCTGCTTTGCCGACCCCGCTTTTGTCTACGGCACCGGAGCGGACGAAAAATGCCGCGGCTTGTCCGAGATCCAAGCGCATGTGGAACGCGACTGGGCGCAGTCGAGAAGCGCATCGTTCACCTTGAGCGACCCGGCCGTGGCTGTATCGGGAACGGCGGCTTGGGTTGCCGCCGACTGCCATTTCGATTTCCACACCGCGGCAGGCGACTGCGCGGCGGCTGGGCGTGCCACCTTTGTGCTGGAGGAGATCGACGGCGAGTGGCGCCTGCGGCACGCGCATTTCTCCCTGCCTGCACCGACGGCAGAGGGCGAATCTTTCTGAATCCTGAAGGCCCGCCGCCAATGAGACGGCGAACGGAGAACCGGCCTCGATGCACCCCGCACTGTGCTCTGCAATGTCTGGCCTCGGCTCACCGGGAACAATAAAGTGTCTTCGTGGAATACGTCCTTGCCCGTCATAAGGTCGCCGATTTCGACCGCTGGAAGGCGGTTTACGACCGCGATGCCGAAGTCCGCCGTCAAGCCGGACTCAACGAGGTCTTCGTTCTGCGGAATTCGTCCGATCCGCGAGAAGTCTATGTCCTCGCGAGCGTCGATGATCTGGCCAAAGCGCACGCTTATTCTGACGCACCCGATCTGGTCCGCAAAATGACTGACGCCGGCGTAACTGATCGTCCTGACATCGTTTACCTGACCTCTCTGGACGGTCGCTGAGGATTTGGCGGACTTCTGTGGCGGGCATAGAGGAGGTGCTTGGCGAGCGCAGAAGCATTTTATAACTGGAAATGGTGCCTGTCCGCGTATTGATTAGGCAATGCCCCCGAAGAGTGCCGGACATCTGTTAACCTGGCGGAAGCAACCTGTGTGGTTCTCGCTCACCATGTCCGCTCTGATCGCGCTGGCGACAACAGAACCGCAGGCTGCCGCAACGACCAATACCCCGTATGAAGATTGGGTGGTTTACTGGACGGCACAGAATCCCGCCTTCGCCAGCGCGTCGGGACTTTTCGCCGATCCCGACAACGACGGCTACCCGAACAACACTGAGTTCGCATTCGACGGGAATCCCATGGCGCCCACCGCCTCGCTCCTCGGCTCGGCAAGCTCGGGAAGCAATAATGTCGTCAGCTTCGCCGCCAGAAACACGGACCCGGCCGGTGCCACCTACCGAGTACAGAGCAGCACAGACCTCAGCATGGGCTTCGCCGATGACGCCAGCGTGAGCCTGGTCGAGGGCAGTCCGGACGGAATTCTCGTCCCCGCGCAATACCACCGCTTACAGTTTGTTGTTCCGCTGGAGGGAAGCAGTAAATTCTACCGGGTACGGGCCACCCCGGATTACAGCGCGGTTTATTTCGCGGCCAATCCGGACGGGACCAACTCCATCGTCGCGTTGACGAGAGACCTCTCCACCGGACTGCTGACCTATCTTGGATCGTTCGATTCCGGCGGCAACGGCCTCACCGCGATTCAAGGAGGGCAAGCGCATGCCGTCGTGGCGCACGGCCCGTTTCTTTACGCGGTGAACTCGGGAAGCGGGAACTTTTCGACTTTC
>CAMDUL010000048.1 GCA_945878135.1 Chthoniobacter flavus | reverse complement strand
GATCACGCGGACTCCGGGCTCTTCATCGGGACGAAGGAAGGACTGAAAGATCCCGTGCCTTCGGCCGGTGTCGGGTTGCCGTGGATCTCGATTGCCGGCGCGGACAAGAAATTCCGGTGGGCCGAGGTCTTCATCGACGGTCCGCGTCTTGTGGTGTGGAACAAGGAAGTGCCTGAACCCGTTGCAGTGCGCTACGGCTTCACCCAGAATCCGGAAGGCGCCAAGCTCTATAGCAATGAAAGCCTCCCGGCCTCGCCGTTCCGCACCGATGACTGGTAGGAACGACCGGCGCCGGGGACTACGCCGCTACAACAGCTATAGCGTCGGCGTCCCCGCCGGCGGTAGTTATGCGGAGGCGCCCGCCTCCAGGCGGATGCAGTGCCAGGAGAGCGGGGGCAATTTCAGGGACAGCCCGTTTTTCAGGACTTTCGTGGCGGCGTTGCGGCGCGGCTTGACCGCGTCCGGTCGGCGAAGCGTGTTGGCCGCATCGGGGTCCGCGGCCACGAGTTGTTCATGCGCTTCGACTTTCCATCGTCCGCCTTCCAGCACCACCTCGAGTGGCGCCGCCTTCTTCCCGCGATTCAAAGCGAAGATCGTGAGGCTGTCGCCGTCGCGCGTCGCCAGCGCATCGACCAGGGGCACCGAGCCGAAGTCGGGGCTGTCATGGACAGGCGCATCCTGCAGCCATCCGGTGAGCAGATGGCCGCGGCCGTGCAGGGAGCCGTGGAGGAACGGCCAGAAGATGGTCTGGCGCCAGGCCGGACCGCCGGGCTTGGTCATGATCAAGCCGAGCACATTGACGAGTTGCGCCACGCAGGCCATGCGGACGCGCTTGGCGTGGCGCAGGAGCACGAGCAGCATGCCGGCGAAGACCAGGGCGTCGGCCGCGTCGTAGGTCTGCTCCACCTGCGGCGGCGCTTCGCTCCACGGGGCCATGCCGGGCGGCACGCCGGGCACGGCGTCCATGTCCCAGACGTTCCATTCGTCGAAGGCCAGCATCATTTCCTTTTTGTGGCGGTCGCGGGCCCGGATGAAATCGCAGGCATTGATCACATCGCGGATCTGGCTCTCCATCAAAGCGGGGCTCGCAAGGTGTTCCTCGAGGCTTTTCTTCCCGCGTCCCAGGTAGATGTGCAACGAGATGGCATCCACCGCGTCGTAGCAGTGCCCGAGCACTTCCTCTTCCCAATGAAGAAACGTGGGCAGCTTCGGCGAACTGGAGCCGGCGGCCACGAGTTCGAGCTTCTCGTCGAACTGCCGCATGGCCCGCGCCGTTTCCACCGCGAGCCGTCCGTATTCCGCCGCGGTTTTGTGTCCGGTTTGCCACGGTCCGTCCATCTCGTTGCCGAGGCACCAGGTGCGGATGCCGTAGGGCGCCGTCTGCCCGTTCTGCCGCCGCAGGTCGGACCACGCGGAGCCGCCGGGATGGTTGCAATATTCCAGGAGCGCCAGCGCTTCGGGGAGTCCCCGCGTGCCGAGGTTCACCGCCATCATCGGCGCGGTGCCCGCTTTTCGGCACCACCTCATGAAATCATCCGTGCCGACTTGGTTTGTCTCGGTTGTGCGCCAGGCCGGATCGAGGCGGCGCGGACGCCGGTCGCGCGGACCGATGCCGTCCTCCCAGCGGTAGGCGGAGACGAAATTGCCGCCGGGATAGCGCACGATGGGGATGCGCAATTCACGGGTGAGGTCGAGCACGTCTTGCCGCCAGCCTTCACTGTCGGCTGCGGGGTGCTCCGGCTCGTAGATGCCCGTATAGACACAGCGTCCGAGGTGCTCGACGAAGGACCCGTAAAGCCGCGGGTCGATGTCCGTGACGGGTTCCTTCATGAAGACGCGGAAAGTCGGCATGTTCGAAAAACCTCTTTTAGCCGCGCGTTTGTCCCGTGACGAGGGTAGACGGGTTTTATGCAAAAACATCCGTCTCGTCTGCTCCGAGTTTTGCTCTTGGGCGTGGGCAACCGCGGCCGGTGGCCGCTCGAGCGGTGCACCGCGGAGGCAGGTTGGGAAATTTGCGGTCTGGTCGACCGGGAGGCGGGGCATCTGGCGGAGGCGCGCACGCTGACCGGGTTGGGGGAGTCGGCGTGTTTCGGTGATCTCGAAGGTGCCTTGGACAAAACCAAGCCGGACGCTGTCATCCTGTGCACGCCGACCGTGACGCACGCCAAGTTCGCCAAGGCCGCCATGGCCGCGGGGGCGGCGGTGCTGACCGAGAAGGGGATGGCGACGAATTGGGAGGAAGCGGTGGATCTGGTTTCGTTCGTGCGGGAGCGGCACGGGATCTTCGCGGTGGCGCAGAACTACCGTTACGACGGGATTTCGGCGGTGGTGGGCGCGGCGCTCGGAGTTTCGGGGGAAGTGGACGTGCCCCGCATCGACGAACCTTTCCTCGTCGACTACGTGCAGCACCGGGTGCGCCCGGTGCCGGGTACTCTCACTTATCCGTTTGCCAGCGTGTGGGACATGAGCTGCCACCATTTCGACAATCTGCTTTCCTGGCTCGGCCCCGTGGCCGAAGTGACGGCGTGCGCTTACCGTGCTCCATGGTCGCCTTACGAGCACGCGCCCAACACGTCCGCGTTGCTGCGCTTTGCCTGCGGGGTCACGGTCAACTACGCACACACACACGATGCGGCGCGCAACTCGCTGCGGATCGAGGTGCACGGACGAAACGGCGCGCTCGTGGTGCGTGACGGACGCGCGGAGTTTTCCGAGCGGCCGGCAGTCAATTTCGGCGAATGCCCGGTGCGCGAGATCGCCTTACCTTCGTTTTGCTCCGAGGCCCGCATGCTGGCCGACTTCCGTGACTACGTTGCCACGGGCCGCGAACCCGGCATCAGCGGTGACCGCAACCTCGAAACCATGGCGCTTTGCGAGATGACGGTGCGTTCCGCGCTTGAAAAGCGGACGGTCAAACGCGAGGAGTTGGATTCATGAGCGCCAGTCTGATCGGGGGTATCGGGATTTCCCGTGTCGTGGTGTATGCGCAGCGTCCGTCGCCGGACGGGCAACACGGGGGCTCGCCGCACATCCATTCGGTGACGGACGAGGCTTACTACGTGACGAAGGGAACGGGCTGGGTCGAATTGCACGACCTCGAGCGTGGTTTCCGGCGCGTGCGGCTCGAGCCCGGGACCTATGTCGATTTCGAACCCGGCGTGTTGCATCGTCTCGTCAACGAGGACGGGCTCGAGTTGCTCGCCATCATGGGCAACGCCGGACTTCCCGAGGCGGGGGACGCGCGGATTTATTTCGGTCCGGAAGTGGACGCGTCGCCGGAGCGCTACGAGGAGCTTTGGACCTTGCCGCGGCGCCAAGGCCTGGATGGCGCGCTCGAGCGCCGCGACCGTGCGGTCGAGGCTTACGCGAAGTTGGTCGAGCTGTGGCCGACGGACCGGCCCGCTTATTTTGCCGAGTTGCGCCGTTTCATCGAAACGGCCAACCGGGCGGCGGAAGCGAAGCGGGATTCGTTTGCTTCGCATGTCGAGAGCGGACCTCAAGCCAAGTTGGAAAAGGTTCACGCGCGCCTCGCGCATCTCGACGGCGCGCAAGAGCATCCGGTCGTGCGCCGGCAAGCACAGGCAGAGACCGTTGCGTTCGGGATGTGCGGACAGCTTTACACGGTGCTGCAGCCGGAAGTGGGGTGAACGACCGTCGCCGGGGACGGCGACGCTACATTTCAACGGTAGCGTCGCCGTCCCCGGCGACGAATCGCGACAACAGCGTCTCTCCCGCTGCGACGCCCGAGAGCCACGCGCCCTCGATCTTGCCGCCGGCGAAGCATTCGCCGGCGAGGACGAGCGGCGCGGGTGCTTCGACGGACACGGCGTGCCCGCCATCGCGCGGCGCGACCGGTTGCGCGTAGCGCCAGCGTTGCAGGAACACCGCCTCGGGCGAGCGCAGATCGTCGCCGGAAATTTCCGAGGCTCGCGCGAGCAAGGCCGCGATGATTTCGCTTTCATCCGCGGCGTAATTCCCGCGGCTGAACGCGGGCGACGCGTGAACGACCACGATCGTTTTGCCTTCATGCAGGTCAGGACGCTTCGAGGTATCGTGGCCGATCCACGAAATCGCCGCGTCGTTCGATTGGATGCCGCGCCAGGCAAGATCGCGGCGGGGAAACCGCGCGACCACCGCCAGACATGGGTCCATGGCAATCCCGTGCAAAAGCTCCGCGGCGGCGGGAGCACTCTCCGCCAACAGCGTTTCTCCCTGCGGCGGAGGAGCCGTGACCACCAGCGAGCGCCCGCGGACCTCGCGTCCGTCTTCACAAGTAAGGATCCACACGCCACGTTCGCCACGGATCGCCACGACCTTGGCCTGGCGCTCGATGGGCGCGTCGACCTGCGAGGCCAAGGCGCGTCCCAAAGCCGACATGCCCTCGCGGCAAGCGTAGCGTGGATGATTGTCGCCGTCCGGCGGGGACAGCTCTCCTTCGCGGTATCGGTGAAACCCGCGCGTCCACTCGTGGCAGACGCCGCGCGCCAGCCAATCATCGACCTGCCTGGTGAATTCCGGCGATCGTGCCGTGAAAAATTGCGCCCCGTGATCCACCGGCAGACCGTCCCAGCGCCGGGTGGCCGCGCGCCCGCCGAGGCCGCGGCTTTTCTCCAGCACAACGGTCTCGCGTCCGGCGCGGCGCAAAACCCCCGCCGCGGCAAGTCCGGCCACGCCGGCGCCGAGGATGATGGTGTCATGGATCATGTCCGGACGCGCACGGAGAGACTTTACGAAACATCCAAGGTTCCGGCGAGATCGCGTTTCGGGACCGCGGGACGTTGTGCTATGCGTAAGGTCTCATGAGAACGCGTCTTCTTCCTCTTCTCCTTGCCGCCGCCGCCCTGCCTTTTCCCTTGCAGGCTGAACTTCTCGTTTACGAGGGATTCGATCCGTCGGACCCCGGCTTGAGTCTTGATTCGGGCCAGTTGGCC
Source organism: Chthoniobacter flavus (assembly GCA_945878135.1). Taxonomy (GTDB): domain Bacteria; phylum Verrucomicrobiota; class Verrucomicrobiia; order Chthoniobacterales; family JACTMZ01; genus JACTMZ01. Next base: position 2,165 of record CAMDUL010000048.1, on the reverse strand, counting down.
GGCGCGACAAGCAAGGGCTTCGCCGCGGACAGCACCTGGGAGGTGGCGGCCAACGACGACTACACGGCGGAGTTCACCTCGGATGGTCTGACCATGGAGGGTCTGGCCACCTCCGGCGGCGCCGTGCGCGTGGGCGTCGGCGGTTCGAGCAAGACCAGCGGGGTCAATGTTTACCGCCCGTCCGGAGCCTCGGCAGCCCCCGGCAGCACCATCTTCGGCAGCTTTCTTTTCCAGAACAACCAGGCCGAGTCGCGCTATCTCACGTCCTTCGGGCTCGAGACCGGCGAGGATCTGCCCGACGACAAAGGCGCTTCGCGCGGGGCCCACCGCGTGGCCGATAATGATGCCGCCATGCTGCTCGCCATCTCGCCGGACTCGTTCGCCCGCGACGAGGAAGGCGTGCCCGGCCGCACCACGCAGGGCATCAAGGTCGGCAAATACCCCTCGCACGGCAGCAAGGAGATGGCCCAAGCCGACTACGATCTCCCCAACGGCGAGACCTTCCTCGTCGTCTGGAGCATCGCCAATGTCGCGGGCAGCGAGGCGGCCCAAGGCGGCGGACAGCAGGTCGTGATGTGGATCCTCTCGCCGGACAACCTCAAAGCCATCCGCGCGGCGGGTGACGCCACGCAGGAAGCGGTCGATGCCAACCATCTGGTGCGTGTCGTGGTGGACAAAGGTCTGCGCGGCCGCTTGCTCGACACCGATTTCCTCAATCTCGGCGCCACCATCGCCGGGGGCAGCAAGCAAAGCTCGAGCATTTACGACGAACTCCGCATCGGCACCGACATGGTCTCGGTCCTGCCGGCCCCGTGATTTTACAATAAAGCCACCGGCTGTTTTCCCGTCGGTGCGAACGCGGTTGCCGTGCCGCGGGCGAGGGGTCATTTTCAGCAGCATGAATCCCTCCGAATACCGCTCCTACCGTGATCTGCCGCCGCTGGCGGGGATCGGCACCATGGAAGAGGCCATGCGCCTCGGGCCAGGCATCGACCAATGCGTGGCGCGGCTCAAGCGCCACCACTGGGCCTTCCGCCGCTTGCATGAAATTTTCATCCAGCGCCTGACCGCCGAGCCGGTTTACGAACTGAAGATGGCTTTCAGTCTCCATGCCCACTACTGCGCCGAGCATGCCGCCGCCTGGCGCAAACGCGTGGCCGAGATGCGCGAGCCGCCGCTCGGGCTCGATGCCGTGCCGGACCCGGCGCTCGACGCTTTTTTCGATGAAATCCTCAACGCGCCGGACACCGTGAGCCTGCTGCTCGGGATTTACGGGCACGCCTTGCCGGCCCTGCGCGACGCGCTCCGTCACCATCTCGACACGACCAATGTGCTCGTCGACCATCCGTCGCGCCGCATCTGCCGTTTCGCGCTCCTCGAGGTCGACGAGATGATCGATTTCGGGCGCCGGGCCATCGCGGCGATCGTCGATGACTCCGCGCGTGCCGCTTTCGCTCCGCAGAAGGTCGCGCTCGAACGCCTTTTGGCCCAGGCCGGCGGACTCGACGGCACGGCGGAACCGGCGGGCGGGGAAATCGCGCGGCACAACCCGCCGCGTCCGTATGATTCCGCACCGCAGCGCGACGAGCGCTTTCCCGATCCCTACAACATGGGGGTCCACGCGGAGAAGTTCCTCTACGATCCCGAGATGCCGGACGATGCCAAGACGCTGATGATGTTCTACAAGCGCCTCCGCGAGATCGATGTGCCGGAGATGATGGCCAGCATCATCGCCGAGACCACCGGCAAGCCGTGGGCTTACAAGGTCGACATGACCCGCCAGCTCTGGGACGAAGCACGACACGCCATGATGGGCGAGGTGGGCTTCGTCCGTGCCGGGGTTGACTGGCAAAAGTTTGTCCGCATCAATTTCACCTGGTCCCTCGCGCTCAACGCGCAACTCACTCCGCTCGAGCGCCACGCCGTCCTTTATTTCATCGAGCAGGGCCTCATGCCCAAAACGGGCAAACGCTACGAATGGGAAGTGGGCAAAGCCTCCGGCGATCCGTTCGCCGCGCTCATCCAGGACTACGACTGGGCCGACGAGGTCCTCCATGCGCGCGTCGGGCGGGATTGGTATGTCAAGGAGATGGGCGAACCGCGGAAAGCCGTCGACTACGGCGACGAGTGCTGGTCGCGCGTGCTCATCGATTGGCAAAGCTACA
>CAMDUL010000047.1 GCA_945878135.1 Chthoniobacter flavus | reverse complement strand
GTGACGGGTTCATCAACGTGGCCGAATACGCCTTCGGGACCGATCCGACGGTTGGCAATGCCTCGCTGACCACGGCGACGACCGTCTCCAATAATTTGCTTGTCTCGTTCTTTCAGCGCAGCGGCAGCACCAACACTGTGCCGTCTTATGTCGCCTTCGCCACAACCGACCTGACCATCCCGTTCACGCCCAGCGGAGCCACCATCACTCCTTCGACCAACACCGCTCCGGCAGGATACCAGGCCTCGTTCTTCACCCAGCCGGTGGCCGGCAGCAAAATTTTCTACCGCGTCGAGGCGACATTGCCGCAGGGGAACTGACGGCCTGGCCATCGGCAAGGGGGTCGGTCCGTCGTGGCCGGGAATTTTCTACCATGGTGGGCTTGACGACCTCGTGAGCACGCCCCTGCCTGTGGTGTTCTCCCCGTTGTTGTCCAGCCCGAGGACAAGGAGACGACGCGACTGTTGCCCGCGGGATCGGCGTCCAAGGGCTGGCACTTGAAATGGGGGGCAACGTCTGCTTGCCGAGCGTCCTGATCGGGTGAAAACGTCAGTATGGGAACTCAAGTTGGAGGGGGGATGGCGTGGTGTTCGGCTGGCGTTTCATCGGCGTCTGGTCAAGGGACCGTTGGACAGCACTTCCGGGTGGTTGTGCTCGGATCAGGCTGCATGCTCATGGCGGTCCAGCAGGGGCTGATTTCGAAGTGTCAGCAACAATCCAACCGTTGCATGCATTTTCGTTTGCATCTCCAGGTTGCGCGGAATCACGTGGACCCTGTGACAAAAATGTAACCTCCATGACGAAATCCTATCCCCCCTGCACACGGTTATGACAAAGCTCCCCCCCGTTCTCATAGCTCGTCGCTCCGACCGCGGCCGCCGACCCGCGCTCGTCGCGTTCTGCCTCGCGGCCCTCCTCGTATCGCTCCTCTCGCCGCAGGCGCTCGGGGCCGAATTCACTTGGGGCAATACCGGCCAGACATGGAACTTCAATGCCTCGTGGGTGGGCGGAACGGCGCCCGCGAACAGCACCACCACCGACACCGCGCTTTTCAGCAATGTCGGGGCAGGCTTTAATTCTCCCAAATTCAGCGCCAATAGAAGCATCGCCGGCGTGACCTTCAGCGCCACCGCCAATGCCTACACTTTTCTTGATGATGGATTTTCCTTGACCATCGGAAGCAGCGGGATCGTTCACGGGGCTGCCAACACCCAAACCTTCAACACGCTTCTGGTGTTGGGAAGCAGCCAGACATGGAACCTGACCAACGGCGGGACGCTTTCCGTCCAAGCCGTCGATCTCAGCACATCCAGCACCAGTCGAACCCTGACCCTGGCCGGCAATGGCACCATCGCGATCAACGGCGCGATCACCAGCAGCGGCGGGTCCACCAGCAGCGCGGTCACCGTCACCGCCACCGGCAACACCACGCTGGCCGGTAACAACACCTACGGCGGCCTGACCACGATGAACGCGGGCGCCGGCACGCTGACTTTGAGCGGCGACAACTCCGGCACCAGCGGCGGGGTGAGGGCGCAAACCGGCACGCTCAACATCAACCATGCCAATGCGCTGGGCAGCGGGACGCTGGACATCCGAAACGCGGCGACCCTCGACAACACCTCGGGTGCCGCCTTGGTCAACGCCGGAAACAACGCCGTCACTTGGGGCGAGAGCGCCACCGGAGGCTTCGCATTCGGCACCGCGTCAAGCACCGCAGCCAACAACCTCGATCTGGGCTCCGGCATCGTCACGGCCAATACGGATCGAACCATGAGCTTCGCCGGCACGGGAACGACCCTCAGCATGGGAACCCTTCAGGTGTCTTCGACGGCCACTACCGGCAGAACGCTCACCGCCAACGGTGCGGGGAACACCCTGTTCTTTCGGGCCTACAATATCAGGTCGTCGGATTTTGCCACGGCTGTGCAGGACATCCTCGCCGGATCGGCCAACTGGACGATCGACGGGACGATCGCCAATGGCAACGCCAACGCCAACGGTCTGCGCATCGATGCCACCGGAATCACCACCTTCAATGGCGCCAGTACTTACGAAGGACTGACCACGGTTTCCGCGAATGCCACCTTGAAGCTGGGCCATGCCCAGGCCTTGGGCGGCACCACCGGGGGCACCACGGTGCTCAGCGGAGGAAGCCTCGATCTGAACGGACAGGCTATCGGGGCCGAGGCCCTCACCTTGCGCGGCAGCGGAGTGGATGGAAACGGAGCGCTCTACAACGGCGCTGCTGCGGCCTCCAGCCTGGCTGGCTCGGTGAACCTTGGGCTAAGTTCGACGCTCAAGACAGTGGCCGGTGGATCGATCGACTTGAGCGGTGCTCTCGATCTGAACGCCAGTTCCGCGTCGAGCCGCACCTTGACGATCGACGGCGCGGGCACCACGACCCTGAGCGGCAATATCTCCAACTCCTTTGCCGGTTCAACGGGCAATATGATCGTGAGCGGCGCGGGCAACACGCTGATCCTGTCGGGCAGCAACAGCTACACGGGGTCCACAACCTTGGGCGCCGGCACGACCCTGCGCGCCACCACCGCCCATTCGCTCTCCGCGAACTCCACCTTGGCGGGAGCAGCCACCGCCACGCAAGATCCGACCCTCGACCTCGCCACCGGGGCCTACACCTTGGGTAACTACACCGGAGGCAGCTTGATTTTCGCCGCGACCAACGGGGCTGCCTCCGTGACCTTCACCAACACCGGCACGGCCAACACGATCGTCGGCGCCGGCCGCACGCTCACGACCGACAATGTCGATCTCACCTTTGCCGGGGACCTGGACATCTCGGCCACCACCGCCGACAAGATCTTGACCTTCGCCGGCAACGGTAATGTGACCGTCAGCAGTGCGGTCATCGTGACAAATACAAGCTTTGCCGCCACGCTCCGGCAAAACAGCTCGGGCACAACCATCCTGAACGGCGCCAACACCTACACCGGCGGCACCATGATCGACAACGGCACCCTGCAGATCGGCAACGGCGGAGCCACGGGCACCCTGGGCGGTGGCGGAGTGACCAACGACGCGACCCTCGCCTTCAACCGCACCGGCACCCTCACCGTGACCAATCAAATCAGCGGCACCGGCGCTTTGGGCAAATCCGGCGCCGGCACGGTGACGCTGACGGCCTCCAACAGCTACGACGGAACGACCACCGTGGGCGAAGGTGTCCTGGCCATCGGGAATGACAACGCGCTCGGCAGCACCAACGCCGGCACCGTCGTGGACAACGGCGCGCAGTTGCGGTTGACCAATAATGTCACGGTAGGAAACGAGGCGTTGACCATCAGCGGCACGGGCTTGCCCGCGGGAGACGGAGCTGCCGGGGCTTTGCGCAACGAGTCGGGCGACAACACATGGGGAGGCTTGATCACGCTGGTGGCGAACGCCATCATTGAAGCGTTGCTTGGCACCCGCCTCACGCTGGACGTCGACGCGGGGGACGCGATCAATCTCAGCAGCTTTACAGCCACCTTCAGCGGGGGCGGCACGCACCATGTCAACGACGCCATCGGCGGCACAGGCGGCCTGACCAAAGCGGGGACTGGGACTTTGCATTTGGCGGGCAGCAACAGGTTCACCGGTGCCACCGCAGTCACCGGCGGCGTGCTCAACCTGAACAGTTCGGCGGGCTCTTCGTTGGAGTCCACCGCGAGCGTCTCGGTGACAAATGCGATCCTGCTCATCTCGCAGAGCGATCAGGTCAATGACTCGGCCACGGTGACTCTCTCCGGCGGCACCGTGCAACGCGGCAGCGGGGTGAGCGAGGTCTTCGGCAACCTGAATTTGACGGAGGCTTCCTTCCTCGATTTCGGCACGGGTGCGACGGGCAACCTGACCTTCGGCACCTATCAAGACAACGCCGAGACGCCGAGTGCGCTGCTCACGCTCAATAATTTCCTGCCGGGCAATTCCTTCACCTTCAGCAGCACGAGTTTCAGCACCAACAACGTCGCCAGCTACTTCACCTTCGGCACCGGTTATGCCGGCAGCAGCATCACCAACACCGGCAGCACCTTCACCATCACCGCCATCCCCGAGCCTTCGACTGTCGCGGCCGCCGTGGGGCTCATCGGTCTGATGCTCTGGCCCGCACGTCGGCGGCTGGGATCGCTTCTGGAGCTGATTCGATCCGCCCCGTCACCGCCGGTGTAGCCGCGGCAAATCGAGCCCGGAAATGTCCTCCCGGGGGAAAGACCGATACCCGCCGCGTCCTCCCTGCGGTTCCCGCACGACCTTTCCCCACGCTCGATGTTCTCGCTACCCAACATCTTGAGGGCCACTATGACGGAAGTCCTCATGATCCGAGACGGAGTCCAGCCCTCATATCGTCGGAGCCTGCGCCCGCTGCTCTGCGGGATTGTTTTGTCATCCGTCCTCGCCGCACCGATGACAAACGCCCGGGCGTTCCGCGCCTCGTTGGATGATGGCGGGGTCATCCGCTTCGAGGAACTCCCCCATGCGGCGGAATACAACGTCGAATGGGCTCTCTCGCCGGGCGGACCGTGGAACGCGTTCGGTGGCGACCTGGCGGGGCTGAACTCCATCATGCCGGGGGAGGCCGGCCATCAGAGCGTGGCCGTGCCACTCGACGGGCCGGCGATGTTCTTCCGTGTCCATGCCATGCTCCGATCCGCGACCGACGCCCTCTCGCGGATCGAAGCCGAGAACTATGCCGAAATGTCGGGCGTGATCCCCGGCGACGGCGGGAGCGGCCGGGTGGTCGGCTATTTCGATGACGGGGACTGGATGAAATTCGAAAATGTGGATTTCGGCGCGGGTGTCCGGCGCCTCGTCATGTCGGTGGCCAAAGGGAGCACGGGGGGCAGCATCGAGGTGCGGCTGGGCAGTCCGACCGGCGCGCTCCTCGGCACCTTCACCGCGCAACCTACCGGCGGCTGGGACCGCTACACCGAGCAGGAAATCAACCTCGTGGAAACCGCCGGCCTCCATGATCTTTACCTTGTCGGTGCGGGTTCGCCGGGCGTGGCCAACCTCGACTGGTTCCGCTTTTTCCCCGACCCCGCGCCTGAACCCGACTACCGGTTGGTCTGGCAGGATGACTTCGCAGGGTCGGCCCTCGACACGGCCAAATGGTCCGCCGTCCAGCACGGCTTCGTCGACAACGGCGAAATCCAATTTTACACCAACCGTCCGGAAAATGTGCGCGTCGCCGGCGGTTATCTCTGGCTCACCGCCATCCGCGAGACCTACACCGGCACCGGCCCGTGGATGAACGGGCAGTGGAAAACCAGCGAGTTCACCTCGGGCAAAGTCGAGAGCCTCGGGAAAGCGGAATTCCAATACGGAAAAATCGAAGCCCGCCTGCGCATGCCCCGCAACCGCGGCACCTGGCCCGCGTTCTGGATGCTGGGCCGGAACCTCTTCGAACCCGGGGTCGGCTGGCCGAAATGCGGCGAAATCGACATCATGGAACACGCCAACATCGAAAACTGGGTCGGGGCGGCCATCCACACCGAGGCTTACAACCACACCATCGGCACGCAAAAAACCGGCAGCACGCCGGTCTTCGACTATGACACGGAATTCCGCGTCTATGGCGTGGAATGGACACCGGAAAAACTCTCCTTCTCCCTCGATGGCGCGGTCTATTTCACCGTGACCAAGGCCGCGCTCGGCAGCGCCCCCTCGCAGTGGCCCTTCGACCAACCCTTCTGGCTCATCCTCAATCTCGCCGTCGGCGGGGCCTGGGGCGGCGACCCCGCGGGCGGAACGTATCCGTCGACCATGCAGGTGGACTGGGTGCGCGTCTACCAAGACCAAGCCCGCTGACTAGGCGGCCGGGCCTCCGGCTCGTGGCGCCCCAGGGCTCGGAGAGGGCTCACGCCACAGCCACAGGAGCAGATCTCAAGACGTCTTCAGAAATACAACTGTTGTATGAATGCGCGTTTGCCGCGCAACAGGCCGCGTGATTTCGTGACGATGTCGTTAAAAGCAAATCCAACCCTTTAAAAATACCAAAATGAAAAAGTTCCTCCTCTTTTTTGCAGCCCTCACCGCGGCTGGGGCTCTCAGTGCCCACGCTCAGTCAATCACGGTCACGACGAACACTACGTGGAACTCGCTCACAAATGATCCTCTTACGAGGGTATTTACCTCGACCACCAGCCAACAGAATGGAGGCGTTATCACCAACTCCAACGCCGCCATGCAGCAGACCTTCACCGCTACTGACGCATTCTCCGCGCAGGAGTTTCACATCCGATATCGCCAGGGAGGCAGCTTCAACCTTTCCATTTTTGAGGTGGCCAATGCGAACCAGGCGAACCCGCTCACGCTGGGAGCCCAGTTGTTCACCGCCAGCGTCGATTTACCAGTCACACCCACCACCACCAATACAGTCACAGGTATCTTCACCCTCGCCACACCACTAGCTCTGTCTAACGGCGCTTATGCATTCCAGCTTTCACCGTTGCTTGATTCCATCATCGAGTGGCGTCGCACAACGACCAGTAACGCGGTCGGCGGCGTCTTCCCGGGCGACACCTACGCGGATGGTCGGGCGTACATCGTCCCGAGCGAAGGATTTAACAATAACTTCAACGCTGGCAGCTCCGAATTCGCGCTCGCCGTTGTGGCCGTCCCCGAGCCCACCACCATTTCGCTGGTCCTCGCGTCGCTCGGCGCGCTGTATCTGGGCATGCGGCGGCGGCGCTGAAGCGACTGCGGCCTCCCCTTCCCGATGGGGGCCAACCTAAAATTCCAAAGCGTTGTTTCATGGATACAAAAAAATCCACCGTCCTCACCCTCCTCTCGGTCCTCACCGCTGCGGCGGCTTTCGGCACTGAAGTCACCGTCACGACCCGCCCCGGGGCCTCTGGGTGGAACGACCTCGAAGCCGAACCAACGACGAAGGTTTTCACCGGGAAAGCGGCCGACTTCAAGGGAGGTATTGTGGCCAACGAGTTCATGCAACAGACCTTCACCGTCGGTGAAGACTTCTCCGCCGGGGCGTTTCACATCCGCTTCAAAAATCCCGGCATGGCCGATGGCAAGGTACGCATTGCGGTGTATGAGGTAGCCGCCCCCAACCAAGAGGACCCGCTGACGCTGGGGAACGAGCTGTTCGCCGCCGGAGACCTGCTGATCCCCGTCGCCGATAACACCAGCACCGCGGTTTTCACCTTGGGCACGCCCCTGGCCCTCAAAGCCGGGAGCTATGTCTTGCAGATTTCCACGGCTGGAGCCACCGAGTTGGAATGGCGCCGGACCGGAAAAGATCATGAGACCCCTTATCCGGACGGCCGGGCCTACGCCGCCGGCGTTACTTCGGGAGGTGGCACGACCTTCAAAAAGGGAGGAATGGAATTCGCGCTGGCGGTTACGGCCATGCCGTGACCAGCCATGGCCACATGAACTTGGTGCCGAGAGTAGACGACGCG
>CAMDUL010000046.1 GCA_945878135.1 Chthoniobacter flavus | reverse complement strand
CCGGACGAGCTGATCTTCATTTCGTGGTTCACCGGCGGCGAGGTCTTCCGCAGCGGGGCGACTTGGCAGCGGGGGAACGGACGGGTCTTCTATTTCCGGCCCGGACACGAAACGTATCCGACTTTCCACGATGCCAACGTGCAACGCGTCATCACCAACGGCGTCAAATGGGCGCGTCCGACGGTGCGCATCCCCGACGACTGCCCGAACACGCCGCCGCTCGAGCCCTTGCCGCACGATCCGGCGGCGGCGGACCGGCCCACCGAGGGGTTCCGTTGACCTTCGGTTGACGCAAAAGTGGCTCCTCTGCTGCCGTTCGCCCCGGATCCACGGAACAATTGCACCGCGTGAAAATTCTTTTCCTCCAAGGTGGCTGGGAAGGCCATCATCCGGCGGAAGTGGCGGACCGTTTCGCTTCGGCGCTGCACGGGGAGGACGTCGATATCGACATGGCGACGGAACTCGACGGCCTGGCTGATTCCGGCTGGTTGCGGTCCTTCGATGTCATCTCGCCGTGCTGGACGATGGGCCGTTTGTCGCCGGAGCAAAGCAAAGGCCTGAGCGACGCGGTGCGCGCAGGTTGCGGCTTGGCCGGCATCCACGGCGGGATGGGGGACGCGTTCCGCGGCGACTTAGAGTACGAATGGATGGTCGGGGGCCACTTTGCCGGCCATCCGCATGTCGGCGAATACACGGTGCGGGTTCTGGCTCCGGAGGATCCGGTCATGGCGGGGCTGCCGGGAGAATTCATCTACCGCTCCGAGCAATACTACCTGCTCGTCGATCCGGCTATCCGCGTGCTGGCCGAGACGGACTACACTTTCGAGGGCACTGTCTGCCGGATGCCGGTCGTCTGGACCAAGGGCTGGGGGAAGGGTCGTGTTTTTTATTCCGCGCTGGGGCATGATCCGTCCGAATTCGACGCCTTCCCCGAGGTCTTTGCCATGGCCGTGCGCGGTCTGCGGTGGGCGGCGCGCGGTCCGGTGAAATTATGAAAAACAAATCAAAGAAGCCGACGGAGATCCTCGTCGGCGTCATCGGTTACGGCGGAGCCTTCAACATGGGCAAGGCGCATCTTCAGGACATGCGCGCGGCGGGCATGACTCCGGCCGCGGTGGTGGAGATCGATCCGGTGCGGTTGGCCGCGGCGGCCGCGGACTTTCCCGGCATCGCGACCTATGCCTCGGTCGCGCAGATGCTGAAAGCATCCGATGTCGATCTCGTCACCATCATCACCCCGCACAACACGCACGCGAAGATCGGCCTGCAATGCCTGCGGGCCGGCAAGCACGTGGTTTGCGAGAAGCCGCTGGCCCTGACCACGGCCGAGTGTGATGCGATGATCGCCGCCGCGCGGCGGGCGGGCGTCATGCTTTCGACCTACCACAACCGCCATTGGGACGGCTGGATTTTGCGGGCGGTGGAGAAAATCAAAAAAGAAAAAGCGATCGGCGAGGTTTACAAGATCGACGCGCGCATGGGGCGTCGCGAGTTGCCCGGCGACTGGTGGCGCTCCAGCCGGAGCATTTCGGGCGGCATCCTTTACGACTGGGGCGTGCACTTGCTGGAATACGGTTTGCAGATCATCGACGCGGAGATTGTCGAAGTCTCGGGCTACGCGCGCGAGGGCTATTGGGCGCCGCGCACACGGTGGAAGAAGGATACCAACGAAGACGAGGCTTTGGCCGTTGTGCGTTTCAAAAACCGCGCCTGGCTGAACCTGACCATCACCGCGCTCGACTCGCATCCGCGGCGCGGCTTTTTCGAGGTCACCGGCACCGAAGGCAGCTACATCATCGAACACGATCATTACACGATCTACCGTCGCGAAGGACGCAAGGTGACGTTCGAGGAGGGCAACCATCTGCCCACGGAATACCACCGCTACTACGACAATATCGCCGCCCACCTGACGAAAGGGACGAAGCTGGCCATCGCCCCGGAATGGGCGCGCCGGCCGATCCATATCCTCGACTTGGCGGCGCGGAGCGCCAAACTGGGCAAAGCTCTTCCGGCCAAATACCGCTGAACCTCATTATGAAAAGACCTGTCACCCTCTTCACCGGCCAATGGGCCGACCTGCCGCTGGCCGAACTTGCGCCCTTGGCCAAACGCATGGGCTACGACGGACTCGAACTCGCCTGCTGGGGCGACCATTTCGAGGTCGACCGCGCCCTGTCGTCGAAATCCTACCTCCGCGAAAAGTGGGAACTGCTGGCCGACCACGGGCTGACCTGTTTCGCCGTGTCGAACCATCTCGTCGGCCAGGCGGTCTGCGACCTGATCGACGAGCGGCACAAGTCGATCCTGCCGTCCGAAGTTTGGGGTGATGGCGATCCGGAGGGTGTGCGCCGCCGTGCGGCCAAGCAAATGATCGCGGCGGGCAAAGCCGCGCGCGCCTTTTTCGACGCGAAACCCGGCTACGCGAAGAACCGCCATCCGGTGACGGTCAACGGCTTCACCGGTTCCTCTATCTGGCATTCGATCTACGCGTTTCCACCGACCTCCCAAGCCTATTGGGACAAGGGCTTCGCTGACTTCGGCAAGCGCTGGCGTCCGATCCTCGACGCCTTCGACAAAGCCGATGTCAATTTTGGCCTCGAGGTCCATCCGACCGAAATCGCCTTCGATCTCGCCACGGCCGGGCGCGCCCTGGAGGCGGTCGGGAATCATCTGCGGTTCGGCTTCAATTATGATCCGTCGCACCTCGGCTATCAAGGTGTCGATTATGTCGAGTTCATCCGCCGTTTCGGTCCGCGCATTTTCCACGCGCATATCAAAGACGCGTGGTGGGGGAAGGGGATGGGCGACAGCGGCGTGTTCGGCGGGCATCTTTCCTTCGGCGACCCGCGCCGTTACTGGGATTTCCGCTCCCCGGGCCGCGGTGATATCGATTTCGAGTCGGTCATCGTGGCGCTGAACGACGCCGGCTACCGTGGTCCGCTCTCGGTCGAGTGGGAGGACGTCCGCATGGATCGCATCCACGGCGCGACCGAGGCCGTCGGTTTCGTGCGCGCGCTCGATTTCGAGTCGAGTGCCGTGGCCTTCGACGCGGCCTTCGCCAAAAAGAAAAAGTCATGAGCGCGGCGCACCGCAAAATCCGCATGGGCATGGTCGGCGGAGGACGCGGCGCCTTCATCGGGGCCGTGCATCGCATGGCGGCCGCCCTCGACGGGCAGATCGAACTGGTCTGCGGCGCGTTCAGCAGCGACCCGCAGCGGTCGAAGGATTCGGGTGCCGACTTGTTCCTTTCGCCGGAACGTTGCTACGGCACGTTCGAGGAAATGATGGCCGGAGAAGCCGCGTTGCCGGCCGACCGGCGCATGGACTTCGTCTCCGTCGTCACCCCGAACCATTTGCATTTCGCCCCGGCCAAGGCGGCGCTGGAACATGGCTTCCACGTGGTCTCGGACAAGCCCGCGACCTTCAATCTACCCGAGGCGGTGGAATTGGGTGCGTTGCTTGAACGCACCGGACTGCTCTACGGCCTGACGCACAATTACACGGGGTATCCGCTGGTCAAAGAGGCGCGTGAGGTTGTCCGTTCCGGCCGGCTGGGCAAGATCCGCAAGGTGGTCGTCGAATACCCGCAAGGGTGGCTGGCGACGCGCTTGGAGGAAACCGGGCAAAAGCAGGCCTCGTGGCGCACCGATCCGGCGCGTTCGGGGGCGGCCGGTTGCCTCGGTGACATCGGCACGCACGCGGAGAACCTTGCGGAATACATCACGGGTCTGCGGATCAAGGAGCTGGCCGCGGACCTCACCGCGTTCGTGCCGGGGCGCCGTCTTGACGATGACGCGAACATTTTGCTCCGCTTCGAAGGCGGCGCGAAGGGCGTGCTCCACGCCTCGCAGATTTCCGTCGGCGAGGAGAACAACCTCAGTATCCGCGTCTATGGCGAACTTGGCGGACTCGAATGGCGCCAGCAGGAGCCGAACACCTTGCTGCTCAAATGGCCCGACCGTCCGGTCGAAGTCCTGCGCACCGGCATGGGCTACCTTGGTGCGAATGCCGCAGCCAACACGCGCATCCCGCCCGGACACCCCGAGGGCTACCTCGAGGCCTTCGCCAACATTTACCGGAATTTCGCCAACCATCTGCGTGCCATGCTCGACAGACGCGAACCCGATGCGAACGCGCTCGATTACCCGAAAATTACCGACGGCATCCGCGGCATGACTTTCATCGAGGCCGCGGTGGAAAGTTCGAAACACAACGCGTGTTGGACCCCCTTGGCCTCGTGAAACATCCCTCCGACCAACTTGCGGTTCACCGGACGCGAGCACCGCTGCCGAACTTCCGCCGCGCGCTCGCGTCCGGCACGGTGCGCGTGGGCTTTCTTGGTGGGTCGATCACCGACCAAAAGACCGGCACCCGCTGGCCCGAAGGTTTCGCCGCATGGTTGACGTCGAAATGGCCGAAGGTCCGCTGGATTTACGAGAACGCCGCGATCGGCGCGACGGGCAGTGATCTGGCCGTTTTCCGGGCCAAGCGCGATATCATCGACCGCGCGTGCGATCTGGTCTTCGTCGAGTATGCGGTCAACGATAACGGCACGCCGTCCGAGCGCCGCGCGCGGGCGAGGGAAGGTTTGCTGCGGCAGTTGCTGGCCAGCGGTCGCAGCGATGTGGTGCTCGTCCACACTTTCATGAGCGAATTCCACGCGGATATGGAAGCCGGACGCATACCGGCGTCCGTATCCGAGTTCGAAATCTTCGCCGAACGCTACGGGCTTAATTCCGTCTGGGCCGGCTTGCAGGCGTGGCGCGAAGTGCGCGAAGGCCTGATGTGTTGGGAAGAGTGGTTGCCCGACGGGTTGCATCCCGAACACCGCGGCAGCCACAGCTACGCCCAGGCCGTCATTGCCGGCGTGGAGAAGGGACTGGCCGCCAAAGCGAAAAGCAAAGCGATCCCGACGCCTCTCGACCCGCTCTGCTGGGAAAAGCCGCGCCTGGTTCCCTTCGCCGAGATCGAACGCACCGGACCGTGGACCGAGCGCCGCTGGGGCGCGCTCAATTGGATCGACCAGGTGCTCTTCACCACCGCGCCGGGCGCGACGTTGCGCGGGAAATTCCGCGGACGCAACCTGGTGGCCGGTTTCGATTTCGGCAGCGCTTCATCCGAAGTCCGCTGGAGCATCGACGGCGGCGTATGGCAAACGAGCGCGCGCGATCGTCCGGCCTGGTGCGGCGCGAACGGTTGGTATCGTCCGCTCGTACTCGCCGAGAATCTCAAGCCCGGAGCGCACACCTTTGAATTGGAAACCGTCCACGGCAACACCCTGGATTGCACGGGTTGCACCACGTGCATCCCGTTCATCGCGGCGGTCTGAGGCTCTGGCCGGTCAGGTCGCTCGCGGATCGATCAAACGCAGTTCGGCTTCGGCCGTTTTTCCAAGATGCGGATAGCCGGGGAATTCCACGGTGCAGGTTTGACCATTGATGGTCAGGGTCAGCGGTCCGCCTTGCTGCAGGGGATCGGAGGCTTTGATGCGGAGATCCTCGCCATCTCGTTCCACGATGAGCAGGCAGGGTCGATCGGGGGTGATGGTCAGGCCGTCGGCTTTCAGTGTTTCGGGCTCGTGAAAGACGATACCGAGCCATTTTTTGTGCGGTATGGACACCGCCTGTGTCCGCACGGTGTTGGAGACAACATTCCATGGCGGATTTACTGCGCGGGCCGGCATGTCGGCTACAGCAATGTCGGGGAGGACCGCCCACTCGAAGGTCAGGTCCTTGTCGTTTTTTCCGTGGTCGGACCAGAACGAGAAAATTTGGCGGCCGGGTTCGCCGGGTTGCTTGACGTCGCGCAAAGTTTTCGTGCCGTGCTTTGGGGGCAGGTATCCGACGCTCTCGTGCCAAGCCCAGCGGATATCCGCGTCCGTGACGGTTTGGCCACGCGGGAGTTGTCTGACCTCATCGCCCGCGCCATAGGTCGTGATGTCCGCTCCGCTGGCACGCTGCTCGAGGTTGGTCAGGGTCGGATCCGTGGGATGGCTGACATCAAATCCGGCGCCGAGGTGGACGATGGCGTCCTCGAGGAAAAACGTGGCGCGGCGCCCGTTGACTGAAAGATCTGTCGCCTTGTGTCCGTGGGGTCGGTCGCGATCGACCTGCACGTAGCGTGACTGCCACCATCCCATGAGGCCGGCGTGCGGGGCCTCGACGCCACCCGCGAAGGGCGTGCCGCCGAAGACCATACGCACGGCATATCCGGAACTGTCGCGGTTCCATGCGGCGGCGAGCGCTTCGGGCTCCGCTCGGCGGGTGGTTTGTCCGGGCAGGCGGGAAAAGTCCATGGCGGTGAAGGCCGGGCCGTCCTCCCTGCTCTGGAATTCCCGCGTGTCCCTTCGGAGGAAGGTCGTGCCGAGGGGAAGCATGATGCTCTCGATGGCCCACCGGTTCTCCGGTTCTTTCTGCCCGAAAGTCTCCATGCCGAAGGTCCGCTCGGAAACCGCGCGCAGCGAGGCCATGAACATCGGGTAGTGCTTGGTCATGTAATCGGCGGTGTAATAGTGCCGCACGGAGCGGTCTTCGAACGGCCATGGCGTGACGCCGGGTTCCCAAGCCAGGACTTTGCGCACTTCTTCTCCGCGGTGCGCGCTGTGGGCGGAGAAAGCGCGCAGCCATTCTTTCAGCCTGGCGTTGCCGTTGCTCCGCGCGTTGAGCCAGACGAGGGGATTGCCGAGGTGCGGATCAATCGCTCCTTGGTAGCAGAACGTCATGCTGTCGAGCAGGTGGTTGATCCAGAACGCGTTCAGCTTCTCCGGCATCTGCCAGCGCTGCACGCCCTGCACGAGGTCGCGGTATTCGACAATGGCGTTCAAATACCACTCGCCGTAAGAGCCCATGGCCGGTGCGGCGTGTTCGCCGAGCATGCCGTCGACGGTCAAACGCTCGATTTGGCCGAGCGGACCTTTGGGCCACGTCTTCGATTGCGAATCCCAGATGTGGTTCATGTAGGCTTCGATGGCGCGGACGCGGTTTTCCGGATCCGAGCCGACCAGATAGGGCACCAGCGCCCCGCGCGTAGCCCAGAGGACGTTGGCCCCGCCTTCCCAGCCGTGACGGACGATTTTGAATCGCTCGTCGGGATTGGCCGAGGGCTCGAAAATCGGGTGCACGGCGCGCTCCGTGATTTTGTTCGCGCGGCGCTCGATATCCGCCTGCGGGAAAATTTCCGGGTCGGCCCGCATGAACAGGCAGATGCGTCCAATGCGGTTGTTCTCCAACAAATCGGCATACGGATGACCGAAGCCCCATGCGTCCTTCTTGTCGTAAGGCGCATCGAGATAGATATCGAACGGCTTGGTGATGCGGCGGGCGAAATCCGCGTTGCCGTGCACCTTGGTTCCCGGCGTGCGCCAAGCAGTGAAGAGATCGGTGACGCGGATCAGATGCTCACCCCAACCGGGACCGCCGTCGCGCCCGGTGATCATCGGGCCGTAGTCGAGATCGGTGAATTTTCCGTCCGCCCCGATCAACGGGACGAATTTCGCGGCCGCCGCATCGAGCCGTGCGATTTCCCCCTCGTTATCAGGCTTGAGGTATTGCTCCGTCCATTTTTTTTCGAGCAGGTCCGCCTCTGCCTGGAACGTCGCGGTCCCTTGTTCGGCGTGCACGGACGCTGCGGAGGGCGCGATCAAGCCGGCAATCGCCAGGCCGGCAAGGACGGGTACAGGCATGCGCCAAAATTATACGCGCGGGCCGGTCGGGATGTCTACCAACTGCGTTTTTAGGTAAAGCAGG
>CAMDUL010000045.1 GCA_945878135.1 Chthoniobacter flavus | reverse complement strand
CCTTCATCCTCCACGCGGCGTCGCTCCATCAGGGTTTCCCCCATTGTGAAAAATTCTCGACTGCTGCCACCCGTAGGTGTCTGGACCGTGTCTCAGTTCCAGTGTGGCTGGTCGTCCTCTCAGACCAGCTACCCGTCATAGCCTTGGTGAGCCGTTACCTCACCAACAAGCTGATAGGCCGCGAGCCCCTCGAGAAGCGCCAGGTTGCCCCGGCTTTGGCGTCGGAAGGATGTCCTTCCTGGCCACATGCGGTATTAATTCGCCTTTCGGCGAGCTATCCCCCACTTCACGGCAGGTTGCTCACGTGTTACGCACCCGTTCGCCACTAGACTTTTCTCTGTATTGCTACAAAAAAAAGTCCCGTTCGACTTGCATGTCTTATCCACGCCGCCAGCGTTCGTTCTGAGCCAGAATCAAACTCTCCGTTGAAAGTTAGCTGATACCACCCTTGCGGGTTGAGTACCAAATTCTGACATAGTATCTCCCGCCGGTTGCTAAGACCGACGGGCGACGGACCTTGCGGTCCAATTTATGTCGCATAAAAAAACTGCTGACGATAACCCACAATTCAATTTTTGTGGTTACCCTCTGATTTTACTTTCAGAGTCAGGATTTCAAAAATCTTCGTGCGTTTTTTCCGGGCGTGCGTCGAGCGGGAAGGTTTTGGCCTTGCTGCTCCCTGCTGCCGATGGAAAGAACGCGAACCGATTGGCTCGGTCCCCATCAAAGGGGATGGAGAGATTGCCAGAAGTTAGCGCAGAGTCAACCGCCTTTTTGAAAAAATCTTAAAATTTTTTCCAGGCTCCCCTGCGGGCCGGATCTCCAAGTTCGTAGGATGTCAGACAGGGTCGTCAAACGATCGTTCAAAAAAACTTTCTGGTCGCTTCAATTCCCTTCGTTTCCTCTGTTGACTCCCTCGCCCTGCGGGTGGCCTGCGGCCATCTGCCCCGAGCGCCCGCGCGCTCCGGTGCTCTGCTCAAATCCTCTGGCCCGCCCGCATCTCCGCTGGCATCTTCGCCGCTCGGCCGTGACCCTCCCCAACCAACTCACCATCGTCCGCCTTTTTCTGACCGTCCTCTTCGTCGCGGCACGCGAAAGCGGCATGATGTGGGGCGCCACCATCGCGGCCATCGCCTTCGGATTGGCCGTCTTGAGCGACTACCTCGACGGCGTCCTGGCGCGGCGCCTGCAATGCGAAACCGACTTCGGCCGCTTGATGGATCCGTTGGCCGACAAAGTTCTCATCGCCGCCGCGCTCGTTCTGCTCGCATGGTCACGCGACATCCCGGCGTGGGCGGCGATCATTTTGATCTCGCGCGATTTTCTCATCACCGGATTGCGCCAGCTGGCGCTTTCACACGGCACCGTGCTGGCTGCTGATCCCGCAGGCAAAACCAAGACCGCGTCGCAGATGACCATGATCGGATTCTTCCTCCTGCGCGACGCGATCGGGGAAGGCATGGGCATCGCCGCGTGGCCCGCGTGGGTTGTTTCCATCGGGCAAGTGCTCATCGCCGCCAGCGTCTTTCTCTCCATTTATTCCGGCTGGCGCTACGCCCGCGCGCACTGGAACGTCGTCGTGCGCAGCGGGAAAAAATTGTAGCGGCGGCGTCCCCGCCGCCGGTCGTTGGCACGATTCGTCGCCGAGGACGGCGACGCTACAGTTATTCCTTCACGATAAACTCCCGCGCGGCACTCAACGCATCCGCAAGCCTCGCCGCATCCTTGCCACCGCCGCGGGCATTGTCCGGCTTGCCTCCGCCTTTGCCGCCGACGATCGGAGCGATGGACTGGATGATTTTCCCGGCCGCCACTTTCGCCGTGTGATCCTTGCCCACGGCGGCGACGAGTGACACCGCGCCGTGGAAAACACCACCGAGCACGATCACACCGCCGAATTTTCCTTTGAGCGCATCGGCAGCCGATTGCAGGGTGTCGCCGTCGGCTTCCCCGAGATCGGCGATCACCACGGGGATCCCCTTGATCGTCTCCGCTTGGCCCGCGAGTTCCGCCGCCACCGAGGCCGCCTCGCGTTGCTTGGCGGATTTCAGGGCTCTCTCCGTTTCTTTTTGCAGCGCGAGGAAGGCGTCCAATTTCTTTTCCAGGTCGGTCAGCGGCGATCCGAGCTTGGCCGCGACCGATTGCAAACGTTCGCGGTCCGACTCCGCCGCGCGGCGCGCTTCCCCGCCGGCCACCGCCTCGATGCGGCGGATACCGGCCGCCACGGCGCCTTCGCCCGTGATGCGGAAAAGACCGATCTCGCCGGTCCCGCGGACGTGCGTGCCGCCGCACAATTCCATGCTGTAGCCGTCGAGTGCTCCGGCCCGTCCGCCGATCTGCACGACGCGCACCATGTCGCCGTATTTGTCGCCGAAAAATTGCATCACGTCGTCGCGACCGCGCACGTCGGCGTGGGCGACTTCGGACCAGCTGACCGGAGCGTTCTCCAGAATCTTTTCATTCACCAACCGCTCCACTGCGGACACTTGTTCGGGGGTGAGCGCCGCGCTGCTGAAATCGAAAGTGAGTTTGTCCGGACCGACATAACTCCCTTTTTGCACCGCCTCGCGGCTGACCACCTCGTGCAGTGCCCAATGGAGCAGATGTGTCACCGTGTGGTGCCGCTGGATGGCATCGCGCCGTGTGCGATCGACGACAAGTTCCACTTGGGATCCGGCGGCCGGGGCGTCGTCGCCCTCGAGCACATGCAGCCAGACATCGCCGGCCTTCTGCGTGTTGGCGATGCGCCAGAGGTTAGATCCGGCGCGCACTTCGCCCGTGTCCCCGACTTGCCCGCCCATCTCGGCATAACAGGCGCTGCGGTCGAGCACGACGGCCAGCTTGCCTTTGAGATCCACGACCTCAAGGACCTTCGAGTCGACCGATAGTTCGTCGTATCCCCCGAAACGCGTCGGTTCCTTCGTGGTGATCTCGGAAACCGTGATGATTTCTTTTTTTTGCGCGGCGCGGGCACGGGCCCGCTGCTCTTCCATCAGTTTGTCGAACCCGGTCGTGTCGACCGTGAGCCCGCGCTCCCGCGCCATCAACTCGGTCAGATCGAGCGGGAAACCCTGCTCGTCGTAGAGTTTGAAAGCGAAGGCGCCGGCAATTTGCCCCGCCGTGCCGAGACGGTCGGCCTCGGACCCGAACAAGGCGATGCCTTTGTCCAGCGTGCGGTTGAAAGCTTCTTCTTCGCCCCTGAGCACCTGCTCGACGTGCGCCTGCTTGGCCCGCAACTCGGGAAACACGTCGCCCATGGTCCGGGCGAGCACAGCGGTGAGTTTGTAAAAAAACGGTTCGTGGAAACCGAGCGTCCGCCCGTAGCGCACGGCCCGGCGCAGGATGCGGCGCAGCACGTAGTTGCGGTCGTTGTTGCCGGGCGCGATGCCGTCGGCCACGGCGAAGCTGAGCGTGCGGGCGTGGTCGGCGATGACGCGGAATGCGATGTCGATTTTTTCCTGCCCGCTGTGTCCGGTCGAACCGGCCTCGGGGAGCGTTGACCCGTATTTTTTGCCGCTCAATTTTTCGATCTCGGTGAAGAGCGGACGGAAAACGTCCGTCTCGTAGTTGGAAACGCGCGCGTTGGAGAATTCGGTGAACCCTTTCGTCCCCTGCACGATCGAGCAGACACGCTCGAAGCCCATACCGGTGTCGACATGGCGGGCGGGCAGCGGGGTGAATGTGCCGTCCGGATTGGCGTTGAATTGGATGAAGACCAGATTCCAGATCTCGATGCACTCGGCCGTGCCCTTGTTGACCAACGCGCCCCGCGTGTCGCCTTGCGGCGTGAGGTCGATGTGCAATTCCGAGCAGGGACCGCACGGACCCGTGTCGCCCATCATCCAGAAATTGTCCTTCTTGTTCCCGTTGACGATGTGCACCGCGGGGTCGAGTCCGGCCGCGCGGAAGTGCCCCGCCCAATGATCCCATGCCTCCTGGTCGAACTCGCTCGGGTCACCCGGTCCCGGCGAATAGACCGTGGCATAAAGACGGGAGGCGGGGAATTTCCACCGCTCGATAAGCAACTCCCAAGCCCAGTCGATGGCTTCTTTTTTGAAATAGTCCCCGAAGCTCCAATTGCCGAGCATCTCGAAAAACGTGTGGTGATACGTATCGAGTCCGACGTCCTCGAGGTCGTTGTGCTTGCCGCCGGCGCGGATGCATTTCTGCGTGTCGGCCGCACGGGTGTCCGCTCCCGCCACGGCGCCCGGCCAGCGCGAGACATCGGCTTTGGCGCCGCCCAGAAAAATCGGGACAAACTGGTTCATCCCCGCGTTGGTGAAAAGCAGGTTCGGCGAGTCCGGCAGGAGGCTCGACGACGGCACAATGGTGTGCTGCTTCCCGCGGAAAAAATCGAGGAAGCTGCTGCGGATTTCGGAACCGGTCGGAATGGGCGCCATGTCGGACCGCCGAATCTACCGCCTGCCGCGCCGCGGACAAGCACGCCCTCGCCTCAACCCCGCGGCGGACGGCGGGCGTTCTTTTCCATCAACCGGTTCAGCCTGAGGAAAGTGCGTCTGGCCGATTCGACGTCCTGCTCGGCAGCCAGCCGCTTGGCCAGCGATGCCATCTTCGGGTCATCCCCGGCAAAAACGCGCGCGATCACCCCGGCCTGCGGCGCGATCCCGTCGATCGACCCGCGCGCCAGCGTTTCGCGGATCGCCTCGTAGGCGCCGACCGCGGCGACGGTCCCGGGCGGAAGCAAAGCAAGGTCCCCCGACTCCGTGTAGGGGCACGGCGGCAGACGGCCGTCCGGGGAATTCCGGAGGAGCGGACCGAAAAACATGGCCGCGCCCGCGGCGAGCAGAAAGCAGACGAGGCCGATGGTCAGAATGCGGCCCGGCATCGGATCAGGCGGGGCGGCGTCCGCGCAGGACAACCCGGGCCAGTTCGAGGTCGCCCGGGTAGGTGATCTTTCCGTTCCATTCGGGCGTGTCGACCAGGGAGACCGGCGCCCCCGCGGCCTGCACGGCGGACGTCTCGTCGGAAACGTGTCCGCCGGTGGCGATGACCTCGGCGTAGGCATGGCGCAGCAACTCGGCGCGGAAAATCTGCGGCGTCTCCACCGCCCACAAATTGGTGCGGTCCACCGAATCGACGATGAAACCCTCGTCGTTGATGCGCTTGAGCGTGTCGTTGACCCGCCGCGCGCAGGCCGCGGCGCCCGTGTTGCCGGCGGTTTCCAGGCAACGCTCGATCATGGCGCAGTCGACCAGCGGACGCGCGGCATCGTGCACCGCGATCATGGAGGCATCGGTCGCCACCGCATCGAGTCCTTCGGCCACGGAAAGATGACGATGCGCGCCGCCTTCGACCACCGCCTTCAATTTCGAAGGCGCGGCCTCGCGGGCGACTTTCTCCAGGTCGCCCCGCGCACTCGCGGCGCAGACCAGCACGATCGCGTCGACAGCCGGACAGTCATTGAAGGCCGACACGCTCCAAGCCAGGACCGGACGCCCCTCGAGTTCGGCCGTCAGCTTGTTGAATCCCATGCGGCGGCTCGAACCGCCGGCCACGATGACGGCCCAGACGCCGCCTTTTTTTGCTGCGCGCGTCTTAGCCAAGTTGCTTCTGCACCTCCGCATTGACCGCTTTGCCTTCGGTGCGGCATCCCGCTTTGGCCATCACGGCCTTCATCACTGCACCCATCTGCGCCTTGCCCGTCGCGCCCGTCGCGGCGATGGCCTCGCGGACCAAGGCGGACAATTCTTCGCCCGACATGGCCGCCGGAAGATAGGTCTCCAAAAGGGCGATCTCGGCCCGCTCTTTGGCCGCCGCCTCCTCGCGGCCGCCCTTGGCGAAACCATCCGCGGCGTCCTGGCACTGCTTGATGCGTTTGCGGATGACCCCGATCGCATCTTCGTCGGCCAGACCGCCATCGGAGCCTGCCCCTTTTTCGATCACCGCGTATTTCAGCGACGATTTCAGCATACGCAGGGCGCCGAGGCGGTCGGCGTCCTTCGCTTTCATGGCCTCCTTGATGTCCTCGTCGATTTTTCCGGTCAGACTCATGATCCGGAGACTAACCGCCGTCCCGGCGAGCGGCCAGCGGTTTCCCCTCCCGTCATTGCCGCCAAGCAGGTGCTCCACTAGGTTGGCAGGGCGCATGAGCAAGGCCCCGCGCCAGATTTCCATCCTCGGCACACCCGTGGCCGTGGTCGATTACGACTCCGCCATGGCGGAAACCCTGCGGCTGGCCCGCGAGGGACGAGCCGCTTCCGTCGCGGCCAGCAACACCCACATCATTTCGCTCGCACGGCACAAGAGCGACTTCGGCGAAACCATGAGGAAGTTCGATCTGGTGCTGCCGGATGGCATGCCGCTGCGCTGGTCGCTGAACGCGCGGGGCGCGCAACTCGAGGACCGCGTTTACGGGCCGTATTTCATGGAAAAAATGATCCGCGCCACCCCGCGGCCGTGGCGCCATTTTTTCTTCGGCGGAACGGAGGGCACACTGTCCGCCCTGACGGCGCATCTGCGCACGATCCAGCCGGAGATCGAGATCGCCGGGACACTTTCGCCGCCGTTCCGCCAATGGACCGAGGCGGACGAAGGGGAATTCGCCCGCGTCATCGCGGACTCGCGGGCGGACTTCATCTGGGTCGCGCTGGGCGGCGAGCGGCAGGAGCGGTGGATCATCGACAACCTGCAGCGCCATGCGCGCGGCGTTTTCTTTGCCGTCGGGGATGCTTTCGTCCTGCTGGCCGGACAGCGTGCTTTCGCCCCCGGGTGGATGCAGCGCCTCGGGATCACGTGGGCTTACCGCCTGTGGCAGGAGCCCCGGCGTCTGTGGCGCCGCTACACGCAATTCAACTCGCTTTTCGTCTACTACACATTGCGCGACGCCTTGTTCGGGACGCCCGGCGGACACCGTGCCGCCCCGCCACTGCCGAGCATCGCCTTCCTCGGGTCCCGCGGCGTGCCGGCGCGCTACTCCGGCTTCGAGGTCGTGGTCGAGGAACTGGGCAAGCGTCTCGCCGCACGCGGGCACGAAGTCACTGTCTACAACCGCCTCCCCCACTTCGGTCCGCCGCAACCGGTCTGGGAAGGCATGCGCATCATCGGGCTGCCCACCATCCCGACCAAAAGCCTCGACACCATCGTCCATACCACGCTGTCCATGCTCGATGCCATGCGGCGGCGCTATGACATCATTTACCTCTGCGGGGTGGGCAATGCCATCCTCGGACGCCTCGCCCGTGCGGCCGGCATGAAGGTCATCATCAATGTCGACGGTGCCGATTTCAGCCGCCGGAAGTGGCGCGGTTTCGCCCGTTCATGGCTCAAACGCAGCGAGCGCTGGGCGACCAAATCGGCCGATTGCATCATCGCCGACAACACCACGATCGTCGACCGCTACGAGCGCGAATACGGCGTGCGGCCCGAGCATCTGTCTTACGGACTGACCGTGCGCGACGAACCGGTCCGGGGCGGTGAACTGGAGCGTTGGGGCCTGCAGCCGGACGGGTATTTCCTCTACGTCGCCCGTCTGACCCCGGAGAACGAAGCCGAACTCCTCCTCCGGGCACACCGCGCGGCGCGCGACCCTTTGCCCTTGGTGCTGGTCGGCGCCGATCCCTACGAGCACGCCTACCGGCGCCGGTTGGAGAAACTGGCCGGCGGGCGGGTCATTTTCACCGGTCTGCGCTTCGGCGACGCGTATGTCGAACTCAGCCAGCACGCCCGGGCCTTCATCATGCCCGCCACCATCGAAGCCACCCGCCTCGTGCTGCTCGACCAGTTGGGGATGGGCAAGGCGATCATTTAC
>CAMDUL010000044.1 GCA_945878135.1 Chthoniobacter flavus | reverse complement strand
TTTGTCCCCATTTACAACATCGGTTTCGGCCTGAGTTCGGTCCTCATCGGCTGGGCCGTCGCCATTCCACGGTTTTTCGACACCATCTCCGATCCGGTGATGGGCAACATCTCGGACAACAGCCGCAGCCGGTTCGGGCGGCGGCGTCCTTTCATCTTCGCCGGCGGCCTACTTATGGCCTTTGCCTTCGGCATCTCCTACATGGCGTCGCCCTACTGGCCGAACGCGGTCCTTTTCGCTTACGTCGTCACGGCCTGCGTCTTCTTCTACCTGATGTATACGATCTTTTCCGTGCCCTATTATGCGCTGGGGCTGGAGCTGACCCCGGATTACGACGAGCGGGCCGACGTCCAGAAATACCGCATGGTCTTCGCCTCGGCTGCCGCCTTTCTCCTGCCGTGGCTCTACAAGGCGTGCCTGAGTGTCGGCGAATTCATCCGCGATTTCGTCACCACCGGCCAAACCGCCTGGTATTCATTCCTCTTCCATCCCATCGTGCACATGGCGACCAACGACGACGTGAAGGTCGAGGTGCTGGGCATCCGCTACGTGGCTTGGGGGCTGGCCATTGTTATAGCCGTGACTGCCCTGCCGGTCGCGCTCTTCGCCCGCGAGAGACTCAAAGTCCACGACCAAACCAAGCTCCATCTTTTGCACTCGGGGAAGCTCGCCCTCCAAAACCGCTCATTCCGCATTCTTTGCCTGATGATCTTCTTTGTCATTTGCGGGGTGTATTTCATGGGGGTGCTCGTCACCTATGCCAACATTTTTTATATCTTCGGCGGCGACAAAAGCACGGCCGCGACCTGGAACGGCTATTACGGCACCGTCTCCGCCGTGGCGCTTTTGCTGGCCACCTTCGTCATCCCGCGGATCGTTCGCCGTTTCGACAAGAAGACGGTGATGATCTCCGGCATGGCGCTGGCCGCGTTGGCCATCATGAGTTCGTGGTTCCTGCTGCATCCCGGACTGCCGGCCCTCCAGCTTGTCCTTGCGGTGATGATGGGCGCAGGTATGACCACGGTCTGGTTGCTCTCTGGTGCCTTCCTGGCCGATATCTGCGACGAGGATGAGTTCCTGAATGGTTACCGTCGCGAAGGCATCTTCGCCTCTTTCTACGGCTTCGTGGTCAAGCTGGGCTTCACCGGCATCGCCTTCACCCTCGGCTACGCCTTGGCCTTCATCGGTTACGAGGCCGGGGCCGACGAGATGACGCCGCAGACCCTGACCCGGCTGCGCCTCTTCATCGCCTTCTTCCCGAGCGCCTGCCTCATCGGGGCGATCATCGTTTTCAGCCGCTACCGTCTCAGCCGGGAGCGCGTCCGGGAAATCCAGGAAGCACTGCGGGCGAGGCGCGAAGGGCGGACCTCTTAAGGTTGCCGCGCGGACTCCGCGTGCTTGAACCAGACGGGATACTCGCGGTCTTTGACTTGTTGAACGGTGCCGCCCTGTTTGGGGTAGAAGACGCCCATTTCCGAGATGGGGCCACGGGGTGTCTGCGGATCGTAGTCGGGATTCGGGCGCATGCGTTGCGCGCCGGATTCGGTGAGATGGGTGTCGAGTTTGGCGGCCAGTTCTTTGGTCCGTTCGGGTTGCGCGCTGGCTAGGTCATTGGCTTCGCCGGGATCTTGGGCCAGGTCGTAGAGTTCGTTCGTGTCCGGCTCGATGTTGTGGATGAGTTTCCAATGTCCGTCGCGCACGGCGGACTGCGGGCCTTTGTGCCGGTAGTGGGGCAGGTGCCAGTAGACGGCGCGGGTGGGGTCGGGCTTTTCGCCGCGCAGCCACGGGAGCAAACTTTGTCCGTCAAGGTGCGCGTCCGGCTGCAGGGGCTGCCCGGCGGCTTCGAGGAAAGTGGGGAAAAAGTCGGTGCTCACCGTGGCGGCGTTGCACACGGAGCCCGGTTTGATGTGTCCGGGCCAGCGCACGAGGAGCGGGACGCGGATGCCCCCCTCGTAGAGGGTGGCTTTGCCTTCGCGGTAGGGAAGATTGCTGGTTTGCCCGCTCGTGCCGCCGTTGTCGGAGGTGAAGATGACGATGGTGTTGTCGGACAATTTCAGCTCATCGAGTTTGTCGAGCAGGCGTCCGACCGCATCATCGAGGTGCGACATCATGCCGGCGTATTGTTTCTTTTTATGAAGTTCGCCGACGGGGATGTTGTCATAGCGGCTCTCGTATTCCGCCGGGACGGCCAAAGGGACGTGGGGCGTGTGATGGTGCAGGGCGAGCATGAAGGGCCGGTCGCGGTTGCTTTCGATGAAGCCGAGGGCGCGGTCGGTGAGGGTGTCGACAGCTTTGTCCACTTGGTTAATCTTCCGGTAATCCGCGTCGAACGCCTCGTCGAAGCCGTAGTCGCGGTGCCGGCCGCCGCTGAAAAATTCGTGCTCGTTGCCCAAGTGCCATTTGCCGATGAGGCCGGTGCGGTAACCGGCCTCGCGCAAGGCTTTGGCATAGGTCGCATCGGACGCGGGCAGTTCCTTGAGGTGATTGGGCGGCACGAGGCGCGGGTTTACCGGAAGCCGGTCCCACGGCAAGGCATCGGTCAGGTGCAAGCGGTGGGGATAGCGTCCGGTCAGGACGGCCGCGCGGGTCGGTGAGCAAACCGGCGATGCCGAATAGGCGTCGGTGAACCGCATGCCTTCGGCCGCCAACCGGTCCAGCCGCGGCGTCAGATGGTAATCGCTCCCGTAAACGCCCAGATCGGCGATGCCGAGGTCGTCGGTCATGATGAACAGGATGTTGGGCGGACGATTGGTGGACGCCGCGGAGGCGATGGTCAGCAGGGTGCCCGTCAGGGCGAGCAGGGCGGGGAGGGTTTTCATGAGATTTGAGGAGTTCCGTCTCTCAGCCAGCGCTCGTTCCAGCGGCTGAGGACCAGCGGGTCTTTCAGCGCGGCGAAGACTTCGTAAACTTTTTGCCGGTAGCGGCGGCAGAGCGCGTCGTGGCGTTCGTCTGCGGCGAGATTGACCAGTTCGTGCGGGTCGTTCTCGAGGTCGTAGCATTCGTCGATGTCCGTGGCATTCCACACGTATTTGTATTTCCGGTCGCGGATCATGCGTTGGCAGTAAAGGCCGAACTGCTGTCCGTTGTAGGAACTGAAGGCGAGGGGACGTGGATCGGCGGCGGTTCGGCCTTCGAGTTGCGAGCGGAAGCTGCGGCCTTGGTAGTGCGCCGGCACGGCCAGGCCCGTCAACTCCAGCAGCGTCACCGGAAGGTCGAGGAAATGGCTGACAAAATCGCGGCAGACGCCGCCCGCGGGGATGACGTCGGGCCACGAGCAAACGAGCGGCACATGCACTTCCTCCTCATACATGACACAATGTTTGTCCATCATGCGATGACTGCCCGCCGCGTCGCCGTGGTCGGTGGTGAAGACGATGAGCGTGTTCTCGAGCAGTCCGCGGGAGCGGAGGTGTTCGACGATGCGCCCGATGGCGTCGTCCAGCTGGCTGATCATGCCATAGTAGCCGGAGAGGTAGATGGACCACTCGCGCCATGTCCACGCTTCGATGCGCCAGTTGCGCAGTTGCTGTTGCTGGATGAACGGTTTGCCGGCGAAGGTTTCCGCGAAATTTTCCCACGGCGGGATGGATTCCGGCGGATACATCGAAGCGAAAGGTTCGCTGGGCAGGCAGGGCAGGTGGGGTTCGTTGTAGTCGAGCCGGATGTGCCATGGCGCATCGCCGCTCCCGAATTCCCCGATGAGCCGACAACATTCGGCGGCCAACGTGTGCGTATCGCTCGCTTCGAGGTCCAGGGTGGACACGGCGCCGACCGGAAACTCCGGCCACGGGTCGTCGGCCAGCGCGTGTCGGCGCGTCTGGTTTTCCGGACGGTAGGCGTTGGTCGGCGGTTCGACATAAGTTTCGTAACCGTAAGCGGTGGGGTCCGCTTCGGGATGGACGTGCCACTTGCCAAGGTAAGCCGTGCGGTAACCGGCGTCGCGGAGTTGCCGCACCCAGACGGCGTTGTCCGCAGTCGAGGCCGCGCCGATGGGCAGTCCGCCACCGCGGTCGAAGTTCCATAGTCCGCCATGTTGCTCGGGCATCACGCCGGTGAGCAGCGTCTGCCGGGCCGGGGCGCAGACGGGGAACGGCGTGTAGGCCGAATCGAATTGCAGTCCCGAGCGGGCGAGGGCGTCGAGGTTGGGAGTCTTGACCAGCGGATGGTCGGTGAAGCCGAGGCAGTCGTAGCGTAGCTGGTCGAGATTGATGAAGAGAATGTTGGGGCGGCGGGTCATGATTCGATGATGGGCGGTTGTTGGAGTCCGACAGGAACGAGTTGGTAATCGTCCGACCATTGCTCGCCCTCGCTGCGGAATTGAGTCGGGCCGACCATGGGCGGGTCCATCGGGGTGAGGTGCAAGGGACCGAAAGTATTGCGACGAGTCAGCACCCACTCGACTTCAACCAGTCCCTCCGCGTCGGCAAGTCCGTCCAGATCGCAGGCGAACGGCGCCCACGGCAGGATCTGCGATTTGCCGTTGGCGGGATTGCGCACCACGAGGGTGGCGGCGCCGAGAGGTGAAAGCAGGAGGCGCCGGGCGGAACCGACCTGCATCTGCAGGCGGATGCGCCCCGAGTAAAAAGGCAACCCGCAACGCGTCCAGTCGCCGGGTCCAAGCCGCGCAGGCAGTTCGGTGAGCGTCACCTGCGAACCCGGACCGGGCCGCACACCGAATGCTCCCAGCAGATAGACCGCTTCAAGGTCCACGCCTTCGCGGTAGCGGCACTGCAATTCGAGAGTGTTGGTGCCAGTTCGCAAAACGTCCGGCGGCAAGGTCACGGTGCGCAGGCAAGGATCGATGAACCACGCATCCCCGGTCGGCGCAGGGATTTCGTGACCATTGAGCGTGGTGGCGAATTCGTGCGGTTGCTCGAGGGCTAGCTGCACGGGCCCCTGCGGCAGGTTGCTGATCTCGAAACGAAAACGCAGAGCCAGCGGGGTGCCGTCCGTCTCAGTGGACGGTTCGCGGGCCCACGGTTGGACCATTTGACCGCCGCGCAACGGAATGCCGAGCCGTTCGCTCAAGGCTTTTTCCACGCGGAGAATTTCCCGCGCGTCTTCCCACGGTCCGCCGTCGAGGGAGAACTCCGCGGTGTCGAGCACGGCAATGTTCGGCTCGTCGAGCGTGTAGGCGAAATCG
Organism: Chthoniobacter flavus; assembly: GCA_945878135.1. Classification (GTDB taxonomy): domain Bacteria; phylum Verrucomicrobiota; class Verrucomicrobiia; order Chthoniobacterales; family JACTMZ01; genus JACTMZ01. The sequence goes on along the minus strand of CAMDUL010000044.1, from coordinate 3,244 downwards.
CCTGCGAGGGTTTGCGTGGTCCCGGCACGGGCCGCCGGAGCAGGGGCCGCGCCGGGCACCTCCGCCCCGCAAATAAAGACGCGTTCCTGCAGCGGACGGAAGGAAGTCTCCCAGCGCAGCGTGCCATCCTCCGCCGTGGCCGCCTCGACCGTCACGACGCGTCCGGTCAGGGCGTCGAGTTCGGTCACCGGTCCCGCGTGGCGCAGGCGCACGGTCACAGTGTCATAGTCTTGCGCGGTGGACGGATTGAGCGCCACCACCGTGCAGGTGTCGCCTTCAGTGCGCACTTGGCCAAACAATCCGTCCGCCTCTTCCCCGAGCACGAGCTTTTGCGCGGCCGGACTGTGTGCGCGCACCGCAGCCGCCAGGGCGGGGCCATCCACCGGTGCAGTCGGTCCCGCCGCGGAGAATTCCGCTGGTTCCGTCGAGGGGAGGGCATCGATGTGGGTTGGGGGCGTTCCGGCAAAGATGACCGTGCCCCCGGCCTGGCGAAACTCCTGCAGCAATCGCAGGGTCGAGCCGCGCAACGTTTCCGCTCCGGCCACGACCACCGCGCGGTAGCGCATGGCCCCGAGTTGCAGGGCGGCGTGGGCCGCATCGACGGAGGCGTTTTCTGCGAGGTGTCCCTCGTCGCCGTAGTCGAAGTCGATTTGTGCGCCGGCGAGGGCGCCGAATACCTTGGCATACGTCTTCTCGAGTTTCTCCACCTCGGGGTCGGTCGTCTGCAGCCATTTGGCGCTATCGACATGGATTTGCGCCCAGACGCTTTCCACCGGATTGACCACCAGCACGTCGCAGACCGGGTGTCCGGCCTTGAGCACGACATGGAGTCGGCTGAAGTAGGTTTCGACCGCGGCGTATTCCGCATACCACGCGGATTGGAACGAGATGCTGGCCGGGAAGTCGCGTTTGGCCTCTCCCGCCATCGAATACCAGCTCAGGTGGTGGCAGCGCACGTTGATACCGAAGAGCGCCTGCCAGTCGCCGATCCGTTTGTGGTCGGTGAAATCCGTCCGCCAACCCGTGCAGCCATACAATTCCGAGAGCATCCACGGCCGCTCGAACTGACGCGCCACGGAGGCCAATTGTTTGACCACCCAGAAACATTCACTGCGCGAGCCCAGGATATCAACGCCGGGATAATCGAGATACGGGTAGTAGCGCATCATCGATCCGCAGGGCACGGCCTGCGCCGCAAGGGTGTTTTCGTGCAGCACGTGTCCGGTGAGCAGCAAACCGAGTTCGCGGCAGCGCTCGTGCATCGGCTGGGCCCAGTTCTCGAGGAAAAGCCGCTGGCAGATTTCCATGTAGGCCCACTTGACCGGCGACAGGCGCTGCCCCTCCGGACGAAGGAAAAGCTCGGGCAGCCGGTCGACCAAATCGAAGCCGAAGGCCGCGGCGAAAGCCGCCGGCAAGGCGTGGGTCCACGGCGTGGTCCAACCGGGATCCGGCACCCCGGGTTGTCCGTGGGTGGAACAAAAGACAAAACCGCGGTGCGGCTCATCGGTGAAAATCCCGCGGATGCCCGTGCCGAGGCGGGCGCCGCACGCATCGCGGTAGGCATCGTGCGTCACGCGAAGGAAATTCTCCGTGGCCTCGCGGTCCATCGTGTCGAGGTAGGCCGTGTCGTTGTAGAACGAATGCTCGCCCATGTATTCCCAGGCAAAAACGAGCAGTTGCTCGCCGGTCGCCGCGCGGGCGCCGTGTTCGACGCGGCGGTAGGGGCCGAGGTCGAGTCCGCGGACTTTGGCGCTGAATGCCGCGACGAAGTGCTCCGCATCCGGCCACGCATAGGCCTCGCCGTTTTCGTGCACGATCAGGCGCAGGTATTTCATGCGGTGCCGGAGTTCCTTGGTGGCCAGTCCGCCAGCCGAGCCGCTCGGCCAGCGATCTTCGTCATAAAGCCACGACTCCAGACCGAGCGCCTGTCCGGCGTCCGTGCAGGCATTGATGCAGTCGAACCACTCGCGTCCGAGATAGCGTGTCTGCAGTCCGGTGCGCGAGTGCATGAAATACCCGCCCATGCCCATCTGCTGGAAGATGCCGATCTGCCGGATCAGTTCGGCGGGTTCGAGCCGGCCGTTCCAACTCCAGAAAGGTTTGCCGCGGTAAGCGGCGGAGGGATTTTGCCACTCCGTCCAAGGGAATGGGAGCGGGCGGATGGAGACGGCAGATGTGGTCACGACGATTGTTTCTACCATGCGGCCGCCATCGCCGCCGGAAGATTTCCGCCATTTCTCAGCACGATCCCGCCAGTCCAGGCAAAACGGGCGGGATCGTGCTGAATTTTGGCAGGATCATACCAGAAGTTTTTCGCCGATCGGCTACAGTCAAAGGTGATGTTTCAAAATGGTCATGGCGTGCCGCCTGCAGTCGCTTCCTCCGGCAAAAACGATATCACCGTCGCTTGCTACTACTTCGGCAACTACCACCCCGGCGACGCGCGCAATGCGGTGACCAAAGGTCCGAAGTGGACCGAATGGGAATTGGTCAAAGCCGCCCGTCCCCGTTTTCCGGGCCACCAGCAGCCGAAGGTTCCGCTGTGGGGCTACGAAGATGAGTCAGACCCGAGGGTCATGGCCCGCAAGATCGACGCGGCGGCCGGCCACGGGATCGATGCGTTCATTTTCGATTGGTATCATTACAATGACGGCCCGTTCCTCGAGCGTCCGCTGGAAAATGCATTCATGACGGCGGACAACAACGACCGTCTGCGCTTCGGTCTCATGTGGGCCAACCACGACTGGGTCGACATCCATCCCTACCGCCGCGGGGCCCCGGCCGGCTTGCTCTATCCCGGTGCGGTCACGCCGGAGACCTTCGCCAAAGTCTGCGATCTCGTCATCGACCGCTACTTCACCCACCCGTCCTACTGGCTGGTCGAGGGCTGTCCTTACTTTTCCTTTTACGATTTGTCCCAACTCCTCGCCGGCTTCGACTCGTCGACCCGCACCAGGGCTGCGTTGGACGAGTTCCGCGAGAAAACCCGCCGCGCCGGTTTTCCCGACCTGCATCTCAATGCCGTGGTTTGGGGCAAGCCCGTGCTGCCCGGTGAAGTGGTCATCGACAATGTGCCGCAACTCATCGACGACCTCGGTTTCGATTCGGTGACGTCTTATGTGTGGTTCCACCACATCGAGTTGCCCGAGTTGCAGACCGATTACGACCGCGTGCGCGACGGCTATTTCCGGCACTGGGATGCCGCCCGGAAGGAATTCCGCCAACCGTATTACCCCAATGTCAC
>CAMDUL010000043.1 GCA_945878135.1 Chthoniobacter flavus | reverse complement strand
CCGTCGCCGAAATCCACCTTCAAGGTCACTTCGCCCAGCGCGTCGTGCCCTTGCGTGACGGCCTGCACATTGTATTCGAGAAGATTTCCCGAACGCCCGGCCACCGCGTCGATGGCGCGCATGGCGGCATCGACCGCGCCATTGCCGTCAGCTTCGGCTTCCTTGGTCGATCCCTCGCGCACGAGGGAAACTTTGGCGTGCGGTTTTTGGCCCGAGGCGACCGACACCTCCAGGCTCTGCAACTGCCAACCCTCGGCTTGCGGCATCATCGAATCGTCGACAATCGCGGACAAATCGTCGTCGTAGACGAATTTCTTTTTGTCGCCGATGTCCTTGAAGCGTGTGAAGACGGCGCCGATCTCGGCATCGCTCAATTTGAACCCGAGATGTTCGAGGCGCGCGGCCATGGCGTGGCGCCCACTGTGCTTGGTCAGGGGCAACTCGGTGCCGCCCCAACCGACCTCGACCGGATCCATGATCTCGTACGTCTCGCGCATCTTGAGCATGCCGTCCTGGTGGATCCCCGAGCTGTGGGCGAAGGCGTTCTCGCCAACGATGGCCTTGCTGCGCTGCACGTGCAGTCCGCTCATGCGGCTGACGATGCGCGAGGTTTTCAAAATTTCCCGCGTGTGCACGTCGGAGTGCAACTTGCCGAAAAAGTCGGCGCGCGTTTTCAACGCCATGACCACTTCCTCGAGCGCAGCATTGCCGGCGCGTTCGCCGATCCCGTTGATCGTGCCTTCCACCTGTCGCGCCCCGGCCTGCACGGCAGCGAGCGAGTTGGCCACGGCCAGACCGAGGTCGTTGTGGCAATGCACGCTGATGATGGCGTCGTCGATATTGCGGACGTTGTCCTTCAGGTATTTGATCAACGCGCCGTATTGCTCGGGCACGGCGAAGCCGACCGTGTCGGGAATGTTGACCGTAGTCGCGCCCGCGGCAATGACCGTCTCGACGACCTGCGCGAGGAATTCCGGCTCGGTGCGCGAAGCATCCTCCGGCGAGAACTCGACATCCTTGCAATGTGACTTGGCCAGCCTGGTCCCCTCGGCCGCGAGGCGCAGGATTTCCTCGTGCGCTTTTTTCAATTTGTGTTCGCGGTGGATTTTCGAAGTCGCGAGGAAAACGTGGATGCGTCCGCGTTCGCCGGCCGGTTTGACCGCGGCGGCCGCGGCCTCGATGTCCTTGGTCACGCAACGGGCCAAGCCGGCGATGATCGGACCCTTCACTTCGGTGGCAATGCGCTGCACCGCCTCGAAGTCGCCCTCGCTGATCACGGGGAAGCCGGCCTCGATGACATTGACATTGAGCCGCGCGAGCTGGCGCGCGACCTCCATTTTTTCACGCAAATTCATCGACGCGCCGGGGCATTGCTCCCCGTCGCGGAGCGTGGTGTCAAAAATGATAACTTTGTCGGACATTTGAAACGGTAGCCTATCACAGGATACGCCGCAGAGCACAGCATCGAAAGATGCCCCCGGTGTCCGCTTTGCCCCTCGACAATTGCAGGCGACGCACCCAGCGTGGCCCTCGTCATGAAAAACATCCTCCTCGCCGCCGCGGCCGCCGCGGCACTCGTCACGACCACACCCCAATCACCGGCCGCCGACAGCCAGGCGGACCAACTTGCCACCGTCACCACCGCGATGAATTCCCTCCCGGACGTCATTTTCTACAAGGACATGGACGGCGTTTACCGCGGCGGCAATACGGCGTGGGCCGCCTTGGTCGGGCGCCCGTTTGCCGAGCTGGTCGGAAAAACGGACGCCGAGATCTTCCCGGCCGACCTCGCCGCGGCCTACCGCGCCGACGACCAGAAGACCATTGACGGCGGAAAGCCACGGCAATTCCAGGAATGGCTGGTCTACCCCGACGGCCGCAAAGTTTACGCCGACACCTTGAAGGCGCCCTGGATCGGCGAGGACGGCAAGGTCATGGGCGTGGTCGGGATCTGCCGCGAGGTGGCGGCACCTGCCGGGACGCAATCGGATCGGAAGGACTGAGCTTTCCCGCTTCGGCGAGGGGCGGACCTGCGGTTTCCCTCCCCCCGCCTCGAGGACTTCCCATGCGCATCGCCATCTCGGGCTCCCATTCGCTCGGCAAATCGACCGTGGTCAATGACTGGGTCGGCTCCCGCCCCGGCTACACGCGCGAGGAGGAGCCCTACCGGGTCCTGAGCTTGCGCGGACCCTACGAAATTCTTTTCCGCGACGCCTCGACACGCCTGCACAACGGGATCCAGCTCTACTACAACATCAGCCGGCTCCACCGCTACGCTTCTAGTTCGGAAGACGTCATCTTCGACCGCGCGCCGGTCGATTATCTCGCCTATTCGCAATACACCGCGGACTGCGGCACGACCGACATCGATGATGCCTTCGTGCAATCGATGGTTCCCGCCGTGCGCGAGTCCCTCGATCACCTCGATATCCTCGCCTTCGTCCCTTGCTCGGAACAGTGGCCGGTGGCCATGGAGGAGGACGGCATCCGTCCGGTCGACCACTCCTACCGCGACGCGGTCGACGCCATTTTCAAACAGATCTACCGCGAGGGACGCTTCGGCGTGATGCCCGGGCAAAACGCGCCCCGCCTGATCGAGCTTTGCGGCTCGCGCGAGCAACGGCTGGAGCAGCTGGCCTCGGCCATCGCGGACCTCGGCGCGGCCTGAGGCGTAACGATGCAGTCAAAGACAAAAAGTAGAAGCGGCGTCCCCGCCGCTCTGCTAAACAACCGGAATGGCATGCCGACGAACCGACCATGACGCCCCGCAAAGGTTACCAAGTCCCAAAAGATTACAGACTTTGCTGTCTGAGGTAGGGACGAGCGGCTCGCTCGTCCGCTCTCTCTCCCACGGACACGCGAGCCGCGTGTCCCTACCCCCGGAACCTTCTCCGATCGTCCATTTCCTTTCCGGGTTTGGCTTGATTCCCCGCCTGCTCCGGATCCTGCGTGGCTTTCCGATTCCGCCGGTCTGGGTTGCCGGGTTGGTTTTCCTGGTGGCCTCCCTGGCTGGGGCGCGCGCCATCGACGCCGGGATGCCGAATCCGCCGTCCTCGCCGACCGTGGTGAAAGTGGGGGTCTTCCTCGCGGATATCCTCGATCTGAACGAAGTGAATGAAACCTTCCAAGTCGAACTCGTCACCGTGGCGGAGTGGAATGACCCGCGGCTGGCCTTCGACCCGGCGGCGGAAGGAACGGAGATAAAACTTTTCCAGGGACAATTCCAATTCAACGAAGTCTTCGCCGGCTGGTGGCCGCAATTCGTGATCGTCAACGAGATCGGTGCGGGCGACATCAGCGCCATCCAGATCGAGGTTCGCGCGGACGGACGGGTCCGCTTTCTCGAGGCGCGGAACGTCACGCTGGAGACCCCCATGAAGCTGCAGCCATTCCCGTTCGACCGACAGACCCTGGAGGCGAGGATGGTGGCCTTCGGCACCGACAGCCGGGAGGTGCTCCTGGAGGTGAACGAACAAATGATGGGCGCCACGGAGGAACACGTCATGAAAAACGGCCGGGTCAATATCGCGCAATGGCGCCTGCTCAACCTCGATATGGTGGCCGGGCTGTCGAGCCAACGCTATTACGGGGAAGCGAGGCCGGTCTCCGAGCTTCTTTTCACCATCACCCTGCAGCGCGAGTGGGCGAGTGTTGTCTGGAAAGTGATCCTGCCGCTGATCATCCTCGTGCTGCTCATGTGGGCCATTTTCTGGATGGAGGTGGACAACCTCTCGGACCGGCTCAACGTCGCCTTCATCGGCATCCTGACCATCGTCGCCTACCAGTTTCTCATCGAAGGTTCCATGCCGCGCATTTCCTACTTCACCTTCACGGACACCGTCCTGCTCTATTCCTTTGTCGTCATGTGCCTGTCCGTCCTCGAGAGCCTTGTCCTCACCACCATGTGCAAGGCGGGGCACAAAGCGGCGGCGGTGCGGGTCGACCACGTGGCCCGATGGGCCTTCCCCGTCATCTACTTCGCCGGTCTCGCGGTGAGTTACCTCTACTACGTCATCCGCTATTAGCGCAGTTCCGGTCCACGCCTTGACCTGCGGTGGCGGATGAAACCGGCAAGCCTTACTCCGGAGCCGTGGTCGGGGCGGCGTCCGGATCGGGCGTTCCGTTCGTGGCCTCTTTGAGCACGGTCCGGCCCAGCAATTTCGAGGCGATTTTGACCGGCGGCGGTGCGGCACAGCCGGCGAGGAAGGCGATGGCGAGGAAGAAGGCGGCTTTTTTCATAGGTGGTCGGCGGGGACGGGTTGGGGTGCTCCGAGAAAAGATTGCATCATAGGCAGGCGCAAGCCCAGGCGGGAAGAACTACAACTCAACCGGTTGATCGAGCGGCCCCCGGGCTCGCCGCCTTCGACAGGCCGGCAGCCGCTCAGGATGATTTTGCCGAAGTCTCCGCTCCGGCCGGCCGTGGCAGGTAGGCTTGGAGTTGCGGGAGGAGTTTTTTGACGATGGAACCGTCTTTGGTGATGAGCGAGTGGACGCGGCCGCTGAGACGCGTGCGGTCCTGTTCGGTCAGGTCTTTCGCCGTGACGACGATCACCGGGGTGTGGACGAACCGGGGATCGCGGCGGAAGTGGTCGAGGAATTCGAAGCCGTCCATGCGCGGCATCATGAGATCAAGGAGGACGAGCGACGGCTCGGTTTCGCGCACGGCCTCGAGCGCGGCCACGCCGTCGCCGGCGAGAAGAACTTTCCAGCCCTGCTTGTCCATGGTGCGCTGGAGTTGGTCGCGCGCGGCCTCGTCGTCTTCGACGATAAGGACCGTGCGGGCCTGTGCGCCGAGATCGAGACGGTCGAGGGTGCCGCGCAACCGCGTCCAATCGACCGGCTTGGCCAGGTAATCGAAGACCCCGAGGGCCACGCCCATTTCGCGGCTGTCGGTGATGGTGACGAGAATGATCGGGATGTGCGCGGTGGCGGGATCGGCTTTGAGTGCGGTGATGACCGACCATCCGTCCATGCCGGGCATCATGACGTCGGTCGTGATGGCGACGGGATGCTTCGTTTTGGCCAACTCGAGTCCGTCGCGGCCGTTGCTCGCGGTGTGCACATCGAAGCCTTCCTTGGTCAGGAAACGGCTCATCAAATCGAGCACGGTGGGATCATCGTCGATGACCACGAGGGCCGGACGACCGGAAATTCCCGCCGTCGGGGCCGGTGTTTCTTCGGCGGGCGCGGCGGCGGCCGGTTCTTCCTGCGGGGCGCGGGCCGGCAACGCTACGGTGAAGGTCGACCCCTCACCCGGCACGCTCGTCACGGTGATATCGCCGCCGAGGAGTTGGCAAAACTCGCGGCTGATGGCGAGGCCGAGGCCGGTGCCGCCGAATTTGCGCGTGGTGGAAGCATCGGCTTGGCTGAAGGCCTGGAAGAGACGGCCCATCTGCTCGGGTGTCATGCCGATACCGCTGTCGCTCACCGCGAAGCGCAACCAGTCGGCGCCGTTTTCCACGGTGCGGGTGACGACGAGCCGGAGCTTTCCCTTCTCGGTGAATTTGCTCGCGTTGCTCAGCAGGTTGAAAAGCGTCTGCCGGATCTTGGTGAGGTCGCTGTGCATTGTGCCGGCGTCGGCCGGAAGTTCGACTTCGAGGTGGTTTTCGTTCTTTTTGACCAGCGGGAGCACGGTCGACTCCACCTCGCGCACCATGGTGGCGACGTCGATCGTTTCGCAATAGATGGTCATTTTGCCGGCCTCGATCTTGGAGAGGTCGAGCACGTCGTTGATCAGCCCGAGCAGGTGCTTGCCCGCGCTGTGGATTTTTTTCAGGTCGGGGATGAATTCGTCCTGACCGAGATCCTGCATCTCCTCGGTGAGCATTTCGCTGTAGCCGATGATGGCGTTCATCGGCGTGCGCAGTTCGTGGCTCATGTTGGCGAGGAAAGCGCTCTTCGTGCGGTTGGCCTCCTCGGCCTGGTCGCGCGCTTCGGCCAGCTCGGCCGTGCGCAGGCGCACTTTCTCGTCCATCGTCGCGATCATCTCGCCGAGCTGGCCGGTCATGGCGTTGAAGTCGCCGGCCAGTTCGCCGATCTCGTTGTTGCTGCGCACCTCGGCGCGGCGGTGCAGGTTGCCGCCGGCCACTTCGTGCGCCGCGGCGGTCAGTTCCTCGATCGGACGCGAGAACGACCGCGCAACCAACCAGGCGGCCAACGCGGCCAGGAGGCCGCTGACCAATGCGATGCCGATGGACAATTTGCGCAGGAGCGAGACCGGGGCGAAGGCTTCGTCGTCGTCGATCTTCACCACCACGCCCCAGCGCAGAGCGGGCAGATATTGCCAGACGGCGTGCACGGACTTGCCACGGTAATCGGTATCGGGCCCGAAGCCGGGCAAGCCTTTCATGCTGTCGCGCAGTGCGGCGGAAGGTCCCTCGGGCGGCACGCGCAGACGGAACGCGGCCTGCGGGTCATGGCGCGTCGGAGCCACGGCAACAAGCTCTCCCCCGCTTTCCGCCACAACGACCATCTCGCCGGTCGCGCCGAGTCCGGAGGTGTCGCTTATGACACGGTTGATCTCCGCCGCGCCGATCTGCAACACGGCCAGACCGCGATACTTTCCACCGGCCAGCACCGGCACGGCAATGAACGTGGCGGGCAAGCCATCGGGTGCGTAGAAATCGAAATCCGATTGCTCGAGCCCGAGGGTGAAGCGGGCGGACTGCGCGGCGCGGCCGAGTGTAGTGCCGGCCACGGGAGACTCGTCGATCTTCACGCCGAAATCAGGACCGCGTGCGGTGGAAAACACGACACGGCCGGCGGGATCGATCAGGCAAATGTCATCGGTGCCGATCGACTCCGCGGCGCGACGCAGGAACGGCGCAAAGCGCGCGGCGGCCGCGGCGTGGGCGCTTTCGTCGAGGGCGCCGTCCTTCCACGCGGCGGAAAATGCGTCGATGGCCTCGGCCGTGCCCGGGTTGGCCGCAAGAACGAGCAGGTCGCGCTCCTGTCCGCGCAAAAATGTTTCCACCTGACGGCCGAGATTGTCGGCCATGGCACGGAGATTGTTCTCGATCTGGTCGGTGAGAAGCTGGCGCGCGGTGCCCATGGTGAGAAACGCGGCGACGATGAGCGGCACCAAAGTCAGGAGCAAAAACCAGACGAGCAGTTGCGTGGCGATGCGGGAGCGACGGGGCTTTTTCATGGCACGGGCACGTCCTCCGTGTGCGGGCTGACCCATTTCCCGTCCCAGGAGGCGGAGAGATCTTTCTGCCAACGCTCCCAATCGGCGCGCGTGCGGAAGAGCGGGAACGGCATCGGGCGCACCGGCTTGTCGGACGACCACACGATGTCGAACTGACCGTCGGGGCGGATGCGGCCGATGCGCGCGTATTTCCAAGTATGCTGCGTGGGGCCGTCGATGTAGGCGAGGCCACCGGGCGCGTGCATCCCCTGCCCTCGGATCTTGGCAAGGACGGCGGCGGGTTCGGCCGAACCGGCGGCGCGCACAGCCTGCGCCCAGAGCATGACCCCGAAGTAGGCCGCTTCGAGCGGATCGGAGACGACACGGTCCGCGCCGAAACGTGCGCGGAATTTTTCCAGAAACGCGTTGTTCTCCGGCGTGTCGACGCTCTGGAAATAATTCCACGCGGCATAATTCCCCGCCATGGCTTCGGCCCCGAGTTCGGGCAATTCTGTTTCGCTGATGCTGAACGAGATGACGGGCAGGCGGTCCGGCGTGAAGCCCGCTGCGCGCAGGGCGCCGAAGAACGCGACATTGGAATCGCCGTTGATCGTGTTGAGGATCGCATCGGGTTTGGCCTCGACGATGGCCGCGATCATCGGGGCGACGTTCTTTCCGCCGAGCGGGAGATACAATTCGCCGACCACTTCGCCATCCAACGCGGCGACTTGGTCGCGGATGATTTCGTTGGCCGTGCGCGGGAAAACGTAATCCGACCCGACAAGGAAAACGCGCGGACCGAAGTTGGCCAGGGCATAGCTCACCGCCGGCATGACCTGCTGGTTGGGCGTGGCGCCGTTGTAGACGATATTGGGCGACTGCTCGAGACCCTCGTATTGCACGGGATAGAAAAGCAGGTGGTTGTGTTTCTCGAAGACCGGCCCCGCCGCCTTGCGGCTCGAAGAGGTCCAGCACCCGAAGACCACGCTGACCTTCTCCTCCGTGATCAAACGCTCGGCCTCGACCGCGAAGTTGCCGGAATCGGAAGTGCCGTCGGCAATGACCGGCTCGAGCTTCCGCCCGAGGAGTCCGCCTTGGGCGTTGATCTCCTCGATGGCCAGCAGGGTGGCGTCGACCACCGGCCGGGCGCTGATCGCCAAGGTGCCGGTCATGGAATGCAAAATGCCCACGCGGATCGGCGCCTCCTCGGGCCGCGAGCAGGAGGCCAACATCGCCGCGACGGAGAGACAGGCGAGCAGGCGGGAAAAATTCGACATGGGCAGGAGGGCGGCAGGCAAGGTAAGGGCGCATATTGCCAGCTCGCGGCCCCTGCGGCCAGACGGTTTCGAATCCGGTCACCCGCGCGGACCGGCCGCGTCACGCCGTGTCCAACCCGGCCTGCGGCGCCGTTTCAGACAGAACAATGTCGCGATGCTTGTCCGTGAAATACCGCAAGGCCCACGCGCTGTCGAAGAGGAGCACCGGACGGCCCTCCGTATCGGTGGCCTGTCCCACGCCGGTCACGAGCATCATCCGGGATCGCTCGGCCTCGGTCATCGCGGGCAACCAGCGCACGATACTCCACGCCGCCGTCTCGAGGCGGCACTCGGCGCCGTATTCGGAGAGCAAACGGTGGCGCAGCACGTCGAATTGCAGCGGCCCGACCGCCCCGAGCAAAGGCGCGGCGGTGACTGCGCCGTCTGGATGGAAACGTTGGGCCACGCCCTCTTTGAGCAACTGGTCGAGGCCGGCCCGGAAGCGCTTCTGCACGGCCGAACCGGAGCAATGCACCGAGGCGAAACATTCCGGCGGGAAGCGCGGGATCTCATGGTAAACGACCGCCGCGTCCTCGCTGAGCGTGTCGCCGATCTGAATGTCATGGTTTCCGACCAACCCGACCACGTCGCCAGGCCAGGCATCGTCCACCGTCTCCCTTTCGCGGGCGAAGAGGCGCTGTGCATTGGACAGGCGCAAGTCGCGACCCGTGCGGGGATTGTGCGCCGTCATGTCGCGCCGGAACCGCCCCGAGACAACCCGCACGAAGGCGACGCGGTCGCGATGGCGGGGATTCATGTTGGCCTGCACTTTGAAAACAAAACCGGAAAACGGACGGGCCGAGGGCTCGACCGGACCCCGGGACGCCAAGCGTCCGGCCGGCGGCGGCGCGAACTCGAGGAAGCGGTCGAGCAGGAGGCGCACGCCGAAGTTGTTCATCGCGCTGCCGAAGAAAACCGCCGTCTGCCGTCCCGCGCGCAGGGCCTCGAGATCGAAACCCGCGCCGGCGCCGTCGAGCAGGTCGATCTCGCCGAGGAAACGCTCATGCACGTCGGGCGCCAGCACCTGCCGCACCAGTTCATCGGCCGCACCCGCCACTTTTTCCGGCGCGCGGAAGGCGCCTTGCGGGGTTTTTTCGAAAAGATGGACCTCGCCGGCGATTCTGTCATAGACCCCGCGGAAGTCCGGTCCGTCACCGAGCGGCCAGTTGCAGGGCGCGGCATGGATGCCGAGCACCGTCTCGAGCTCGTCGAGCAAGGCCAGGGGCGCGCGGGCCGGACGGTCGAGCTTGTTGACAAAGGTGAAAATCGGCACGCCGCGCCGCCGGCAGACCTCGAAAAGTTTGCGCGTCTGCGGCTCGATGCCTTTGGCCGCGTCGATGACCATGACGGCCGCATCGACCGCCGTGAGCACGCGGTAGGTGTCCTCGGAGAAATCCTGGTGGCCGGGCGTGTCGAGCAGGTTGACCACGTAGCCGTCGTA
>CAMDUL010000042.1 GCA_945878135.1 Chthoniobacter flavus | reverse complement strand
TACCAGCGCACCCCGGAGGAATTCCGCAAGGTTGCCGAGGAGACGTTGGCCATCATGAAGTCCTGGCCGGAAGGGAGCATTGCGCGCCACATCGTGCAGTTGGACAATTGGAACGAATGGGCCGAGGGCCATTTCATTGCCCCGTCGCGCGAGGGAGGCTTCGCTTACCTCGAGGCGGTCCGCCAAGTCTTCGCCCCGGACTCCACCAAGCCGGCCAATGTGTTGCCCGAAGAAATCGGCCTCGGACCCTACGAGGATTCCTACGAGCGCTGGTTGCAGTCGTGGAAGGACATCCTCGACCGGAAGAACGAAGAGTCGCCCGGTGCGGGCGCATCTGACTGATGATGACAGGTTGCGCGGCAGGCAGCGCGCCAGACGGACCAGTGTTGCGTGCCGGATAGTAGGCGGATCGGAAAACCTTCCCAACCTGCCGTCGGCAACAACGGTGTCGCTGGTTGTGTCGGAGAGGCGCACAACCGGAAGTCCGGCCACTCGAGGTTCATCGCTCTGGCAGGAAAATGCTATAGTTTGGCATAAAAAGCCGCGCGCCTTTAACGAGCTCACGCTGATATTGGTATCAACTCAAATTACCCCCATGAGCTTCATCAAAACCTACGCAACAATCGTGTTGTCCCTCGGCCTCTTCGCGGCGGCAGACCCTGCCAAATGCGCACTGTTGGTCAACAATGGCGACTTCCAGAACCTGACCGGTCTAACAAACCAAGGAGGCGGCTGGTATTCGGGCGTTCCCACCGGATGGACAGGATACACCGGCGCCCCCGGCTTCAACGTCATTGACTACTCGTCCGGCAACACAGCCGCCAATCTGCAAACCCTAAGCTTCACGGCCGCCCCGTTCACGCCGCTTTACCAAAGTATTGGTTCGGTGACTTCGACGGCAACCATCACGCTGGACTTCGCCGTCTTGGCCTTGAATGCGAATCCCTTTGGAGTTGGTGCGGCGATCTACAATGCGGTGCCGGGGGGCGACCCGAGCACGACATGGACGACCTTGGTTACGGGAAGCTACACCACTGGCGGGTTCAAAACCCTGCAGGCGATTGATGTTCCGGCCAACACCCCTTTGGCGGTCGGCTTCTGGAGATATGCGGGTTCACCGGGCATCGACAACGTCTCGGTGACGGCTATTCCCGAGCCCTCCACTTACTTTGCTCTGCTCATGCTTGGTGCCACGGGACTCATGGCGCGCGTTGCGCACCGTAACCGTCGGCAGTGATCGCCCCGCTCGCTGCAATACCTCGCCGCGGGCTGTTGCGGCGTGTGAGCGGTCGCCGATCCGGACAAACGCCGCAAAAGCGCGCCCGCGCAACCTGCGACCGGCTGTCAAATGGCAAGAATCTGCTGGGATTTGGCATGATAATGCGAGCGGCGAGCGAGCACCGCGCTAACTTCATGTCCATGAACTCCACCTCCGTGAACAAACCATTCTCCCTCTCTCTCCTCGGCATGACCGTCGTTGCGGCCCTAGCGTCCGTGTTGTCTGCCCGCGCGGAAACCCTGACCGTGACCAACGGCGATTTCAGCGATCTCACGGGCCTGACCGCGCAACAGTGGGGCTGGTATCAGGGAGTTCCCGCCGGCTGGACGAGCACGGCCTCCAATCCGGGGTATTCCGTGCAAACCGCCGGCGTCGGCAATCCGCCGCCTGTCGCCAACTTGCAGAATCTCCCGGCTCTGCGTCAAAACGTCGGCACCACTTCGGTTGCCTCGCTGGTTACGGTCACATTCGATCTCGGGGCGTTCTTCAGCGGAGCACCGACGACCATCGTGCGCATCACGGACGGCGGGAGCGTTGTCTACGGATCAGGGACCTTCGCGACCGGAGATGCGCAGACCCTGGCGGCGTATGTGCCGGCCGGAGCCACGGTCTCCCTCGAATTCAGCAGCGCGCAGGCTGCTTGGCTGGACAACGTCTCCGTGGCATCCGTGCCCGATGCGCCATCTGTGGGTTTGACCAATGGCAATTTCGCCGACCTCAGTGCCAACACGGTCACTGGGGACGGATGGTATGGCGGCGTGCCGGCGGGGTGGACCTCGGCCGCCCCGGCGAGCGACTACACGGTCATCGAGTCCGGTGGGATTTATTACGCCAACCTCGACAGCTTGAGCGAGGTCGGCGGCGCGACCTTTCATCCCCTCCGGCAGTCCCTCGGCACGGTGGGTGTCACCTCGGACGTGACGGTCACTTTCAAAGCCGTTTCGCTCACCCCCAACATGCCTTTCTACGTGGCTGGGGCCATTTTCAACGCAGCCGATGACAGCACGGTGGCCCTTGTGGAAACGCCAGGCTTGGTCAATGGCACCGCGACCGTGACCTGCTCCGCGCAGGGTGTGCCCGCCGGCACCGAGCTCTATGTCGGGTTTTGGACCTTCGGGGGAATGACTCCCGGCATCACGGACGTGGCCGTTTCGACCTCCGTGGCCGCCAACACCGTCGCCATCGACCCCGGTTCCATCCTTGAAGTCGACCCCGGCGACCCGGTCAGCTCCGCAGTAAGCCTCGACTTCGGCGTCGGGTCCAAAGTCAAAGTGGTCGGCACTCCGGCAGGTTCCGCCGTGCCTCTCATCTCCACCAGCGGTTCGATCAGCGGTTCCCCTCAGTTGGATCCCGCCGTGCCGGGATACGAACTGGTCGGCACCGGCAACCTTCTCTGGCTGCGCAAGGGTCTGGCACTCTACAATGCAAACTTTCAAGATTTAGCCGGACTCACGCCTACGGCAAATGCGCCCGGCTGGTATGACGGTGTCCCGATCGGATGGACGGGCAACAGTAGTTCTTACAATGTGATCAACTGGAATTCCGGCAATTACGGCGCGAATATCCAAACGCTGGGCCCAGCCAATCCATCGCTTATTCCCTTGTATCAAACGGGTGGCTTGTCGGACTCGACCGGAGTTGTCCGACTGACCTTCAATATTCTCGGATTCAGCGCCAGCTACGGCATGGCTGCGGCCATTTACGAAGCGACTCCGGGAGGGAGCCCGGCGACTTGGACGGCTTTGGCCTCGGCGACTTATGACGAAACGAGTGGCAGCCTACAGACCCTCGAAGCACTGGATGTTCCGGCCGGCACGCCCATTGCCGTCGCTTTCTGGAGCTGGGTGGGTTCCCCGGGCCTCGACAACGTCATCCTTGCGCCCGATGCCCCGTCTGATTTGTCCTATTCGCCGGACTCGCTTAGCGCGGCCATCGGCGTGGCCATCACTCCGCTCGGGCCCCCGAGTGTGACCGGCACGGTCAGCAGTTATTCGATCAGTCCCGCCCTGCCGGACGGCTTGGTCATCGATACCTCGACCGGCGTGATCAGCGGCACCCCGAGCGCCGCCTCCGCCCCGGCTGTCTACACCGTGACGGCGTCGAATGCGGGAGGGAGCACCACGGCCGAGGTGACCATCGAGGTCGCAGCCAACGCCTACAACAGTTGGGCGGCCGGTTACTCCCTTGATCCGGCGACCAATGGCGCGCCCGGGGCGGATCCGGACGGCGACGGCTTCCTCAACAGCAGCGAGTTTGCCTTCGGCACCAACCCGACGACCGGCAACCCCGCCTTGGTCCGCACGTCAACCGTCGGCGGGCAAGTCGTCATGTCCTGGTTGCAGCGGATTGACAGTTCTTCGGCTTACACCGTGCAGGAGACGTCCGACCTCGCTCTCGGGCCTTGGACGACTTCCCCGGCGACGGTCCAACCCGGGACGGGTTCCACGCCGCCCGCCGGCTACGAATGGAAACAGATCTCGGTCACTCCGGCCGGCAAGAAATTCTACCGCGTGACCGCCTCCCTCTGACCTTCCCTCTGCGAGACGAACCAACAATTGGCACGAAAATCCACATACTTGGCATAAATCGCCGCGCGAAACCTCGAGCAACCCATTAACTTCCAACCAACGACCATCACCCCATGAACATGAAAAAAAGTATCATCCTTCCCCAAATCGTCATCGCCGCGCTCGTTTGTCTTGTCGTTCCCCAGCGCTCTACGGCGGCACTTTCTTTGACTAATGGTGACTTCCAAGACTTGACCGGGCTAACGCCTCAACCCGGCGTCCCAGGGTGGTATCAGGGTGTCCCTGCTGGATGGACGGGCTTCACAGGAAGTCCGAACTTCAATGTGATTAACTACTCGTCTGGCAACATAGGTGCCAATCTGCAAACACTCAGTTCCACGGCCGTGCCTTTCACGCCTCTCTACCAACAAGTTGGTTCGTTAAACACGACGGCCACCATCACGCTCGATTTTGTCGTTTTGGGCCTGAATGCAAATCCTGTTACAGTGGGTGCGGCGATCTACAATACGTCGGTGGGCAGCAGTCCGAGTGACGGGTGGACCGTCTTGGTCAACGCGTCCTACACAACCGGAGGGTTTCAAACCTTGCAAGCGATTGATGTTCCGGCCAACACCCCTTTGGCCGTTGGTTTCTGGGGTGCTGGCGGATCGCCCGGCCTCGACAGCGTGACGGTCGTGCCCGAACCGTCCACCTATGCTTTGCTGGTGTTGAGTGCGGCCGGCCTGGCGGCCCATGTCGCCCGCCGTCGGCGCCTGCGGTGAGCAGCCTGCATCGCGGCGTGAAAGCAGGCAGGATTTATTGCGCGCTCGCTCTTTCGCTGGCCGGCCTCCCGTTCGCTGCGGCGCAGTCCGACGAGGACAGTCTCCGGGTCACCAACGGCGACTTCAGTGACCTGACCGGACTGCAGGAGCGGGCCGACGGGTGGTATGCCGGCGTCCCGGCCGGATGGTCCACCACGGTTGCGGTGGAAGGTTCGACCAATTATTCGATCCGGCGGGAAGCCGGGGAGTTTGTCGCCAATGTGTCCGCCCTGAGCCAAACGCAACCTTCCTTCGTGGCCTTCGAGCAGGAGGTGGGGCGTTTGGAGGCGCCGGGCGAGGTGACCGTGACTTTCGAAGTCAAGGAACCATGGCACGGGCATCCGTTCTATCTGGGAGCGGCAATTTATGACTCTCTCGCCACGACCTATGCGCTGGCCACTGGTGCCTTCACCAATACCGGAACGCACACTGTGGTGGCGAGCAACGTGCCCGCGGGCACGACGATCAAGATCGGCTTCTGGGCCGTGCAGGGCTTTCCCCCCCTTGATAACGTCTCCATCGCGGTTAAGCCGAACGAGTAACCTCCCCGTATCGGCGCGGAGATTGGTGCGACTGACCGCCTTGGCCGTGGCACGATTCTGCTCGTTTTTGGCAGCATGATCTACGCAGACGGGGCAGGGGCGGTGCATATTGCGTTAAGATGCGCTATAATTCCGGGTCCCCGTCATGATTGCGTCAATTGTTTCCGAGCGTCCCGCCGCCCCGCTGGTGCGCGGTCGGGGGGCCTTCAGCCTGATGGAGTTACTGGTGGTGATCGCGATCATCGCCGTTCTGGCTGCCCTCGCCTTCCCCGCGGGGCAGCGCATGATCGCTTCCGGTCACACGGCCAAGGCAACATCGAATCTGCGCCAGATCGGCGGCCTCCTGACCGCCTACGTGGCGGACAACAACAACCGGTTGCCGGCGGCCGAACCGGCAGGGTGGGCCACGGCCACGAATTCGAAATTCTGGCAGAACCTCCTGCGCATGCACGCCGGGATGCCCGTGAGGGGAAATCCGGCTTCGGACCCGTGGTTGCCGGAAATGTTCTACGATCCGGTAGTCAAAAAGGGACGCCAGCACCTCTTCGGTTGTTTCGGGGGTAACAATGCGGTCATGAAAAGTCCCAATGGTCTCCCGATGGCAGCCCTCGCCGCACCGGGACAAAAGGTGGTCGTTGCCTCGGCCAAGGACCTTTCCATCAAACAACGCTTCGACAGCAGTTGGTATTTCGACGGACGCAGCGTAACGAAGGGCTCGGCCCAAGCGGATCCGCGCCACCGCGGCAGCGCGCTCTGTCTGTTCGCCGACGGGCATATCGAAGACCTGGACATCGGCAAAATGAACGCCATCGAACTTCGGAAATACTTCATGCCGGATGCCAACTGACCTCTTGACGAACCGTTGTGCGCCGCCCGGCCATGCGACTATGGACGAAGGCGCGCATCGACGGGTGGCGCGGTCCAGGGGGCGGCCGGAGCTTACGCTTGTTGCCGTCCTGGGCGGTGTCTTTGCGGCAACTGCATCGGCGGACGAATGGTCCGCGATCGACGCCGGGTTCGCCAATCCTCTGGCCGAATACCGTCTTTCGCACTACAGCGCCCACCTCGGCGCACCAGTGCCGGTGGAGCAAATGGCTGCGGCCGGCATAGGTGGCATTCAGCTTTTCATGCAGAGCGACGGCTACCTCCAGTCCGAGCAGGCTTGGGCCAACGTGAGCAACAACATCACGGCGGTCAAAGACGCGGGCTTGCGACTCTGGATGGC
Organism: Chthoniobacter flavus; assembly: GCA_945878135.1. Classification (GTDB taxonomy): domain Bacteria; phylum Verrucomicrobiota; class Verrucomicrobiia; order Chthoniobacterales; family JACTMZ01; genus JACTMZ01. Next base: position 4,387 of record CAMDUL010000042.1, on the reverse strand, counting down.
GGACGACAACGGCTATCCCAGCGGCATGGCGGGAGGGCGCGTGGTCGAGGCCGATCCGGCCCACGAGGCCCGCTGCCTGATCGAGGTGCAGCTTGAGGGACGCGGGACGGGTCCGGTCTCTCTGGCCTTGCCGGCCGGCGCGGAGAAATTCGTCCACGCTTACCTTTATCCCCGCGTCAACGGGCAACCGGACCTCACCCGCCCGCGGGCGCTCACGGTGCAGGACAACTTGGTGACGGGCAATGGCCGTTCCGGCGATTGGACGCTGCGGGCCTTCGCGCTGCAGGTCAACAATCAGGGCAATCAAGCCACCAGCACGGCCGGGCAGTTCCAAACCACCGGACGCTATCCCAATCTGCTCAATCCGGCGGCGATGGAGGCTTTCGTCTCACTGACCCACGAGGAATACGTCCGCCGCTTCGGTCCGCTGGGCGGGCAAATCGAAGCTTTCTACTCCAACGAGCCGAATCTCATGACATCTTGGTTCACGAACGATCCGCCCACCCGGCCCAGCGGGCGGAGCTTCCTGCCATGGGACGCGGCACTGCCGGCGTTTTTTCAGCAACGCCACGGCTACGATCTGCGGCCCATGTTGCCCGCGCTCTACGGGGGCGCCGACACGGCGTCCAAACTCGTGCGGCGGCACTTCCACGAGACGGTGGGCGCCTTGCTGGCCGAGAATTTTTCGCAGCGCATTGCCGACTGGGGTGATCAAAACGGCGTCCGTTTCTCCGGCCATCCCCTGCAGGAAGAGGACCTCGTCTACCATGTGCTCAACCACGGCGACATGTTCCGCTTCGTGGAGCCCATGCAGATACCGGCTGTCGATCTGCCCATGCCCGACCGCGGCGCCAGATGGAATTTCTGGATGCCGAAGCTCCTCAGCTCCGTCGCGCAATTCAAAAACCGGCCGGCGGTGGTCGGTCTGCTCGATCCCATCATCTACCGTCCCCAGATGGAGCTCACCCCGCTGGCCGGGGATTTCCGCCGTATCGTCAACATGGGGGTGTTTTCCGGGGTCAACCAATTCCAGACCTACCTGTTCTGGCAGCTTTATGATCCGGTCGTCTACCGCGGGATGAACGAGTATGTGGGTCGTCTCTCGCTCGCCCTGCGCGGGGCGCGCCACGCCTCGACGGTCGGTCTCTACTATCCCATCGAGACTTTCCAGGCCAACTTTGTGCCCTCGCCGAACTTCTGGGCGAGGGTCGATCTGCTCACCGCCGAATGGCAAGCCCTGAGCGCCATCCAGGACAACCTGGACAGCACGGCGCGGAATTTGTCGAACGCGGGCATCGACTTCAATTGGGTCCACGGCGACTGGCTGCGCGATGCCGTGCTCGACGGCGGAGTCTTGGTGGTGGGGCCGCACCGCTATTCAACAATCGTGCTGCCGTGCGTCGAGGTTCTTCCCCTGCCGGTGGCGGAAAAGTTGGAGCAATTCCGGCAGGCCGGCGGCCGGGTCGAGTTGGTCGAGCGTCGGCCGGAGTTGGGCGACAACGCCGCCGAGCATGGGTCCGTCGCGGCGATCTTCTCCAATCAGCCGACGGTCACGGCGGCCCAACTGACCGGCACCCTGGGCGCGGTGATGCCCCCGGATTTCGAACTGATGGTTGCGCCGCCGGCACTGGTGGAGGGGGCGGAGCAGGAATTCTTCAACGCGCGGTTCACAAGGGACGGACGGCGCATCACCTATCTGGTTAACAATGCCATGACCGCGCTCACCTCGTCGCTGGCGCTGGCCGACAACGGCACACGCCGGGTCTCCGTCTACAATCCGCTCGACGGATCCATCACGGCGCTTCAGTTGCCCGGCACCGTCACCATCGCGCCGTCCTCGAGCTTGCTCGTGGTGGAAAACCCGACCACCGTGCCCGAGGAGGAATACCAACCGCCGGCCTTGCAGGGATTCGTGGTCAATGGCGACTTCAGCGACCGGACAGGGATGACCAACACCGCGGCCCGGTGGTTTGGAGGGTTTCCGCCCGGCTGGTCGGGAGGAACCAGTGCTGCCTATGCGGTCACGGTGCTCAATGGCGCGGCTTACGCCAACCTCGGGGAGTTGAGCTCCGCGTCGCCTTTCCAACCCATGACGCAGCAAGTCGTCGCGGCAGAGGTGACTTCCGATGTCCGCTTGACTTTCACTTTGGCCAATCTGCAGTCCGGCTCCTCCACCGTGGGAGTCGCGATCTATGGTCCAGGCCGTACGAATTTGGGTAATGCAAGTTTCACCAACGCGGGAACATTCACCCACACCGTCAAGAGAATCGCGGCGGGCACGCCGTTGGAGATCGCTTTTTGGGGCGTGGCAAAGACCCCCGCGATGGGTCTCACCGGGGTGCGGCTGGATTATGCCGCGAGCGCTCTCCGCTGGAACGGCGGAGTGGGCGGGGTCTGGACCTCCGGCGGCGGAGGGTGGGTGGACCAATCGGATGAAGCCGCCGCGGTCTGGAGCAACAGCAAACCGGTCATCGCTCGATTCAATGGTGCGGCGGGGAACAATGTGACCGTGGCGCCAACGGGAGTCACGGTCTCCGACCTGGATTTTTCCGGCCCCAGTTTCAGCTTTTCCGGCGGCGCCGTCACCATGGCCGGTACCCGTTGGTCGGTCGCGGCGCAGCAGACGGTGGATGTGGCCAATGCGCTGGCCGGCACCGGCGGACTGGTCAAGTCGGGCGGGGGCACGCTCGTCCTCTCCGGCCGCAACAGCTACGGCGGTCCGACCATCGTCGAGTCCGGTCGCCTGATTATCAACGGCGACCACGCCTCGGCGCCCGGCGATTCGGTGGTTCGCCCCGGCGCCGCGCTGGGCGGTGACGGCACGCTCGGCGGCAATCTGGCTTTCGAAGCGGGTGCGGCTTGGGTCTTCGCGGCACAGTCCCGCCTCACCGTTTCGGGATTGGTCACCGGGGGATTCCAACTCTCGCAGATGCAAGGTTTGGATCCTGCCACGCCGGACGGACGTTATCGCCTGATCGAAGGGGTGGTGGATGATGCGGAGCAGTTTGCGCCCGTCGGCGAAGCCTTGGCTCTGGATCTCGGCGGTGGCCGACGCGCGTGGCTCGAGATCGGCGCCGAGACCGTCGATCTCGTGGTGGCTTCCGCCGCGCAAAACTTTGCCGGGTGGTCGCAACAGCACGGCTTGAGCGGCACGGCGGCCGACCCGGCGGCCGCGCCAGCCGGCGATGGCATCGCCAACCTCCTCAAATACGCCTTCAATCTCGACCCGTTGCGCCACGAGGGCACCGGGCAGTATCCCGGCGAATTCCGCGGCTTGCCCTACTTGGAAGGAACCTCGGGTGACCACCTGCAACTGATCTATTACCGGGATCCCGCCAAGACCGACATCCGGGTTGTCCCGACCTGGAAAGCGCAGTTGTCGGAAGCAACGGACTGGACGGAAGTCTTCGACCGGGAAATGCTCGGTTCGCAGGATGGCATCGAAGAGTGGCGCGCGCGCCTGCCGCTCAATGGCGGTCAAGGCTTCATCAGAATCCAGATCGAGAGCGAATGAGGAGCGGGGCCGAAAAAAACGCCTCGCGGCCGCGAAACCTCCGTGGTTGCTTTCTGGCCGGGAAACCCGCATTGGGCATCCTGATCCTGCGACATGTCTGATCCCTCCCATCTCCCGCCTGTGCCCGGTCGCGAGCATGTGCCGCTGCGCACCAAAGTGATGTGGGGTTTCGGCGGCTTGGCCGACAACTTCATGTTCAACACGCTGGCCGCTCTGGGGACCTTGGTCTATGTGAACCATTTCAAACTTTCGCCGGTGCTGGCCGGATTGGCGCTGGGTCTGCCGCGTATTTTCGATGCGATCACCGACCCGCTCATCGGCAACATGTCGGATAACTCGAAGTCGCGGTTCGGGCGGCGGCGTCCGTTCATGTTCGTCGGCGTGCTCGGTTGCGTGCTGCTGCTACCGCTGCTCTGGACCTTGCCCATGACGGAGACCGGGGCCAACCCGTGGTATAGCAATGTCCCCTTTCTCTACATCGTGGTCATGGGGAGCCTGCTGGCGCTGGCCTACACGTTTTTTGTCGTGCCTTACACGGCTCTGGGTTTCGAGCTGACGCCCGATTATGACGAACGCACGCGGGTCGTGCGTTGGCGGATGTATATCGGGTTGTTCGGCTCGCTCGCGGCCGGCTGGCTTTTCCGTCTCGCGGCCGACGAATACTGGCCCAGCCTCGGGGTCGGGGCGTTCTGGGTCACGGTCGGGGTGGCGGCCATCGTGCTGGTCTCGGGAATGATCCCGGTCTTCGGGTGCAAGGAGGAACTGGTCATCGAGGAACAAGAGCCGATCAAGTTTTTCGAGGCCGTGCGCTATACCCTGACCAACCGTCCGTTTGTCATTCTTTTCATCGCCTACGTGACGATCATTGTCGCC
>CAMDUL010000041.1 GCA_945878135.1 Chthoniobacter flavus | reverse complement strand
ATCGGTGCGTTTTGGTGTATGCTGGAGAGTAACTTTTATTGCTCCCCCATGACCCGATCGTCCCGCCGTCGCTTGCTGGCCTTCACACTGATCGAACTGTTGGTGGTCATCGCCATCATCGCGGTTCTCGCCGCGATATTGGTGCCAGTCGGGCAAAGCATGATCGAATCTGGACGCTCGGCCCGAGCCACCTCCAACCTCAAACAAATCGGCGCCCTCTACGGCAGCTACGTGGCCGATGCGGGGCGCCTGCCCCCGCACATGCTCCGCACTCTGGGGCTGCCGGGGAACCAATATCCTTTTTTTCAAAACGCCTTGCGGATGCAAGCCGGTCTGCCGGAGAGCGAGGGCGACGCGTTCTTGCCGGAGTTTTTTTATGACCCCCTCGTAAAAGAAGGGCGTCAGCATTTATGGGGTTGTTTCGGAGTGAATCCTGCGATGGTAGCCCGCGGTCCGGTCTCATCCTACCCGACAGTGGCCGATTGGAGGGCTCGTGGAGCGGGGGTTGGCGAGTCTCCGGCAATTGTCAGCAATCCGTCGAAGAAGGTGCTGGCTTGCAGTTCCACGTCCCGAGACAAATCTAAATTCGACAGCTCTTGGGTAGTCGACACCTCCTGGGTGACACAGGGCTCCTCCGCTACTACCCGGCCTGATGCGCGCCACGGCGGCCGAGCCCTCGCACTGTTCGTCGACGGCCACATCGAGCGCCTCGATACCGACAACATGGACCGTGCGGAGCGGGAAAAGTATTTCGCCCGGGAGCCCTGACAACCGTTTCGAGCGGGCTGATTCTTCACCATGCGAAAGCATTTGCTGGCACTGGTCGTGGCCATGGGTGCTCCGGTTCTTCTTCAGGCCGCCGACCGACCGAATTTCATCATTATCTTCACCGACGACCAAGGCTATGCCGATCTCGGCGCACACGGCATCCGCGACGACGTCAGGACACCCAACCTCGACCGCCTGGCCCGCGAGGGGGCGGTCTTTACGGACGGCTACATCACCGCCCCGCAGTGTTCCCCTTCGCGGGCGGGTTTGCTGACCGGGCGCTATCAGCAGCGCTTCGGCTACGATTCAATCACCGAGGGACCGCTGCCGCTGGAAGAAAAAACCATCGCCAACCGTCTCGATGCGGCGGGTTATATCACGGGCATGGCCGGCAAGTGGCACCTCGAGCCGAATGTTGTCACCGTGGCGTGGGCGCTGAAGAACGATCCTGCGCTCCAGACGGGCAATCCGGAGCGCGTGACCATGCCGCGGGCCTTGCAGCAGCCTTACGGCCCCGGCGAGCGCGGTTTTCAGGATTTCTACTGGGGCGAATTGCAAAAATACCTGCGCAACTACGATCTCGAGGGACGTTCCCTCGCGCCGGAAGGCGAGGACCACACGACGAAGGACGACCGCGTGGAGGAACAAACCAATGCGGCGCTGGCTTTCCTCCGCCGGCAGGACGACGCCAAGCCTTTCTTTCTCTACTTGGCCTACTACGCGCCGCACGTGCCGCTCGTCGCCACCGACGAATACCTCGCCCGCTTCCCCGGTGACATGCCCGAACGACGACGCACCGGACTGGCCATGATCGCGGCAGTCGATGACGGGGTGGGACGCATCCTTGATCTGCTCGAAGAAAAGAAGATGCGCGACAACACGCTCGTCTTTTTTGTCAGCGACAATGGCGCGCCACTCGGTGCCCAGCAGGGCAAGCCCATGGACGACGTGCTGCCGGTCGACAAACCGGGTCCGGCGTGGGACGGTTCGCGCAACGACCCGCTGAACGGCGAAAAAGGCATGCTGGCCGAGGGCGGCATTCGCGTGCCTTTCCTCGCCTCATGGCCCGGACGGATCGAGGCCGGCACGGTCTGGAAAAAGCCGGTCATCGCCTTGGATATCGCCGCCACCATGAATGCCGCGGCCGGCCTGCCGCCGGACGCCGCGCTTGATGGCGTGGATTTACTCCCGCTGCTGGCCGCGGGCGAAGAAAAAGCGCCGTCGCGCGATCTTTACTGGCGTTTCTGGAACCAGGCCGCGGTTCGTTCGGGGGACTGGAAATTTCTGCGCGCGGGCGGGGACCGCAAAATGCTTTTCGATCTGGCGGGCGATCGCGGGGAGCAAAAGAACGTCATCGCCGACCATCCCGATATCGCCTCGGAGCTCGAAGCGAAGCTCGCGGCGTGGGCAGGTAAGATGTCACCCCCGGGCCTGCCGGAAGGACCGCTCAACGGCCAGGAGCAGCGTTGGTATGGATATTATTTCGGCCAAGCAACATCCGATTGAGTCTTGGTATGAACACGATGGAACACACTGCACTGCGGCCCGCCCGCCCGGCGCCGGACGCCGGAGATTCTTTGAGGGACAACTGCTACGTGACGGCCATGTCGCACTTCTACCGCGGTGAGGTCGGACGGATCATGGTCTGGCGGCAGCGGCTCGACTTGACTACCACGTGGGCCATCACCAGCACGACGACCATCATCACCGTGGCCTTCTCGTTCCGCGACATTCCGCACCTCATCTTCTTCTTCAATCTTCTGATCGTCTGGATGATGTTGTGGATCGAGGCGCGGCGTTATCGTTTTTATGACGCGTTCCGCGGCCGGGTGCGCATGCTGGAATCTCATTTCCTCGTCGCCATGGTGGCGAGAAATCCTTCCTTGCTCGGCGGCGACTGGCAGAAGCTGGTTTGCGAGGACCTCATCCTGCCTTCATTCAAAATCAGCAAGCTCGAAGCGGTGGGGCGGCGGCTCAAACGCAACTATGTCTTCATCTTTGCCATCATCATCGTGGCGTGGATGACCAAGGTGTTCATGCACGCCAACCCGCCGATCACTTCGTGGTCGTCCTTCTACGACGCCTTGGCCGTCGGCGAATTACCCGGCTGGCTGGTCGGCGTTGTGTTATTGGTCACGGTTCTCTCCTCGGCCTTCCTCTGCTGGTATGCCGCCAGCCGCAGCGATGGCGAGATCACCGACCTGCGCGGCAGCCACCGCGAGCAGTGGAGAATTTGACCGGCGCGTCGGATGAGCAAAACAATGCCGACATACTTTCCCGACGATCTCGCCGTGTGGGTCACGGCCAGTCGAGCATGGAAGGCTGCGACCTGTCTCCGTCGGCCGCGGCGAACTCCGGCTCTCAGCGCCTTTTCCGGGTTTATGGCAACGAGACGAGGACGCGGTAGAAGGCCCGTGCTTCCGGCGGGTCCGCGTCGACCATTTCGACGGTCGTTCCGTTGCCGGGGATCACGGAGCCGAGCGGTTCCCACCCGACGAGATCAACCGAGCGCATGACCCGGTAGTTCCGGCCTTCGATGGTATTGAAAGTGAGGGCCATGCCTCGTCCCGTCATCTCGGCGGAGGCCGCGAAGTGGGAGCCGGGATCGGTTGGATCGGTTCCGGCGATATACTCTTCGGAATTGGAAAAGCCGTCGCCATCCGGATTGGCGTTTTCATCGCGATCGGTTCCGGCGAGGCCGAAGCGATCCGCCCACTGCTCGTAGGACTCTGCCGGGACTGGCGGAAAATCAAACGCGTTGTTGCCGGTGGCCGCCTCCGTGGCGTCACTTATGCCGTCGCCATCGGAATCCCACACAGGCAGGGCCATGTCACCCGACCATGTGACGACATAGGCGCCGTTATTGTAGTTTTTCGTCGCAACCGGTCGCAAATAAAGATCGCCATCGGGTTCGGCGTAGTAGCCGGATTCCGTTGCCGACATCAGCGAGCTGAGGGAGCTGTGACTGACCATCCGCGAGACGGCCAGATTCGAATGCCGTCCGAATTCCTTGATGCGCACCGTTACGGTGTCCCCGAGTTCGGCATCGTCGAAGGTAAAATTGATGCGGTTGGAGGAAGGCAGTGACTCGTAATAATAGGTGTAAAGGAAGTCTTCGTTGACGATGAATGGAAGCTGGTGATGCTCCTTGAACCCATTGATGTAGTAAACACCCGCGGTGGGTGTTCCCGCCTTCTCACGAACGACGCTGACATTCGGATTAAAATCGCTGTCGAGGTTATAGCCGGCCCGCATCTGGGCAAAGCGGTGGGGGCTGACCAGGTTGTTTGCCCAATTGGCGGGCTGGTGCTCCTGCCCCGTCGTCATGAACCGATTGTTCGAGATGATGGAGGAATTCGGAGTCCCCGTGATCGATCCATCGATGTCCAGAATGACCTGCGCCCATACACGCGGGTGGGCCGGGTGGTTGAAGACCGTATTCGGCGGCGGCACAATGTCGAAATTCGGCAGGATATTGGTCGGGGGGCCCGGCTGATCCCAGGTGAATCCTTCGAAACGGTGGTTGGGGTGCTTGGTCGCCGCGCCGCTATTCGACAAGAGCCGCGAGTCGGGGTGGTGCCAACCGATCATGTGATTGTTCTTCATGCGTCCGGCGCCGTCATAGACCGCATACATCGTCGGCCGGCCGGTAAAGTGACCCAAGCCGCTGTCGGCGATGAGCAGCGACTCCTCGACCAATTGATAAGTCGCCAGAAAAACGGCGATTTGGTTGTCCGCAAAAGTGTTGTTATAATAGACGACATTCTGCCGGCGTTGTCCGATCCCGGCATAGATCCCGGCGTTGTTGCTGTACCAAACGCAGTCGTTGAGGAAGAAAGGCCCGTCATTTTCCCAAGCGCCGTTGGCTCTGAGCGAGTGGTCGGGGTTGAGTTGATCGTTGATATCCAAGCCGTTCATGCAGCTGTGGGCGGTGTTGCGGTCGAATTTCCCCAAGGGCTCCTTGTGCGGCTGCAGCCCGCTGAAGTAAGGCTCGTCGGCCGAAGCGCCCATCGGACTCGTTGGAAAAGCGAACCAAAAGCCGGTGCCTTGCGTGCCTGCCGCGACATTGTCTTCGAAAATATTGTTCGGATTGGTGATCCAATAACTCGAGGGAGTCCGATTCTGAAACTCGTTGAGTTCGTTGTCGGAGGGCGTTACTTCCTCGCCCGGTGCCGGACGTTTGCTCAGCACCACGACGTTGCGGCGGATGGTATTGAAGCGTTCCGATCCGTCCTCCAGGAACAAGCCGTGGCCGATGTGGTCGTAGCAAAAGTTATCCTCCACGAGGGTCGATTCCGTGCCGTGGACGGTAATGGCCCGGTTGAAGGAGCGATGGACACTATTGTTGCGGAAGTATTGACCCTGGCCGTGATTGAGCAGCATGTGCCAGTGGAAAGGATAGCGTCCCAGCATCCCTTTCTGCCCCATGCGGTAGAGTTCCACTCCTTGAATGTTGCCAACCCCCGGCGTCTCGCAACACCCGTCTTTATTCATCACCATGATGTGTCCGCCGAACCCGCTCACCTCGGACTGGGCATCGCCCTGAATGCGGACATTGCGACTGAGCAGCCCCACTTCGGCCCGCAAGTCGATGCTCCAAGTCTTGCCGTCGGAGGGGCGGGTGTGGGTTCTCGTCTCACCGCTGTGGAAGTGGGCGAGGGGCGAGGTGAGATTGACAGTCAAGCCATCCGGGGTAACCGACGCGACCACGAATTTCTCCGCTTGGTTCCAGTCGGTGCTGGTTGAGGTGACCAAGATCTCTTCACCGGGGCGCCAATCGACCGGCTCAAGCACGGTGATAGAGGTGGCTCCCGCCGCGGCGCTGGCTCCCAGTCGAGTCCAAGAGACGCGTTCTTCGCCGTGGAACTCCAGCCTCCCGCCATTGTGGGCGCCGATAAACTTGGCTCCCATCGACCCCGTGCCGGAGGAAGCCAAACCTTTCAGCGTAAGCGTGAACTTGTGCGTGAACCGCTGACTCGGGCTGCCAATCTCAAAGACGGAACCGGACCCCATGACCATGATGGAATCGCAGGTCAGCGACGTGTCGGCGCGAGCCACCTGAAGTTTGCCGTGCACCTTGATTTTTCCGCAGGTGAAATCGCCGTTGATGGTGACGGTGATCCCTTCCGGAATGACCGCCTCATCTCCCGGGGCGGGAACGCCACGATCCCAAGTGCCGGCCTCACTCCAGTTTCCGTCGGCCACAGCCGTCATGACCTGTGCCGGAACGGACAGCACCCCGGTCGACTGCACGAACTGGTAAGTCACGCCATTGGTGGAAAGGGTCCAGGTGCCGGCTGGCGACTCGGTAAAGCCCGCCACGGAAAAACTCGGGCCGTAAGTCACCGCGGTTGCGGTGACAAGCTGCCACGAACCGCTGGTGGCGGCCCCGGTGAGATCGGGCTCGAAAGTGCCTTCGGCCAGAAAGGCGCCGGCACCGGCCACGACGGTGCTCTGCCCCGACTGACCGACGACAAAGCGCATCGACCCCGTCGCCCCCAGCGCCAAAGTGCCCGCATCGATCGTGGTGGAGCCCGTGTAAGTGTTGCGCCCTCCCAAAGTCAGCGTGCCGGTTCCGCTTTTGACCAAGCCTCCGACATTGCTGCCGTCGATCGAGCCGGCCAAGGTCACGTTGTGGCCGTCCGTATCCAGACGGATGGCCCCGGTGCTGTTGACGATGCGCGAGGCCCAGTCGGTGCCGGCCGAGGCCGCGGTGTAGCGGATTCCTCCCATGTTGCCGCCCTCCGGCCGGAAAACGATGTCGCCGCCGGTGCCCAGCGCGTTGGCGTCGCCGGCGACCAGCGTCCCGTCGAAGAGGGTGGTGGCTCCGCTGTAATCGTTGCTCGCAGTGAGGGTGACATCTCCCGCGTTGACCTTGGTCACGCCGCCCGCGCCGGAGATCTTCCCGCCGTGGGTGTAGGCATCACTGCGGGCAAAGGCCAGCACCGCACCGGAGGCAACCGTGGCACTACCGCTATAGGAACCGGTGTTGCCGCCATTGCCGATGCGCAGCGTGCCACTCTGGATCTCCATGCCGCCGGTCGAGGTGATGTCTCCCGTGATGCGGGTTTCGGTGCCGGCCGTGCTTTGGATGACGGCCCCACCGCCCGAGATATTGTTGGCCACGATGTTGGTCTGCCCGCTGCCCGTGCCGAAATCGAGGTTGGCCCCGCTGGCGATGGTCACCGCCCCGCTGCCCAGTCTGCCTGCGCTGCCGAGATAGAACTTGCCGCCTTGGATGTCGGTCGTGCCGCCGTAATTGTTGGAGGCCGCAAGAATCAAGATGCCCGTTCCCGTCTTGACCATGCCGCCCGCGCCGCCGACTGCTCCGGAGAGGGTCATACGGTCATGGGAGCCGCCCGTGACACTGGTGATGGCAAAGGTGGCATTCGTGTTGAGCGTGAGCCCGCCACTCAACGTTGCGTTGCCGGCACGGGCGCTGTCGTTGGCAATCGTGCGTGCGCCGCTGCCGGAATTGACCGTCATGGCATTGGTAACGGTGATGGCGTTGCCCACCTGCAACGTGGCATTGGTCGAGCTGCCCGGTCCGCCCAAGGCGACCGCCCCGGTGCCCAGTGCGGAGCCGCTGTTGTAGGCCTCGATCGTGCCTTCGAAAATATTGACCCCGCCGCTGAAGGTGTTGGCCCGGTAAATCTGCGCGACCCCCACACCGTATTTGTTGAGCGCCCCGCCCCCCGAGACAATGGAGTCGAATTGCACCGGCTTGGTCGCCGAATGGGTGAGCAAATCCAGAGTGCTGCCCAAGACCACATTGCCGCCGTTATTCTGACCAAGGCGCAGCAAACTTGCTTGAAAGCCACTCTCTTGCGTTATGGTCGTATTACCCGTGTCGGCCTGCAGGGTGAGTGCGGGAGTTCCGGTGCCGCCGTCGTTCACTGTCTGCACGATCATCGCCGTGGCGGGGTTGGTTCCGGATATGGCGTTGTTGCCAAACAACATCGAACGCACCGTTCTGTTAGTCCCGATCCGCATGCCCGACACTTTGATGTTTGTGTCGAAAATCAGGTCGGCTTGGTTGTTGAAAGTCGGGACATTGTTACCGACCCAATTTTCCCCGTTCGACCACAGCGTGCCGGGGAAGGATGACGCTCCCGCGTCGTAGGTGTAGGTCGCGGCCGAGAGCGGCAGTCGGAGAATCGATAGTGCGAGGAAAACAATTACGACGAGTCGTGCGGCCGAAACCATCGTGGGGAAGCGGCAATTAATTTTCATCGGAGGAATTCTGATGCGTAAGCCTCAACCTACAACAAATCCTGCGGTTGGCGCGGATGATTCCGCCAAACTTCAGCACGATTTCGCCAACTGCGGGGAAAATCCCCCCGTAGTCCATCATGGGCGAGATCTCCGATCTGCGGGGAACTCACTGCGAGCGGTGGAGCATTTACACGGGGCGCTCCCCACTTGCCGGCCCCTGCGCTTCCCGACATCTTGAATGTCGGGATGCAAGCAAGTGTGCAGCTTCAGAAACAAGAACCGGCGGGTCCGGTGCGGGCTTTCCACGTCATGACCAAGCCCATCGGGCCGATTTGCAACCTCGACTGCAAATACTGCTTCTACCTCGAAAAAGAGAAACTGTTTCCGTCCAACGAAAATTTCAAAATGTCCGACGAGGTCCTCGAGACCTACGTGCGGCAATATATCGAGGGACAGAATATGCCGGAGGTTTCCTTCGCTTGGCAGGGCGGGGAACCGACCCTGCTCGGGGTGAAGTTCTTCCGCAAAGTCGTGGAGTTGCAGCGGAAGCATGCCGGCGGCAAGCGCATCGCCAACGCCATCCAGACCAATGGCACGCTGCTCGATGACGAATGGTGCGAGTTCTTCCGCTCGGAGAATTTTCTCGTTGGCTTGAGCATCGACGGACCCGCGCGGCTGCACAATGCCTACCGGGTAGACAAGCAGGGGCGCGACACCTATGACGAAGTCCTGCGCGGCCTGCGCCTGCTGAAAAAGCACGGTGTCGAGTTCAACACCCTGACCGTGGTGAATCGTGCCAATGCCCGTCATCCGCTGGAGGTTTACCGCTTCCTCCGCGACATCGGATCGGGCTTCCTCCAATTCATCCCGCTGGTCGAACGCCTGCCCGACGCGGAAGCGACCAAACTCGGACTCGATCTGGCCGCGCCGCCGCGGGTGGACGAGGAGGATCACCGCCGCCTGCCGGTCACCGACTGGAGCGTCGAGCCGAAGCAATACGGCGAATTCCTCTGCGGGATTTTCGACGAGTGGGTGAAGCGCGATGTCGGCCGGACCTTCGTGCAGATTTTCGATGTCACCCTCGGCAACTGGATGGGCGGACCGCACCGCGGCGGGCTTTGTGTCTTCAGCGAAAAGTGCGGGACGGCCCTGGCCATGGAGCACAACGGGGACGTCTATTCCTGCGACCACTACGTCTATCCGCACTACAAGCTCGGCAATATTCTCAACCGCTCGCTCGGTGAAATGGTGAACTCGGAATTCCAGCGCGCCTTCGGCGAGGCCAAGGCCGATACCCTGCCGTTCTACTGTCGCGAGTGCGAAGTGCGTCATCTCTGCCACGGTGAATGTCCCAAGCACCGTTTCATCCGCACGCCGGACGGCGAACCCGGCCTGAACTACCTCTGCCGGGCCTACAAAACGTTTTTCAACCATTCCGCCCCCGCCATGCAGCGTATGGCGGCGTTGCTGCGGGCCGGACGTGCGCCGGCGGAGATCATGCGGGCCGGTGCTTGATCAGAGCGCCGCGAGAAAATCAAAGGCGCGGTCGTAGAAGCCCGGCAGTGCCTCGTGGGCGAAGTCGGGATAGATGAGGCACTCTTTGTCGCCCTTGATGGCGTTGTAGACGGCAAACTGGGTGGACGGCGGGCAAATGGGGTCGCTGAGAGACAAGCCCATGAGCACTTTGGCTTTGATCCGCGGGGCGAGGTTTTTCACGTCGATGTAACCGAGGCGCGTGAAAATTTCCTCCTCGCGCTCGTGGCGCGGGTCGAAGAAGCGGAAGTAGGTTCGTAGCTCCGCATAGGCGTCCTTGGCCAGATCGAGGTCCCAGACCCGTTTGTAGTCCGAGAGAAAGGGGAAGACGGAAACGCAGCGCGCGATGCGCGGTTCCAGTGCGGCGCAGGCGATGGAGAGAGCGCCGCCTTGCGAGCCGCCCAGCGTGCCGACGCGCGCCGGATCGTTTTCGGGAAACGCCATGACCACGCGGGCGAGTTGCACGGTGTCGAGGAAGATGCGGCGGAAGAGGAGTTTGTCCGGCGCATCGTCGAGGCCACGGATGAAATGTCCGTGGTGCGTGTTGCCCTTGACCGGGGTGTTGTCCTCGCTGCGTCCGCCCTGTCCGCGGCAGTCGAGGGCGGCCACGGCGAGGCCCTGGCCGGCGTAAGCCAGTTTGTCGACCCAGTCGCCGCTGTTCCAGGTGTAGCCGTGGAATTGGAGGACGGCCGGGCCGGGGCCGGGGCGGTTTTTCGGCCGGACGTATTTGGCGTAGAGTTTGGCCCCGCCGACGCCGCGGAACCAAAGGTCGAAGCATTCGGCGTGCGGGGGTCGGATGGCGTCGGACGGCACGAGTTCCGGTTCGGGATCGGTCGCGTCCAACTCGCGCAGCGCGGCGGTCCAGTAGTCGTCGAAATCGGCCGGCACCGGCGAGATGCCGCGGTAAACTTTGAGTTCCTCGAGAGGTTTGTCGATCAGGGGCATGGCGTAAAAGTTATCGTCTCCGGCGGCGTGGCTGGCAATGCTGCCGGCGGCTTTTCCCGAAACCCATGAGCATCCGCGTCACCGTCTGGGGCGAATTCCGCCACGAGAAGAAAAACCCGAAAGTCGCCGCCCTTTACCCGGAAGGCATGCACGAGACAATCGCGGCATTCTTGCGTCGGGACGCGGAACTGGCAGTGACCACAGCGTGGCTCGATCAGCCGGAGCACGGGTTGACCGCGGAGCGGTTGGAAATCACGGATGTGCTCGTCTGGTGGGGGCACATGGCGCACGGGGAAGTGGCGGACGAGGTGGTTGAACGCGTCCATCGCCGCGTGCTCGAGGGCATGGGGCTCGTCGTTTTGCATTCGGGTCATTACTCGAAAATTTTCAAACGTCTCATGGGCACGACCTGCTCGCTGAAGTGGCGCGAATCGACGGACAAGGAGCGCGTGTGGAATATCGCACCGCACCATCCGATCACCGCGGGGTTGGGGGAATGTTTCGAGATCCCGGCCGAGGAGATGTATGGCGAGCCGTTCGGTATCCCGACGCCGGACGAGCTGATCTTCATTTCGTGGTTCACCGGCGGCGAGGTCTTCCGCAGCGGGGCGACTTGGCAGCGGGGGAACGGACGGGTCTTCTATTTCCGGCCCGGACACGAAACGTATCCGACTTTCCACGATGCCAACGTGCA
>CAMDUL010000040.1 GCA_945878135.1 Chthoniobacter flavus | reverse complement strand
CGCTGATCCCCCGCCCGCCCGCCGCGTTCTCGCCGTTCACGATGGTAAAATCGACCGCCAATTCCACCTGCAACCCCTTCAGCCTCTGGGCCAGCGCCTTGCGCCCCGGCTCCCCGACCACATCGCCCAAAAAAAGTATCCGGATCATTTTGTGAAAACGATTCAACCACGGATTTCACCGATGTCACTGATGGAAAGAACCAAGCCCGAGAAGCTTTTGGACTACCGGACAAGCGTCTGAGGGTAGGGACACGCGGCCCGCGTGTCCGTTGGGAAAAAAGCGGACGAGCGAGCCGCTCGTCCCTACCAAGCCCCTCTTCGTTTCCTTCGTTGGCTTCTGTTCAATTCCCCTGCCTCCGGCGGGGATGTTTTTGGCCAGTGATCAGGGGATTGACCGCCAGATCAGCCCACACCTCCAGCACCTCACCGGCAAACCTCGTCCCGAGTCCCTCCAGCTTTTGCTCATACCAATACCCAGCCTCCTCCAAATCGGCATAAAACTCGGGGAGAACGACAACGCTCCAATTCACGAGGAAAATCTCGCCCGAATCCTCTCCGCCATGGTCTCCGCCGCCACCGCCCTTGCCGGGTCTGCTCGGTAAGCCGCCAACCGCTGCTCCACGAGCGCCAGTTCCGGGTCCGACAGCCCCTCATCGTCCAGTTCCAGAACATTCCTCAAAAGTTCCTGCCGTTCCGCCACGGTGAAACGCGGCAACTCTTCCATCACTTGGGCGAAACTCATGGCCTCACCTTACCATTTCCCGGGTCAAAATCGATTTTTTTTCTCCCGTCGCATTCTCCGCGCAACCTGCTTCGTTTCCTTCGTTACCTTCTGTTCAATTCCCTTCCGTCCGGCATCCCGACCACATCGCCCAAAAAAAGTATCCGGATCATTTTGTGAAAACGATTCAACCACGGATTTCA
Source organism: Chthoniobacter flavus (assembly GCA_945878135.1). GTDB lineage: Bacteria > Verrucomicrobiota > Verrucomicrobiia > Chthoniobacterales > JACTMZ01 > JACTMZ01. The sequence goes on along the minus strand of CAMDUL010000040.1, from coordinate 11,057 downwards.
CCGATGTCACTGATGGAAACAGACGCGCCGCGAACCATCACCGGGACGAATCTGCCCGCCGGAGAGAAGAGGTCACTCTTTGCCAAGAAACTCTTCAAGGACTCGCCGAATCAGCGGTATCTTTTCCGTAGCCGCCTTCCAGACGAGAGCAACGTCAACGTGACCGTAGTCGTGGGCGACGATATTGCGCATGCCGCGCATTTGCCGAAAAGGTAGCGCGGGTAACTGGCCACGCGTCGCTTCGGACAGGTGGGCCGTGGCTTCGCCGATAATTTCAATACGTCTGATCACGGCATCCTGCTTCTCGGTGTCCTCGAAGAAGTCCTCGGACGATACTCCGGCCATGTAGCTCTCAATCAGCGAACAAGCTTCGCGGATATCGCGCAGGCGACCGAGTTGGTCAATCTCCATAGACCGTGACCGCCGTGGCCAGAATGTGCTCGCGAGCCCACCGATTCGACGAGGCCTCGAGTCGGTCGCGCAACACAAAATCAACCGGACGACCGAGCAACTCCTCGGCTTCCCCCGCCATATCAAAAAGCTCATCGGCGGCCACGGTCGCCGGGTTCTCCAACGTCGCCAGCAAATCGATATCGCTGTGCGCCTGCTGCTCTCCCCGCGAAAACGACCCGAAAACCGCCAGATGGCGCAACCGGTGCCTGCGGCAGAAGGGCGCAAGCTTGGGACGAATCTCGTCCAGAAACGCCGTATTGGCCGCTGCGTTCACCAGTCGATCCTTCCCCGACAGCGCGCCTCGCGCAAGCCACTTCGTTTCCTTCGTTGGCTTCTGTTCAAATCCCTTCCGTCCGGCAAAGGGTCAAAGGACCAAAGATCAAAGGGTAGCTCTCCGCCGCTTCCAGAGATACAACGCTCCAACTCCCATCAACACCAACACCGCTGTGGAGGGCTCGGGGACGCTGGCAACGCGGAATCCCACGTCGTAGTACTCGCCCGTGGGATCGTCGAAGCTGCCGGATCAACGCCGGCTTGCTGCTGCGCATGATCGAACGCGGCGTGCTGCAATCGCGCTTCGAGTCGGCGGACGAAACCCAACCGCTGCGCACCCTGCTCGAACGTTACCAAGATGTGCCCATGTCGTTTGCCGACGCCTGCGTGGTTCGTCTGTCCGAACTTCATCCCCGCGCCAAGGTATGGACGACCGATTCGGACTTCACCGTCTACCGGCGCAACCGCCGCTCCCCCATCCCGCTGCTCACGCCGCAGGGCACGGAGTTTTAGGAGCAGGGAGCAGGTAGCGTGGAGCCGGGAGCGTGGAGCCAGAGGATCCGCCTTCGCGCTTCGCGGCGAAGTTGCCTCCCTCGCACCGCTCGTGTCGCCCTGCGGGCTGCCTGCGGCAGGCTCCCCCGCGCGGCCATCCGCGCCGGTGGTCGACGTGACAAGGGGGCACGCGGTGCGTGCTGTAGCGAGTCACGGGTCGCTGGTTGCGGGTAACGACGACGCACTATGACACGGAAGGCGGAGTTTTAAGTTTGTAAGTTTTAAGAGGGACCGGTGGAACGCAACGGGCCAAAGAGCGCATGCGCGCTCTTAAAGTAGAAGCGACGTCCCCGCCCCGAATCAAACCGCTGACCGAAAAAACTTCTTGTTCCGCTTCCGCTCCGCCGCCGTGGCCGGACGAAATCCTTGGGCGCGCAAGATCGCCTCCGCCTCTTTCACCGTCATTCGTGCGGCAGTGCTCACCGGCACGCGGACGATGACCGGAGCCTCAATGCTGCAGGTAGAATTGGATGTAGCGCTCATAATTTTCCCGCAGATCGGCCATCGCATAACCGAAGGCGTCTCTGTTGCTTGAAAGTAGCAGCCATTCCTTCTCGATCAAGCCCGCCCGCCTGCCAAGAACATCCCGGTGCGGCTGGTCATGAGATGTATCGTATCGCGTCACGCAGACCTCCTCCCCGTCGATCTCTGCAATCAGAACCACGGCAAAAGACCTCGTGTCGGACTTCCAAGTATCCAAGAGTACGACAATCCGGCTGCCGTTCTTCAGGAAAATCGTCCACTCACGCTCTGGCATGCTGACGCAATAATGCGCCTACGCCGGCTGGAAAGCCAGTTCCCACCCGTCACCAGCCGTCACCACCAATTACCTCTTGAGCCTTTTCGCGGCCATTGCTCCGTCCTCCGGCCTCTGGCTTCTGGCCTCCGACCGTCTGCCGTCTGCGAGGAGTTTTAAGTTTGTAAGTTTTAAGAGGGACCGGTGGAACGCAACGGGCCAAAGAGCGCATGCGCGCTCTTGAAGTAGAAGCGGCGGGGACGCCGCTTCTACTTTACCAGACCTTCGACCTCTGATCCCTGACCGTATGCCGTCTGCCGTCTGCCGTATGCCTTATGCTCGCTTGGCGGCCAAGCGATCGCGCATCGGCGGCGTCATGCCGAAGATCTTCTTCGCATCTTTGAGCAGACGTTTGCGCGAGGGCCAGAGCATGAGGCTGAGCAAGCCCGCCGCCGCGAGGTAGGTCGAAGGCTCGGGGATGGCGGTGATGGTGAAGGTGCTGGTGCCGCTGTTCCAACTCGAGTTGAAGCCGTTGTCGAAGGAGAACAGCGCTGAGTTGTTGATATCGTCGGTCAAATTCCACCCGAACGTGAGCGTGTTACCCGGCAAGAAGTTGTTGATCGTGAGCAAGGCGCTCGGTGTGTGTGTGTAGGTGCCGAAACTCAAGGTGCCCGCCGTGCCGGTGCCGAAGTCGAGGAACGAGTCGTCATTGAGCGTCAACGCACCGAACACTTCGCTCACGCCGCTGCCGCGGGTGATGGTGCCGCCGGAGAGACTGACCGCCGAGCTGTCGTTCACTTGGTTGCTGGCCGAGATGAGCAGGACGGCTCCGCTGTTGACGGTCACATCGCCCGCGAGCGCGTCCGTGCCCGCTGTTTTGTCGAGTTGCAGCGTGCCAGCGCTCACCGTGGTCATGCCGGTGAAGGTGTTGGCCGAGGCGCCGGAGAGGGTCACGGTGCCCGCGCCGGTTTTGTTCAGCGTGCCCGCGCCGGAGACGATGCCGGAGAAGGTCGCCGTGCCGCCGCTGGCCGCGGTGAAAGTAGCTTCATTGTTGTTCACGATGTTGCCGCTAAAGGTTGCCGTGCCCGCTTCGCTAATACCCAAGACCAACGGCTCGGGGACGCTGGCAACGCGGAATCCCACGTCGTAGTACTCGCCCGTGAGGTCGAAGCTGCGGCCGGAAGACTGCAGGCCGGCGTCGGGGCCGGACCAAGAGCCCCCGCGGAGACCCCGGAAGGAATCGATCACCGTACCATTCCACTCCCACACATTGCCTCCTTGGTCAAAGGTGCCATAAGCACTGGCGCTGTTGCTGAACGCGCCGGCATCGGTCAGAGAATTCAGCTCGGGGTAGGTCCCCAACTGGGTGACGGAATAAACTCCATTGTTGTAGTTGGCCTGATTGGCCGCCCCGCCGACCACGTTGCCCGGGGCACTGTCGCTCTGGGTCGGATACTTCCAGTAACCGGCATTGGTGCCGCCGCCCTTGTAATAGGCCGCCTTATACCACTCGTCCTCGCTGGGTATCCACCAAGTCGCCCCGGCGTTTTTGGTGAAGTTGACCCCGCTGGTCGCCCCGTTCAGCGTGTAAGCCCCCGTCTCCGTGCTCGCCCCAACGGTCGCACCATTGTTCATCCAGTTGGCAAAACGCGCCGCATCAAACCAGCTCACGTAGGAGATCGGACGGCTACCGCTGCCGATCACCGAGTAGGAAAAACTCCCGCTGCTCCCGGCTTGGGTGATTCCCGCAATGTTCAGATCCGTTGCCATGCTCGGGTTGTAGAGCGAGTAGGTGTCCGTCGCGGCCACCGCATTGAGAAACGAGGTGTATTGCCCGATGGTCACCTCGTATTTGCCGATGACAAAGACGTCGGCCACCGCACCGTAGGTGGTGGTGTCAGCCGCGTTGCCCGCATCGCCCACCGTGACCGTGTCGATCGTGAGCAGCGGCTGGGCCTGCAGATTGGAGATGAGGGTGAACGCGGCAAACAGCGCCGCGATAGCCAAGGGGCAGAAGCGAGGTTTAATATCATTGGGACGCTAATTTGCCCCCCCCCCCCCTGCTCGCGCAAGTCAAAAATCAAGAGTGACAGAGATGTTACAAAACCAGACCACGGCTTTCACCGATGTCACTGATGGAAAAAGCCATCCAGCCATCCTCACCTATCCGTGCAATCCGTGCCATCCGTGGTTAAAAATCCCCCCTCGCGATCATTGATTTCCACTGCACATCCACCGACATTCCCCGCTTCCGCCGCCATGCAATTCGTCCGCACCGCCCTCGCCCTTCTCCTTCTCGCCAACTTCGCCGGCGCGCAGAAACTCACGCCGCTGGCCACGCCGCCCGACTGGTCCTCGCTCAATCGCTTCCAGCGCACCATCACCAAAGACGAATTCACCCGCCTGCTCACGCAGGTCTACGCGCCGCGCGATGCGTGGCGGGAATACTTCACCATCGCCGACGACCACGCGACGGTCGTGGCCGCCCCCGGCCAACCGCCCTTCCGCCTCGACTTCGCACCCGACCAAGCGAGCGCCAAACCCGTCCCGCGTTATTGCAACCCCACCCGCAGCCTGCGCGGACTCCGCATCGCCCTCGATCCCGGCCACCTCGGCGGTCAATGGGCCAAGATGGAAGAGCGCTGGATGCAGGTCGGCGACGGCAAGCCGATCATCGAAGGCGACATGGTCCTCCACGTCGCCCGCTTGCTCAAAAAGGAACTCGAACGTCGCGGCGCCAAAGTGAGTCTGATCCGCGACAGCGACCGCCCGACGACCAATCTCCGCCCGGAAAAACTCAAAGGCCCCGCCGTCCGCTCCCTGCGCGACAATGGGCGTGCCGTCAATCCGGCCAGCCTGAAGTCCGAAACCGAACGCCTCTTTTACCGCACGGCCGAAATTCGTGCCCGCGCCAAAAAGGTGAACAATCAACTCAAGCCCGACCTCGTCCTCGCCCTCCACTTCAACGCCGAATCCTGGGGCAACCCCGTCCGTCCGACCATGACCGGCCTCAACCACCTCCATCTCCTCGTCAGTGGCTGCTACTCCGCGCGCGAACTCGAATACGACGACCAGCGCTACGAACTCATGCTCAAACTCCTCAACCGCTCTTATGACAAAGAACTCTCCGTCTCCCGCGCCGTGGCCCAGTCGATGGCCCGCGCCACCCGTCTCCCGCCCTACACCTACACCTCGGACACCGCGATCAACGTCGGCGGATCCCCCTACATCTGGGCCCGCAATCTCCTGGCCAACCGCCTCTTCGAATGCCCCGTCGTCTACCTCGAGCCCTACGTCATGAACAACCAAGAGGTCCACGATCGCATCCAACTCGGCGACTACCCCGGCCGCCGCAACATCAACGGCACCCCCCGCGAAAGTATCTACCGCGAATACGTCCGCGGCGTGGTCGAAGGCCTCGTCGCCTATTACGGCCGCTGAAAACCTCTTTCTCCGTGTCCTCCGCGCCCTCTGCGGTTAAACAAGTCCCGATGAAAATCCTCGCGGTGGCCAACCAGAAAGGCGGTGTCGGCAAAACCACGACCTCCGTCAATCTCGCCGCCGGCCTCGCCGCGCGCGGCCAACGCGTCCTGCTCGTCGACCTCGACCCGCAAGGCAACGCCACCAGCGCCGTAGCCGCGGAGATCGAAAACCCGCCCACCCTCTACGGTCCGCTGACCGGCGCGAGCGACGTTCGCTCCTGCCTCACCCCGACCCGCCTCGAAAACCTGTCCCTCATCGCCGCGAACATCGATCTCGCCGGACTCGAAATCGAAGTGGCCCGCATGGACAATCACCTCCAGCAATTGCGCCGTGCCCTGCAACCGCTGCGCGACGAAAACGCCTTCGACTTCGCCATCCTCGACTGCCCGCCCTCGCTCGGTATCCTCATGACCAATGCACTCGCCGCCGCCGACCAGCTCCTCGTTCCCGTGCAGTGCGAATACTACGCCTTGGAAGGTCTCGGAAAACTCATGTTCGTCATGGGCCAAGTCCGCGAATCCGGCGCCAATCCCGGCCTCACGTTGTCCGGCCTCCTCATGACCATGTTCGACCGCCGCACCAACCTGGCCGAAGCGGTAGTCAAAGACGTGCGCGCGCATTTCCAAGAGGTCCTCTATGACACGGTCATCCCCCGCACCGTCCGCCTGAGCGAAGCCCCCAGCTTCGGCCGCACCATCTTCGAACACGACCCCCGCGGTCCCGGCGCCGAAGCCTACGGCAAGCTGGCCAAAGAATTTCTCCAACGCCACGAAGCCAATCTTTCGTTCGTGAATGCTTGAAGAGTAGAAGCGGCGTCCCCGCCGCTTAACCCCAATCACCAAGCGGCGGGGACGCCGCTTTTACCTTACAAATGAACCAATCCGACCTCCTCGATCTCTTCCGCCAAACCGGCGCCCTCCTCCACGGCCATTTCGTCCTCCGCTCCGGCCTGCACAGCCGCGAGTTTTTCCAATGCGCGCTCCTCCTCCGCGACACCAAAGTCGCCGAGCAGGTCTGCACCGCCCTCGCCGCGCAACTCCGTGGCGTCGACTGCCACACCGTCATCTCCCCCGCCCTCGGCGGCATCATTGTCGGACAAGAAATCGCCCGCCAACTGGGCAAGCCCCACATCTTTGCCGAAAAAGATGACAACGGAGCCCTCGTGCTGCGCCGCGGATTCCAAATCAAACCCGGCGAGAAATTCATCGTCATCGAAGACGTCGTCACCCGCGGCGGCCGCCTGATGGAAACCGTCGACATCGTGACAAAGCATGGCGGCATCGTGGCCGCGGCCGCGTGCCTCGTGAACCGCTCCGGCGGACAACTCCCCGCCATGGACTTCCCCTTCCACGGCTTGGTCGAGTTGAACCCCGAAACCTTCCCCCCCGACGCCCTGCCGCCCGACCTCGCCGGAACGCCCGCGATCAAACCCGGGAGCAAGTAAGATCCGCAGAATCCTTGTTCCCTCCTCGATGGCTGGGATACGGTTGATCCATGACCTTTTTCCCCGGGTCGACCCGCGGGGGCCGTGTCGCCAGGCCTCCTGAGCAAAGATGCCAGCCGGAGTTGCCGCCTGCCGGATGAAAACGCGTCGCATTGTTGTCATCGGACGGACCGACGTGGGCCGCCGCGTTTGTTCGCTTCTCGCCACCTCGGGCATTTCCGTCGTGCACCTGCACGAACCTTCCGACGCCGAGGTCCGCACCGAGCTTGCCGGCGATATCGACGGCGTGGCCGTCATGCTGCATGACGACATCAAGGCCTTGCGTTACGGACTCATGGTCCATCACATCCGCCCGGACGTCCGACTCTTCGTCGCCATGTTCGACCGCACGGCCCGCGCCCAACTGCGCAGCGTCGTTCCAGACTGCGTCGTGCTCTCGCCCGCCGCGATTTCCGTCCCGGCCATGGTCGCCGGTGCCATCCACCCCGAAGCAAATGCCGTCCGCCGCGCCTCGACCCCGGAAATCCCCGCGTGGGTCACCGTGACGCAGCGCGGGGAAGACGGTGCCCGCATCGAGCCCTACCACACGCCGGAGTCATTGAAAACGCGCGGCCTGCTCGGTCGCCTGGCCGGACAATTCCGCCCCTACGACTCCGGGACGCGCGTGCTGCTCGGCGGCGCGGCCGGTCTGCTCGCCATCATTCTGGCCGACACCTTTGTCGGACTGGGACACGCCAATTTTCTGCGCGCGCTTTATGACGCGACGCGCACCACGGCGACGATTTCCGCCCCGGCCCTGACGGATGAACCATGGCTGCTCCTCTGGGCCACCGCCGCCGCGCTTTTCGTCATGGGTTTCACCGCGCTTTTCGCCGCGGGTATCGTCAACTACCTCCTTTCCGGACGCCACGCCGCGATCTTCGGACGCCGGGTCACCCCCCGCTTCGGCCACGTCATCGTGGTCGGCATGGGCCAGGTCGGCTTGCGCCTCGCCCAGGAATTGCAGTCCCTCGGCATCGCTGTGGTCGGCATGGAGCAAAACACCGCCGCCCGCTCGCTGGCCATCGCCCGCAGTTCGGGCATTCCCGTGCTCATCGGCGATGGCGCCTCGAAAGCCGGCCTGTCCGCCGCCGGGGCAGAGCGGGCCATCGCCCTCGTCGCCGCCGGCAGCGAGGAACGCGATAACATCGCCGTGGCCGTCGCCGCCCTCGCCGCCAACCCGCAGCTGCGCGTCGTTCTACGCTCCGGCAGCGACGACGCCATCGAGGAAACGCGCTCCCTCTTCCGCATCGGCGCCGTGGTCGACGTCAACGGCCTCACCGCCTCGTTCGTCGCCGCCTCACTCGACGACAAGACCCCGTTCGCTGTGATCAGCACACCCGAAGGCGACACCGCCATCGACGAAACCGGCGCCATCATCGAAACCTGGCCGCCGCACCCCCTGCGCTGCTCCTGCGCCTGACCAGCGCCCTATTTGCGCAGCCAGAACCCGCCGAGCAAAAACACCACCCCGACCGCCGCGGCCCCGCCATCGCCGAAATAATGCGGCCGGAGCGCGAAAATCTCGTCCGGCAACCACCCCGCCAAGGCGACCCCCAAGGCGCAAAGCCCGAGGACGATGAGCACATTGCCGATCAACCGGGAATGCCCGCGTTCGTCGAAATCATCCACCCCCGCATGCCGCCACCGGCCCCCGATTTTTTCAAACAAAAACTGTTGCCCTCACCTTGAGACCCCAGCAAGATGCGAGCCGATATGGAAACCCTCCAAATTCTAAGTCCGGGTCAATACAGCTTGGTTTACAACATGCTGAGTCTGACCGTCGCCGCCATGGGCGCATCAACCGTGTTCTTCTTCTTGTCGCGCGGTTCGGTGCTCCCCAAATACCGTCCGGCCCTGATCGTTTCGGGTATCGTGACCTTCATCGCCTGCTACCACTATTTCCGCATCTTCATGAGCTGGACTGGTGCCTTCGAGTTGGGCGATGCCGGTTACATCGCCTCGGGCGAGCCGTTCAACGATGCCTATCGCTACGTCGACTGGCTGCTCACCGTGCCGCTTCTGCTCGTGGAACTCGTGGCCGTTCTCGCCCTGCCCAAGGGCACGACCCGCTCGCTGCTCACCCGCCTGGTCATCGCCGCGCTATTGATGATCGGCCTCGGCTACCCCGGCGAAATTTCCGCCGATGCCGGAACCCGCTGGCTCTGGTGGGCCCTGAGCATGGTTCCGTTCCTCTACATCCTCTATGTGCTGTGGATTGAGCTCTCCAATTCCCTCGACCGTCAGCCCGCCGCCGCGCGCGGTCTGATCAGCGGCGCCCGCACCCTCATCCTCGTCAGCTGGGCCTTCTACCCGATCGCCTACATGCTGCCGATGCTCGGCTTCGGAGCGCCCGGCTCGATCAACGTCGGCCTCCAGGTCGGTTACAGCATTGCCGACATCGTGGCCAAGTGCGGCCTCGGCCTCTACGTCTACTTCATCGCCCGCGCCAAGTCGGCCGAGGAAGATCCGTCGTATGCCTCGGCCTCGCACTAAACGCTGACCCGTTAATCACCGCGGCCGGGGCTCCCAGAGCCCCGGCCGCTTTTTTTCCCCTCAAGTTTCAGGCCTCACCCCTCCTCCCTCTTTTTATGCCTTCCCCCCGCCGCACCTCCCCGCAACACGCCGACGACCGTCTCGTTCTCGTCGAACAGCTTCTCCGCGATGCCGCCCGCACCCCGGGGCACCTCGGACAAGCCGCTGCCTACGTCCTCGAGCGCCCCGGTAAACGCGTCCGGGCCCGCCTCGCCCTCGACCTGGCCGAGAGTCTGCAACTTCCGCCCGAACACGGCATCACCCTCGCCGCCGCGGTCGAACTCCTCCACAACGCCTCGCTCGTCCTCGATGACGTGCAAGACCGCGATGAAATGCGCCGCGGCCAAGCCAGCGCATGGCGCACCTTCGGACGCAACCAAGCAATCAACGTCGGCACTTTTCTTATCGGACAATCCTTCGCCCTCGCCGCGCGCCTCCCCGCCGCCAGCCCGCTCTTCGCCTCCACCCTGCGCGAAGCCACCGCCGGCCAGTCCGCCGAAATCGACTTCCACACCGCGACACCGACGCTCCCCGCCTACGAGCAAATGGCCGAAGCCAAAACCGGCGCCCTCTTCGCCCTGGCCGCACGTGCCGCGGCACTTCTCGCGCGATTGCCCGATGATCTCGCCAGCGCCGCCGGACAATCCTACGCCCGCCTCGGCGCCGCCTACCAAGTGCAGGACGACCTCGCCGATGCCTTCGGCCTCAAAGGCCGCGCCCGCCCCGGCCTCGACCTGCGTGAAGGAAAAGCCAATAGCATCGTTCTTTTTCATCTCGCCCTGCGCCCCGACGACACACCCGCCCTGCTCGCCTTTCTCCGCGACGATGCCGCCCGCCGTGACGACGACCAACTCGAAATCTGGCTGCAACAAATGTTCGCCTCCGGCGCAGTGGCCGCCGCGCAAGAACACCTCCACCTCCTCTGCGACGAAATCACCGCGGATTCCGCCACCCTCCCCGCGCCCCTCGCTCCGCAGTTAGCGGCCCTCGCCGCCGGCATCCGCGAACCCGCCATCTTCCAACACACGGCGAATCCGACTACTTGTAGCGGCGGTCTATGACCGTCGCACCCTCCTCACCCCGCGCCCTCGTCATCGGCTCCGGCTTCGGCGGAATCGCCGCCGCCCTCCGCCTCCGCGCCCTCGGACACGAGGTCACCCTCCTCGAACGCCAACCCGACCACGGCGGACGCGCCCGCGTCTTCCGGCGCGACGGATTTTTCTACGACGCCGGACCGACCGTCCTGACCGCCCCGTTTCTTTTCGACGAATTGTTCGCCCTCTTCGGCGAAAACCGCGCCGACCACATCGAATTCCTCCCGGTCAAACCATGGTATCGCATGATCGATCACCAAGGCCGCACCTTCGACTACGGCGGCACCGTCGAGGACACATTGCGCGAAATCGGCAAATTCAACCCGCTCGACCAGCGGGGATATCTCAAACTGCTCGCCAAATCCCGGGAACTTTATGACACGGGCTTCACCAAGTTGTCCGCCGAGCCATTCAGCACACTCACGGACATGATCCGCATCCTTCCGGA
>CAMDUL010000039.1 GCA_945878135.1 Chthoniobacter flavus | reverse complement strand
TCCTCCTCGAGCGAGTCGGGTTTTTCCAGCGAGCGGGAACCGGGGAACATGCCCTCGGTCAGCCATATGACAAACACCGCGCGCCATTCGAGGCCCTTGGCCTGGTGCACGGAGGACAAGACGACGCGGTCCGTATCGGTATCCCGGCGCGCGCCCGCCCCGTCGACATTGGTCAGCAGCGCGATCTGGGCGAGAAACTCCTCGAGCGAGGCGAATTGCCGGGCGTAGCCGGCGAGGGTGCGCAGGTCCTCGCGGCGGTTCTCGTAGTTGGCGAACTCGGCCTTCATGTAGTCCTCGTAGACGGCTTCCATCACCGTCTCGATGGCGCGGTCGGGGGCGATCGCCTTCCGTTCCGGGGCGATTTCGTCGAGCGTGGCGGCCAGTTGCTCCCACACTTTGGCCGCGCGGGCCGGCGGCTTGGCCAGGCGCAGGACATCGCCGAAGGGCGCGGCGGATCCGGCGCCGGCTTTGACCACGGACCACAGGGTGTCCGCGGTTTTCTCCCCCACCCCGGGCAGCAGGCGGACCATGCGGCGGAAGGCGGTTTCGTCGCTCGGGTTGAGGGCGAACTTCAAAAACGCGGCGACGTCCTTGACGTGCGCCTGCTCGAAGAAGCGCAGTCCGCTGGTCACCTCGAACGGGATCCCGCGGCGGGTCAGTTCGAGCTGGATTTCCATCGAGTGGAAGTGCGCGCGGTAAAGGACGGCCATCTCGCGGAACTCGAGACCCTGACGGTTGAGTTCGAGGATCTGCTGCGCGACGTAGGCGGCCTGGTCGTTGTTGGTCGGCAACTCGGCCAGCACCGGGCGTCCGCCTGCTTTGCGCCAGGCGCGCAGGTTTTTCTCGAACTGGCGGACGTTGCCGCGGATGGCCGCGTTGGCCACCTCGAGGATGCCGGGCACGCTGCGGTAATTGGTCTCGATGCGGTAGGTCTGCGCGCCGGCGTAGCGTTCGGGGAACTTGAGGATGTTTTCGAAGTTCGCCCCGCGCCACGAGTAGATCGACTGCGCGTCGTCGCCCACCACCATGATGTTGCCGTGCTTCGAGCCGAGCAGGTCGACGAGTTCGGCCTGCACGAGGTTGGTGTCCTGGTATTCGTCGACCAGCACATGCTGGAACTGGTGGCGGTAGTGCTCGCCGACCTCCGGATGATCGCGGAGCAGCTGGTTGGTGCGGAGGAGGAGGTCGTCGAAGTCCATGGCGTTGGCCGAGACCTTGCGGCGTTCGTAAGCGGCGCGGACCGATGCGATGGTCTCGGCCATGCCGTCGAAGTAGCCGAAGCGGTCGTGCACCACGACGTCGAGCGGGTCGCCGGTGTTGGAGGAGAGCGAGAACAACTCGGCGAGCACGTCGGGTTTGGGGAAGCGTTTGTCGCGCGGCACGCCGGCGTCGTTGGCCACGCTCTTGAGCAAATCGGACTGGTCCTCGCGGTCAAGGATGCTGAAACCGGGCCTGAAGCCGATCGTTTCGGCGTGGCGGCGCAGGATGCGGTTGCCGATGGAATGGAAGGTGCCACCCCAGATGCCGTCGGCCTCGGGCCCGAGCAACTCGGTGACGCGTCCGGTCATTTCCCGCGCCGCTTTGTTGGTGAAGGTGAGCAGGAGAATCTGCCACGGCTTGACCCCTTGCTCGAGAAGCCAGGCCACGCGGTAGATCAGCGTGCGTGTCTTGCCGCTGCCCGCGCCGGCGATGACCAGCGAGGCGCCGCCCGCCGAGGTCACGGCGGCCAGTTGCTGGTCGTTCAGCTCGGCGGCGTAGTCGATGCGGGTGCCGGCGGACGGCGCAACGGGGCCGTTCAAAGCCGCAGCCCCCATTCCAGCAGGCGCTTCGAATCGTCGTAGACGTTGGCCTTGTTGCTGCCGAGGACGACGGCGATGACGTCGCGCCCGTTGCTTTGTCCGCTCGAAACCAGGCAGTGCCCGGCGGCGTTGGTGAAGCCGGTCTTCATGCCGTTGCACCACGGGGCCTGGTGCAGGACGCGGTTGGTGTTGACCAGCTGGCGCACGCGGCCGTCGGCGAAGCGGAATTCGGCGCGCGGGGTGGCCACGATGCGGCGGATGACGGGATTGGCATAGGCGTTGCGGGCGATGATGGCGATGTCGCGCGCGGTGGAAAATTGCCCGTCGGCCGGCAACCCGTGCGGGTTGAGGAACCGCGACGAGTTGGCGCCCATGGCGCGGGCGCGGCGGTTCATCTTGAGCGCGAAAGCCTCGGAGCTGCCGGCGTTCGAGCGGGCCAGCGCGAGGGCGGCGTCATTGGGGCTCTTGATCAGCAGGGCCTGGAGCAATTCGAAGCGCGAGTAGGTCTGGCCGGCCTTGAGGTAAAGTTTGGTCGGCGCGGCGGCCGTGTCTTCCGGACGGATGGTGATGCGCTCCCAGAGGTTGCCGGATTCGGCGATGATCAGCGCGGTGAGAAGTTTCTGCGTGCTGGCCACCGCGCGGTGCTCGCGGGAATTCTTGCTGAAGAGGACACGCCCGGAGCGGACGTCGACCAGGATGGCCGACTGGCCGTGCACCTGGGGGGGCGGCGCTTTGGCCGCCAGCGGGAAGGCGGAGAGCAGGAACGCGAGGATGGCGGGCAGGACGCGCATGCGACCCGCTATATTGCCCGTTTTCAACAGTGGAAGCAACCGCAGGGGTGCCAGTCCGGCCATTGTAGCGGCGGACTATGTCCGTCGTTGCCTTTGCGCAGAATTGTTCCGACGGTCATTGGCTCTGCCTGTCTCGCCAAGCCTCGGCTGACCGCCGCTACAAGCAGACCCAGATCACTTGACGGCCTGTTCGATGAGCGCGTCGGGCGCGGCGCCGAGGTCGCGGGCCCTCTGGTAATGACGGCGGGCCAGTTCGACGGCGGGCGGATTGCGTTCGAGGCAGAAGACGGCGAGGTTGAAGTGCGCGTCGGCGTAGTCCGGGCGCAACTCGACCGCACGGCGCAACTCGGACTCCGCGGCGTCGAACCACCCGTTGCGTCCGGCCGCGACACCGAGGTAATTGCGCGCGACCGGATCGGACGGCGCGTGCACCACGGCCTGCGCGAGGGCGGCCAGCGCCGGCATGGTTTGGTCCCGGTCGAGGTAGAGGATACCGAGGTTCAACCACGCCGTGGGGTGGTCCGGCTTGAGCCGCAGCGAAGATTGCAAGAGGCGCTCGGCCTCGTCGTATTGCCCGAGCCGGTATTCGGTGACGCCGAGGTTGACCAGCGCCGGGAGATTGTCCGGGTCGACCTTGAGCACGCGGCGGTAGGCTTCCCGGGCACCGGCGTAGTTGCCGCGCCGGAAAGCCTGGAGGCCGTCGACACCCATGCGGTGCAAAGTCTCGGTCGCGACGGGAGGCTGCGCCTCGGGCGGAACTTCGACCGGCACGAGCGCGGCGGGGGGCGGGGGCGGGTCCGCCGCCGGCCCCGGGGTCGCGGGTGGTCCGCCGCGCGGGGAAGCGTGGAGACCCGCCACGTTTATGACAAACAAGGCGGTCGCGGCGAAGCCCGCCGCACGGCGGTCAGGCTTCCGCATCGCCGCCGCCGAGTTCCCGCGCGCGCATGGTGGCGGCGCCGACCGCATCCATGACCGCGGCCCGCACGCCGGCGCGTTCCAGTTCGGCCAGACCCGCGATGGTCGTGCCGCCGGGGCTGGTCACCATTTCGCGGAGCAGCGCGGGATGCATCATGGTTTCGGACACCATTTCCGCCGAGCCGGCCACGGTTTGCACGGCGAGCTTGGTCGCGAGATCGCGGGGCAAACCCATCATGACGCCGCCATCGGCCAGGGCCTCGATGAAGAGGTAGACATAGGCCGGACCGCTCCCGCTCAACCCGGTCACGGCGTCGAGCAGGCCTTCCTTCACCGGGAAAGCGCGTCCGACCGAGGTGAAAATCCGCCCGACCGCGTCGACGTCCGCGTCGCTCACACCGCGGCCCGTGGCATAGGCGGACGCGCCTTTTTGCACGAGTGCGGCGGTGTTGGGCATGACGCGCACGACATGGCAGTCCGGGCCGGCCGCCTTCTGCAGGGCTTCGATGGTGATGCCGGCCACGATGGAAATGAGGAGCTTGTTCTTCAACTCTCCGGCGGCCGCGGTCACCGCGGGGAGGGCGTCCTCGGGTTTGACGCAGAGAACAACGATGTCGGAGGCGGCGGCCACTTCGCGGTTTCCTCGGACCACGCGCACCCCGCTTTCGGTGCCGAGCACCTCGGCCGGCTCGGCCACGCGGTCATGCACGTGCACTTCGGAGGGTTCGCTCAATTTGGCGGCCAGCACGCCCTGGATAAGTGCGGAACCCATTTTGCCGCAGCCGATGAAGCCGATTTTCATGCTTCCAACGTAGGACGCCGGGGCGCCCGGGCAAGCGGAAAGCGGCACGCCATGGTTTTCAGCAGTGTTGAGCAGAGATGGAGCAGCTCGATCACACCCGCGACCGACTCGCTGGACGAGCGCGGCGGGGAGGGCGGCAAAAAATTCAGAAGTCCACCCCGACTTGGAAACCCATCACCACGGCGTTGGCCACCTCGGACGTGCCGTCGGGGCGCGAGAGATATTGGCCGTAGGGCGAAAAGGACGACCAGCCGTTGAGGCGGAAACGGTAGCCGCCCTCGATGACCACGGTGTATGTCCCGTCCGCGTCCGAATAAGTGCCCATGCCGAACCCGGCGTAAAGCGTGTCCCGCCCGCGTCCGGGAACGAGCCCCCGGTAAGCGAGGCCGCCCTGCGTGTAAAACGGATATCGGTTGTTGTAGGAAGGCGCGACAGTGACGAGGCTGAAAGCACGCAGGCCTTCGTCGCCCTGCTCGCGCCAGACCATCTGGTCGGCCTGCCAGTAGAAGCCGTATCTGTTCCCGCCGTCCGCCGCCGACGCCCCGCCGACGTAGGCGCCGAAAGCGTAGCGTCCGTCCAGCTTGGACGCGCCGACTTCGGGCGTGAACCCGGTCTCGCCGAGGAAATAGAGTCGGTTCGCTGCAGGGTCGGGCGCGTAGCCGGCAAACATGAGTCCGTGATTGCCGGAAAAGATCGCTTCCGGATAGGCCATGAAGAGGCCCAGCTTGGTGTATTGCCAGGCGGCGGCTTTGACCTGCGCCGTTCCGCCCCACGTGGAGAAACTCGAGGAGAACGGGACATTGCCGCCCACGCCCTTCGCGCTGTTGATCGCGTTGTTGAGGAAGAGCTTGGACAAAGGCTGGTCGAGGAACTCGCGTTGCGGACGCAGCCAGCCGCCTTTCAGCGTGAGAAAGTCGTCCACCCCGAAGATGGCGGGTGACTTGTATGCCAAGCCGAACTGCACCATGCGCCATCCCGTCCCCGACCACCAAGGCGACGGGTTGAACATGCTGCCGGCGCCGACCAATTCGTTCGGGTTGCCCACGTCCGGACGGTTCTCGCGCCAGCGCCCCTCGACGAAACCCTCGAGGCCGTCGATCCCGCCCCAGCCGAGGAGCCTCGCGAAGTCCGCGTTCGCGTTGAACACGATGTCCTGGCCGTAAAAGCCGCCGGACCCGTTCTGACTGTCAACCACGCCGAAATAAGCGAGCTTGTACGAGCCGCCGAGCTTGATCCCGCGGGCCCCTATGGTGTCACGAGCGCCGAGCCACTCGCCCGTCAAATGCCGGCCTTCCCACCACCGGCCCACCAGGCCGTCGTCCGCCGCGGGCAGCGGGGCGGCCAGCCAGCAACCGGCAAAAAGAAGGATCTTGCCGATCTCCACCGGCCGGCGACACGCGATGCGGTTTCCGACACGGGATCGACGCCTCATGGCGGACATTCGCTCCGGCAAAAGCCGTGCCCGCACTCCCGCCCGGGGGGCAGCTGAGGGAAAAGATGACCGGCCATGCCGCCAAGAGCCGCGGACCGCGGCTTCAATCGTTCTCCTCGGCGCGGAACATGTAACCTTCGCCGTGCACCGTCTGGAGACGCTCGTGGTGCGGGCGGAGTTTGTTGCGCAGCCGCCGCACGTGGGTGTCGACCGTGCGGCTGTTGCTCGTGTTGCGATAGCCCCACACGTCGCGCAGCAAAGTCTCCCGCGTGAGGACGCGCCCGCGGCCCTCGAGCAAAGCGACGAGGAGCTTGAACTCGAGGACCGTGAGGTCGAGCTTCCGCCCCTTGACCCGCACTTCGAAGGAACTGCGGTCCAGTTCGAAAGGACCGACCCGGATCCGGTCGCCGGCTCCGGTGGCGCGCGACCTGTCGATGAGCAGGCGCAGGCGCAGGGCGAGTTCGCGCGGACTGAAAGGCTTGGTCAGGTAATCGTCGGCCCCGAGCTCGAGGCCCGCGATGCGGTCCTCCGGACGCGCCTTGGCCGTGAGCATGAGGACGGGGATCCCGGCCGTGGTCGCGCGGGACCGGACTTGACGGCAGACATCCTCGCCGCGCATTTCCGGGATCATGAGATCGAGCACGATGGCGGAGGGCAATTTTTCCCGCGCGAGTTTGAGTCCGGAGACCCCGTCGGAGGCCTCGACGATCGAAAAGCCTTCCTTGCGCAAATGCAAACGGAGCAGGTCGAGGACGTCGGGCTCGTCCTCGATGACCAAAATCAGATCTTTGTGGGGCGATTGGGCGGGCATGCGTCGGTCGGCGCTCGGGAGCAACCCCGCATGGTTGCAATATCAGACCCGTTGCGGCGGGAGCCAACGATTATCTGTGACGAAATTGTCACAGCACGCAGTCTTTACCCGGGGCGCGGTTCATGTGATCGGTTACCCCCGATGACTTCCCATCGGACCTGTTGGATCTCGGACGTGCACCTCGGGACCCGCGGCTCCCAAGCCGGTGCGCTGCTCGAATTTCTGCGCGACCACGAATTCGACACGCTTTATCTGGTCGGCGACTTGATCGACATCTGGTCGTTGCGGCGGAGGCGCTACTGGCCGCAGGCGCACAGCGATGTCATACAAAAAATCCTGCGCAAAGCGCGCAAAGGGACGCGGGTGGTCTACATCCCGGGCAACCACGACGAGTTCGTCGCGGAGTTCCCCGGCGATTTCGGCAACATCGAGATCATGCCGCGGGCCGTCCACCGCACGTGGGACGGACGCAAAATCCTGGTCATGCACGGGCACGAACTGGACACCGTGGTGCAAAACATGGGCTGGCTCGCGCATGTCGGCGACATCGGCTACCAGGTCCTGCTGCAAGCCAACCGCCCGGTGCATTGGGTGCGCCACCATCTCGGACTGGCCCCCTGGTCGCTCAGCGCCTATGTCAAATCACGCGTGAAAAACGCGGTCAACTTCATCAGCGACTTCGAAGAAGCCGTTGCGCGCTACGCGGCGGACGCGGACGCCGGCGCCGTCCTTTGCGGGCATATCCATATGCCGGCTGTGCGGATGATCGGAGACGTCAGCTATTACAACTGCGGCGACTGGGTCGAGCACTGCACCGCGCTGGTGGAGAACCGCGACGGACGGATCGAACTCCTGCGCCTGCACGATTCGGCCGCGGTCGTCGCCGGCAGGGCTGCAGCCTAGCAGCAGCCCGAACCCGGCGTGCAGCAGTCCGCGGACCCCGCGGACGGCGGCAGGCAGATTTCCTTGGCCAGGCAGTCGGTGTGCTTGGTGCCGAGGTGCACGGTGACCGCTTCGCCGGCCCCGACAGACACCACGGGAAACTGCGAGATCACCCCATCCTCGTATTCGATTTCGACCGGCAAGCCTCCTAAGCCGAGCGGCTCGAGCGCACGGCCAATGATCTCCGCCAGCTTGCGGGCCGGCAACCGGTGGTCTGTGTCATCCGCCACCCACGCTTGCAGACAGCAAAAGGAGGTTTTCCGCCGTTCCCCGCCGCAATCGAGGAATTCCCGGTCGACGCGTCCGACCTCGGTGATGTGGGCATGGTCGGGGATTCGTCCGCCATCGGGCAGGACGAAGCGGACGGGTTTGTCCCCGAGGGCGGAGAGCAGGGCGGTGAATTCGGCGGTGTTCATGAGTCTTGGGGCTTTGCCTCCGGGATCGTGGCGAGCCAAGCGCGGAGCCGTTCGCCGATTTCGTCGCGCACGCGGCGGAATTCGGCCAGTTGCTCGTCCTCGGTGCCCGTCGCGGCGGACGGGTCGTCGAACGGCCAATGCAGGACTTCCCCGAGGGCCGGATAAATGCGCGGGCACTCGCGGCTGGCGCGGGCGCAGACGATGATGGCGTAGCGGATGGGGATGTGCCCGAGGATGCCTTGCAGGCTTTTCGAGGTGTGGGTGGTGATATCGATGCCGATCTCCGTCATGGCGCGGGCGGCCAACGGATGCAGGCGCGAAGGCTCGGTGCCCGCGCTGAGCACCTCGAATTTGTCGCCGGCCAAATGGCGCAGCCAGCCCTCGCCCATCTGGCTGCGGGCCGAGTTGTGCGTGCAGAGGAAAAGGACGCAGGGTTTGCCGATCATCGTGGTGTTCCTTGTGCCGCGGCGGCATCGCGCCGGCCGTGGGCGTAAGCCTCGAACACGCGGCGGATTTCGTCGCGGACCCGCCGGAACTCGGCGGCGACGTCGGCCTCGGTCCCGGTGGCATGGGCCGGGTCGTCGAACGGCCAGTGATGGCGGTTGACTTGCCCCGGATAGACCGGACAAGCCTGGTCCGCGTTGCCGCAGACGGTGATGACCGTCTCCACCTCGCGGTCGAGAAACTCGTTCATGTGTTTCGAGGTATGCCCGGAGATATCGATGCCGATCTCGGCCAGCGCGGCAATGGCCTGCGGATGGACATAGCCTGCCGGATTCGATCCGGCGCTGCAGACCTCGAGAAGGTCGCCGGCCGCTGCGCGCAGGAGGCCTTCGGCCATGTGACTGCGGCAGGAATTACCCGTGCAGAGGATGAGGACGCGGGATTTGGTGTTCATGAAGCGGTTCTTTCCATCGTGCGGCGCACGGCACGGCAGGCTTCGGTTTGCAGGAAGGCACGGTCCGGATCGGACAACGTTGCTTCGCCGAGGCGGTCCGCCTCTTCGATGACCTCGCGCGGGAAGTATTTGCGGCGGAACCAGAGCGCGACGTGGACGAGCCCGATGAGCACCGGCACCTCGATGAGCGGTCCGACCACGGTGGCGAAGGCCACGCCGGAGGAAATGCCGAAGACCGCGATGGCCACGGCGATGGCCAGCTCGAAGTTGTTGCCCGCCGCGGTGAAGGCCAGCGTCGTGCTCCGCGAGTAATCCGCCCCGATCCGGCGACCGAGGAAAAAGCTGATCCCGAACATGAGGATGAAATAAACGGTCAGCGGCACGGCGATGCGCAGCACATCGAGCGGCAGCCGGACGATGGCGTCGCCCTTGAAAGTGAACATGACGACGATGGTGAAAAGCAGGGCGATCAGGGTGATCGGTGAAATGACCGGGAGGAATTTGCGGTCATACCATTCGATCCCCTTGAGCGGGATGAGGATGACGCGGCTGAGCACGCCCGCGGCGAAGGGGATCCCGAGGTAGATCATCACGCTGGCGAAAATTTGTCCGATGGTCACATCGGCCAGCGACTTCCCGCCCAGTCCCTGCACCCCGGAAAGGTCAATGCCGAGCAGGCCCGGCAGCCACGTGATGAAGACCCACGCATAGAGACCGAAGGTCGCGATTTGGAACACGCTGTTGAGCGCCACCAGTCCGGCACAGTATTCACTGCTCCCCTTGGCCAGCTGGTTCCAGACCAGCACCATGGCGATGCAGCGGGCGATGCCGACGAGGATGAGGCCGACCATGTAGTCCGGGTGGTCGCGGAGAAACAACACGGCAAGGACGAACATGAGGACCGGGCCGATGATCCAATTTTGGAGCAGCGAGAGTCCGAGCACCTTGGGGTTGGCGAACACCTTGGGCATTTCCTCGTAGCGCACCTTGGCCAGGGGCGGATACATCATGAGGATCAGACCGGCCGCGATGAGCAGGTTGGTCGTGCCCAGCGTGACCGGCGCGAAGAAAGCCTCCGGATCGGCAATGAGAAAATTGCCAGCCAGGACCCCCACGGCCATGGCGACGAAAATCCACAGGGTGAGATACCGGTCCAGAAAGGACATCCGGCGGGCGATGGAGTCTGTCATAGGGCGGCGCGGCGGCGTCCCGGCAGGCCGCGGATTTTGGAGAGCTTCTGCAAATCACGGCGGAAAACGGCCTCTTCCGCCGCGCAATCCTGCAGGCAGGCCAGGTTGGTCTCGAGCAGCGGCGGGCGCCGTTCGGGCAGTCGGTAGATGACCCACTTCCCGTCCCGTTCGGTTTCGACCATCCCGCTGCGGCGGAGGTAGGCCAGATGACGCGAGACCTTGGCCTGCGGCTCACCGAGAACCTCCTGCAAGTGGCAAACGCAGAGCGGACCCTGCAGCAAAAGATGAACCACGCGCAGGCGCGTGCGGTCGCAAAGGCACTCGTGGATGCGAACCAGGTTCACGCCGGCAACATATTCGCTTGCGCGAATATGTGTCCAGCGCGGAATCGGGGCTGCGGTTGCGGTTAGTCCTCGAGATCGACGTTCTGCATGCCCATACGGCTGCCGGGCACGGTGAACTCGGAGAAGCGCGACCCGGAGGCGGTGGGGTTCTCCTCGAAGCCGGGGCCCCCGGTCGGGGATTGCGCGGCCTGGCAACCGGCCAGGGCGAGGGCGGCGAGGGCCGAAAGGAGAAAGCGGAGCGGAAGGTTCATCCGAGCAGGTTAATCGCGGGCGCCGTCCGCTTCACGGTTTTTCCGCGCCGCAGGAGTCCGTATTTCATGATGCAGCGCAAGGCGCTGAGGCCGTCTTTCCAGTTGATCTTTTTGCCCTCGGCGTAGGTGCGGCCGTAGTAGGCCACGCTGACTTCGTAAATGCGGGCGCCGGACCGGGCGACCTTGGCCACGATTTCCGGCTCGAAGCCGAAGCGCGGCTCTTCGATGGTGATCCTTTCGAGCAGGTCGCGGCGGAACAGTTTGTAGCCGCATTCCATGTCGGTCAGGTTGAGGTCGGTCACCATGTTGGAAAGCAGGGTGAGGAACCGGTTGCCCAGGGAGTGCCAGAAATAGAGCACACGATGACTCGAGCCGCCGATGAAACGCGAACCGAAGACCGCATCGGCCGCATCGCGCAGGATCGGTTCGAGCAAGCGCGGATAATCCCCCGGGTCGTATTCGAGGTCGGCATCCTGCACGAGGACGATGTCTCCCGTCGCCGCGGCGAACCCGGTCTTCAGCGCCGCCCCCTTCCCCGTATTCCGCTCATGGCGCAACGCCTTGACGCGATCCGGATGCTCGGAAGCCAGCCGTTGCAATTCCTCCCAAGTGCCGTCGGACGACGCATCGTCCACCACGACCAGCTCCGTCACCTCCGGCCGGGCCAGGACGACACGGGCCACCTTGCCGATCGTCGCCGCCTCGTTGAAAACGGGCATCACGACGGAGACGCGGGATGCTACTGGTGGAGGAGGCGTGCTCACGAGGACGCCGGTTCTAACAAAAAGAAAGGTGTCCGGCCATGGCGGGCGGACACCTTCCGGGGTGACAGCCGGGCGGAGGTCAGTTGGCCGGCGGCAGCGTTGCCTCGATGCGGTAGAAGAATTTGCTGCCGGCCACCGGTTGGGTGAAGGAAGCGGCCTGATAGCCGGCCGGGGCGGAGTTGGTCAGGATGGAAATGCTCGCGGCATTATTGGTGAATGGGCTGCCCAAACTCGTGGTGGAAAGCACGGAGTAGGCCGGCGCGTCGCTGTTGGTCGTGCTGCGGCGGAAAAAGCCGACGCTCAAATTGTTAGATAAGACCGTCGCCGAGGAAAGCGCCCTGTTGCCCACCGTCGGGTCGGTCCCGAAAGCGTATTCAGCCACGTTTTTGAACCCGTCATTGTCATAATCTCCCTCCTTGTCGGTGAGATTGGCGCCCGGATAGCCCTGCGTCCAGACCGTGTAGTCATCGTTCGCGGGCGGTTCGTCGCCGCTCGCGACAAAGTTTACGGACCCATCCGTGCTGAGGGTGATGGTTCCGAGGTAGTAAGCTGCCGCCGATCCGCCACCAGCTGCTCCAAAGTCATTAGAATAGGTTGCCGCTATGTTGTTGGTGTTTTGCCAGATGCTCGCGTTCGCCGTGCCGGTTCCGCTCGTCTTGGCGACACGATAAAGGTCGAGCGCTCCCACGACGTTGCTCACGGAACCGAATGTATATGAGGAGCTGGCGATGGAACCCATCAAACCACCGTTGATTGCACCGTAGGCTGTCGCGGGATTCCCGTTGAAAAACGGGTTATAGTTGGCCAGCAACGTGAGCGGCGGCGTCGTGCCGGAAGCGAAAGCCACGCCAGGTTGGGTCATGCCGGCTATATTGTTGGCGCCGTTGATTAGGCCGCCCACAGCTGTCTGTGAAGGCGTATAGAGCGGTGAAGCGGAGTTGGCTTGGCCAATGGAACCGACGGACGTGCGCGGCTTGGTGATGTACACCGTGCGCGCATAATCGCCATTTTGAGTGCTCGTCGAGGTTATGGACGTCGATCCGTTTTGGCCATTGGCCGCGAAGAAGATCGAGGA
>CAMDUL010000038.1 GCA_945878135.1 Chthoniobacter flavus | reverse complement strand
TAAACGGTGCAGACCCCGGCCAGCGCCGCGGAACTTGCCTCGCGGATAAGAAAAAGAACTTCACGCGTGCGGCGGGTCGCTTCGGCCGCGGGAAGGACACCTTCCGCGATCCACATGTCGCGCACCTCGGCCGCTTCGGCAGCGGTGATGCGCGTCAAAACGGAATGCAGCGCGAATTTCCCGTAAAGCATGGCAGGTTGAGGTCCGGGGCCCATGGTTCGGCCGGTGATTGGAAGCCGTGAGCTTGATATAGTGGCACCGGGAAAACCGGGTGAACAGAAGTTAACGAAGAAAACGAAGGTTTGAACCGGTTCCGACATCGTCAACGCTGAAGTCATCGACCAGGTTGTCACGGCGCTCTCTGAGCATCGGTGTATTGGCCGATTTATGGTCCGACGCTCAGAGGCCGCTACAAGAGCCGGGCTTGCAAAAGAAAATCGCGCCGGAGGGGCGCGATTTGCTTTGTCGATGCTGGAACTTCGCTTACCGCGAGTAGAGTTCGACCACGAGCTGTTCGTTGACCACCGGGGCGATTTCTTCGCGGGTCGGGATGCGGTTGACCGTGCCGCTGAAGTTGTCGCGGTCGACCACGAGCCAATCCGGAACCGTGCGGATTTGCGTGGCTTCCATCTGGCGGGCGGCCAAAGCGCGGGGTTTGGGCGAATCTTTGATCGTGACCACGTCGCCGGGTTTGACGTTGGCCGAAGAGATGTCGTTTTTGCGTCCGTTGATCTGCACGTGTCCGTGGGCCACCATCTGCCGGGCGGCGGTGCGGGTGCGGGCGAAGCCGAGGCGGTAGACGACATTGTCCAGACGGGTCTCGAGCAATTGGAGCAAGGTCACGCCGGTGATACCGCGGCGGGACAGCGCGGTCTCGAAGTAGCGGCGGAACTGGCGCTCGAGCACGCCGTATTGGGCTTTGAGCTTCTGCTTCTCGAGCAGGGCGAGGCCGTATTCCGAGGTCTTGCGGCGCATGCCTTTTTGTCCGTGCATGCCGGGCGGATAGCTGCGGCGCTCGAAATGTTTGGGCGAGCCGACGAGGAAAATGCCGAAGCGGCGGCTCAGTTTGGTTTTGGGTCCGGTGTAACGTGCCATGACGAAGTGTTCAGTTTACAGTGTTCAGTTTTCGGTTATCCGCATCACACACGGCGGGCTTTCGGGGGGCGGCAGCCGTTGTGGGGCACCGGGGTGACGTCTTTGATCACGGTGATTTCCAGGCCGATGGCTTGGAGGGCACGGATGGCGGATTCGCGTCCGGCGCCGGGGCCTTTGACCCGGACTTCGACTTCTTTCAGTCCGTGTCCCATGGCCTGACGGGCGGCATCCTGGGCGACGAGCTGCGCGGCGTAGGCCGTGCTTTTGCGCGAGCCTTTGAAGCCGACTTTGCCGGCGCTGGAAGCGCCGAGGACGGCACCGCGCTGGTCGGTGATGCTGACGATGGTGTTGTTGAAGGTGGCCAGCACGTGGGCGATGCCTTGCAGGATGTTTTTGCTGCCTTTGGCTTTGACCACTTTGGCCGGGGCGATCGGGGCGTCGAGCGAAAGGATGTCGTCGGCGGAGGCCGGTGCGGCGGCTTCGGCGGCTTTGGCTTCGCCTTCCTTTTTCTTGGCCGTTTTGCCTTTGGCCGCCTTGGGCTTGGCCGCTTTTTTCTCGGCGGGCTTGGCTTCGGCGGTGCCTTCGGCTTTCACTTCAGCAGCCGCTTCTTCCTTGGCCTCGACCGCTTTGGTCTCGGGAGCCTCGGGATGGTGCGCGGCCGTTTCCTCTTTGCGGCGTTCGTCCTGCGATTCGCCGAGAGTTTCGTTCTTTTCGTCGCTCATACTTCGTGGGGATTAGACTTTGCCGGCTTTGGCGTCGGGGTTTTTCTGCACGCCGACTGTCTTGCGCGGGCCCTTGCGGGTGCGGGCATTGGTGGAAGTGCGCTGTCCGCGCACGGGGAGTCCGCGGCGGTGACGGATGCCGCGGTAGCAATTGATGGCCTGGAGGCGCTTGAGGTTGCCCTGCAATTCGCGGCGCAGGTCGCCTTCGATCAGGACGCCGTTGTTGCCGATGATGTTGATGATCTGCGAGATCTGCTCGGGCGTGAGATCTTTGGCGCGGGTGTTCGGATCGATCGAAGCTTCGGCCAGGACCCGTTTGGCGGTGGTCGGTCCGATGCCGTAGATATACGGCAGGGAGGCTTCGATGCGTTTGTTGGGCGGGATTTCGACCCCGAGGAGGCGTGGCATATGCGTGTTATCCTTGTCTTTGTTTGTGGCGCGGGTTCTTGCAAACCACGCGCACGACGTTGTTCCGCCGGATGATCCGGCATCCTTCGCAAAGGCGTTTGACTGAAGCTCTGACTTTCATGGTTTGGTTCTTCTATTTCTTGCGGAAGGTGATGCGTCCTTTGCTCAAGTCGTAGGGAGACAACTCGAGCATGACTTTGTCACCCGGCAAAATGCGAATGAAGTGAAGGCGCATCTTGCCCGAGATGTGCGCGAGAATACGGTGTCCGTTGGGCAATTCCACGCGGAACATCGTATTCGGCAGCAACTCAGCCACCTTGCCTTCTACTTCAATAGCGTCTTTTTTCGCCATGTCAAAACTTCCGGTTCGTCTTTCGTAACCAGCACCGTGTGTTCAAAATGGGCCGAAGGCAGGCCGTCGGCCGTGACCACCGTCCATTTGTCAGCGAGGACCCGCACCGCACTGCCCCCCAGGTTGATCATCGGCTCGAGGGCCAAGGTCATGCCGGCCTTCAACTTGGGCCCGCGCCCAGCCTTGCCGTAATTCGGGATTTGCGGATCTTCATGCAATTTGCGCCCCACCCCGTGTCCGACAAACTCCCGGACCACGGAATACCCGCGGGCCAGCGCGGCCTGCTCGATGAACGAGGAGATGTCCCCCACCCGGCGGCCTTGGGTCACGTGCGGAATGACATCGCGCAGGATGCGGGCGGTATCCTCCACCAGGCGGTCGACTTTGGGGGGCACGACGCCGATGCGGATGGTCGTGGCGTTGTCGCCGATCCAGCCGTTTTTATTGACCCCGACGTCGAGTTTCAAAATGTCACCATAGGCGAGGCGCCGGTCGCCGCCGATGCCGTGCACGACTTCCTCGTTGACCGAGATGCAGAGTTGTCCGGGAAATTTGCGGTAGCCGAGAAACGCGCTCTTCGCCCCCGCCTCGTCGATGAATTGCCCGCAGGCCTCGTCGATGTCGCGCGTGGTCATGCCCGGGGTGACGAGGTTTTCCAGCTTTCCGAGAACCTCGGCCGCCGCGCGGCAGGCGGTCCTCATCGCGTCGATCTCACGCTCGTTCTTGATCGGGATCATCGACGACAGGAAAGGAATACTGCGGAACACGCGGGGTGGGAGCGGGTTACTTTCCGCTGGCGAGGTAAGCGGCCGTGCCCCCGATGACGAGGATGCCGAGGGCCGCCCAGAGCCAGACGAGCGCGTTCGACGAGATGACGTTGCCGGCCCCGCCCGCGGTGCGTTCGAAACGTCCGCGGATTTTGCCGCGGCGCAGGAAGCCGTCATAGTGGCGCTGCAGCAAATGCGTCTCCACCTGCCGCATGGTGTCGAGCGTCACGCCGACGATGATGAGCAGACCGGTTCCGCCGAAGAACTGCGATGTCATGTAAGGCACGTTCATGCTCTCGGTGAGCATCTGCGGCAGGATGGCGATGATGGTGAGGAAGACGGCGCCGGCGAAGGTCAGGCGCGTCATGGTGTAGTCGAGGAAGTCGGCCGTGGGTTTGCCCGGACGAACCCCGGGGATGAAGCCGCCGTATTTTTTCAAATCGTCGGCGATCTGTGCGGGCTGGAATTGGGTGGCCACCCAGAAATAACTGAAGAAGAAGATCATCGCGCCGAAGAGCGTGTAGTAGAGCCAGCCGCTGGCCAGCATGGCGGAAAGTTCGTTGGCCCAGCGCTGCGTGGGGAAGGCCATGCTCAGGATGGTCGACGGGAAGAGCAGGATGGCCTGCGCGAAGATGATCGGCATGACGCCCGCGTAGTTGACCTTGAGCGGCATGTATTGCGTCTGCCCGCCGTAAACTTTGCGTCCGACCACGCGCTTGGCGTATTGCACGCTGATGCGGCGGGTGGCCTGGGTCACGGCGATGACCGCGGCAATGACGATGATGAGGAAGGCGATGAGGAGGACGAGGACGACCGGGCTGACCGCGGCCGCTTCGCCGCCCGACGGCACGAAGGTGCGCCAGGCCTGGATCAAACCGGCGGGCAACTGCGCGAGGATGCCGACGGTGATGATGATGGAAATACCGTTGCCGATGCCGCGCTCGGTGATCTGGTCGCCGAGCCAGACGAGGAACATGGTTCCCGCGGTCAGCGTGATGACGGTGAGCAGACGGAAAGGCAGGCCCGGATCGGAAACGAGCGGGACACCGAGGCGGTTGATCGTGTCCATGATGCCCGGCAGAAAGGGGTTCGACTCGGGACTCTCGAAGGAGAGCGCGAGCAGGTAGCCCTGGAACAAGCAGAGGATGATCGTGACGTAGCGCGTGTATTGGGAAATTTTCTGCCGTCCGCCGTCCTCACGCGAGAGTCGACCGAGCTTCGGAATCACCGCGGTCATGAGCTGCATCATGATCGAGGCGCTGATGAACGGCATGATGCCGAGGGCGAAGATGGCGCAGTTGCCCAGCGCGCCGCCGCTGAAAAGATTGAAGAGGGCGGCCACCCCGCCGCCGGCCTGGGCGTCGGCCACGTTGATGAACCACTGGCGCAGGACTTCGGCGTTGATCCCCGGGGCCGAGATGACCGAACCGGCGCGGACGATGACGATCATGGCCAGCACGAAGAGCAAGCGCTGGCGCAGCTCCGGGATTTTGAAGATGTTGGTGAAGGCGGAGATCATGGTCTGTTGATCAAATTCGATTCGTCGCCGTCCCCGGCGCCGGTCGTTCCGCCTGATCCACCGCGTTCATCCGCTCAGGAAATCGTGCCGCCGGCGGCTTCGATCTTGCGTTTGGCCGCTTCGCTGAACTTCGCGCCGGTGATGGTGACCTTCTTTTTCAACTCGCCGCGCGCGAGGATTTTCACGCCGTCGATCGTGCCGCGCACGAGGCCTTCTTTGCGCAGGGCGGCCTCGTCGACCGTCGCGCCGTCGGCGAATTCGTTGAGGTCGTCGAGATTGACCACCGCAATGCGGAGCTTGAAGGCCGCGTTGTTGAACCCGCGCTTGGGCAAGCGGCGGATGAGCGGCATTTGTCCGCCCTCGAAACCGAGACGGATGCTGCCGCCGGAGCGGGCTTTCTGTCCCTTGTGTCCCTTGCCGCTGGTTTTGCCGGTGCCCGAGCTTTCGCCGGAGCCGAGACGTTTGCGGCGTTTCTTGGCGCCGGGACGGGGTGAGAGATTGTGCAGTCGCATGGTCGTCAGGCGGTGGCCGCAACTTCAACGGCGGCTTCCGCTTTGGTGGGCTTCATTTTGATGCCGCGCACGCGGAAGATTTCTTCGCGCGGGCGGAGCTTGGAAAGGGCTTCGAGGGTCGCTTTGACCACATTGGCGTGGTTGTTCGAGCCGAGGGATTTGGCCAGCACGTCGCGGATGCCGACGGCTTCGCAGACGGCGCGGACGCCGCCGCCGGCGATGATGCCGGTGCCGGGCGAGGCCGGGCGGAGCAGGACGCGGCCGCCGCCGAATTCGCCGGTCACTTCGTGCGGGATGGTGTTTTGCGCGAGCGAGAAGTTTTTCATCGCCTTGCGGGCGGAGTCGGAGGCTTTGCGGATGGCTTCGCTCACTTCCTTGGCTTTGCCGAAACCGCAACCGACGCGGCCCTTGTGGTCGCCGGTCACGATGAGCGCGCTGAAGCTGAAGCGGCGTCCGCCCTTCACGACTTTGGCGCAGCGGTTGATGAAAACGACTTTCTCGACCGTATCGGAAGGTTCTTTCGGTTCCCTGGGTCCGCGGTTGTCGCGGCGTCCGGTGTTGCGTGCGTTAGGAGGCATGGTTTTTTAGAATTCGAGGCCGGCTTCGCGCGCGGCATCGGCGAGGGCTTTGACTTTGCCCATGTATTGGAAGCCGCCGCGATCGAAGACGACTTTGGAAATGGATTTCTTTTTGGCGCGATCGGCCACCAGTTTGCCCACCGACTGGGCGTTGGCCACGTTGGCCCCGGCTTTGGCCGCCTTTTCCTGCGTGCTGGCCGCGGCGAGGGTCACGCCCTTGGCGTCGTCGATGACCTGCGCGCGGATGTGGCGGCCGGAGAAGTTGACCGCGAGGCGCGGACGTTCGGCGGTGCCGGCGACTTTTTTCCGGATGCGCTTGTGGCGGATTTTGATGCTGTCGTGGCGTGTCATGGCGGTTACTGGACGGTTTTGCCTTCCTTGCGGCGGACTTGCTCGTCGGAGTAGCGCACGCCTTTGCCCTTGTAGGGTTCCGGCGGGTAGTAGGCGCGGATGTTGGCCGCGACCTGGCCGACCAATTGGCGGTCGATGCCCTCGATGACGAGTTTGGTGTTCTCGTTGACCGTGATCTTGATGTCCTTCGGGATGTCGAAGAGGACGGGGTGCGAGAAACCGAGCGAAAGATTGAGTTTGTCCCCCTGCACGGCGGCCTTGAAACCGACGCCCTGGATCTCGAGGTTGCGGGTGAAGCCGGTGTTCACGCCGGTCACCATGTTGCTGAGCAGGGCGCGGGCCAGACCGTGCAAAGCGCGGACTTGGCGGTTTTCCGACTTGCGTTCGAGGGTGAGCGTTTCGCCCTCGATCTTGCCCTCGATGCCCTCGGGCAGACGCCAGGAGAGTTTGCCTTTCGGTCCTTCGACCTGCACGGAGCGGTCGGGCGAAAGATTGACCTTCACCTTGGCGGGAAGCGTGACGGGTTTGTTGCCGATGCGTGACATGATGCGTTCCTCCTTACCAAACAAAGGCGAGCAGTTCGCCGCCGACCTTCTGGCGGCGCGCTTCGCGTCCGCTGAGCACGCCGCGCGGCGTGGAAATGATGGAAATGCCCATGCCGCCGAGCACGCGCGGGATTTCCTCGGCCCCGACGTAGCGGCGCAGGCCCGGACGGCTGACGCGCTTGAGTCCGGTGATGGCCGGGGTTTTGTCGGCGTATTTGTTGACGATGCGCAGTTGCGGTTTGCCTTCCGACTTCACTTCGAAATCGGTGATGTAGCCTTCCTTTTTGAGAATGGCGGCGAGGTCGGCCTTGATGCGCGAGTAGGGCACGAGCAACTCGGCTTTGCGGGCGCGGCTGGCGTTGCGCAGGCGGGTGAGAAGGTCGGCGATGGGATCGTTGGAGGTCATCAGGATGCTTGGGCGGCGGGTTTGGCGCGGTCGGTGAACGGCATGCCGAGTTCGCCGAGGAGCGACTTGGCCTCCTCGTCGGTGCCGGCCGTGGTGACGATGGTCACATCGAAGCCGACGTTGCGCTTGATTTTGTCGAGTTCGATCTCGGGGAAAATGCTCTGGTCGGCCACGCCGAGGGTGTAGTTGCCGTTGCCGTCGAAAGCTTTCGGGGAGATGCCACGGAAGTCGCGGATTTTCGGCAGCGCGGTTTTGATCAGGCGCTCGAGGAACTCATACATGTGGCGTCCGCGCAGGGTGACCTTGGCGCCGATCGGCTGGTCCTTGCGCAGCTTGAAGTTCGAGATGGCCTTCTTCGACCTGGTGCGCACGGGCGTCTGGCCGGTGATGGTCTGCAGTTCGCTCACCGCGATTTCCAGCGCTTCTTTGGTGTCTTGCGACGAGCCGATCGACGTGTTGATCACGACTTTCGAGACGCGCGGGATCTGGTGCAGGTTGGTGTAGCCGTGCTTGGTTTTCAGCGCGGGCACCACCTTGGCGGTGTATTCTTTGTAGAGTTCGACTTCCATGGGTTACTTCGCCTTGGCCTTGGTTTTCGGCTTGGCGTCCTCTTTTTTGGCGGCTTCGACCCGCTTGACGTTGGAAATGTGGACCGGGCCTTCTTTCTGCACGATGGAGCCGTTGGGGTGCTCCTGCGATTTGCGGGTGTGCTTCTTGATCATGCGCACGCCCTCGATGAGGACCTGGTTTTTGCCGCGGATGACTTGCAGGACTTTACCTTCGGCGCCCCGGTGGTTGCCGGTGACGACGCGGACGATGTCGTTCTTGTTGACGTGGGTTTTCGCGCGGCTCATAGGACCTCCGGGGCGAGGGAAACGATCTTCATGAAATTCTTCTCGCGCAGTTCGCGGGCCACGGGGCCGAAGATGCGGGTGCCGCGCGGGTTGAGATCTTTGTCGATGATGACGATGGCATTGGTGTCGAAACGCAACGCGGAGCCGTCGGGCCGCTTGAGCGGCTGGCGGGTGCGGACGATGACGGCGCGGACGACCTCGCCTTTTTTCACCGTGCCGCCGGGGGAGGCTTCTTTCACGTTGGCTGTGATGACATCGCCGACGCGGGCGAAGGCGGATTTTTTGCCGATGACGCCGATCATGGTGGCCATGCGGGCGCCGGTGTTGTCGGCGACGTCGAGACGGGAGCGGAGCTGGATCATGGCGTGCTTAGTGTTTGAGGACTTCGACCAGGCGCCAGCGCTTGGTCTTGCTCAGCGGGCGGGTTTCGGTGATGCGGACTTTGTCGCCCGTCTTGGCCTCGTTCTTTTCGTCGTGGGCGTGGAATTTGGCGGTCTGTTTGATGATTTTGCCGAAGCGCGGATGCGGGACGCGGCTGACCGTGCGGACGACGACGGTTTTGTCCATCTTGTCCGAGACGACCTCGCCCACGAGGGATTTGCGGATCCCGCGCGCGGCGGCGGGTGCGGTGGTGGTGGCGGTGTCGCTCATGATTTGGCTGCTGCTTTGATTTTTTGCGAGAGGAAGGTTTCCACGCGCGCGGCCTCGCGGCGCAGGGTGCGGATGAGGGACGGCTTTTCCAGCTGTCCGCTCTGCTGCTGCAGACGGAGGTTGAAAATTTCGTGGCGCAGCTCGCGTTTGCGGCTGCGGAGTTCATCCGCGCTGAGTTCGGCGATTTCCTTGGTCTTCATGGCGTCAGGAGGCGTGGTGGCGGGTGATGAATTTGGTGCGCACCGGCAATTTGTTGGCGGCGAGGCGCAGGGACTCGCGGGCCACGCTCTCGGGCACGCCGTCCAGTTCGAAAAGGATGTTTCCCGGGCGCACCACGGCGACCCAGTATTCCGGCGCGCCTTTGCCTTTGCCCATGCGGGTTTCCGGCGGGCGGGCGGTGACGGATTTGTCGGGGAAAATGCGGATCCAGAGTTTGCCTTTGCGCTTCATGTTGCGCGTGAGGGCGACGCGAGCGGCCTCGATCTGCACGTTGGTGATCCAGGCGCGGTCGAGGGTCTGCAGACCGAATTCGCCGAAGTCGATGTTGGTGGTGCGCGAAGCGGTTCCCTTGCGGCTTCCCCGCTGGGATTTCCGGAACTTCACACGTTTGGGCATCAAGGGCATGGCACGTTCTCCTTAAAAAATCATTCGGCGACGGCCGTGGCGGCCACTTCGGGCGACGGCACGGTTTCGGCCGCGGGTTTGTCCTCGCGCACCGAGACTTTCGGTTCGGCTTCCTCGCCTTTGCAAATCCAGCATTTGATCCCGATCTTGCCCGCCGTGGTGTTGGCCTCGGCGAAACCGTAGTCGATCGGCGTGCGCATGGTGTGAAGCGGCACTTTGCCCTCGCGATACCATTCGGTGCGGGCGATTTCCGATCCGCCGAGGCGGCCGGAACAACGGACTTTGATGCCGAGCGCGCCCTGCTCCATGGCGATCTGCACGGATTTCTTCATGGCGCGGCGGAAACCGATGCGGCGCTCGAGTTGTCCGGCCACGCTCTCGGCGACGAGCTGCGCGTCGGTTTCGGGCGAGCGGATTTCCTGGATGTCGATTTTGACCTGCTTGTCGCCGCTGATCGCGGAGACTTCCCTGGTCATGTTTTCGATCTCGGAACCTTTGCGACCGATGACGAGGCCCGGGCGGGCGGTGAAAATGGTGACGCGCAGGCTGTTCCAGGCGCGCTCGATGACGATTTTCGAGACGGCGGCCTGGCGGAGTTTGCCTTTGAGGTATTCGCGGATTTTGAGGTCGGCGTGCAGGTGGTCGGCGAACTCGCGGCGCGGGGCATACCACTTCGATCCCCAGTCGCGGGAGATGGGGAGGCGGAAGCCGATCGGGTGAACTTTTTGTCCCATGGTTTTATTCGGCTTTCTCCGCGGCCGGCGCGGCGGCCTCGGCGGCCGGTTTGGTCTCTTCTTTCTTCGCCGCGGCTTTCTTTTTCGCGGCGGGTTTTTTGGAAGCGGTCTTTTTCTTGGCGGCCCGGCGGGTCTCGCGGGTCACGATTTCGATCTCGTCGGTCAGGATGATGCGGATGTGGCTGGTGCGTTTGCGGATCGGGCCGGCGCTGCCGCGGGCTTTCGGGATGAAACGCTGGAAGGTCGGCCCCTCGCCCACCACGGCTTCGCGCACCACGAGGGCTTCGACGCGGGCTTGGTGGTTGTTCTCGGCATTGGCCACGGCGCTTTTCAGCGTCTTGGCGACAAGACCGGCGGCCTTCTTCGGGGTGAAGGCCAGCAGATCGAGGGCTTTCTGCACGGGCAGTCCCTGGATCTCGCGAGTCACCTCGCGCGCTTTGAACGGCGAGATGCGGGCGAATCTGTAGATCGACCTGGTTTCCATTTTATTAAAATTTTCTTGGTGTTTGTTGTTCCTAACGGCGGGCGTCCACCCGGAGGCGGTCGCCCGTTTTTATCGAGTCCTCTTCGGACACGAGATTCTGGATGACGGCGCCGCTGATGCGGTCGCGCACGTCGATGACGCGGACTTCCCCCACGCGGCGGTTGTCGCGCCACACTTGGAAAGGCATCCCGACTTTCACGCCCGCGTTGCGGCCGATGTTGGCCACGACGAGCGCGAACTCCGGTTTGACTTCCACCACGGAGGCGTCGGTCAGCGTCGGTCCCGCGGCTTGAGCGTCGAGCGGTTCGGCCCCGCCGACTCCCAGCATGCGGTCGGCGGCGCGAAGTTCCGTCTCGAGCGCCGCGCGGGCCTCGGCCTGCGCGGTGCGAGAGCGGGTCATGGCCTCGAGCAAGGTCTTCGCTTCGGCCTGCGCCGCGGAGTCGGAAGTGTTGGCGGCCTTCGATTGCATTTCCTTTTCGAAAGCCTCGCGCTCCTCGTTGTCCGCGGTTTCCACGGTCTTGAGGAAAATTTGCACTCCCTCGGCGAGGGCGAGCAGTCGCTCGAGCAGCATGGCGTTTTCTTTCTGCTGGCGCGTGAGTTCGTTGACGGTGGAAAGGAGGCGTTCCTCGATTTCCCCGCCGCCGTCGGCCCCCGGCGCGAGTGCGTCGAATTTGGCCTGCAAATCCTCGGCTTGGCGCTTGAAGACCTCGGCCTCGCTGTTGGCGAGGGCCAGGCTTTCGGTCAGGCTGCGGATGGACTCGCGCGCGAGCAAAAGTTGCTCGTTGAGGCGCGCCGTTTTTGCGGCGTCCCCAGAATCCCGGTCTGTCAAAGAACTGCGGCTTTGGGCGGAGGCATTTCCCGCCAGGGTGATCAAAAGACACCCGGCCAGGAAAAACCTGCCGCTTGCGGCCACGTTTATTTCGTCACTTTCGCCGTATGCGATCCGTGTTTCTTGAAGATACGCGTGGGCGAGAATTCGCCGAGCTTGTGCCCGACCATGTTCTCAGTGACGAAAACTGAATTGAAAATTTTCCCGTTGTGCACGAGGAAGGTGTGCCCGACGAAGTCCGGCGTGATCATCGAACGGCGCGACCATGTCTTGATCGGTTTCTTCGCACCGCCCTCGTTGATGCGGTCGATTTTTTCGAGCAGGTGGGCCTCGACGAACGGGCCTTTTTTGAGCGATCTGGACATGGCTTAGTTCTTCTTCTTGCTCTTGCGGCGCTCGACGATGAAGCGGTCCGACGGTTTGTGTTTCTTGCGGGTTTTGAAACCTTTGCTCAGCTGGCCCCACGGGCTGACCGGGTGCTGGCGTCCGCCGCCGCCCTTCGATTTGCCGTTGCCGCCGCCGTTCGGGTGGTCGATCGGGTTCATGACCATGCCGCGCACGGTCGGACGCACGCCGAGCCAGCGGGAACGTCCGGCTTTGCCGCTCGAGACGTTCATGTGCTCGGAGTTGCCGACCTGTCCCATGGTGG
Source organism: Chthoniobacter flavus (assembly GCA_945878135.1). Taxonomy (GTDB): domain Bacteria; phylum Verrucomicrobiota; class Verrucomicrobiia; order Chthoniobacterales; family JACTMZ01; genus JACTMZ01. Next base: position 625 of record CAMDUL010000038.1, on the reverse strand, counting down.
CGTGGCATTTGCCGTTGAGTTTGCGGATTTCGCCCGAGGGCATTTTGACCAGCGCGTAGCCGGCCTCGAAGTTGTTGAGCACGGCCTGCTGGCCGGCGCTGCGCGCCACTTGTCCGCCGCGGCCGGGGATCAGCTCGATGTTGTGGATGGCCGAGCCGGGCGGGATGCGCTCGAGGGGCAGCGAATTGCCCACTTCGGGAGCGGCCTCGGGGCCGGAGGAAACCTTCATCCCGACCTTCAGGCCGTCGGGGGCGAGGATGTAGGTCTTCTCGCCGTCCGCGTATTGCAGGAGCGCGATGCGCGCCGTGCGGTTCGGGTCGTATTCGATGGCGATGACGTCGGCGGTCACGCCGTGTTTGCGGCGTTTGAAATCGATGAGGCGCAGTTTGCGCTTGTGTCCGCCGCCGATGTGACGGCAGGTCAGACGGCCCTGGTTGTTGCGGCCGCCGGTGCGCTTGCGCACGCTGACCAGGCTTTTCTCCGGCTTCTTCTTGGTGATCTCCTCGAAAGACGGGAGGGCCTTGAAGCGCGCGGACGGCGTGAGCGGACGGAAAGTTTTGAGTGCCATGGCGTGTGGTGCGGTTAGACGAGGTCGAGTTTTTCGCCCTCTTTGAGCGTGACGATG
>CAMDUL010000037.1 GCA_945878135.1 Chthoniobacter flavus | reverse complement strand
CGGACAGGCAACTGGTCACGCGCAACGAGCAGGACTTTCGCGGAATCCAAGGACTACGCGTCATCAATCCCTTCACGGAGCGAAAAACTGTGAGCTAAGCGACGCGGCGGGTTTTCCTGATTGTGAAGATCATTTGACGATGACGATCCCGGTGGATTCGCCGAGTTGGCCATTTACTCATCTGTCGGTTTGAGCAGCTTGCGCAAAATCGGGTCCGCAACTACCGAGCAGATATCGTCTCCGTCGGCCGGCAACTGGGCGGTTGCCTCAATGAACTCTCTCTCGAAACGCGGGCTTGAGGCAATGGTCTGTGCGCACTCTTCGTCGGTCCTGCAAAACAGGCCCGGTATTCAGAATCCGTAGGCCTCGGCCATCTCGGCTACTTTCTCGGGGGTGAGCCCGGGGTGGCGCCTGACCAGCGCGCCAACCCAATCGTAGTTGTCATTCTCCGGGTCATCTGACGCAATGCCCTTGCTCGCGAGCAAGTGCTCGAGGCGGCGTCGACTTCCTTTCAAGCGCTTGTGGCGGAGACGCTGCATATGAATGTCGTGTTGTTCTTGGGCTGTCAGTCCCATGATGGCTCCTCCTCGATTGGTTCTTCGGCCCATGCTTGGAACACCTCTTCGCAATGGGATGAGAGTTGGGGGTAGAACTCTGAGCCGATGCTGGTGAAATGCCGCAGTGTTGGTCGCTCGGAACGGTCCATGCAGTCGGCGTTCATGTTGTTGTATCCGAGCAGGAGACCGCCCCGCATGCCCTCGAGCTGGGTGTTCTCGAGGAAGGTGATCAATTCACGAAGACTCAGGGGCTTCTTCGACCGTTGGCGGGAAAGCTGGAAGTCGCCCTCATACTCGTCGACCACGCGGTAAAGGATGGTGCCTTTGGTGGTGCGGCGCGCGCGGAGGCTGATGACGTCGAAGGTGGTGGATTGCAGCGAGATCCGGGCGATCTCGACTTCGTCCGCCGACAAATCGGGAAGGTATTCGCCGCCCATGAAGCGGGGGTGAATCCGGCCGGTGAACGAGCGGACGTTTTCCGACAAAGCCTCCCGGAGGATTTCCTCGGGGATGGTCTCGAGGTTGCCGGCGGCGAGAGCTTTGCGGATTTCCTCACGGCGGAAGTCGCCCTTGATGTTCTTGAGGATGGCCTGGGCGAGGGTCTCGTCCTGCCAGTAGGAAACCGGACGGTAGCCGTAGTCGATGTCGGGGTAGCGTTTCATGCGGTTTTCTTTCGCGTGCCGGACAGAGCTGCGAGCAATGTGTCGCGGCTATTGAAGGGATCGATTTCCATGCCCTCCACTTTACCCGCCGACGATTACCCCACCAAACCGCCCGTGCGTCATAGCGACCGTGCCGATTCTTGAAATTACTCTGCGTCAATCAGCGGCAAGACGACGTTTTCGACGTCGGTCAGCTTGACGATGCGGATGTCGCGCCACGGATCGAGCACCAGCAGATCCGCATCGCCGGTGACAATAGCGCGAGCGCCACTGGCCAGAGCCAATTCGAGAAATTTATCGTCGTCGGGATCGCGGCAGTCACGCACCTGTTCGCGCAGAGATGCCTCGGAAAACATCACCGCGGCTTTGCGACACGTTCGCAGTAGTGATTCGCGACTTCGCCGGGACACATAGCGATCCAACTTGGGCCGCATGAGCACATCTGCCAATTCGTCATAGGTAGCCGTGGAGAAGATGAGCGGGAGTTGGCGTGCAAGCACGGCGCGGACACACACATCAGCCCGGCTTCCCGACAGCAGTGCGGCGCTGACGAGAATGTTGGTATCGAAGATGACCACCGGTCAGCTGGGATTTTCGGCGGCGAGCAGTCGATCCAATGCTGCGGCGGTCAGACCGCTCCTGCGCGCCTCGGCTTGGAGCTTGTCCATGGATCGCGTGATCTTGCGATTCTGTGCCGAGACCAGATTGCGGTAGAGAGCCATGGGTAGGAAGACGCCAAGGTCGCGCTGATGGCGCTTGATGACGACCGGCTCCTGGATGCCGTAATCGAGGAACTGCCCGAAATTTTGCCGGGCTTCGGAAGCAGTCATGGCTTTCATAAGAGCTACCTTACGACAAATTGTACAAAATGTCAAAGATGGGGCTGCTTCTTTCCGCTACCGAGGATCATTTCACGACGACGATCTCGGTGGTTTCGCCGAGTTCGCGCAGACGGTGTTGCAGGGCGGTGAGGACTTCGCGGCCTTCGGCGTTGACGAAATGCCAGTCCGCTCCGTTGCCAAACAAACATCGTTCATCCGTCCGATCGTGCACGACCACCGCGGTGGGCATAGAGATCGCCGATGTTGACATGTTCCGCGACCCACGGATCGGCCAGGGCGAACTCCGGAAGGAGGGGTAGGACGGCTGTGTCCCACGAGCACTTCCCGCGGCCGACGGCAGCGGCGACAGCGGATGCGCCGAGTGGTTTGGAGACCGAGGCGACTTGGAACACGGTGTCCGGCGTGACCTCTCCACCTTTCTCGACATGGCGCACGCCAAAGCCCTGCGCAAAGACCACGCGGTCGCGATGAACAATGGCGATGGCGAGTCCGGGAACCCCGGTCTTGGCCATGACCTCCTCCACAAAAGCAGGTAGCGCCTCGATGGCTGTCTTGACCGCTTGGTCGTCCGGTTGGCTCTCGAAGACATCGGGGTGTGCCTCCCTATTTGCGTTCTTCTCGAAGGCGCCAGCGCCCGCGAAAGAATGAAGGAGCATCATACCAACAAGAACCGCGTGCGCTCTTCTCATCCTAAAAGAGCCTTGCATCCGGCGGTCTCGAGCCCAAGTTAATTGGCCCCGAAGTCCACGCCACCATCCATGCCCGAGCCAGCTTCTGCCTCAGATCGCCATCTTGCCGGGCCTAAGTCCCTGCCTTCGTGCCGCTATTTGAGGCTGTCTCTCCGCCTGGCAGCCGCTGGCCTTCTGGCCATCACGGGCTGCCGGCGAGACGACGATTGCGCGGTCCGAGTCTGGCCGGAGGAAGGCTTGGTCCGCGTGGCGGACGACGTGACGTTGTCCTACCGCGACTGGGGCGGGGAGGGACCACCGATCGTGCTTTTCACCGGACTGGGCAATACGGCGGCCATCTTCGATGATTTGGCACCGCGCCTGACCAACGAGCATCGCGTGATCGGGCTCACCCGGCGCGGATTCGGGAATTCCACCGTGATCGAGTCCGGTTATGACGTGGCCACGCGGGTGGCCGACGATCTGGCGGCGCTGGCGGCGCTGGGCATCGGCCGTGCGCTGCTGGTCGGACACTCGATCGCTGGCGACGAACTGACCGGCATCGTGCGAGCCCGGCCTGATTTGGTGGCGGGTTTGGTTTATCTCGATGCGGCTTTCGACCGCACGGACAAGGGAGCCGATGCGGCTTTCGATAAGATCGAAAAGCTCCTGCCGCCGCCGGCAGAGGTTGTCCGGCTGGCCGGCACCGAAATTCAGGTGGTCGATGGGGAGCCTAAACCGCAGAACTTGGCAGCCGCCCGAAAGTTGGTGGAGATGGAACAGGGAGTGCCTGTGCCTGCCGCCGAACTGCGCGCCCAATTGGTGTTGATCCCCGAGGGCGGGTGCGAATTCATCGACTCCACTTCAGCGCAAGCGAAGATTCGCGCAGGGTCCGATCTCATCAAGGCCGACTACCGTGGCATCACGGTGCCGGTGACCGCGCTGTATGCCGACTGGGGCGATCCTGCGGCGGCGTTTCCGATTACCGCGGCGGCCGGTGCGGAATTGCGTGAAGCACTGCGGGCATCCGCGGCAGAGCTCGCGGGCTGGGCCCATCGCGCCGGTATTGAGCAGGTCCGCGCGCAAATACCTCACGCGGTTGTGGAGTTGGTGCCGGGCTCCCCGCACTATATTTTCCTCAAAAAGCCTGAGCTGGTCAGCCGCCACATCTTGGAGACCGCACGCCGGGCTTCTTGGTGAGGTGAGTTCAGGCAACGTTCCCGGCTGGTCCAAGAACTTCTGGCAAAATGTCCCCGAGGTCCTCGGAGGGACCCTTGTTTTTGTGGGAACGCCCGTGCCCGCGCAGACCCTTCTGCACCATGTTTCCCGGGGCGGTTCGTTCGACGAGTTCTTGGATGACTTCCCGACGGTAAAGCGCGAAGACCCGAGGGAATTTTTGCAACTGACCCGTGAAGAGCGTCATTCTTGACGAGAACATTCCACGGAAGCTGGGAACTCGATTCCCGGTCACCGGGTGACCACAGTGCCCGAACGAGGATGGGGCGGCGTGAAGAACGTGCGCCTCATGGCTCTGATCGACGGGAACTATGATGTGTTCGTGACTGCGGACAAAAACCTCCGCTACCAACAGAACCTCGACGGCCGGGAAATCTCCATCATCGAAGTTCCTTTCAACGATTCGGCAAAACCCCTTCCTCTGGCGCCCGAAATCCTTCTCGCTATCGACCAATCACTGCCGGGCTCCTACATCGAGATTGAGCCGCCTACTTCCGGCGAATGATGGCGGTGTGCGTCATAGACGGCAAAGCCGCTGTGACGAACGGCGAGAGCGGGAAAACCGAAGGACGGAGGGCCGCGGAACGAATCCCGCCGCTAATCATCATCAGCAAGCGCGGCTGCCAGAGTGAATTCGTTCTCGAGGAGATTTTTGATCCCCCTGAGTTGTGCGATGGTGACACCGTCGCAGCCGCCGCTGCGGTCGATGGCTTGCGCAATCATCGTGTTGAGGATGGCTTCCTGCGTCTTGTTGTAGGCATGGGAGTCGATCTCCGGACCGAAAACTTCACGAATCCGGTCGAGCAAACGCTCGTAGGCCTCATCTTCCTCGCGTTCGAGGTCGATCATTTGACAATGACGATCTCGGTGGATTCGCCGAGTTCGCGCAGGCGGTGTTGCAGGGCGGTGAGGACTTCGCGGCCTTCGGCGTTGACGAAATGCCAATCCGCTCCGGGCATGGTGCCGTAGTAGAACTTCAAGTCGCCGAGCGGATCGCCGGCGCCGGTGCCGTTGGAGAGCGGGAGCGCATCCAAATAGTGCAAGGCGCGGGCCTCCGGTGAGTTGTAAACGGCATAGGGACCTTCGAGGTAGTTCTCCCAGATGCGATCGGCGACCTGATCGTCGAGGAAATGCAGATGGCGGTAGGCGTAACGGAGGTTGTCGCGGTCGAAGTAGAACGCGCCTTCGTCGCGCAGCCATTTGCGCACGTCAACGTGGTCGTCGGGATCGATGTCAACGTGATCGCTGAAGTATTCGCGCCAGGTGAACGGCGCCGGCAGCTCGTCGGTGCGTCCGTTCAGCGCGAACTGGAAGTGGTAGTCCTGGTCGACGGCGTAGAGGATGTTGCGCGCGGACTCCGGTGGATCGATGAAGATGCCGCCGGTCGTCTTCTCGTAGTCGGCCGCGCGGCGCAGCAACCACGACGGCACGAAACACGAACCGACCGCCGCGGCTCCGGTGATGAGAAAATTGCGCCGGGTCAATTGGCCCATGGTTGCGCCTCCTCGACATCGCGCCAAAGGGCCGGGGAATAATCTTTCGCTTCATGAAAGCGACCGTCCTTGGTCAGGTAGGAAACGCCGCAGTGGACGAGACACCATCCGGTGAGAAATCCGGATTCGCCCAATTCACGGCATGCGTCCTCCGCGGCCTGCCGGAATGATCCCCGGCACGGAGCCCGGTAGAAAAGGTAGGGAGCCATGATGCCGTAAAAGCCCTTTTCATCGGTCATGCCTTGAAAAAGCGGCAACCACGGGGCGCTTTTCCTGCCCAGTTCAAGGCCCAGCGCCGTGTTGGCTTCCTCGCCACCGGTCGCGGTGCCGGCCAGGAGGACGGGGACAACTTGCGGTAACAGTGCCGGGTTGCGCGTCATGAGCAGGGAGGGCGCCCGGGGATTCCTGAAAAAAATGATCCTCGTGCCGCTGTCCGACACCGTGTGCGCGAACGTGGCGCGCAACTTCGCAGTGAAGGGACCGTCAAACCCGGAATTCATGCGGCCTCCGCTTGAAGTGACGAGCGGCGAGTGAAGAGTGACGAGTGAGAGCAAGCCTGGGCTGACTTTCTCCGGATCTTTACCCCGCGCTCCCAGCGCCTGGCTCTTGGCTCCTCGCTCCATGCGCCGAGCACGGCATCGCGGCGTGTGCGGGCGAGGTGGATGTTCTTGGTCTCAAGCGGCAACCGCAGCCGCTGCTTGGTGTGGTCGGGACGGTGCACGGTGGCGTGGAGCCACCAAGTGCCGTTATTCCACCAGAGGTGGTGGTTGGGATTGCGGGGAGGCGTGCGCAACGACAGCACGCATCCTTCGGGAATCTCCGCGAGCGCGGCGGATTTTGTTTTGCTCATTTGTGCGTTTCCTCAAACGCACCAAGGGAGATTTTGCTTTCCGGTCGATCCGATCGACCAGCGCATTGGCACGGGAGAGACTCGCTCTCCCGCACCAAGCCACCGCGGGTTCTCCTCCTCGGTTGGCAGCCCCGCCTTTTAGGGCAGGACGTTCTTGATGCTGGTTATACGGATACACGAAAAGGGCAATCCGTTCAAACTCCTACTGCGTCATAGCACCGGCCCTGTATTTATGGGGCTTGGAGCAGGGAGTCGGGAGCAGGGAGCCAGCGTGATTCGGCTGGCAACGGAGATCCGGTCCGACATCGGGCATGGCCTGACCGCGCATACGGGGGATGTTGGTGGCGATCTTCGGGGTCGCCTCCAGGAGGAAGTCGCGCAGCGCGCGGGCGATCTGGACGTCGTTCGTGCCCAACGAGACACGCACCCTTTGCTTGGTGTAGTCGTCGTTGTGGACTGTGTAGTGGCACCAGTAGGTCCCGTTGTTGTTCCAGATGTTGTGGTTCGGATTGAGGGTTTTGTTTTTCACGCCCCCATCTCAGCAGAGGGGGTGGGACATCCGCTGTCCGAGGGGGCGGAAAATTTCCAGTGTCCGCGGCGGGGAACGGGGGAGTGGTGCGCCCGGCGGGAGTCGAACCCACAACCTTCGGCTTCGGAGGCCGACGCTCTATCCGGTTGAGCTACGGGCGCGTCTCGGGGGACCAATAAAGCCCAGCGGGCGTCGTATCTCAAGGTGGAAAGGGCGGGGCATGGCAAGCGGCGATTGCCGCGGGGCGTCGCCGGGGATAGAAAGGAGTGCTACCGGCATGGATATTGTTTACTTCGATCTGGAAACGCAGCGGACGGCCAATGATGCGGGCGGGTGGGACAAAAAGGCGGCCATGGGGATGACGGTGGGGGCGACTTACAGCACGGGCACCGGGCGGTATGCGGTTTACGGCGAGGAGCGGGTGCATGATCTGGTCGCGCAGTTGCAGCGCGCCGACCTCGTGGTCGGCTTCAATCTGATCAATTTCGACTACGAGGTCCTCATGGGTTACACCGTGATGGATCTGGCGCACAGCGTGCCGACGCTCGATCTCATGGTGGATCTGGAAAAGCGCATCGGGCACCGCATCGGGCTCGATGCCGTGGCCCAGGCCACGATCGGTTGCGGCAAGACGGCCGACGGGCTCGATGCGATCAAGTGGTGGCGCCAGGGCCGCAAGCTCGATGTGGCGCGCTACTGCTGTTTCGACGTGAAAGTGACGCGGTTCGTCCACGAGCACGGCATGGCGCACGGCGAGGTCTTTTACCAGGACCGGCTCGGACGCAAGCAACGTGTGCCGGTCGCGTGGGGCGAGCCCGCGCGGGAGCGCGCGGCGGCATGATCCAACCGCTGCGCAACGAGCCGTCCGTCTGGTCGCTCTGCTGGGTCGACGTGCCCGAGCCCCTGGCCATCGAGGACGACTTTTTCCTGCCGGTCATCCTGCTCCTGGTCGGTCCGTCTTTCGAACCGCTGGCCCCGCCGGAGGTTTTTCCCGAACTCGACCAGATCCGTGCGGAGGATTGGGTGGCGCGCCTTTTCGACGAACTCGGCGCGCCCGATGTCCTGCAGGTCTGGAAAGCGCCGGAATGGGCCCCGGAGGAATGGAAATATTTCGGCCGTGATTGGAAAACGAAGGTGAAGATGGTTCCTCCGCCCCCGCACGAAACCAAGATGCAATCGGAACTGGCCGTGCAGGACTATTCTTCGTCCGGCCGCGTCCCCATGCCGCCCAATTCCGCCGTGGCCGCCGGGCTGGTCCGCAATGTGACCCGTCTGCGCTCGCCGCAACGGCGCCGGGCCACGCTGGAAAAAGCGGTCGAGATCGATCCGGCCTGCACCGAGGCATGGGCCGACCTGGCCGAGACGGATTTCCATGCCGGCCGCTACGAACGCAGTCTCGAATTGGCCGCGCGCGTCGCGGAGATCGACGGGGCGCTCTTGCGCAAGCGCGGGGTGCAGTGGTGGACGGACCGCTCCACGCGTCCGCTCCTGCGCGCGATCTTCGGCCAGATGCTCTGCCAGTGGCATCTGGGGCGTCCGGGGGAAGCCGCGGATCTCGGGCAGAATTTGCTCGAGACGGATCCGGCCGATCATCTCGGGGCGCGGTTTTACATTCCGCTTTTCCTCCTCCTGGCCGGCGAGCACGAGGAGGCGTCTTTGTTTTTCCGCCATTACGAATCGCGTTATCCCGGCGACATGCCCAACGCGTGGCTCGCCTTCGCGTGGGGGTTGGCCCTTTGCCTCGAGGGTGACGACCAGGGCGCGCGGCGCAAATACCGCGAGGGCATGCTGGCCAACATTTACATCGCGCCGCGTCTGCTCGGGGAGCGCACGCCGCCGGAGGATATTTATCATCCGGGCGAACGCGACGAGCCGCATTCGGCCTCGGAATTCGACGGTTCTTTCGGCGGTTTGTGGGACCGCGAGCCCTCGGCCTTGCGCGTCCTGCGCGAATCCTATGACGAACTGCGTCCTGTCCTGGCCCAGCTCGTCGCGCGGCGCACGGCTCTGGCCGAATTGATGGACCAGCGCTATGACCCCGGATACCGCGAAAAGTGGGCGCGTTTGGTCGAGGAAGAAGAGGCCTTCGTCAAAAAGGCGCTGCAGTAGTTCGCGGCTAGGTCGACGTCGAAACGGGCGCGGCGTCGGGTGCGGTTTCCGGGATGCCCTCGCGGATCGGAGTCGGCTCGGGGGCCGGCGCGGGTGCGGCGGCGGGTGCGGAGGGCGGGGGTTCCGGCAAGAGGTCGGGCAACGGTTCGAGCGGCACGTCTTCCGGGAGGATGTCGAGATTCAGGTCGCCGAGCGGCAGGTCGTCGAAGTCTTCCTCCGCCGGCGCCGGGCGCCTGCGGGAACCGGAGGACGATCCGGAAGAACGGCTGCCCGATTTGCGTTTGCCGGGCTTCACCTTCTCCGGGGGCGGGGCCGGGGTGAGGTCTTCGTTGGCCATGTAGCCGACCAGCCCGTTCTCCAACTGCACGCGGCTGTAGCCGAATTCCTTGCGTTGCAGCATGGCGAGCTCGCCGGCCCGCAGGCTCAAATCCGCACCGCCGGCCTGCTGCGGTCCCAGTTTGAAAAACTGAGCGTAGTCGGTGCCCACGACCAGGTCCGGGAGGAAATCCGGCGAGGGTTCGAGCGGCACGGTTTCGCATCCGGACACAGCCAGCAGTGCCAAGGCCGCCGCGGCGGCGCGGCAGGTATCGCGTCGGAAATTCATGCCCGGCGGGATCTTTAGCACAACATCCGTGCGGGCGCGAAGGGCATTTGTGCGGACGTGGACAATGGTGCGTTTCCGGTCGTAAGTTGCACCGTGCGCCCGGCCCCTCTGGTTCTCTTTCTTTTTCTGTCGATCGCGGTTCTCCGCGCCGACCCCGTGCTCCGCAAGGAGGCCTCCGGCCTGGCCGCCCTCGGCCTCGGTTACGGCGGATCTTTCCTGGCGCCGGGTGAAAGCACCGCGTGGCGCATGGACTGCTCGAACACCGCGCGCTACCTCGTGCGCCGCACCCGCGGTGTCGAATTACCGCGCACCGCGTCGGACCAATACAACTACGTCCGGCAAAACGGCCGCCTGAAACGTGCCGGCGGGTTGTTCGGCGGCGTGCCGGACAAGTCCTGGTGGGCCAAGCGCCTTCGGCCCGGTGATTTGCTCTTTTGGGAGCACACCTACAAACCGACGCGCCGTCCGCCGGTCACGCATGTCATGGTTTATCTCGGTCCGGATGAAGCGGGCAATCTTCTCATGGCCGGCGCGCAGAACTCGCGCGGGGTCGGCATCTACAAACTGCAACCCCGGGTGTCGTACGGCGGACACGGCGGATTTCTCGGGCTCTTCCAAAAGAAGGGCAAGCTGGTGGCTTACGGGCGGTTGACGGGAAAGCGATGAATGCGGAGTGCAGAGTTTTGAATGAACGGGTGCCGGGCGGCGAACCGGCTCAGAACGTGTGGATGAACAGACCCGAACGCAGCTTCGGTTCGAACCACGTGCTTTTCGGCGGCATGATTTGTCCGGCGTCGGCGATGTCCATCAGTTGCCGCATGGTCACCGCGTGCATGGAGAACGCGACGGCCGCGCGCTTGGCGTCGACTTGCGCGCGCAGATAATCCGTGCCGCGGATGCCCCCGACAAAATCGATGCGTTTGCTCGTGCGCGGATCGTCGATGCCGAGGATCGGGGCGAGGATGTTGTCCTGCAGGAGACTGACATCGAGGCGCGAGACCGGATCGGCGTCCGCGGGGATGTCGAATTCCAAACCGAGCCAATGCCCGCCGAGATACATCGAAACCTGTCCGGGCTTGGCCGGCACGGGCGGGGCGGACGGCGACAAGCGGCAGGCGTGGCCGACGCGGACGAGGAATTCCTCGGGATGCAATCCGTTGAGGTCGGCGACCAGCCGGTTGTAAGGCAGGATTTGCAGCTGGTCCTGCGGGAACATCACGGCGGGGAACCAGTTGTAATCCTCCTCCCCCGTGTGGTCCGGCTTGGCTTCCCGTCGGGCCAGTCCGACCCGCGCCGCGCCGGCCGAGCGGTGGTGTCCGTCGGCGATGTAGGAATGCGGCACCGGGGCAAAGGCCGCGGTGACCGCCGCCGCGTCCGGCATGCGCCAGAGCGTGTGTTGCACGCCATCCGGCGCGGTGAAATCGAAAAGCGGTGTGGTCTCCGCCGCGGCGCGCATCAGCGCGTCGATCTGGGGTGTGGATTCGAAGGCGAGGAAGACCGGCTCGATGTGCGCCGACAGCGCGGTGTTGAGCCGCACGCGGTCGTCCTCTTTGTCCGGCCGCGTCTTCTCGTGTTTCTTGATCAGCCCCGCCGCGTAATCGTCCGCATGGCACACCGCGGTGATGCCGGTCTGCGCGTGGCCGTTCATGATCTGGCGGTAGAGGTAGATTTGCGGCTTCGACTCGCGGACCAGTTCACCGTCCTTTTGCAATTGCGCGAAATTTTTTCGTGCCTGTTCGTAAACCTCCGGCCCGTAAGGATTGACCCCCTCCGGCATGGTGGCCTCGGAGCGGACCACGCGCAGGAAGCTGTGAGGTTGGGCCGCGATGATTTCCCGCGCCTCGGCCGTGTCGAGCACGTCATAAGGAGGCGAAGCCAGTTCCGCAGCCAAATCGGCCCGCGGGATCAACCCAGAGAAAGCACGGATACGCATAAGACCCGCCACGCCATCAAAAGAGAGGGCCGGAGGCAATGGCAAAGCGCGGGACAGGGGCGGATTTCAGGGTCCGTCCGGCAGCTCGTAGATGCGGAAACTCGCCTGCAGGTAGCCGTTCGGGCCGCGTTGCCACTCGCGCAAGAGAATGCCTTGGGCGAAGAGCTGGCGGTAGAATTCGCGGACGGCGTCCGTCTGGGCGTCATCCAGTCCGGCGGCGCGTTTGTCATCCTTCATGACTTCGGCATGCCGGCGCTGCGTGACCACGACATGCGTCAGACCGGCGGCGCGGAGCGAGGCGGGGCTTTCGCCGGGTTTGATCCAGCGGCGTTCGAGGCGCGGGTCGGCGTCCGGCGCGCCCGCCAGTTCACGGTGATCGTCGACCAGGACGAAAGCGGCCGCGGGCAAGTCCGCGCGCAGGTAACGGATCACCTCGGTCTGGTGATCGGCGGCGAAGCCCCGCGCGCTGTCCAGCAACGCGGGCCACTGCCAGGCGGACGCCGCGAGCATGGCGAACGCCGCCCACCAGCGTCCGTGCCGCAGTGGCAGGAGGACGAGCAATCCGGCGGCGCTGAGGCATGCGAAGATGGTGCCGACGGGCAGGAAGTAGCGTTGCGTCACGGTGGGCGTGGCGGAGATGACGGCAAGATACAAGGCCGGCATGAGCAGCATGATCCATTCCACGGGGCGCAGGCGGTGGCGGCGCCGGGCCAGATGAAAAATATGCAACCCGAGGAGGAGCACGAGCAGCGGCGAAGTGCGCCAGTAAAATTCGAGATAAGCGGGATGCGGAACGTCCCGCTTCTTGGCCGCGCCCGAAGCCGCGAGGCGGTCCACTTCGTCGACCATACTCCGCGTCCAAGCCTCAGCCGAGACGAAGGCCGGCCAATTGACCAGCAGGTAGCCGCCGGCGAAGGCGCCGAGCAGCACGGCCAGATCGCGCGGCCGGCGTGCCGCGAGCACGGCATAGACGGCGAAGGGCAGGAAGATCAGGCCGGCGTATTTGGCCGAGGCCGCCACCGCGGCGGCGAGTCCGAGGACCGCCGCGCGCCGCAGGCCGGGACGCTCGCCATAGAGCAGGACCGCGAGCAGGCCCAGCGCGAGCCCTGAGACCAGGCCCGGGTCTTCCTTGAAATAGTGGGCCAGCTCGAAAAATTGCGGGGCGGTGAGGAGGAAAATGCCCGCGGCCGCCGCGGGCCATGGGCCGTAAAGGCGTCCGGTAACCAGGACAAGCAGGGCCGCGCCCAGCGCCGCGTAAAACACGGCCACCCGGCGCCCGGTGAACATGATCGTGTCATAGTCGTCCGCCCCGGTCACCGCCGCCACGGCCCGCACCGAGTCGAGCATGAGCAGGGGATGGTGGAAGTTGTAGCGGCCCTCGAGGATCTGGCGGACTTTGCCCGGTTCGTCCGGGTGGGCATGGACGTTGAAATCGAGATCGCGGCCGAACCAGACAAGCCCGGCGAGCAGGACGACCAAGGCCGCACGCCATGGCCAGGGGTGCAGGGCGGGTGGCGGAACGCTCATCCGCGGCTCTTCCGGTGGTTGTGGTCGAGGAAGAGATTGTATGCGGCGACGAGGAACGGAAAGAGGTTGGCCATGATGCCCACCGAGTCGTTCTTGCCGAAGACGAAGTAGAAGAGGACGAGCAGGCTGCCAGCCAGGCTCATATACCAGAAGGCCCGCGGGAAGACCGGCTTGCTCGAGACATGCGAGGCCGCGACCTGCACGAACCAGCGCCCGGAGAAAAGCAAAACACCCGTGTAACCGATCAATTTGCCCGCGTTCAAACTGACGCCGAGAAAATTCCCGAGCGGGATCGAGCAGAATGCGTGGAGGGTTTCGTAGAGGGAGAGGAAGATGTTCATGGGACTTGATCGGGTGGCCACGCAATGCGGCGGGAGAGGAGCCAGCGGACGCCGACCAGATCCCGGATCCCGCGCAGGGCGCGTCCGCCGAGGGTGTATTTCGAAACGCCCGCGCGGCGCGGACGGTGATTGACCGGGATTTCCACGGCGCGCAGGCCGGAGCGCGCGAAGAAGGCGGGAAGATAGCGGTGCAGGCCGTTGAACGGCACGAGAAGATCGACGTGTTCGCGGCGGATGACTTTCAAAGTGCAGCCCGTGTCGGTCGCGTCATCGCCGAGTGCCGCGCGGCGGATGGCATTGGCCAGCCGGCCGGCCATGACGCGCGCCGCCGAGTCCCTTCGCCGGGCGCGCACCCCGTAAGCCACGTCCGCGCCGGCCAAAGCCGCGACCAGTTTGCCGATGTCCGCCGGATCATTCTGCCCGTCGCCGTCCATCATGGCGACAATCCCGCCGGTGGCCGCGCGCAACCCCGCGTAAAGCGCGGCGCTTTGTCCGCAATTTTTCCCCAGCGTGACCACGCGCACACCCGGAGCGGCGCGGAGAATGGCGTCCGTGCCGTCCGTGCTGCCGTCATCGACCGCCACAATCTCGGCGTCCGGTTCCGCCCGGCGGATCTCGGCCAGCACCTCGCCCGCGCACCCCGCTTCGTTGTAGAAAGGAATGACAACGGTAAGAACGGGATTCATCGGCGGGGCGAAACGACAAAAGTCCGGAAAAGCCGCGGGGGTGTCAATGCAGGCCTCCCCCGGCCCCCGTCATCATTTGCTTCATTTTTTCTTGAAACAACTGAAGCCGGGTGCTGGGATGGCCGCTTATGGCCGTTCCACCTCTCATGGCCGCGGAGCGCGAGGCGGCTTCCGCCCTTCAGGAGCTGGAGGTGGAAGCCATCGAGATGTTCATCAATTTCCTGCGCCTGATCGGTCTGCCCAAGTCGGTCGGCGAGATTTACGGGCTCCTTTTTGTCGCCCCGCGGCCCATGGCGATGGACGACATCATGGAACGTCTCGGCATCAGCTTGGGAGCCGCCAGTCAGGGACTGAAACTCCTGCGTTCTTTC
>CAMDUL010000036.1 GCA_945878135.1 Chthoniobacter flavus | reverse complement strand
GACGGCAATGGCGCGGTCGATGCCGCCATGCGCGCCATCGACGCGGTGGCCGGGCGTTCGGGAAATCTTCTCGAATACAATGTGCAGGCCGTCACGCAAGGGCACGACGCGCTGGGCGAAGTGACCTTGAAGGTGGATTTCGGCGACGGCCGCCTCATCACCGGTAAAGGTGCGAGCACCGACGTGATCGAAGCTAGCGCCCGCGCCTATTTAAACGCGATCAACCGGACTTTCATCCGCCGCGAGTTGGGGGAGAAGGCGGAAGGGGTTTGAGGGGAGCTGAGGGTTTGGAGTTGAGCGTTGAGGGAATGAGAGGGAAGGGCTGACTGTCCTCGCCTCGTTGTCGCGACTCCGGATCGCTCAGTAACTCTCCAACCGGATTCCTTCGATGCGGGTAAACTGCGCGGTGTTGCGCGTGACCAGTGGAATGTCGAATTGCAGCGCGGTGGACGCGATCCACAAGTCGTGCGGTCCGGGCAGAGTGTTGGCGGCGCGCAAACGGGCGAACTGCGAGGCGTAGATGTCGAGCGTTGTGTTGTCCGGCCAGATCGCGGGAAAGCGGTCGAGGAAGGTGCGCACCGCGCCGGGTTGATGGCCGGCCACCGCCGCACCGCGGAGGAATTCACCTTTGACGATCCAGGGCAGACCGATGGCGAGGTCCGCATTGTCGCGCAACCATTTGGCCGCCGGAGAATTCCGGCCTTCGCGCCAACGCGAAATCAGGAAGTTGGTGTCGAGGAGGCGGTCGACCGCGATCATGGGGCGCCTTCGTTGACCGAGGGTGTGGCCCACGGATCGGGACAGCTTCGCCAGTCATTGGCCCATCCGGCTTCCGCTTCGATGACCTCCGCTTGGCGGCCGGTCAATTTGGGTAGCTGATCAAAAGCCTCGTCCATGTCCTCCGCCGTGCCCCTCTTCGGCACGGCCTTCAAGACCACCTTGGAGAATGACTCCGAGGAATCCGTTTTCCAGGATTTCAGCCGCTGATAGGCCTCCTCCGACAGAGTGATCGTCTTCATGCATGCATGATACACGGGTGCATGAACCAGATCAAGTTGTCTGCTCAACCTTTGGCCAAAGCCAGGCAATGGAACGCCTCTGCTCCGACCATCACCGCCGTCCCGAGCCCTCGACCTACCTCGCCGCGACCGGCCTCGTGGCCCTGATGCCCTGGCCGCTGTGCCGCCGCAAACGCGGCAAAGTTTCTCCGGGAGGAGCGATACCTGCGGTGCAAGGTGCGGATGGCTAGGGTCAGACGAAGTCCGCGTTTCCGCACATAGTGCGGAGATGCCCGAGGAGGCCTCGGCGTTGCAATTCATCCGAGAGCACCTTGCGTTCGATGAGATCCTCTGACAGTTCGATCATGCGGCGGATATCGCGGACATGTTTCTCACCGCCGCCTTCGGCATGGTAGGCGGTTTTCCAGACGATGACATACTCTGGCGGTGCGTAATGGATTTCGCCGTGGCTGTGCGCGGCGGTTTTCCGGTGCGCCCAAGCCCAGGCGAAGAAAGGATCTTTTTGCGAGGGATAGAAGTCGGCCTTCATGCCGGTTGGCACATGCAGCACGTTGAAATGTGCCCGGCACTCCCGCCTGTTCTCGGCCTGCAACACGGCGGGCGGCGGACAGTAAAAGTCCGGTGCCGGAAAAAGCGAGGGCAGCATGTCCAAAATCTCGTCCCCGAGCGCCACGGCCAGATCAATGTCGATGGTCAGGCGCGGCTCGCTGTAGACCATGGCGCCGACCGAGCCGGCCACGAGGTAACGCGCACCGCTCCGGTGGAGCGGAGCGGCGAAAATTTCGACCAGATCAGGTTCGGGCACGGGCGAGTTCGCGGGCGAGTTCCTGCTCGATCTGCTGCGGCGACCAGTCCGGGTGGCGCAAGGCGAGCCCGGCGCGCCTCGTCTCCCGGGCCGTGCGCAATAGTCCCTTGGCTACCTCCCATTTTTCCGCAGGCGACATGGCACGCAAGCGCTCTGCCTGGATCGGATGGAGAGGCTCGAGCACCATAGCAACATCATCCGGCCCAGCGGCTGGTCTGGCAAGTCCACCTGCGGGCCTTTGAGCTTCTGATTCGATTTGAAGCCTTGGCTCTTTTTCCCTTCGCCGGGCGGAAGGGATTAGAACAGAAGGCAACAAAGGAAACGAAGAAGGGGGTGCAGGGTAGGGACGAGCGGCCTCCGGCTCGTAGCGCCAGCCGGCGAAGGCGTTTCATCGTATTTCTGTAGCGGCGCGTCTGTGGCCGCCGGACCAACCTAGGCGAATAAGGCACCGGCGGTCACAGACGCGCCGCTACAAAAGTGAAAATTGCGCGCAACGGAATGCCTCTGCACCCGGCGCGTCGGCAGCGAGCTCACCGAGTGGTTTTACCTGACCGACCTTCCAACCAAACTCCCGCGCCCACATGGCCAGATCGTCGAAATTCGCATCGGCTGTGATGTCCTGACGCCCGGGCAATTCGTAAATCTCGTTGCCGGTCAGGCGTTGTTGTCCGCGGTAAGCGCGCAAGGTTCCTGCCGGACGTCGGTTGTAGATCTCGTCCGTCGTTCCGCCGTAGTCGACGACCAGCATCGCGCCCGATTTCCATGACCCCGCCATGTCGCGCATCCAATTGCGGACCGACTCGAAGGCTTCCACTCTTTGGCCCGTGGTCCATTCGCGCGCAAAAACGGTTGAAGCGGGCAGGGGACGCGTTGGCGGGAAAAAAACTTCCTGCAGCTTTCCCTCGATCACTTTGAGATACAGTTCGGTCCATCCGTCGTTTTCTTTGCGGAACACGCGGCAGGGAAAAGCATCGAAAAACTCGTTGTGATAAACCAGCGCGCGGCCCTCGCAGGCGGCCAGGGCTTCTTCGATCGTGGTATGCCATGACCCCCGGACCCGCGCTTGCTGCTCTTCACGCAGAGGCAGTGATGTTTCGACCAAATGGAGATCGACCTTCCGCTTCCCGAGCCAACCGAAGCTTTTCATCACCGCCGAAGCCAATGCGCCCGAACCCGGACCGCATTCGATCACGTTGAACCTCTTCCAACCGCGCCGCTCTGCTTCCCCTTGCAACCATTGACCGATCGCTTCGCCCAGCGCCGGGGTCAGCTGCGGAACCGTGGTGAAATCCCCCCGACTTCCGATCGTCCGGACATTGCGCGTGTAATAGCCATCCTGCGGGTGATGCAGCGCGATCGCCATGAAGGTATCGGACGGAATCGCCCCGCCGCTTTCATCGAGGGCAGATTGCAAAGCTTGGCGGACAGTGGACATCGCAGGCAGATTGTCGCGGTGGATCCGCGTCAACTGCCCATTTACGAGATTGAGGACCGCATCGTCGAGGCAGCGAAAGCCCAATCGCGTCTGATCCTCCGCGCCCCGACCGGCTCGGGCAAATCGACGCAGGTGCCGCAAATGCTGCTCGACCGCGTCGTGACGGGTCCGGGTCAGATCGTCGTCCTGCAACCCCGCCGCATGGCCGCGCGGATGCTGGCCTCGCGGGTGGCGCAGGAGCGGGGAGAACCGCTGGGCCAGACGGTTGGTTACCAAGTCCGCATGGAGGGAAAATCCTCAGCCAAGACGCGCATCCTCTATGTGACCGAAGGAATCTTGCTCCGTCGCATGATCGGCGATCCGGAACTGCGCGGCGTATCAGCCATTGTCTTCGACGAATTCCACGAACGTCATCTTTACGGCGATATCACCCTGGCCCGCGCACTCGATCTGCAGGAGTCCGCGCGACCGGATCTCAAACTCGTCGTCATGTCGGCCACGTTGGAGGTGGGCGAGTTGGAAAAATACCTCGCACCCTGTGAAGTCCTCGAATCGGCGGGCCGCACTTTTCCGGTCGAGGTCCGTCATCTCGAACGCTCACCCGGCGACACGCCACCATGGGAGTTGGCAGCGGAAGCACTTTCGGAACACACGCCGGAATCCGGTCATGCGTTGGTCTTCATGCCCGGCGCTTACGAAATCCAGCGCACGATCAATGAAATCCGCGCGACATCGGCCCTGCGCGACTTTGCCGTTTTCGCCCTGCACGGAGAGATGCCGCCGCGAGAGCAGGACGAGGCGGTGGCGTCCGGCGGCGGACGCAAGATCATCGTCTCGACCAATGTGGCGGAAACCTCGCTGACCATCGAGGGAGTGACTCTCGTGGTCGACAGCGGTCTGGCCCGCATCGCGTGCCATGACGCGCGTCGGGGAATCAACACCTTGCTCGTCGAAAAAATCAGCCGTGCTTCCGCGGACCAACGTGCCGGACGCGCCGGACGCACCGCGCCCGGACGCTGTGTGCGGTTGTGGATGAGCAAAGACCACGAGCAACGCGCCGCGTCCGAGCTGCCGGAAGTGAAGCGCCTCGATTTGGCCGAAGTGGTTCTTTCGCTCAAAGCGGCCGGAGTGGGGGATTTGGCGAAATTCCGCTGGCTCGAACCGCCCGAACCGCGCGCGCTGCAGCGTGCGGTGGAATTGCTCGAGGACCTTGGAGCGTTGGACCATGACGGCGTCATCACGGAACTCGGACGGCAAATGTTGGCCTTTCCGGTGCATCCGCGTTACGCGCGGTTGCTGCTCGAGGCAGAGAAACTCGGATGTGTCAAAGCCGCCTGCATGCTCGCGGCGCTGACCCAAGGACGCGGACTTTTGGTCAAGAGCACCTCGCGCGACATGGACAAGCGTCGCGACGACATGTTCCGCGACGGCGCGGAGTCCGATGTTCTTGTGCAGCTACGCGCGTTTTCCGTGGCCCGCAAATCGAATTTCGATCCGGCGCGTGGCCGGCAGCTCGGGATCCATATGCAATCCGCCCGCCAAGCGGCGCAGTTGGCCGACAAATTCGCCGATATCGCGCATGGCGAGGGCTTGAATCTTTCCGATCATCCTCCACCCGAGCATGCCTTGGAAAAATGCATGCTCGCCGCCTTTCCCGATCATCTGGCCAAGCGCCTCGACCGCGGGACGCTGCGCTGCGATCTGGTCCACGGACGCCGCGGCACGCTGGCGCGGGAGAGTGTGGTGACGAGCGAACTTCTCGTGGTCGGCGAAATCACCGAGATCGGCGGACGCGAGGGCGATGTGCAGACCTTGCTCACATTGGCCTCGCCGGTGCGCGAAGAGTGGCTGCAGGAAATGTTTCCGGGGGAATTCTGCGATGAAACGGCAACGATGTTCGATCCGGTAAGGCGCGGGGTGACCGCGCGCCGCGTGACCAAATTCCGCGATCTCGTCCTGCGTTCCGGTCCGGGCGGGGAACCGGATCCGGCAACCGCGGCCAAAATCTTCGCCGAAAAAATTGCGGCCGGCGATTTGTCCCTGCCGTTGTGGAACGAAACGGTCGAACAATGGATCGCGCGCTTGAATTGCCTCGCGGGATGGATGCCGGAGTTGGAACTTCCGCGCATCGGGGCGGAGGAAAAACGCTTTCTCTTCGAACAATTGGCGCAGGGAGTGACGAATTACCGGGCGTTGAAAGACAAAGATCCTTGGCCCGTGCTGCGCGGATGGCTCTCTGCGCCGCAGCTCAGCGCACTCGAAGCTTACGCTCCGGACAAAATCAAACTTCCCGGCGGACGCAACGGGCGCGTGATTTATGCCGAGGGACAGGCGCCGGTTATGTCCGCCCGAGTGCAGGATCTTTACGGGGTGGAAAAACCCCTCGCGGTCGCCGAGGGACGTCAGCGCGTGCGGGTGGAAGTCCTCGCGCCGAACCAGCGCCCGATCCAGGTAACCGACGATCTGGGGAGCTTTTGGAAAAATACCTATCCGCAAATCCGTCCGGAATACGCCCGGCGGTATCCCAAGCACGAGTGGAGATAAATACCTTCGGGCGGTGGGGCACGGCATCACTTCCGGCCAGGGCAAAAATTGCCAGATCCCGTGGAAGAGTAATCTATGGATGACACATGGACTTTCTGCAGAAATTCCATGCAGCGATTCTGCGGCGAAGGGATCGAGTGTGGGGGGCTCTTGCCAGCGGGGCGGCGGACGGGAGTCCGCCATACGGCCAGCGACGGTTCGGGCCAGGCGGGGCACGACGTCCCGGGGTTGCGGCCGTGACCAGCACCGACCAATAGCGGGCTGTTCCCGCTTGCACCCCTGCGGGTCCCGGGTGAAATTTCCGCCCATGGCTGTCTATGTGTACGAAACGATCCCGAGCCGCGAAGGCGACCCGGTGCGGAGCTATGAAATCCGGCAGAGCATGAAAGACGCCGCGCTGCAGAAGCACCCGGAAACGGGCGAGCCGATCCGCCGGGTCATCACCGGCGGTCTGGGGGTCATGACCTCCTCGAAGGGCGGTCCCGCCCCCCGTCCGGCTTCGGGTGGCCACTGCGGCAGCGGTTGCGGTTGCCACTAGTCTCGACGCAAACCGCGCGGTGCGGTATAGCCGTGCCCATGATCTTTCGGGTGTTGTCTTCACTGCTCGTTTTGACCGTGGCCGCCATGGCGCAGGATGCGCCGACGATCACGGTCCGCAAAGGGGACCGCGTTTCGCTCGCGGTCACGCCGATCGGGGGACCTTCGGGTCCTGCGGTGACCAAGGTTCTGCAAAACGACCTCGATCTCTCCGGCTGGTTCCAACTCGTGCCCGATGCCCGCGGCTCCTACGCGGTCGGCGGAACGGCGGCGGGGGGCACCCTGCAGGGGCGGGTGACCGACTCCTCCGGGGCGACGATCCTCTCCAAATCCTACAGCGGCGGCGACCGTGACGTGGCGCACCAGTTCGCCGACGACATCGTGGAAACCATCACCGGCAACCCGGGGATCGCCACGACGAAGATCGCCTTTGTCGGCACGGCGAGCGGTCCGAAGGAAATTTATCTCGCCGACTATGACGGAGGCAGTTCGCGGCGCCTGACCAGCGACCGCAGCATCAGCGTGGCGCCCTCGCTCGGGCCCGGCGCGCGCAACCTCGCTTACACCGGCTACCACGAGGGATACCCGGATGTTTATGTCATAGACGTCGCCTCCGGCGCGCGCCAGCGCGTGGTCAAAGCCCCGGGCACCAACTCCGGCGCGGCCATTTCGCCGGACGGCGGGAAAATGGCGCTGACCATGAGCAAGGACGGCAACCCGGAAATCTACATCACCGGCCTGCGCGGCGGCATGGCGCGCCGCCTGACCCGCACGCGAGGCGTCGAGTCCTCGCCCACCTGGTCGCCGAACGGTGGCGAGTTGATCTATTCCTCCGACGACGGCGGCAGTCCGCAACTTTACCGCATCGGCGCGGGCGGGGGCTCGCCGCAACGTCTGAACTCGGGCTTCGGCTACTGCACCGATCCCAGTTGGTCGCCCGACGGGAAGAAGGTGGCTTTCACCGTTCGCTCCGGCGGCGGGTTTTCCGTGGCGGTGATGGAACTCGGGGGCGGCGGCGCGCGCATCGTGGCTTCCGGGCAAAACCCCGTCTGGGGCCGCAATTCCCGCCATCTCATCTACAGCAGCGGCTCGGGCCTCAATCTCCTTGACGTGCAAAACGGGCGGACGACAACTATCGTCAGCGGCTTGGGCAAAGTGAGCGAACCGACCTGGTCGCGCTGATTCCATGCGAAACACGATGAAAAACCTGATCCTTCTTTCCGCCGGCCTCTGTGTCGTGCTCGGCGTTGCTTCCTGCAAAACCAAGCCGAAGGACGAATACGCGGGCATCGACGGCGATTATGTCAGCGGTGTCCCGCTTCCCGAGCGCACCGACGGCGCGGCTTATCTCGGCGGCAATGTTTCCAAAGGCCAGTTTCCGCCGGTCCAATTCGGCTTCGATAGCTTCGAGGTGAGCGGCTCGGAGATGGGCAAGGTGCAGGCGGTGGCCGATTTCATGCGCTCCGGCAAGGGCGACATCATCATTGCCGGGTTCACCGACGAGCGCGGCACCGAGGAATACAACCGCGGGCTGGGCGAGCGGCGCGCTTTGGCCGTGCGCGAAGCTCTCATTGGCCAGGGCATCAGCGGCGGACGCGTCCAGACCGTGAGCTTCGGCGAAGAAATGCCCGTGTCCTCCGGAGGCGGCGAAGCCGCTTGGGCGGCCAACCGCCGCGCCGAGTTCGGCGTCATCCGCTAACACCTGCTTCTTCGTGGCAGTTCCTCTGCTTGATTTGCGCCTGCAGTATGCGCAGGTGAAAGACGACGTGCAGCGCGGCATGAACGCGCTGTGCGAGAGCCAGCAATTCATCCTCGGCGCGCCGGTCGAGGAACTCGAAACGGCGGTGCGCGACTACACGGGCTGCGGTCACGCCATCGGCACGTCCTCCGGCACGGACGCCCTGCTCGCCGTCCTCATGGCCATGGGCATCGGCCGCGGCGATGCGGTCATCACCACGCCTTACACCTTCTTCGCCACGGCCGGTTGCATCCAGCGCGTCGGCGCGGAGCCGGTCTTCGTCGATATCGACGCCGCGACCTACAACATGGATCCGTCGAAGCTCGACGAGTGCCTGCGCAAAAAATGCCGCAGCGGCCCGGACGGACGCCTCCTCACCGCGGCGGGCAACCGCGTGCGCGCCGTCATGCCCGTGCATTTGTTCGGTTGCGTCTGCGATATGGACCGCCTTGGCGCGCTGGCCAAGGAATTCGATTTGCCGGTTATCGAGGACGCCGCGCAGGCCATCGGGGCGGATTATCCTTCGCAATCCGGGCGGACCCTCCGCGCCGGGGCGATCGGCGAGGTGAGCTACTTCAGTTTTTTCCCCTCGAAAAACCTCGGCGCGTTCGGCGACGCCGGCATGGCGACCTGTCGCGAGGCCGACCTCGCCGCGCAGATCAGACTGATGCGCAACCACGGGATGAACGCGCAATACCATCACGAAAAAGTGGGCGGCAATTTCCGCCTCGATGCACTGCAGGCTGTTGTTCTCTCAGCCAAGTTGCCCCATCTCGACGCCTGGCACGCGGCGCGCCGCCGTAATGCCGCGCTCTACCGCGACGAATTCACCAGGCTCGGTTTGCCCGACCGCATCACGTTGCCCGTCGAACCCTACGCCGCCTCCGGCGTCTCGAACCACCACATCTACCACCAATATGTGGTCCGCGTGCCCGACCGCGACAAAGTGCGCGAGAAGCTCACCGCGGCCGGCATCGGTTGCGCCGTTTATTATCCGGTCCCGCTTCATTTGCAGGAATGTTTCGCCTCACTCGGTCATTCGACCGGCGATTTCCCCGAGTCCGAAAAAGCGGCCCGCGAATCTTTGGCCCTGCCGATTTATCCGGAGCTGACCGCGGACCAGATCCGCGAGGTGGCGGGGGCTTTGGGCAAAGCACTGCAGAGTTGAACAGAAGGTAACGAAGCAAACGAAGGTAGAATCCGGATTACAGCCGGACTTCTCCGCCGTCCGTCAGCGGTTCGCGGCGAGCGAAAGTTTGAGATCCCCCCTTGCCACCATGTGCAAGACGCTGGCGGCTAGTGTTTGGTAGGGGAGTCCGACTTCTTCCGCGCGGGCGCGCAGTCCGGCGATGGTCTCGTGCGTGGTGCGGATATTGATGCGCGCCGGGCGGGCCGGTTTGCGGTGAATGGTCATTTTCGCCGCGGCGGACGGCGAGGGAAAACCCAGGGCGCGTTCTTGTGCGCGGGTCAGCGTCTTGCCTTCGTCGAAGGCCCAGCCCTCGGCGGCCGGTTCCTCAACGTAAGTCGGTTTCTTTCGTTTGGTTTTCATAAGCTTTCTTCTGCTTGCGCCAGTATCCGGCGCCGATCACGCGGATGGTCTCGCCGCCCAAAGTGAAGCGGACCGTCAGGATGCCGTGTCCGTCGTGGCCGACGGCATAGAACCTCGGTTCATCGGAACTGTGCGTTTTGTTCGGGACAATCATGCGCTGCGGATCCTCAAAAACTTTCCGCACAGTGGAGAAGTCGATGCCGTGCTTGGCGAGGTTGACTGCCTCTTTGTCCGGATCGAATTCCAACCGCACGAGCACAATGTGTGCCTTTTGGCATCAATTGTCAACGTGCTCTGATCGATCCGGCCGGTGATTTTCCCGAGTCCGAAAAAGCGGCCCGCGAATCTTTGGCCCTGCCGATCTATCCGGAGGCGACCCCGGACCAGATCCGCGAGGTGGCGGGGGCTTTGGGTAAAGCACTGCAGCCGGTGGGATCATGGGCTACACCGGCACAAGCCAGTTCACCATCAACACAGTTTCGGCGAACGGCACGGCGGGTTTCTCGAATTTGCTCAACGACGGCACGTTCTCCGTCTTGCAAAGCGGCAATGACCTGAACCTCGTCTTCACCCCGGCGGCGCCTATTCCCGAACCGGGCACATGGGCCGCGGCGGCCTTGCTCGCAGGCGGTGCGGCCTTCATGCGCTGGCGCAAGCGGAAGCAAGTTGCCTGAAGCTGAAAGCGCGGGTTGAGAGCCTGCAACCGCCGCTTTAAAGCATCGCCGCGGCCGGAAGCAAACAAAGCTCCCTCAAGCCGGCGCACTCGCAGCTATTCGGACAGCCAGTTCTCGAGCTTCAGACCCGGAACGCGGCCGAATTCCCGGGTGTTGGCCGTGATCAACCGTGCTCCGACCGAGAGCGCGTGCCCAGCGATGAGAGTGTCGTAAGGGCCGATGCCTTTGCCTTTCTTCTCCAGTTTTGCCCGGACTTTGGCTGCGTCGAGCGACGCGGCATCATCGAAGGCAAGCAAAGAGAACGGCGCCAGCGCATCGTCGAGGAATCGCCGGTTCCTCGCCGGATCGGCGCTTTTCTCCACACCGACGCGCAACTCGTAAAGCGTGACCGAGGAGATGCCCAGAGACTGCGCGGGGCGGGAGCGGGCTTTGCGGGCCACGGCGGAATTGCCGCGCAAAAGCGCGATCACCGTGTCGGTATCGAGCAGGGTGGCAATCACGGGAAGAGTGAATGGCGACGGTCCGGTGCGGAAGGTTGCTTGCGCCGGAAGCCGCCCATCACGCCCGACAAACCGGCGATGCCGCGCTCGAAGCGTTCCCATGCATCCTCTTCCGCCGTGATGAGAAGAGTGTTGCCCTTGCGCTTGATCCTGGCGGTCTGGCCGGAGAGGCGGAACTTTTTCGGCAGGCGGATCGCCTGGCTGTTGCCGCTGGTGAAAATCCGGACGCGGTCGATGGTGGCGGTCTTCATGTGTATACGTCACCATATACATTACCGGTCTGCGAGCAAGCGCGACATGCAACGCCAGCGGGCCCTGCCGCGCGGGTGATGTTTTTGCGGTATGGCGGCCGCAGACGGCTCTCAGGCGTGACCACGATCTTTGGCCCGTTGATGGAGCGGCGTTTGGACCTTGGGCGACCTCGGCGTGGCGGATGGGGGCTTCGGCCGCGAGGCTCATGCTGCCGGGACGATTGGCCAGACGTTCGGGTTTGTCGCGCACCTCGGGCGCGAGCAGCAGAGTGGTGCGGACATGCGGGCGCGCTTTGCCGCCGGCTCCCCGACGGCTTCCTCCCCGCATGGAAGGGAGTTCATCGCTCGCGGCGTGCCGGATGGCGGCCATTGGCCAGGGCTTTGCCTGAACGGGCGACGTCGGCAGAGCGTCCTCCATCTTCTGTTCTTCAGCGTCGAGCGGAACGCGCAGGGATTTCTTCACGTTGTATTTCATCGATGATAGGGTGGTTGTAGTTTTCCGGAGGAAAAGGCGGTGATCATGCGCAGGTCCTCGCCGCGACGCTCGCAAGGCACGGCGTGGACATATCCAGCAACTTCAACAGCGAGAACGACTTGGCCCGGATGCGCTGCATCGGGCAACCCATCGGGCCATCCGCCGCTCCCTGTGACTTCCAAAATCATCTCAAAGCTCAGGCCGCGGTCCTTCAGGGCCTGTTTGTTCTGATCGCCGGGCACGAAAGCGCACCTTGAAAAGATTTCAAAGCGGAGCACGGGCATATCCTCCGGATCACCATCGGCAATTGGCATTCCCGCGGTGCGCGATCCTGATCGGCTGTTCCCAGAAGCGGGTCTCTGAAAAATTTTTCGAAAATCTCTTGCCGTAAGAATTCGTTCCGCTAGTCTCTCCCGTCCCGCACACTGTCGGGACTTCGCGAAGAACCACGTTCGCGTGGTTTTTTTGTCGCCCGAAAACGGCGGCGGAATTTTTCAGAAGCAATGCCTACGATCAACCAACTTGTCCGTAAGGGACGCAGCAAGGTGACTTTGAAATCAAAGTCGCCCGCGCTGGTCAACTGCCCGCAACGCCGCGGTGTCTGCGTGCAGGTCATGACCCGCACGCCGAAAAAACCCAACTCCGCCCTGCGCAAAGTGGCCAAGGTCCGCTTGACCAACGGCCAGGAAATCATCGCCTACATCCCGGGCGAGGGCCACAACCTGCAGGAGCACTCGATCGTGCTCGTGCGCGGCGGCCGTGTGAAGGATCTCCCGGGCGTGCGCTACCACATCGTGCGCGGTTCGCTCGACACGCTCGGCGTGGACGGACGCCGCCGCGGACGTTCCAAATACGGGGCCAAGCGTCCGAAAGCCGGCGCCGAAGCACCCGCCAAGAAGAAGTAAACCCGATCTTTTCCAACCATGGCACGCAGACGCAGAGCAACGAAACGCACGACCCTCGGTGACAGCCGCTACGGCAGCCCGATGGTCACCCGCCTGATCAACACCGTGATGCGCGCGGGCAAGAAGTCCACGGCCGAGGGAATCGTCTACACCGCGATCGAGAAATGCCGCGAGGGCAGCGACGCCGTCGACCCGCTCGACGTGCTGACCAAAGCGCTGGACAATGTCCGTCCGCGCCTCGAGGTGAAATCCCGCCGCGTCGGCGGTGCCACTTATCAGGTGCCGATGGAAGTTCCCTCGGACCGCCAATACGCGCTGGCCATGCGCTGGCTCGTCACTTTCGCCTCCAAGCGCAAGGCCGTCCCGATGAAGGAGGCGCTGGCCATCGAACTCAAAGACGCCGCCGCCGGCCAGGGCAACGCGATCAAGAAACGCGACGAAATGCACAAGATGGCCCAGGCCAACCGCGCCTTCGCCCACTTCCGCTGGTAAACCGTCGCAACCTGTTCTTTCTCATGTCCGCCACCGCCACCGCACCCGCCGCCGCGAACCCGAATTCGCCCGACCGCGCGTTCCCGCTCGAGCGCACGCGCAACATCGGCATCTGCGCGCACATCGACGCGGGCAAGACCACGCTGACCGAGCGCATCCTTTTTTACACCGGCATGATCCACAAGATCGGCGAGGTGCACGAGGGCACGACGGTGACCGACTGGATGGAGCAGGAGCGCGAGCGCGGCATCACCATTACCTCGGCCGCCACCACCTGTGCCTGGTTGCAGAAGCCGGAGAAGGATATCTTCAAGCTGTTCGAGAACATCAACCAGCGGGTCAACATCATCGACACCCCCGGCCACGTGGACTTCACGGCCGAGGTGGAGCGCTCGCTCCGCGTGCTCGACGGCGCCATCGCCGTGTTCTGCGGTGTGGCCGGCGTGCAACCGCAGTCCGAAACCGTCTGGCGCCAGGCGACCAAATACAACGTCCCGCGCATCGCCTTCGTCAACAAGATGGACCGCACCGGCGCGGACTTCGACGCGGCTGTCGAAAGCATGCGCACCAAGCTCGGCGCCAATGTCTGGCCGATCCTCATTCCGCTGGGCAAAGAGGACAACCTGCGCGGACAGATCGACGTCATCAACCAGAAGGCCGTCCTTTACTCGGACAACGACGTGATGGGCTCGACCTACGAGGTGGCGGAAATTCCCGAGGACCACAAGGAATTGGCCAAGAAAGCCTACGACGACCTCGTCACCCAGATGACCGACCTCGACGAGGAAATCGGCATGATGTTCCTCGAGGAGAAACCGATCTCCAAGCAGGACCTGAAGTCAGCCATCCGTCGCCAGACCATCGCCAACAAATTCGTTCCCGTCGCCGGCGGCTCCGCTTTCAAAAACAAAGGCGTGCAATACCTCGTCGACGCCGTCGTCGATTACCTGCCGAGCCCGCTGGACATTCCGGCGGTCCGCGGTCAGGACCCCGATGACGCCACGCCGATCGAAGTCTCGGCCAATGACAGCGGCAACTTCTCGTCGCTCGCCTTCAAACTCTGGAGCGATCCGTTCGTCGGCAAACTCGTTTTCTTCCGCGTCTACTCGGGCAAACTTTCCAAGGGCGACAATGTCTACAATCCGCGCACCCGCAAACGCGAGCGCATCAGCCGCCTCATCCAGATCCAGGCCGACAAGCGCGAGGACATCGACACCTGCTATTCGGGCGACATCGCGGCGATCGTCGGCATCAAGAACATCACGACGGGCGACACGCTCTGCGACGAAGACCATCCGATCCTTCTCGAACCGCCGTCCTTCCCCGAGCCGGTCATTTCCATGGCCATCGAGCCGAAGACCAAGGTCGACCAGGAAAAGATGGGTATCGCACTGCAGCGCCTCGCCGAGGAAGACCCGACTTTCCGCGTCTTCACCCACGAGGAAACCGGCCAGACGATCATCGCGGGCATGGGCGAGTTGCACCTCGAGATTATCCGCGATCGCATGATGCG
>CAMDUL010000035.1 GCA_945878135.1 Chthoniobacter flavus | reverse complement strand
CGGGAAAACATCCGCCGCGCGCCAGCCAGCCTTCGATGCTCCCGGCACGCACCAATCCCCGAGATCGCGCCGCGCATCGCAGGTTTCGCCGTGATAAATGTCCGAAGCAATGACCGGACCGGTGCGCATTTGCCACCCGCGACCGGTGGGCACGCTCACCTTGCGCCCGTCGTGCAGTTCGATGTCCAGCCGGGCCAACAACTGCGGATGCGTCCCGTAGTGATTGCGCTCGTTCTTCCACAGCAGTGTGCCGGTATACCATCCGTCGCCGAGGATCGCACCGAGGGTATTTTCGCCCGGACGGAGCATGGCGGTCACGTCAGCGCTCATCACCTGCGCCCGGTGCCGGAAATCCGACCAGCCCGGCATGAGAAAGTCCTCCCCGACCTTGTCGCCATTGAGGAAAACATCGGCCACGCCGAGCGCGGTCCACTGCAACGTGGCGCGCCGGACGGGACCGGGCAGGGCGAAGGAATTCCGGAGATAAGGACATGGCGGTTCGCCCTTGGTGGCACGGCGGCGGTCGCCGATCCATCGGGCGTTACCTGGTAATGCGATAGGTCTGGGCATCAGCGAAGTTCGAGATGTGGCCGGCTGGTTTCGGGCAGCGCATCGCCGCGAGAAGGGATACATCCTTGGGAGCGCCGTGGCGAGCAGGCGTCTCAGTCACCCGGTGCTTCTTGAGACAACGTCACCCACTTGGGATCGGCGAGCGTCTTGTTCCAGTCGGTGAATTCCTTTTCGAGCGAGGCGGCGATCTCGGGATGCTCAGCAAGGAGGTTATTCTTTTCGGAAGGATCCTCCGTGACGTTGAAGAGAGCGACCCCGCCTTTCCGGTGGGGGGCGGAAATCCATTTCCATGGTCCGCGGCGGACAGCCTTCTCCCGGCACCAATGCGTGTAGAATCGCCAGAAAAGCGCTCGGTCGGGGCCGGTCTGCGAAATGACCGGCTCGAGGTAGGGCCACAAATCCACGCCGTCCGCACCCTTCATCGGCGGAGCCCCGGCCGCGGCGAGGAAGGTGGGCGTGAGATCGAGCGTGCTCACCGGCCACGTCACCACCGTGTCCGCCGGCAGCCGGCCCGGCCAGCTCATGAGAAAAGGAACACGGATGCCGCCCTCGAGCAGCGTGCCTTTGCAGCCGTTGAGAGGGCCATTGCTCGACGCGTTCTGTCCGACCTTGATCGGGGTCACGTTCTGCGAGTCGTATTCCGGCGCCCCGTTGTCGCTGAGGAAAACCACGATGGTGTTGTCCGCCAAGCCGGACTCCGCAAGCCGGGCCATGACTTCACCGACCGCTTTATCGACGCTAGAGATCATGGCGCAAGCGGTGCGGCGGTGGACATCTTCGATGTCTTGGTATGGCTCGAGATAGCGCTCCGGCACTTCGAGCGGCCAATGCGGCGGATAGTACGAGAGATAAAGGAAGAAAGGGCGCTCGTCCTTCTGCCCGAGAAACTCGAAGGCCTTCCGGGTGAAGACGTCCACGAGATATTCATCCGGGTCGACAGGGATAATTTCATCGCGCTCGTTGCGGAACATTTTTGCCTGTCCGTCCCTCGCATACTGGAAGCCCATGCCCTCCCGGAAGTAGGCGCACCACTCGAAGCCCTTGTTGAAGGGCTGGGTCTCCGCCGGCTCGCCGAGGTGCCATTTGCCGACGATACCCGTGCGATAACCCGCCCGGCGCAATTCCTCCGGTAAAGTCGGGACATCTGACGGCAGCTGATAGGTCTTGTAGTATTTCTCGTCGACCTGGCATTCGAGTCCGTATCGCTGCTGGTGCCGCCCGAGGATGATTCCCGCGCGCGAAGGGACGCATTGCGGCGCGGTGACGTAGCCGTTGTCGAAGCGGATACCAGACGCCGCCAGCCGATCGATGTTGGGCGTCTTCACCTCGGGGTTGCCGTTGTAGCCAGTGTCCCCCCACCCTTGATCGTCGGTCATGATGACGATGACGTTCGGACGGGCGGAAGGCTCTTCTCCGGCGCAGAGAGCAGTCACGGGAAGCAAGAGAATCGCCGCCGTCCAAGCGGCGCGGACGACACTTGCATGGAACGGGTTGCTGATAAGCCGGAAGGAATGCATGAATCAAGTTATGCAGCCGCGGCTGCCTGCTGCGGCAACAATCCTGCCAAAAGCATGGACAATGGTGCCACCGCGAGCCCGGTGTTCAATGCACCGACTCACGCAACCGGCGTTGCGTCTCCTCGGCACGTTGGCGGTTGATGGGATAGAGCCACATGCTGGCGATGGCGAGCAGGAGGCCGGCGCATTGGAAACCGACGAGTGCGACCTTCATTTTCCACGCGGTGTCTTCGTCGAGACGGGTGCGATCGACGATTTGCGGGTCGCAGCCCGCCTCGGGTCAAGGACGGGCCGAGGCCGGGATGACGAGGCTGTGGCGGTAGCAGGCATTGATTTCCTCCCAAGCACGGCCCGGGGACAACTCCGCGCGCAAGTATTGTTGCAGGGGAAATCCCGCCTCTTCTTGCAATGGCACGTAGCCGTCATAACGCGGACGAATGAGACCGGTCTCCTGGTCGTGCATCGCCTCGCGGAAAAAGCCGCCAGCGACCGAATCTAGCGAGGGATCGGTCCACGCCTCGCGGCGCGAGGGTTGTCCTCCTGCCAGGGTGTAGATTCCGGTTTGCACCACCGCACTGCCGGTAAACAGCGCGTAATCAAGAGCGCGTGACACATCCGGGCAACGTTTCGACAGGGCGACACCTGTGCCGCCGACGATGCTGCGCAACGGGCGTCCGTCGTCGAGGCGCGGTAACGGGCCGTAGCGCAAAGGACGGGCGGTAAACGAGGGCCGGCAGTAATTCCCGTAGCTGTAGGCGAAGGCGCAATGCGCGAAGCCGTCCGTGCGGGTCATACGTTCGGCGATGAAGATGGGATTCCAGTCGTAGATCTGTGGCGGCATTTTCTCGGCGAGCCGACGCAGGAGTTCCATGGCGCCGCGGCCGCAGGGTTCGTCGCAAATGACCTCGGGGTCGGCGGCGATTTCCCCGCCGAGCGCGGCGACGAGCATGGACCAATTGAGGAAAAGGTCCGCCGGAAAGCCCGGCATGACGGCGTGCCCCGCGTCGGCCAGCGCGAGCAACTCGCGCCATGTTTCCGGGAATTTCAAGCCGCGCGCCTCGAGCAAGTCCGGACGGCAGCTCGGTGTCGGTGTGGCCGCGTCGATGGGAATGGCCAGCAGCTTTCCTTCGTAGAGATAGCTCGCGAAGCTTGGCCCGATGGAATTCCGCTCGAGGTCGGCCCGTTGCACGGAAGAGAGCAGTGGCGCCAGATCATGGACCAGCTCGCGGGCGAAACAGAAGCCGGCCCAGGGGTGATCGATGACGATGAGGTCGAATTTTTGCGCGAGGGCGTCGATCGGGAGGTGGCCGAATTCGTGCAGTGAACGCTTCTCCCAACGGATGCGCACGCCGGGATTCAGCTCCTCGTAGCGCTGCGCCGTGGCCACCAGCGGCGGCAGGGCGCGGCTGTGGTCCCAGGTGATGCCGGTCAGTTCGAGCACGCGGAAGACAACCTCACGTGAACACCTTGACCGGCCGATTAGTCTTGGACGACTCGACGGCGGCCTCGATGACCTGCATGGCGGCGAAACCGAGCCGTCCATCGGACCCGTTGGGCGCCAAGCCGAGGGCCGCCTCGACGAAGTTGTCGAGCGGTCCTCGGTCCGGATAGATCCCGTCGGCCGGCAGCGGCGGCAGCACACGGCGTTCGCCTTCGAAGGGAATGAAGACCGCCTCGCCCTTCCACAATTCAAGGAGCACGACTCCTTTGGTGCCGTAAACACGCACCTCGTAGTTGCGCTCGGAGAGCGGCGTGGCGCCGGTGCTGGCGATGGAAACCAGCGCGCCGTTCTCCATCGTCACGGTCAGCGCATCGTAGATGTCATTGACCGAGCCCGCGTAGTCGAACCGCGCATAGACTTCCGACGGGCGTAACCCGGTGAGAAAGGTGAGGTAAGCGGCCGCATGCGAAATCTGGCAATAAATCTGTCCGCCGCCAGCGATGGCCGGGTCGTTGTAAGATCCGTGGCACGGCTCGATATAGACGTCCGCCTGCCCGTGCGTCGGCGTGGTGTTGATCCCCTTGAGCAATTTGTCGATCGGGTTGGTCATGAGGAGGGATATCATGCGGATCTCGCCGAGGTCCCCGCGCCGGATCATTTCGCGCACTTCCATGCCGTGGGGCGTGAAATGCCACGGACAACTGATGAGTAGCTGTACACCTTGAGCTTCGGCCAAATCGCAAAGTTCCTTGGCCTCGGCGGCGGTGAAAGTCATCGGCTTCTCGACGAGGACATGCTTGCCCCGTTCCAGCGCGGCCTTGGCCTGCGCGTAGTGCATGTTCGGCGTGGTGGCGATGACCACCGCATCAAGTCCGGGCAAGTCGAGCAACGCGACCGGATCAGTCACCGCATGCTTGGCCCCGAAATCTTTGGCCACTTTGTCGGCCTTGGACTGCGAGCGCGACTGCACGGCCAGCAATTCGGCGCGCGGGTGCGCGAGAATCGCGGGAATGTGCGCGAAGGTCGCCCACCAGCCGGCGCCGATGACACCGACCTGCAGGGGGGGATGCGTCTTCATCCCAAGGTCTGGTAAGGCTTGAGCTTGGCGCGGTTGAGTTCGACGCCGAAGCCCGGCTTGTTCGGATCGAGGGTCACATGCCCGTTCACGGGCAAAGGTTCACCGATGATCGTGTCGAAGATGGGATGCAGTTCGCGTCCCTCGCCCGTGGTGAGGAATTCGGCATAGGGGCTGTTCGAGTTGCTCAGGACGAAGTGGTAGTTGTAGACGGACGCTCCGTGGGGGATGACCGGCATGTCATAAGGCTTGGCCATGGCCGCGATGCGGCGCGTCGGGGTGAGGCCGCCGCACCATTGGATTTCCGGTTGGATGATGTCCGTGGCGCGACGGGCGATGATGCCGTGGAAGGCTTTGTAGTGATACTCGAGGTTACCCGTGGCCAGCTGGATCGGGGCGATGCGCTCGCGCAGGTAGGCGTTCTGCTCGGTCGCCCAGCCGTTCTGGAGAGGATCCTCGAACCATTTCACATCATATGGACGGATCCGCTCGGCCAAGCGCGAGGCGAACTCGACGTCCCACGAAAGATAGCAGTCGATCATGATTTCCATGTCGTCGCCGAGGTCGGAGCGCAGCTTGGCGACGAGATTCTCCATGTTCTTGAGCCCCTCGCGTCCGCTCTCCACACCCCACGGCGCGGCGATCTTCACGCCGAAAAATCCGCGGTCCTTCCAATGCTCCGCGTAATCCGGATGGATCGTGGCGTAGCACGGGATCGACTCTTTCGTCTGCCCGCCGAGGAGTTTGTAAACGGGAATTCCGAGCGAACGTGCCACGAGGTCGTAGAGCGCCAGATCGACGCCAGCCATGGCCATGTTGGTGATGCCACCCAGACCGTAGGGCATGGTCGAGCGGTTCATCTGGTCCCAGATCAATTCGATATTGAAAGGATCCTGTCCGACGAGGAACCGGCGAAAATGCTGGTCGATGACCGCGCAGGAGAACGCGCCGCCACCGTAGTTCACGCAGGAACCGGTCACCCCTTCGTCGGTCTCGATCTCGATGGCGTAAGGGTCCTGGCCCGGCCCCATCCACAGCGAACGGATGCGGGAGTATGCCGGGTGCACCGACATGGGGTTGGAAATGAGGGTCCGCGCCTGCCAGCCCCCTCCCCAGTATTGCGATTCCCCTTGGGCCGCGCCGCGCGCCCCCGTATCGCCGCTGCTGATCGTGTAGAGCTTGATTCCGGTGATTTTCATCGTCGGGCTAAAATGACCCCGCTGGAAAGCCATGACGACGGATTCAGATGTTGATTTTGCGACAAACTATGCTTGGATTCCGACAACCGTCTTCCCACATGCCCGCCGACTCGTTCCACTACCCACCCCTCGACGCCACCGCGCTTCGCGCGGGCTGCTGCCTCACTTCCATCGGCGCGCTGACCTACCAACCGGGCGAACGCTACCCGCAGGGCGGCCATCCGCGCGATTTCGACTTCCGTTGGCAACGGGGGAGAAAACTCTCCGACTTCGCCCTCGTGGTGATCACCGCGGGGCGCGGTCAATGGGAAGCCGAGACCGGCGGACGACAGCGCGTGGCGCCCGGGGATGCGTTCTTCCTCGTGCCCGGCGGCTGGCACCGCTACCGGCCGGAACCCGCGACCGGTTGGACGGAGAAGTGGATCTGCGTGCAGGGCGCGTCGGTGCACGGCCTTGTCGCTGCCGGATTGCTGCCGGGTCAGTGCCTGCACCTGCGCGAAGGAACAAGAGACGGCATGGTTCCGCGCCTCGACCGCCTGCTGCGCGATGTCGCGTCGAGACCCGGACTGAACCGACCATCGTGGGGACTGCGTGCCCTGACCGTCATGCTCGAGTGTTTCGAATCCGAAAGGCCCACGGACGCGCCGACCGTCCGCTCTGGGGGCGCGGAGGCAGCCATGCGCTTCATCCGCGAAAACGCCCATCGCCCGATCGGAGTGCGGGAGGTGGCGGCAGAGTGCGGATTGGAACGCCGAACCCTCGAGCGCCGGTTCCGCGGCGCGGGCCTGCCGCCGGTCGGACGCAGCATCATCCTCCAGCGCATCGCCCGGGCCGAGCAGTTGCTCGCCGAAACCGGGATGCAAATCAAAGAGGTCGCCTATGCCTGCGGCTTCGGCAGTCCCCAGCGGATGATCTACGACTTCCACCGCGTGCGCGGCACCACCCCGGGGGCCATCCGCGCGGGCAAATCGGTTTGACACCGCCGCGCGGCAGGTCAAGGCTGGGAGTTTGCAATTTGCGACACTCCCCGCCGTGAAACTTTCCTGCGCCGACTTCACCTTTCCCCTGCTCCCGCACGAGGACGTGCTCGCACTCATTCGCCTGCTCGGACTCGGCGGCGTGGATCTCGGCGTCTTCAGCGGGCGATCGCATTGGACGCCGGAAATGATTTTGCCGGACGTGCCCGCGGCTGCGCAGCGGATGAAAGGCTCGCTCGACCGCCACGGTTTGACCGCATCCGATGTCTTCCTGCAAACGGGAACCGAACCGCCCCTGCGCGCGGCAAACGATCCCGATGCATCGATCCGCCAAGCCAACCGCGAAACTTTCCGCGGCATCCTCGCTTTTTCCGTCCGCCTCGGCGCGAAGCATCTCACGGGTCTTCCCGGTGTCTGGCACAAAGGAACCGACAGGAACGCCGATTGGGCCTTGGCGACCGACGAGGCCCGCTGGCGCAAAGCCGAAGCCGCCGGCGTCGGCGTCGAATACGCCGTGGAGCCCCATGTCGGGTCCCTCACGCCCGATCCCGCCTCCGCTTTGCGCTTCGCGCAGGAAACCGGCGTCACGCTCACCCTCGACTACGGCCACTTTGTCTACCAAGGCATGGCGCCGGACGCGGCCGATGTTCTTTTGCCGCACACCTCGCACTTCCACGCGCGGGGCGGCACGAACGGGCAGCTGCAGAGCACGATGAAGGACAACATCATCGATTTCACCACCATCCGCGACGCCCTGCAAAAGCGCGGTTACCCGGGTTGGATGTGCCTCGAGTATGTCTGGGTCGATTGGGAAGGCTGCAACCGGACGGACAATCTTTCGGAAACCATCATTCTTCGCGACCTGCTCCGCGCCAAGGCGGTCAACGGTGGCAAACAAATCGCCTGATATATGTCTTCATCTACACCACACCCCGACTGGAAAGAACAAACCGCCGTGATCAGCGGCGGGGCCGACGGACTCGGCTTGGCCGTGGCAAAGCGTCTGGCCGAACGTGGCGTTCGTCTGGTTATTCTCGACTTCAATCAGCACGCGCTGGACAAAGCGCGCAACGCGTTCGGTCCCGGCACCATCACAGCCTGTGTCGACGTGACTGACCATGCCGCGGTGCGGCGGGCGATCGATGAGGCCGCCGCGCAGACCGGGCGCATCGACATCCTCGTCAATTGCGCGGGCATCACCGGCCAGACCAACCTCAAGAGCCACGAAGTCGATCCCGCCGATTTCGACCGCGTCATGCGGGTCAATGTCAACGGCTGCCTGAACACCTTCCAAGCCGTTGTCCCCCATATGCTAAAGCGCAACTACGGCCGCGTGCTCCACTTCGCCTCCGTCTCCGGGAAGGAGGGCAATGCCGGCATGCTCGCCTATTCCACCTCGAAGGCCGCGGTCATCGGCATGACCAAAGTCCAGGGCAAGGAATATGCCCAGACCGGCATCACGGTGAACGCCCTCGCACCCGCGGTGATTTTCACCGAGATGGTGGCCAAAATGCCGCCCGAGCAGGTCAAATACATGACCGACCGCATCCCCATGGGCCGCTGCGGCACCAAGGACGAAATCGCCGCCATGGGCGAGTTTATCGTCTCGCCGGAAAATTCCTTCGTCACCGCCTTCACCTTTGACCTGACCGGCGGCCGCGCCACTTACTGATCAACATCACCATGCACATCATCCGATACCAAGACCCCGCAGGAGCCACCCACTTCGGCTCCCAAAAATCCGACGGCACCTCCCTTCGCTGCACCGGCGATCTTTACTCCGGACTCCGCGAGACCGGCGAGCAAGCCGAAATCGCCAAACTCCTCGCACCGCTCGAGCCGAGCCAGATCCTCTGCATCGGTCTCAACTACCGCCGCCATGCCGCCGAGTCGGGACTGCAACCGCCCGAGCGTCCGGTCCTCTTCACCAAAGGCATCAACACCGTGCAAAATCCCGGCGATCCCATCGAGATCCCCGTCACCGCCGCGAGCAGCGAGGTCGACTACGAGTGCGAACTCGCCGTGGTCATCGGCAAGGCCTGCCGCAACGCCAAAGCCGCCGACGCATTGTCTTATGTCCTCGGCTACACCTGCGGCAACGACGTCTCGGCTCGCGACTGGCAGTTGAAATGGGGCGGCGGACAATGGTGCCGCGGCAAAACCTTCGACACGTTCTGTCCGCTCGGACCGTGCCTCGTCACCACCGATGAAATCCCCGATCCTCAGACGCTGAAAATCCGCACCCTTCTCAACGGCACCGCCGTGCAGGATTGGAATACGAACGACATGATTTTCAGCGTGGCGCAGATCATCGAGTTTCTCAGCGCGAGCAACACGCTACCGCCCGGCACGGTCATCCTTACCGGCACGCCCCACGGTGTGGGTATGGCGTCCAAGCCGCCGCGCTGGCTTGAACCCGGTGACACGGTGACGATCGACATCGAACGCATCGGCCAGTTGACCAACCCCGTCGTTCTCGAAACGCGCCGTCCGTGAAAACGCTCGTCTGGACCGCGCCGCGGGTCATGGCTCTGGACGAACGGCCGGTGCCGGACCCGGGTCCGGACGAAGTCCTCATCCGTGTGACCTGCGCGGGTATCTGCGGTTCGGAACTCAACGGCTACCTCGGACACAACTCGCTGCTCGTCCCCCCGCTCGTCTTCGGCCACGAATTCTCCGGCGTCATCGCCGCTCTCGGTTCCCTCGTCGGCGCGGACTTTCCCCACCTCCTCGAGGGGCAGACGGTGACTGTCAATCCTCTCGCCGGTTGCGGACGTTGCCCGCACTGCGTCCAACGCCTGCGCAACCGCTGCGCCACGCGCAAACTGATCGGCGCGCACTTTCCTGGGGGCTATGCCGAATACGCCGTGGTGCCCGCGGCCAATGCCGTTCCCCTCCCGCTGCGCATGACCGCACGCACCGGCGCCCTCACCGAACCCGCCTCCGTCGGTTTCCGCATCGGCGAACTTTGCGGCGAGGTGATGAACGAAGATGTCTTCATCGCCGGCGCGGGGCCCATCGGTTTGTTCGCCATGCAGGCATTGCGGCTGCGCGGCGCCGCGCGGCTTTTCATTTCCGACACGCATCCGGCACGGCTGGCCATGGGCGAAGCCCTCGGTGGCATCCCCGTCGATCCCTGCTCCACCGATGTGATCGCTCTGATCCGCGAAGTTACCGGCGGGCGCGGCGTGGCCGCCGCCGTCGATGCCGTCGGCATCGAGGCAACCCGCGAACAATGCGTCAAAGCCACCCGCATCGGCGGCACCGTCGTGCTATCCGGCTTGCACGACGAAACCGGCCCCTTCCCCGCCGCGGACATCATCCGCCGCGAAATCATCGTGCGCGGCTCCTATTGCTACTCCGACGAGGATTTCCAAAACGCGCTCGGACATCTCGAGACCGGGGCGATGCGCCTCGACCCGTGGATCGAGGAGGCACCGCTCGAGGAAGGCGGAGTCTGGTTCGAGCGTCTGCTCTCCGAACCCGGCAATGTCTCGAAGGTCTTGTTGCGTCCTTAGACCAATCTCCATGCAGCATCCAGAAATCCTCCTCAAGCTCTCCTGCCCCGACCGCGTCGGGTTGCTGGCCGAGGTCACGGGATTCTGCGCCGGACGATCGCTCAACCTGCTCGAGGCCCACCAGTTCACCGACAACGAAGCCGGTTGGTTCTTCACCCGCTTGCGCCTGCAGCCGGTCGGCGACTTTTCGGGGATCGAAACCTTGCGTGACAACCTTGCGTCATTCGCCTCCACGCTCGAAGCCGAATGGACACTGCGCGAACGGGCCACGCGTCCCCGCACCGCGATTCTGGTCAGCCGCGAAGGGCACTGTCTGGCCGATTTGCTCTGGCGCTGGCGCTCGGGTGATCTCGACATGGACCTCGTCGGGGTCATCGGCAACCACCTCGATCTCGAACCGGTGGCCCGACGCGAAGGCGTGCCCTTCGTCCACGTTCCGGTGGAACCCGGCAACCGTGCCTCAGCTTTTGCCGCCATCGAGCGCCAACTCGACCAGTGGCGCGCCGAAGTCGCTGTGCTGGCCCGCTTCATGCAGATCGTTCCGCCCGATCTCTGCGCCCGCTGGGCCGGCCGCATGATCAACATCCACCACTCGTTCCTTCCCGCCTTCGCCGGCGCGCAACCCTACCGGCAGGCACACCGACGCGGGGTCAAGCTGATCGGCGCGACCTGCCACTACGTCACGGCGGAACTCGATGCCGGACCGATTATCGACCAGGAGGTCACGCGCGTAGAACATTTCCATTCGTTGCCCGACCTGATGCGACTCGGACAAGACTGCGAGCGCCTAGCCCTCTTCCGCGGCCTGCGTTACCACCTCGAAGAACGCGTCTTCGTCCACGGCGAGCGCACCGTAGTTTTCCGCGACTGATTTTCCATCCCCCAAACACCAAACCCACCAACACATCCATGAAAACCCCATTCCGCAACACCGTGGTCGGGAGCTATCCCCGGCCGGAATCCGTCGCAGACACCATGAAACGTCCCACGTGGGGCGAGAAGGAAGTCGACGACTACATCCGCTGGGCCGCCAAGGACCAATCCGACCTCGGACTCGACATGATCACCGACGGCGAGGGCTACCGCGAGAACATGTATTACTTCTACCAGAAGCGCGTCGACGGCGTGACCTTCGACAACATGGTGCAACAAACCTTCGGCGGCGCCGGCTTCGCCATCGAGTGTCCACGCCTCGTCGGCGAAATCACCAATCCGCGTTTCAACCTCGCGCACAACTGGAAACTGGCCCGCGACACCGCGCCGGACGGCGTGGAGGTCAAACAGACGGTCACCGGCCCCCACGTCATCACGCGCTTCACGGTCAACGAACGTCCCGATCTCTATCCCGACGCGCAAGCCGTTTGCCGCGCATGGGCCAAGGTGCTCGTCGAGGAATTGAAAGAGGTGGTCACGGCCGGCTGCCGCTTCATCCAATTCGACGAACCGATGTGGACCGAATCGCCGCAGGACAGCGTGTGGTCGGCCGAAATCCTCAACGAAATGATGGACGAACTCGGTCACCACGTGCGCTACGGTTTGCACGTCTGCGGCGGCAACCCGCGCCGCAAGCGCGTCTACTTCACCAAATACACGGATCTCGTCCCGGCTTTTTCCACGGTGAAGATCGACGAGGTGTCGCTCGAGCACTGCACGCTCTCCTACGACCTCATGGATCTGTGGAAGGATTGGAAATTCCAAGGCGACCTCGCGCTCGGGGTCATCGACCAGCGCAGCGACGAATTGGAATCGGTCGACGAGGTCTGGCGCCGTGTCCAGCCCGCCCTGAAACACTTCCCGCCCGAGCGCCTCGTGCTGACCAGCGAATGCGGCTTCGGCCACGTCCCGCTCGACATCACCCACGCCAAACTCGGCCGCCTCGTCGAAGCCTCCCACCACTTCCGCAAAATGCACGGCGGCTGAGATTCCGCCGGCAATCGCAGGTCGAAGTGAACTTGCGCAACGGGATAATCGGCCCCTTGGTTGTCCCCCCGCGGCCCGATTGGACGGTGTCGACAGCAATTCGGAGTTCCGGAATTCACATCCATGACCGCTCTCACGAATCAACGCTGGCGGGCCCGTTGGATTCAGGCGCCGGATACCCCCGGAACTCGGAAGGCCGAAAATCTATGGTCCTGCTTTCGCCGCACCTTTTCACTTCCCGCCCGCGCTTCCTCGGCGGTGGCCCGGATCGCCGTGGATTCCAAATACTGGCTCTGGGTCAACGGACGCCTCGCCGTTTTCGAAGGCGGCCTCAAACGCGGCCCCAACCCGCACGACACCTATTTCGACAAAATCGAACTCGCCCCCTGGCTGCACGCGGGCGAAAACCAGATCGCCGTCCTCGCGTGGTATTGGGGCCGCGACGGATACTCGCACAAGAGCAGCGGCCGGCCCGGCTTCCTCTTCGAACTCCGCGCCGGTCCGACCGAACTCGTTTCCGACGCATCGTGGAAATCTATCCGCCATCCCGCGTTCGGCGAGACCGGTGACCCGCGGCCCAATTACCGCCTGCCCGAGTTCAATGTCCATTATGACGCCCGGCGCATGCCCGGTGACTGGCTCGCCGCCGGATTCGACGACAGCGCTTGGGCGAACGCCTGCGACGTCGCTGCTCCGCCCGATGGCCCTTGGAACAATCTCGTTCTGCGCCCCACCCCGCTGTGGCGCGACAGCGGCCTCGTTACCTACGAGAACCCTGCAGCGCATCCGAAAATCACCGACGGCACTCCCGTCATCGCCACGCTCCCGCGCAACCTGACGATCACGCCCTACTTCAAAATCAAAGCTCCCGCAGGCCTCCTCATCGACATCCGCACGGACAACTACATGGGCGGCAGCGAATACAATCTCCGCGCCGAATACATCACCCGTGACGGCGAGCAGGAATTTGAAACCCCCGCCTACCTCAACGGCCACGCCGTCATCCACACCTTCCCCGCCGGCATCGAAATCCTCGACCTGCGCTACCGCGAGACGCGCTATGACAGCGACTTCACCGGTTACTTCGAATGCGACGACCCGTTCCTCAATCGTCTCTGGCTCAAGTGCCGCAACACGATGAACATCAACATGCGCGACTCCATCCAGGACCCCGACCGCGAGCGCGCCCAATGGTGGGGCGACGCCGCCATTATCCTCGGGGAGATCTTCTACTCCTGCGACCCGCGGGCCCACGCCCTTATCCGCAAAGCCATCCTCGATCTGGTCAACTGGCGCAAAGCCGACGGCGTGCTCCATTCCCCTGTTCCCGCCGGGAGCTGCGACGCGGAACTCCCCGGACAGATGCTCGCCAGCATCGGTGAACACGGATTTTGGTATTACCACCGCCATACGGGTGACGATGACACCATCGCATACGCCTACCCCGCGGTCCGCGATTATCTGGCCCTCTGGCAAATCGGCCCGGACGGCCTTTTGGTCCATCGTCCCGGAGGATGGGATTGGGGCGACTGGGGCGAAAACATCGACCGTCCCGTCATGGACAACGCGCTCCTCTTTCAGGCGCTGGGAGCCGCCATCGGCATGGCCCGCGTCACGGCCCACGAGGACGACGTTCCCGGCTACGAAACGAAGCGCGCAAGCATCGCGGCCAATTACAACCGGGTGCTCTGGCGGAGTTCAGAATATCGCAGCCCCGGCTATACGGGCAAAACGGACGATCGCGGCCACGGCCTGGCCCTCCTCTACGGCCTCGCCGGCCCAGAACAATGGCCCGCGATCAAAACCGTTCTCACCACATCCTTCGAGGCCACGCCCTACATGGAGAAATACATCCTCGAATCACTGTTCCGCTCCGGCGACACCGAAACCGCTCTCACCCGCTTGAAAAAGCGTTACGCAAACATGGTCGAAAGCGAACTCTCCACGCTTTGGGAAGGCTGGGGCATGGGACCGGGCTGGGGCATCGGCCCCGAAGGCTACGGCGGCGGCAGTTACAATCACGGATGGTCCGGCGGTCCGCTCACCATGCTCGGGGAATACGTCGCCGGGATCTCGCCGACCACGCCCGGATTAGCAACCTATCAAGTCAAACCGCAACTCGGACCGCTTCGCCACGTGCGTGCCGGTGTCGATTCGGTCAGGGGCCGGATCGAGATCGAGATCAACCGCGACGAATCCGGCTTCCGCCTGCGCCTCGTCTCCCAACCCGACACGCTGGCTACCGTCGTCCTGCCGGCCGGTGCCTCGGTCGAGTGCAACAATCACGCGGTCTGGCCCACCACAGGCGAGGACACGCCTCTCGGCGGGGTAAAGTGCCATG
Organism: Chthoniobacter flavus; assembly: GCA_945878135.1. GTDB lineage: Bacteria > Verrucomicrobiota > Verrucomicrobiia > Chthoniobacterales > JACTMZ01 > JACTMZ01. The sequence goes on along the minus strand of CAMDUL010000035.1, from coordinate 3,608 downwards.
GCGAGGACGCCGGGCACATCCGCTTCACCGTCCCGCCGGGCACTTGGGAGTTTCTTTCCCGCCAGCGACCGTGAGGCTTGGCGGCCCGTCACAGATGGCGGTCGCTGACAACCAGGGCGCCGACCTGCGTGTAAAACTCAGTCCGGCGCCTCGCGCAACCGGCGTTGCGTCTCCTCGGCACGTTGGCGGGTGATGGGATAGAGCCACATGATGGCGATGGCGAGCAGGAGGCCGGCGCATTGGAAACCGACCAGCGCGACTTTCATTTTCCATGCGGTGGCCTCGTCGAGACCGGTGCGATCGACGATTTGCGGATCGTAGCCCGCCGCGGTGGCCATGTAGCCCCCCACCCCGAAAGTGAGTCCCTGCGCGGCCTTCAGGGCGAAACCCTTCACCGCGCTGAACATCCCCTCGCGGCGTCGTCCACTGCGCAATTCGTCATCGTCGCAGACGTCGGCCGTCATGGAATCGACCATCAGCCAGCAGCCCTGCAGTCCGAGGAAGGAAATGAACGCCGTGACGAAAAGCAGCCACGGCCAGCGCGGGTCCAAAGCGAAAAAGCCCAACCCGGTGCCGACGAAAGCCAAGGCCAAGCCCGCCACCATGGCGGTGCGCTTGCTCGTGCGCATGGAAATCCAGCCGATGAGCAGGATGCTGACGTAGGACAGCACCATGCCCATGGTCATGAGCGCACCTTGGAAGTTCCCCAACCGGATCGCGTCGCCGCCGAACACATAGTGCTGCATGAGCAGCGGCGCGATGCTCTGCGCGGAAAACAGGGCGACGATGATCGTCACGTAGGCGATGAAAAGAATGACAAACGGACGGTTGGTCAGCGTGTAGCGCACCGCCTCGAAAAACTTGATCGGCTCCTGTTCCTCGATGACCAGTTCCTCCTTGCACCCGAAGACCGGGATCATTCCCGATATCAGCACGATGGCCGCCACTCCGACCGTGACCCAGAACGCCCCGACCCCGAGGCTCGGCCAGTATTCGTCGGCCGCGAGACGGAAAAGCCAGCCGGCCGCCAGCGAGCCGAACAACCCGATATACATGCGCCAGCGCACCACGCGCGTGCGTTCGTCGTAGTCGGGCGTCAGCTCGAAACCCAGCGCAGTGTAAGGCACGACGAAGAACGTGTAGGCCAGTGCGAGCAGGCTGCCCATGACGACGATGTAGAGGAACGGGACATTGCTATACCAAGGGTTCGAAGCTGTCTCCGTCATGGGTAGCGTCCAAAGCAAAGGCAGAAGCACCACGCAGCCGAGCACACCGAAGAACATGAACGGACGCCGCCGGCCGAAGCGGGATTTGGAGTTGTCCGACATGTTTCCAATGATCGGATCGGTGATCGCGTCGAAAATACGCGGCAGACCGAGGGCCAACCCAGCCAGCACGGGCGAAAGCTTGAAATGGTTCACATAGACCAGCGTTCCGAGAGCGGCCAAGGTGTTGAACATGAAATTGTCGGCCAAGCCGCCGAAACCCCACATCACTTTGGTGCGCAGCGGCACATGCTCGCGACCGGGCACGGGCGGGAGATGGGAGGGATCAGACATGTCGCAGGATCAGGATGCCCAATGCGGTTTTCCCGGCCAGAAAGCAACCACCGAGGTTTCGCGGCCGCGGGGCGCCTTTTTCGGACCCGCTCCTCATTCGCTCTCGACTTGGATTCTGATGAAGCCTTGACCGCCATCGAGCGGCAGGCGCGCGCGCCAGGCTTCGATGCCATCCTGCGAGCCGAGCATTTGCCGGTCGGAGACTTCCGTCCAGCCCGATGCTTCCGACAACTGCGCTTTCCAGACCGGGACAACCCGGATGTCGGTCTTGGCGGGATCCCGGTAGTAGATCAGTTGCAGGTAGTCACCAGACACTCCCTCCAGGTAGGGCAAGCCGCGGAATTCGCCGGGATACTGCCCGGTGCCCTCGTGGCGCAGCGGGTCGAGATTGAAGGCATATTTGAGGAGGTTGGCGATGCCATCGCCGGCCGGCGCCGCCGCCGGGTCGGCCGCCGCGCCGCTCAAGCCGTGCTGTTGCGACCACCCGGCAAAGCTTTGCGCGGCGGGAGCCACCACGAGATCGACGGCCTCGGCGCCGATCTCGAGCCACGCGCGCCGGCCGCCGCCGAGATCCAGAGCCGAGGCTTCGCCGACGGGCGAAAATTGTTCCGCGTCATCCACCACCCCTTCGATCAGGCGATAACGTCCGTCCGGCGTGGCAGGATCCAAACCTTGCATCTGCGAGAGTTGAAATCCCCCGATGACCAATCCCGAAACGACGAGGCGGGACTGCGGCGCGAAGACCCAGGCTGCACCCGCTTCGAAAGCCAGATTGCCGCCGAGAGTGCCGTCACCGCCGAGCGCGGCGCCGGAGCGGACCACCAAATCGCCGGCCGCCGAGGCGTGGTCGCCGTTGATGATCAGGCGACCGGACTCGACGATGGTCGGACCGCCGTAGCTGCTGCGGCCGGAGAGGACGAGCGCGCCCCCGCCCGACTTGACCAGTCCGCCGGTGCCGGCCAGCGCATTGGCCACGCTCACGGTTTGCTGCGCCGCGACCGACCAGCGGGTGCTGGCCATGGTGACGGTGCCGCCGGAAAAGCTGAAGCTGGGGCCGGAGAAGTCCAGGTCGGACACCGTCACCCCCGTGGGCGCCACGGTCACATTGTTCCCCGCTGCACCGTTGAATCGAGCGATCACCGGTTTGCTGTTGCTCCAGACCGCGGCGGTTTCATCCGATTGGTCCACCCACCCTCCGCCGCCGGAGGTCCAGACGCCGCCCACTCCGCCGTTCCAGCGGAAAGCGCTCGCGGCATAATCAAGCCGCACCCCGGTGAGACCCATGGCGGGGGTCTTGGCCACGCCCCAAAAAGCGATCTCCAACGGGGTGCCCGGCGCGACCCTCTTGACAAGATGGGTGAAAGTCCCCGCGTTGGTGAAACTTGCATTGCCCAAATTCGCACGACCCGGACCGTAGATTGCGACACCCACGGCGGAGGATCCGGACTGCAGATTGGCCAAAGTGAAAGTCAGACGGACATCGGTGGTCGCTTCGACCGTGCCGACATTCTGCGCGATCGGGTTGAAAGGTGCCGCAGAGCTCAACTCCCCGAGGTTGGCGTAAGTCGCGCCATTGAGCGACAAGACCGCATAGTCTGAATTGTTTCCTCCCGACCAGCCCGGCGGAAACCCTCCAAACCACCGGGCCGAGGTGTTGGTCATCCCTGTCCGGTCGCTGAAATCGCCATTGACCACGGCTCCCTGCAAGGACGGCGGCTGGTATTCCTCTTCGGGCACGGTGGTCGGGTTTTCCACCACGAGCAAGCTCGAGGACGGCGCGATGGTGACGTTGCCGGGCAACTGAAGCCCCGTGATGGATCCGTCGAGCGGATTGTAAATGGAGACCCGGCGTGTGCCGTTGTCGGCCAGCGCCAGCGACGAGGTGAGCGCGGTCATGGCGTTGTTGACCAAGTAAGTGATACGCCGGCCGTCCCTCGTGAAACGCGCGCTGAAGAATTCCTGCTCCGCCCCCTCCACCGGTGCCGGCGGCCCGACCCGCAACTCGAAATCCGGGGGCATAACCGCGCCCAGCGTGCCGGTTAGTTGGGC
>CAMDUL010000034.1 GCA_945878135.1 Chthoniobacter flavus | reverse complement strand
CCAATGCGGCCGCGTTCGAAGATTCGTGACCTCCGCAGATGCAAGCGATCGGAGTGGTCGCCGGTGATGATTTGACCAGAGCGGCGATCTCATCGGCCGATCGAGGATGGTAAATGTGACGGGCTAAAGTCTTGGCGGGAGGTGCGGCTTCGTCGCCAGTCGTCAGCACCTTGTTGCCGCTCAGGCACCAAATGCGCTGTGTAAACCAATCTTTGTCCGCTTCGGGTGATGCTTTTTCCATGCCTGTGCGGATTCGACTGGGGGTCGTCATGTCTCTCGGGTCCGCTGCCGGTTGATTGTCGATGAACGGCCGTCGCCGGGGACGGCGACGCTACATCTTGAACTCTGGGATGTCTTCGATGGGGTGCGGGGTCTGCTCGCGGAGCTTGAAGGTGGCGATGATTTCCTCGAAGGCGCGGGCGGCAACTTCATAGGGAACGGGCTCGGGTTCCTGCATCGTGCCCGTGAAGACCGGCAGCTCGAAGCATTCGTTCCGTTTGTCGTCGCTCACAGGTCTACCATCGGTCATGAGCCGGGATTTTTCAACCTCTCGAGCGCTTCCTCGCCTCCGTAGCGGACCACAATGGTGGCGAACTCGCGGTCGGCTGTATCAAGATTATGCCTTTTGACGAGTTGGCGAATGTCGGTCCAGTCTTTACCCGGATCGCTGCGCGAAGGGCTGCGCGCAGCATGCAGTTTCAGAGCGACCATATGCCGCGCGGATGGCACCTTGATATTCACCTGTCCGTGGACTCTGCTTCCAGCTTCCTCGCTCAAATTTCTCCACGTTGTCTGATTGACATACATGATGTCGACGCGTGGCCAGCCGGGTGTGCTGTGGTGAAATTGGTCGAATGCTTCGGTGCGGTTGCTCAGTCTGTAACCGAAGCTACTCAGGGTTTGTTCCCACCGTTCCCTCGTCTCCTGCGGGCCGAGAAAATCCACATCCATGGTCAGACGTTGGTAGCCAAGGTGGCTCATGGCCTGGCCTCCGATGAGAAGGAAGTCCATATTGCGCTTGGCGGCTTCCTCGGTGAGGCGTTCGATGAGTTCGAGGATCATGGCGGGGGGATTTTAACCACGGATTTCACGGATGGCACGGATGGGTTGGGATGGAAAGTGGCATCGGCATCCGGCCGATGCCACCGGGAGAGGGTCAGGTGTTGGCATTTTTCGGAGGAGGTGGCGCTGGGCAAGACGGTTTGCCGGCGGCGGCCGGTCGGCTTTCAGACCACGGACCGCAGCAAGCCGGCGGCGGCGGCGAGTCCCACCACGGCCGGCACGGGCCAACCTCGTCCCATGAGCAGCCAGAGGGTCACTCCCGCGAGCACGGCCGACAAAACAACCGGTTGGCCGGGGGCGAAAACCCCTGCGGCAAACCATGCGGCAAGATTGGCGATGACCCCGATGACCGCCGCTGTCATCGTTTCCAGCACGGTGCGGGCTCGCGGGCTGTCCGCCAAGCCTTGGACGAAAGGCGCACCGGCCAGAACAAAGAGGAAGCTCGGCACGAAGGTGACCCACGAGGTGATGAAAGCACCCAAAGTCGCCATGGCCCACGGCGGCAAAGGTCCGGGCTGGTTCCAGCCGGCGAAGAAACCGGCGAACTGCAGAACTTTGACCAGCGGTCCGGGCAAGGTTTCGGCCAGCGCCAAGCCGTCCTTCATCGCCGCGGCCGAAAGCCAGCCGGCGCTATTCACCGCATGGTCCGCCACGTAGGGCAGCACGGCATATGCTCCGCCGAACGTCACCACGGCGACCTTGCTGAAAAAGAAGCCCAGCGAGACCAGCAGGCTTTCCGGGCCGAACACCGCGGCCGCGAGGAGCACGGGCGCGAACCAGGCGAGAAGGCCGAGTCCGACCGCGCGCCAGGGGACTGCCGCGATGGCGGGAGTCGCGGCGGCTGTCCCCGGTGGAGGGGCGCCACCCGTCAGATGTTTCACCGCGCCCAGGCCGAGCGCCGCGAGAACGATCCACGGGAGGGGGACCCGGAAGAAAAACATGGCGACAAACGCGGCCGCGGCGAGTGCCCATGCGCGGGTGTCCGGAAGGTGGTGCCGCGCCATGCGCACGAGGGCGGCGAGAATGATGGCCAGGACGGCCGGGCGGACCGTGCCGAAGAGGGTCTGCACCCAGTCGAGTTGTCCGTAGACCGCGTAAAGCGCCGCCGCCGCCCAGAGGAGCAGCACCGCGGGCAAGACGAAGAGCACCCCCGCGGCGAGCGCCCCGCGCAGCCCGTGCAGTTTCCATCCGGAATAAATGACCAGCTGGTGCGCCTCGGGTCCCGGCAGCAAGAGCGTGAAATTCAGGCCGGCGGAAAACTCCTGCGGGGTCAGCCAGCGGTGCCGTTCGACCAGTTCCTCGCGCAGGATGGCGATCTGGCCGGCAGGTCCGCCGAAACTGATCCAGCCCAACCGCGCGAAAAAACGCCGCGCCACCGGCCAGTCCGGCGCGGCTTTTGCTTGGCAATTTTCCGGCATCTTTTTAGCGTTCAGGAACGAAGCAAATCACGTTATGGCCGAACTCGAAAACAAATACCCCGAAAATGTCCCTGGCAAATTCTACGTCGATGACCAGTGCATCGATTGCGACCTCTGCCGCGAGACCGCCCCGGCCAATTTCACCCGCAGCGAAGACGGCGGATATTCCTACGTTTACAAGCAGCCCGGAACACCCGAAGAGGAAGCCCAGTGCCGGGAGGCGATGGAGGGCTGCCCGGTCGAGGCCATCGGGGACAACGGGTAGCAAGGCGCGCGGGAGAGGCAAAGCCTTCCGCTCCGCTGACTCTTATCCGGCATGAGCCGCTGGGCCGACACCGTGATGGCCGAGTGGCGGCGCTACCGCGAACCCCGCGACACCGGGGAACGCACAGCCGGCTTGGGTGCGGCTTTGCGTGAATTGCTGCCCAAGCTCGGACTGAAAAACGCCATGGACGAGCAGGCGGTCCGCCGCTCGTGGTCCGGTCTCGTCGGGTCTTTCATTGCCGCGCAATCCGAACCCGACCGCCTGCGCGGCGGCATCCTTTACGTGCGCGTCCATCAATCGAGTGTGCGGTTCGAACTCGAGCGCGTCTGGAAAGCCGAGATCGAGTCCAAGCTGTCGGCCGAGTTCGGGGCGGACAAAATCCGCAGCGTCAAATTTTTCAGCTGACCATGCTCCGCAACCTTCTGCTCGACTGGTCCGGCACGCTCGTCGATGACATGCCGCCGGTCATCGGCGCGACCAACCATGTGCTCGAGCATTTCGGCAAACCTCCCCTGAGCCGCGACGAATTCCGGCGGCATTTCCGTCTGCCCTTCACCGAATTCTACGCGGAATTCCTGCCCGGTGTGCCGCTGCCGGAGTTGGACGCGCTTTTCCACCGGCGTTTCGTCGAGATCCAGGACGAAGTCGCGCCGCTTCCGGGCCTCTACGAATTCCTCGATTTCTGCCGCACCGGCGGACGGCGCCTTTTCCTGCTCAGCTCGATGAAGCAGGAGCACTTCGAGGTGCAATCGGCAAAGCTCGGTTTGCGTCATTACTTCGAGCACCCCTACGCCGGCGTCCTCGACAAGCGCGCCAAGATCGGCGAGATCCTGCAGACCCACGGTCTGGCCCGCGAGGCGACCGCGTTCGTCGGCGACATGATCCACGATGTCGAAACCGCGCGCCACGGGGGCGTCATGAGCATCGCCGTGCTCACCGGCTACGACTCGATGGAAAAACTCACGCCGTCCAAGCCGGACGTGGTCGTTTCCTCGCTGCACGAACTGCGCCGCCTCCTGATGCACGAGGCCAGCCCGCGTCCCGTGGCCACCGTCGGCGCCCTCATCGCCCACCGCGGACGGTTGCTCATGATCCGCACCCGCAAATGGAGCGGCAAGTGGGGCATCCCGGGCGGCAAGATCGAGCGCGGTGAGACGGCCGAGGACGCCCTGCGCCGCGAGGTGCGGGAAGAGACCGGACTCGAATTGCGCGGCATCCGCTTTGTCATGGTCCAGGACTGCGTCGATTCCGCGGAATTCCACCATCCGGCCCACTTCCTGCTGCTCAACTACACGGCCGAGGCGGAGGGCGAGGCGGTCGTGCTCAACGACGAGGCCGAGGAATTCCGCTGGGTGACTCCCGCCGAGGCCGGCGCCATGGATTTGAACACGCCGACGCGCATCCTGCTGGAAAGGGCGTGCCGCGGGTAAAAAATCTTGAGCGTGCATCCCTGACGGCTACATTGGCCGTTCTCTCTGCATGGGTTGGTAGCTCAATGGTAGAGCAGCGCCCTTTTAAGGCGTTGGTTGTGGGTTCGAGTCCCACCCGACCCACCACCCTTTCCTGATGGAAGCATGGGTCTACATTTTGCGTGGTTCATCGGGCCGCCACTACATCGGCTCGACGCGGGATGTTGAGCGGCGCTTGCGCGAGCACGGCCGCAATCGTTGCCACACGACGAGTCGTCTTGGCGGCGACATGGTGTGCGTGGTCAAAAACAGATACGTATCGCTGGCCGAAGCCCGCGCCGTGGAGCGCCGCCTCAAGCGGATGAAGAACCCAAAAGCAGCGATTGCGTTTCTTGAAGCAACGAGCAGCCCCGACTGAAGTCGGGGTTGGTTGTGGGTTCGAGTCCCACCCGACCCACTCCTCATTCCCGGGACCGCAGCCGTTCCACGCTCACGGCGACGTGACGGGTGCCCGGGAGGATGGATTTCCGGATTTTCAATCCGACCATGGCCACGGTGGGAAATTCGCCCAGCAATCCCCCAGCCAGCCGGTCGGCCAAGGATTCGATGAGGCGGAACTCATGTTCTGCGCACTTCCGGCGGACCCAGTCGGCCACCGCTGCGTAGTCGGTGGTGCGGGAAAGATCGTCGCTGAGGTCACGGAAGTCGCCCGTGAGGGTGATATCGATTTCCAATCGTTGCGGGATGCTGCGTTCCAGATCAGGGACCCCGACGCGGGCGGCGACGGGCAGGCCTCGGATTTCGATACGGTCGGACATGGGTGGCCGAGGGGAGGGGAGAGCGGGTGACGAGACTCGAACTCGCGACATCTTCCTTGGCAAGGAAGTGCTCTACCAACTGAGCTACACCCGCGAAATGGACAGGAACTATGGGTGGAGGGAGGGCGCGTGTCAATCCCTCCGAGGCGCGGATGGTTGCTTCACCGGGGATCCCGCGCTATAAAAACGGCTCTTCAGGAAGGGTGGCTGAGTCCGGTTTAAGGCACTCGACTCGAAATCGAGCGTGGGGTTAAACCCACCGTGGGTTCGAATCCCACCCCTTCCGTTCCTTCATCGGGATGAGAACCTCGGTTCGAGCCGAGCGCAGCGAGACAGGCGAAGCCAATCCCACCCCTTCCGCCATCCGCCGAAGGCGGCCTTGAAACATCCCGGTGGGATGAAGAACGCAGTTCGAGCCGAAGACGGATCGCCGCAGGCGATCAATCCCACCCCTTCCGCCAGCCTGCCGAAGGCGGACTCGAAGCGGGTCCGGGTTTTACTTCCTCTTCGCCGCTTTCCGCACCGACTCGGGGATTTCCCGCACGCCGCCGCGGCGGATGATGTCGCGGTAGGTGTAGGCTGTCGGTTTGAGTTCGCGGGCGTAGGTCTTCGGATTCATTTTGCCCAGACCGAAAGTGGCTGTGTAGCCGTAGTGCCATTCGTAGTTGTCGAGCAGCGACCAGACAAAGTAGCCGCGCACGTCGTGTCCGTCCTGGCGGGCCTGCTGGATGGCGGCAACGTGGGCTTCAAGGTAACGCTTGCGCTGATCCTCGTCCGCCGTGGCGATGCCGTTTTCCGTGATCATCATCGGCTTGCCGTAGCGTTTGTCGACGAGGCGGATCTGCTTGTAGAGCCCCGCCGGGTCGATGTCCCAGCCCATTTCGGTGAAGTTCGGTCCGCGGTGCGATCCGAGGCCGAGCGCGGCGACCGGACCGGCTTTCTGGCTGTAGTAGTAGTTGAAGCCGATGATGTCACAGACGTCCCAGATTTTGTCGAGGTGGTCGAAATTCATGCGCATCATGCCGTTGAAGGCGGCGCGGGTCGGGTCGAGCAACCCGTTGCTCCACCACGGGAGGGCCTGCACGGACATGACCACGGCGTCGGGTCGGTGGCGTTTGATGATGGCCGCAGCCTGGCGGAACTGGCCGGCGCTGGCCCGCACGGCGGCGGCGTAGGTGCCGAGGGCGGCGGTCATGACGGGAGGCCATTGGCCGTTGAGATAGGCGGTGGCGATCTGTCCGTTGGGCTCGTTCTGCGGCGCGAAATAGCGCACGTGCGGCTTGAGGCGCGGGACGACTTTTTCCACGTAGGCCTGCCAGCGGGCGTCGGACTCGGGGTGCAGCCAGTTGGATTTCTTCGGGTTCTCTTGGTCGTAGAGCCAGTCGGGGAAGGTGAAGTGCCACAAGCAGACCACGGGCTCGATGCCGTTGGCCTTGAGGCGTCGGGCCATTTCGACGTAGCGCGCGATGGCCGCTTCGTCATACTGGCCGGGCCGGGGTTCGATGCGGGCCCATTCGAGGCTGAAGCGGTAATGCGTGGCCCCGACTTTCTTCAGCGCGGCGACATCTTTGTCGAAATGGCTCCAAGACATGACCACGGTGTTCCCCCGCGGAACGGCCTTGCCTTCTTCCATGAGGATGTCCCAGTCGGTGCGGAAGGGGAGCTTGCCGTTCTTGGCGACCGCGCGGTTTTCGTATTGCCAGCTGGACGAGGAAAATCCCCAGGCGAAGTCCCCGGTGTCGACGCGCGACGCTTTGGTGCGGGCCTGCGGCGTGATGGACGGCGGCTTGGGATACATGATGCAGCCGGTGAGAAGGGCGGCGGCCGCCAAGGCGACCGCCTGCCGTAGCGGGTGGCGGGTGGCGGGTGGCTGGAGGGGTTGGCGGGTGGGCATAGCGGTGCGGGTATGGTGGAGTCAGACCGGCCAACTGGCCAGCCGATAGGCGCTGTCCCAGAACATCCATTCGAGTTGCGTGGCACGGGTGAAGGCCGCGTGCATGGCGGCGAGGGTGTCGCGAGATGCCCGGGCGGCGGCATCGTCCGTGGTGGCAATGACGGCACGGACGGCGCTTGCGAACTCCGCGCCGGCGTAGGTGTCGATCCAGGCCTGGTAGGGATTGGGCGTGGCTGCGCGGGAGTGGATATTTTTGCCGACCTCCAGATAGATCCAGAAGCAGGGGAGAAGGGCGGCCAGAACCACCGGGAAGGGCTCCAGCGCCGCGATGCGCAGCAGGTAAGCCACGTAATGGTCGCAGGCGGGGGTGGGTTGTGCCGCGGCGAAGTCGGCGGGGGTGACACCGAATTTCGCGAAATAGTCCGCATGCAGGGCGCGCTCGACGATGATGGCGGTCTTGGCCGCCTCGGCCAATTGGACGATCTGGTCCGCATTCTCCGCTTTGGCCGCGGCGAGGGCCAGCGCGCGGGCGAAGCCCTCGAGATAATGGGCATCTTGGATGATGTAGTGGCGGAAGCGGTTTTCATCGAGGGTGCCGGCAGCGAGTTCCCGGTTGAAGGGAAGGTCGAGGATCGCTTCGTAGAGCGGCAGGTTTTGCTGCCAAGCTTGGGTGCTGAAATCGGTCATGGGACGGAGGAAGGGTTGAAAGCTGAATGGGAAACCTGAGTGAAATGCAGACAGAGGTTGAAAGATCCGGTTGAGGGCGCAGTTTAGGCGGATGGCGTTGAAGTCCGACAAGAAAAGCGCGGCGGGGTGGCGCTTTGACAATTCCTATGCGCGGCTGCCCGAGGCGCTCCACTCGCAGGTTGGTCCGATTCCGGTGGCCCGGCCGGGGCTGGCCGTGTTGAACGAGCGTTTGGCCGGGGATCTGGGACTGGACGCCGGTGTCTTGCGCGAGTCGGGCGGGGAGATTTTTGCCGGCAACCGGATTCCCGAAGGCTCGGAACCGCTTGCCGAGGCTTATGCGGGGCACCAGTTCGGGAATTTCACCAACCTCGGGGACGGGCGGGCGGTCTTGCTCGGGGAGCAGATCACGCCCGGAGGCGGACGCTTCGATATCCAGCTGAAAGGTTCGGGCCCCACGCCGTATTCGCGCCGCGGTGACGGACGGGCGGCGCTCGGACCGATGCTCCGCGAATACATCATGAGCGAGGCCATGCATGCCTTGGGCATCCCGACCACGCGCAGTCTGGCCGTGGCCACAACCGGCGAGCAGATCGTGCGCGAGGAGTTGCTGCCCGGGGCGGTGCTGACCCGCGTGGCGGCCAGCCACATCCGGGTGGGCACCTTCGAGTATGCCCACGCCCTCGGCGACCGCGCCGCCCTCGAAGCGCTCGCCCGTTACACGCTGGCGCGGCATGATCCGGCGTCGGTTGACGCGGAGAACCCGGCGCTCGCTTTGTTTGCTGCCGTCCTCGAACGCCAAGCCGGGCTGGTGGCCCAATGGGTTTGCGTCGGGTTTGTCCACGGGGTGATGAACACCGACAATATGGCGCTGAGCGGCGAGACGATCGACTACGGTCCGTGCGCGTTCATCGACGCTTATGACCCGGACGCGGTGTTCAGTTCCATCGACCGCGCCGGTCGTTACGCTTACGGCCAGCAACCGAACATCGCGCACTGGAATCTCGCGCGTCTGGCCGAGGCCTTGCTGCCGCTGATCGATGATGACCAGGACCGGGCCGTGGCTTTGGCCGGGGAAGCGCTGGGACGTTTTCCGGAGAGTTTCCGGCGGCATTATTTGTCCGGCCTGCGCGCGAAACTGGGTTTGCTGACCGAGGAAGAGGATGACTTCGCGCTGGCCCGGGAGTTTCTGGACGGACTGAAGGAAGCCAAGGCCGATTTCACCAATTCCTTCGTTGCGTTGACGCGCGCCGCGGAGACAGGCCGGAGTGACGGCCTGCCGTGGTCCGGCGACCGGACCGCGCTCTCGTCATGGCAGGCGAAATGGAAAGCCCGTCTGGCACGCCAGCAAAGATCCCGGGATGAAGTCGCGGTCGTCATGCGCCGTGCCAACCCGTTTGTCATCCCGCGCAACCACCGCGTGGAAGAGGCGCTGGCCGCCGCGGTGGCGGGGGATTTCGCGGTCATGCAGCGCCTGCTTGATATTTTGGCCGATCCTTTCACCGGGACCCCCGCCAGCGCGCCTTACCAAGAAGCGCCCCCGGCCGGCTCTGCTGCCTACCGGACTTTCTGCGGGACGTAGGGAGGCGCGGTCCGCTGCGGGGCACGCCGGGTGGGAAAGCAAACGGGCGGAGCTTGCGCTCCGCCCGTGGCTGTTTTGATTGTATGGCTCAGTCGCCTCAGGGCGCGGCGGGCAGGGAGGTCTGCAGGCGCAGGAACTTCTTGCCGTCGGTGCCGTTGGGGGTGCTGAAGGTCTGCACCTCGCAGCCTTCCGGAGCCTCGGCTGCCGGCTGCGGCGTAACCGTCACAGTGTTCGTCGTCCACGGTCCGACGGCGAGGTCGACCAAGGCTTGGCCGGTCACGGTGAGGGTCGGGTCGTTGGTGCGGACCACCGCGGTGATGGAGAGCGTGTCAGCCGTCACGGTGGTGACCGAGGCCACCCCGTCTCCGGCACCGGGCGCACTCGCGCCGCCAATGGCGTATTCGAGTTCAAGCGCCGGGGTAAGCGTCTGGCCGCCGCTCCAGTTGGAGAAGGTCTGGCCCGATGCGGTGACGTCGCTGCCGACACGAATATCCGTGAATTGGCTGCCGGTGCTGGTGAGCAGCAGCGACAGGTTCGTTTGCACCCCGGGAGAGGCCGAGGAAGCAACACGGGCAAAGAGGGTCGCGTTGCTGAGGGTGCCGGCCGTCGGAATGAGGTTCACGCTGCCGCTGTAATTCGTGCCGTCCACTGACAACTGGAATCCGGCTGGCGCGGTGGCCACCACGTCGTTGGTGAGGCTGAGACCGCTGACCGCCACCGATTGCGCCACGGAGGGTGTGCCTTGGGTCGTGACGAAGTTGGTGAACGAAGACGCCGGCAACGGGAAGTTGGCCGTATCCATAACGCCGAACAGTTGGTCGGAGAAGAAAACCGAAGCGAGCGGTTGCGGAGTATCGATCGGTCCCAGCGAGGCAGTCCGGTTGAGCAGCGGGTCCGCTTGGCTGACGATTTCGTAGCCGATATTACCACCGTCTGCGCCAATATAATAGACGAGGCCCGGACTGAAAAATTTATACTGCAGGTTAAACCCTTCAGCCCCGACGAGGAAGAAGGTTCCGGTGTAGATGCCGTCGGTGTCGGGGTCCGTGAGCTGGTAAGTGCTCCCGGCAGTGTCCCAGTTGTTGAAATTCCCGACGACCTTGACCACGGAGTCCGGGCCGCTGGTGAAGCGTCCCAGTGCTTCCATGACAGTCATGTCGACAGTGAAGGTAACGTTACGGCCCCCGGTGGCATTGTTGAAGTTCGGGGTGGGCGTGAGTACTTGGGCCGGGGTGGGGCTTCCGTCCTCATTGAGGGCGAGGTTGAAGGTCCGGTTGTCGATGCTCTCGTATCCGTCGTCTGGGTTGGGAAGCCCGCTGCGCCAGAACTTGTAAGGTATCGCTTCATTTTCGACACCGCCGATCGACGGCACCGTGCCGACGTAAACGCCGTCGCCCACCGCGGCAAGAGCGGTGCCGGCCCAATCGTTGAAGGGGCCGCGCACCTGGACGATGCCTTCGATCGGATCAAATGTTCCCGCCGTGATCTGGACGCTCATGTCGACCGAGAAGGTCACGTCGCGGAAGCCTTGCAGGTTGTTGAAATAAACAACGGGCAAGACGGTTGCTTCGTCAGGCATGGAAAAATTGCGGGTGACGGTCTCGGGGATGTCGACAGCCTCGCCGGCAATGCTGAATCGATAAGCCACGGTGCTGCCCAAGGGGGCTGAGGTGGATACGATTGCCTCATACACGCCGGGCTCCCCGACGACTTCCTCCATGTCGGTCCGGACGAAAGCCGTGTTGCCCACCGGGACGACCTCGACCAGGTCAACGAGAGGGTCGAAATTCCCTTCTTCCGTTTGGAAGCTCATGTCCACGCGGAAGGTGATGTTTTGCGTGGTGTTGAGGGCGGAGTTGGAGAGGGTGTAGGTGCTGATGACGGGCGATTGCGAGGTGTAGATCTGCCCCCAGCTGGTAATGGCAACATTCGGGTTGGAGAGTGCGTCCACAGAAGAGTCCCCGCCACCGCCACCCGACGAGTAGGCATCAAACTGAATGGTGTCGCCCGTCGCCACGCCGAGGCTGTCTTTGCTCACGGTATAGGTGATGGTGCTTTGGGTTCCGGCCGCGAAGGAGAAGCCCGCCAAGGAAGCGGGGCCGTCCCAGCTGGCGCCATTGTAGGTCCAAAGTTGGGATCCGCCGCCACTATTCACCCACGAACCGATCCAATGCGTCATGCCGTTACCACCGCCGGCGTCCAGCCTGATCGGTCGGCCCCAACCGTTGCTGGTGGTGGAGCCCGCGGTCTTTTGGTTGGCGATGCCGATCATGAAGTTGCCCCAATCGGTCGTCGTGAAATTCCCGTTGACCGTGAGTCTGAAGATGACGTCTGAAACGGTATCGCTGACTTCCATTTTCACGATGTCGAGCGTGCCGCCAGCGGTGGGAAGACCCGGGTCGATGTCGCCGATCGCGTCATCAAAGGAAATCGGTTGGGCGAACGCGGGGGCAGTTGCCATGGTCACGGCGACGAGCGGGAGGAGGAACAGACGTTGGAGGAGTTTGGGAGGATTCATGGTGTTTGTTTGGGTAGGTGACAAAATAGTAACGATATTTTTCTGTTGTCCAAGAGCTTTTTTCGGCCGTTTTTGGCCCAGTGGTTGATTTTTTTTGAAAAAGCGGGTTGACGTCCGTGCTGGGTGTTTACATTGTGTTTACATGAAAAAGCTTGGAGCGGGGAGCAGGGAGCAGGGAGCCAGAGGGGAACTTGCTGCGGCAGGGGGGCGCCTGTCGCGCGGTTTCACCCTCATCGAGCTTATGGTCGTTGTCGCGATCATTGCGGTCCTGGCCGGGCTGACTCTCGGAACTTTGGGGTATGTCAACCGCAAGGGGGCGGAGTCGCGGGCCCGCTCGGAGGTCGCCACCATCGCGGCCGCGATTGACAACTACAAACTCGAGTTCGGTTCCTTCCCCTCGAACAACACGACCGCCCTCTTCAAAGAGCTGACCGGGCAGGGCACGGTCAACAAAACGAGGGTTTTCATCGAGCCCACTCCCGGTCTGGTGACCAACACGGTCAACGGCCCCTTTATCGACCCGTGGGGCACGGCCTACAATTACCGCAACCCCGGCACCAACAACGTCGGATTCTTCGACCTCTGGAGCACGGCCGGCGGCGCCAGCGACCAGTCGCAGTGGATCAGGAACTGAAGCCATGAGCGCGACGCACGGAGCCCGCAACGAGGAACCGGGGCGGCGATCTTGCTCCATGCTCCCCGCTCCAAGCTCCACGCTGCACCAACGCTCCGCCTTCACGTTGCTCGAACTCCTCGCCGTGGTGGCCATCATCGCCATCATGTCGGCCCTGTTGACTCCTGCGGTGCGCGGACTGCTCGGCGTCAGCGGTCCGCGCGGAGGTCTCAACATTCTCAGCGCTGCTCTCGACCAGGCGCGGTTGTCGGCGTTGCAGAGCGGCGTGCCGGCTTATGCCGGACTGACGGTCGATACCAATGCGGGGCATTCTGCGGTCCTGGTTTTCCGCGATCCCCGCGAAAACGAGACGAACAAGCTCGTGCCCGTGACCCGTTGGGTGCGGATGCCGCAGGGGGTGTATCACAGCTCGAAGGACCTTGATTCCTTTACCGTGCCGTCCGGCACGCTCCCCCGGCTCGGCACGTCCAACGTGACGTCCATGTCCGTTGTCCGGTTCGACCGCTTCGGCCGTCTGAGCCAGACCACGGTCCCCAAGGTCGTCGAACTCGGTGCCAAGACCGCCGCGGACGGCGAATACCTCGGGGGAGAGCAAAACCGCTTTGAGGTGACCATCCAGCCGTTGACCGGCCGCGCCATGGTGGCCGACAAAGCCATGGGGGACTGACCTATGAAGCGTGGAGCATGGAGCATGGAGCGGGGATCCCGGGGAACGGGCGGCTTCTCGCTGGTCGAGGTGACGGTGGCCATCGGGATTTTCGCCTTTGTTGCCGTGGGTATCCTCGGCCTGCTGCCCGCCGCCTTGAAGCAGCGGGCGGACTCCTCGCGGGAGGTGCGGGCGGTGATGATCGCCGAGGAGTTGTTCACCGCTTTGCAGGCTTCGCCGAGCATCAGCAATGTCATAGTGCGCGACGGTCCGGGCCTGAAGGCCGGCAACAACATCAGCATCAATCTCAGCGGGGGCAGCAATGTCGTGGTCGGCTACCCCGCGCAGACCAGCGTGCCCTGGTTCCTCTGGGATCCGCGCCGTAACGTGGGAAATCCTGACGACGCCTGGTTGAAGGGGCAGCTTCATCCGGGGGCGGTGGCCAACGGCATCGATACTTTGGCGCGAATTTCGGCGACGAACATTCCCGGTTCGCCCGGACTTTACCAGGTGTGGGTCGAGGTGCGCTCGCCGGCCAACGTCCCTCTGCTCACAGGCACCCGCACCAATACCCCGCCGGTCACCTTCACCACCCTCTATTACTCGCCGTGAAGACGATCATGATCCGCAAACCGGCCGGCCCGGCGGCGTTCAGCCTCCTGGAAGTTCTCGTCGCTTCGGCCGTCCTCGGGGTGGTCATGCTGGTGTTGCTCAACACCCTTTCGACCAGCCTTTCGTTGTGGCGCAACACCGAAAGCAAGGCGGCGGCCGACCGCGAGGCCCGCGGGGCCGAATTGCTCCTGGTGGACGACATGTCGGCCGTCCTCATGCCCGCCGCCCCCGATCTCTGGCCCAAGGTCGTGGGCACGCCGCCGAACAATGTCCTCCAGTTCCTCACCACCAAACCATCCGACTATCTTCCATCCTCGCCGGGCGACGTTTTCTTCGTCGAGTATTGGGTCGATGCGGCCTCCGGCACATTGCGTCGCGGTCTCCTCGACAGCAGCGAGACTTACAACAAGGTCTTGCGCGCCGGTCGTTTCCCTTCGGCCAAGAGTGGCGGTGCGGATCAGATGCTCGCGGCCAACCTGCTGGCCAAGAACCAGGACGCGGCGAGGGGGCTTGGCAACGTGATGCGGTCGGAGGCCAATAACACCAATTTTGTCCTGCTCAACGCCAGCCTGCTGCCCATGACCGGCAATGCGTCCTTGAATAATATCCCCGGCGCGGTGGAGGTGAATTTCGCGGTGGCCGACCCGGAGACCCTGCGCAACCCGGCGTTGCTGGCCAACACCAACTACATCCTGCGCAACGCGGGGCTCTACTCCACGCGTTTCCGCCTGCCCCCACCCATGACTTCACGATGAAAACCCAACGTTCCGCCGAACAGGGTGTCGCCCTCATCACGACGATGATCGTGGTCGCCGTGCTGGCCGTGGTGGCCGTGGCTTTCATGCAGAGCACAAGCACGGACCGTCTCTCCTCGCGCACCGCGGTCAATTATGTGCAAGCGCGCCTGGTGGCCGAAGCCGGCGCGGCGGCGGGCGAAGCGTTGGTCGCGCGGTTGGTCAAGGCCTACCCGGACTCGGTCACCGTGTGGCAGAACATCGGCGGTGGTGCTCCCGCCGGCACGAACAACGAGGCCACGGTCTTGTATCTCCGCGCCCAGGCGGCCGACACCAACCTCGGGGCTCTGCCCTGGCAGTCGGGGGGCGCCGTTTCGCTGCTGGCTCATCCGCTGGTGTCCGGGGCCTCTCTCGTTCCCCTCGGATCGGCCGCAGCCAGCATGCCCTTCTCGGCCGGCGACACCAATATGGTCAACCTGAACCTGACCAATGCGGCCCGCCCGCGGCCTTTCGTCGGTAGTCGCTCTATGACAAATACCGGGTCCCCGGTGGCCGCCGCGCAGTGGGTCTACATGGGGGCGCGTCCGGGACCGACCAACGCGACCAACCCGGCCATCGCCCGCTACGCCTTCTGGGTCGAGGACGAAAGTTTCAAGGTCAACGTGAACTTCGCCACCAACGGCCCGCGCGGCACGGCCAGTCTCGGGTTGAATCCTGGGGAGGCCCGCCTCGACGGTTCCTGGGGCAGTTCGCGCGAGAGCGGGTTGAGCGGCGCCAATTTCAGCGCGGTCATCACGGGGCGCGACGGATTGCCCGGCAGCAATTTTCCGACCGCACTGACCGCCGCCCTGCCGGGTCAGGTCAGCGATGCCGCCTCGCTCGACGATCTCCGCTTCCTCACCACGGTGCATTCCGCCGGCCTCGACCTCTCCCGCGGCGGTTTCAAGCGTTTCAACCTCAATTCGGTGACCAACGGCATCACCGGCCCGACCGATGCGGCCAACATCCGCGCCGGTCTCGACCGCATCCTCGCCGTCATCACCAACACCAACTCCATGCCGAACTTCGGCCAGCGTTTCTATCGCGCGACCAACGGGACGACCAACACCATCAACACGAATAATGTCATCACCAACCACGCCAACATCTATCTGCAAAAAATCGCGGCCAACTTGCTCGACTACGTGGACGCCGACAACCAGCCCACCGTGATCAACAACGACGCCGCCTTCAGCCTCCGCACCGGGCGCCCGCAATACGGCTTCGACGCCCTCGGCGGCGGCCTCGACGGCACGAACTCGGTGGCCGCCATGGGCGTCGAGGCTCTCCCGCGCCTGCAGGAATACGCCATCCATGCCCGCATCCGCAGCTTGCGCCACACGGCCGGCAATGCGGACAGCTTCGGTTTTGTCCAGAACACCAACGGCGGCAATCCGACTTCGGCCAATTTCGAGATCTCGCTCGACCACTATTTCGAGTTCTGGAATCCCACAACAAACACCATAATCCTGACCAACGCCTTCATCAAAATTTACGACCAACCCGCGTTTGGCCCGAGCGGGAAGATCAGCGGCCCCTTGGGCCAGGCCGGTCGCGAGACGTCCGAGATTCCCATCACTAGGTGGCGGCTTCTGCCCGGCCGCACCGTTGTATTGACTACAGCCCCCCAAAGCGAGTGGAGCGCGGGCGCCAATGCTTCGCAAAATGGGTATAGCTTAATCGACCTTACTAAGTTGGTAAGCGCCGGTCAGGATTTAACCGCACTCAACGTGCCCGATGCCGACCGCAAGTTCACCGGCACGACCACGGCCATCAAGCAGCACGTCTACAACAGCCAAGGCAACTACGGCCCCAGTGTCTTTGCCGGCAACACCGAGCCCTACAACCGCCTCTTCGAGGTCAATCTTCTCCCGCGTTCCACACCCTTCACCGACTACCAATCCGCCGTGGTGATCGGCAACGACAACGGCGTGCTCGAGAGTTTCGTCGGACTGCCCATCGCGAGCAGTGGCGGGGGCACGCCGGCCATCTCGCTCTGCGTGAGCAACGGCTACATCCGCGACGGCATGGGCAATCTCGGGGCTGGTAACAACGACAACGTCCGCGGCGGTTCGCTCCGTGGCAACTCCTCGTCGACGACCACGCCTTCCAGCACGGAAGGCGACCCGCGCGCCCTCAACGAGCAACTGCGGTTCCTGAACTACGCCAGCGGCGGCAACACCGACCAGACGCGATTCTACATGACGATCAGTTCGAACCAGCTGCCGGACGGCAGCACGATGGGATTGCCCAACGCCAATTACGTCAATCCCGCCCGCTGGGCCGATGTTTCCTCGACCGCGGCCGATGCCGCCAACGCCCCGCTCATCGTGCGCAATGGTGCGATGCAGTCGATCGGCGAACTCGGCCACATCACCGATCCCGCCCGCGTGGCCGGTCCGGGCGGCATTGAACTCTCGCGCGGCGGCGGGCGCACCCTGCGCGTCGGGCAGTCCGAGCACCCGTGGTGGTATGACGGGGGTCAAACCAATGCCAGCCGCACGTGGGCATCATGGCGGCTGGCCGACATCTTCACCACGACGACGGCCAGCAATAGCGCCACCGTGACCAACGCGCAGGGCGTCCTGACCAACAGCCTCGGGGTGGTCCGCGGAGCGACCAACACCAATGGGGCCGTCGTCAGCATCCCGGGCTTGATCAACCCCAACGGCCTTCTGCGTGATCGCGGGACAGCTTGGCGCGCCGTGCTGCACGGCTTGACTTACCTGCCCTCTCCCGCCGGAGCGCCCGGCTTGGCCGGTTTGCCGCTGAATGATCAGCGCCTCAATGCCTTGGTGGCCTCCAGCCTCAGCCGGCTGACCAACACGGCGTCGGCCGGCCTGCCGGCCAATTCGTTGAATCCTTTCTGGGAGCGCGGCGAGATTTCCGAGTTGCCGATCTTCAACAAGGGCAATATTCCCACCGCGATGAGCAATGTTTTCGACCGCGGGCGCGAGGAACTCGTGCGCCGCTCCATCGAGATGATCACCACCCGCGGAAGTGTTTTCAGCGTCTACGCCATCGGCGAGACTTTGCAGGGGACCAATGTCACCGGCACGGCGCGGCTCAAGCAGACTTTCGAGATCATCCCGCAATTTCCCACCGCTGATGCCTTCAACGACAATTTCGCCCTCAACGCGACGCGCATCTCCCGCCGCTTCGCCCCCCCGACCAACTACACGGTGCGTGTCCTCGCCACTTCCTATGACTAAGCACGTCTTCCTCTTCGCGTTCCTGCTCTCCGCCGTCGCCCTGCGGGCCCAGCCCGGCGGGGCCGAACCCGCCGCGACCCCCGAGGCGTCCGCCGCCGCCACCCCGCCGCCGCCCTGCGCGGTGCGCGCCTGGTTTTTCCCGGGTGCGGAGCAGGGGTCCGTCGCCCTCCGCATGCGACGCCCCAATGTCGAGGAGCCGGTCATGCTGGGCAAAGCCGAAGGCGGGGTGCGTTCCTCCCCGGCTTTCTATGACGACCGGCCGGCCGGCAATGCCTTGTTTGAATTGATCGACACCTCCGGCAAGGTGCTCGCCACGGCCACCGCGGCCCTCCGCGGCAAGATGCACTACACGTTGCTGGCTTCGCGTGCGGGCGGACAGTGGAAGATCGACACCCTGATCGATGCCGTGCCGCCCAATGCCGCCGACCGCCCGCTGCGTGTGGTCAATTTCGCGCGCGGACGCGAAACCGTCCTCGAATTTTCCCCCGAGAAAGTCGAAAAGATCGCGCCCGATTCCTCGCGCGAGCTGCGCATGCCGCCCAAGACCGGCAATTTCAACGTCAAGGTGCTCGCCCCCGACGGCGGCCCCGCGGCCGAAACGGTCGCCGAGATCGACTACAGCGAGTTTCCCGTGGCCTATGTCGTGGTCGGCCCCGACCACCGCGACCGCATGCGT
>CAMDUL010000033.1 GCA_945878135.1 Chthoniobacter flavus | reverse complement strand
TCGCGGCCACCACTGCCGCCCTTGCCACCTCCGCCACCTCCGCCACCGCCACCGCCGCCGCCGCCACAGTATCCGCCGGGGACGGCGGCAGTGAGCACCGCCACCGGCCTAACCAGCGCACTCGCCAACACCGCCGTCCCCCACATTGTCCTGGCCCCTGGCACCTACAACCTCACAGCTGAGCTCAGCATCACCAGGAGTGTCATCCTCGAGGCAGCAGTGGCAGGCTCGGTCGTGCTGCATGCACAGGCGAGCTCGTCGAGTCAGCGCCGTGTGCTGAACATCAACCCAGGCTCTTTGGGTGTAGTGCAACTGATCCGGCTCAGCATCACAGGAGGCTACGCCAGCTCTGGCGGAGGTGTCTTTGTCCAGGATGGCACAGTGGCCATCTCATCGTGCACCATCAGTGGGAACACAGCTACAGATGTGGGCGGCGGTGTCTTGGTCGGGGGTGGCACAGATGCAGTGGCCATCTCATCGTGCACCTTCAGTGGGAATACAGCTGGAGATGGCGGTGGTGTCTATGCCTCTCACGGCACAGTCACGATTGTGTCTTCCTCGATCACCGGGAACGCAGTTCCAAATGGACATCGTCAAGGCGGCGGTGTCTTTGTCCAGGGTGGAACAGTGGCCATCTCATCATGCACCATACGTGGGAACACAGCTAGTAGCGGGGGAGCTGGCGGCGGTGTCTTCGTTGGTGGTGGCACAGTGGCCATCTCATCAAGCACCATCAGTGGAAACGTAGCTGCCTATGGGTTGGGCGGCGGTGTCTGCGTCCAGGGTGGCACAGTGGCCATCTCCTCGTGCACCATTAGTATGAACTCAGGGAATCAGGGGCAGGATGTAAACGTCGGAGGAGGAGGCACGGTCTGCTCCTGGGCAACAACCCTCACCAGCGTCTATGGCACAGTCTCAACTTGCTCGGGACCGCCTCCGCAGCTGCCGACCGTCGCCGGTGGCACGCTGCAGGTCGACACGACGATCGCCTCGGAGATCCAGCTGCCCGGCGGGACACTTGGAGGGGCGGGGCGCACAATGTCGAACTTGGTGATCGGCGCGGGCGCGACCGTGGTGCGGCGGTTGGCGGACTGGACCGCGCCCGGTCCGGCTTTCACCGCCGCGCAGGTGCGGGGGACGAACAACCCCGTGTGGACCGTGCGCCTGGACGCCGCGGACCTGGCCAATTTTTCCGAAATGGCCAAGACCGTCCCCGTGCTGGCTGCGGGCAACGGGCTGACCGGGCTGGCCTTGTCGAACATCTCGCTGCAGGCGGACGATTTTCCGGGCCACGGCACGTGGTCGCTGGCCACCAACTCCACCGGGGTGGTCGCCGTCTACGATCCCGACGAGTTGACCGTTCCTGCGCAGGACCTGCCCGCGGCCGAACGCGGTTCGGTTTACAATTTCCAATTCATCGCATCCGGAGGCGTGTCACCCCGCGAGTGGGCGGTGCTGGCGGGTGCGTTGCCCGCCGGCTTGCAATTGACATCCTCCGGTCTGCTCTCCGGCACGCCCTCGGTCGCCGGTTCGTTCGCGTTCACCGCGCAGGTCACGGATGCCGCGGGCCTCACCGCTTCGCGCGGTTTCGTCCTCGCGGTCGCCGAGTCGCCGCTCGAAATTCTTTCCGTTTCGCTGCAGGACGCAGCGGTCGGCGAATACCACACCGAGATGCTGGCCGCGACAGGCGGGACCGTGCCTTACTTGTGGAACGTGGTCGCGGGGAGCCTGCCGCCGGGACTGGTGCTGGGATCCGACGGCGAATTGGCCGGCACGCCTTCCGCGGCCGGTCGCTTCAACTTCACGGCCTTGGTCGCCGACGACAGCGGTTCCACCGCCCAGCGCAGCCTCGCCATCAACGTGAGTGCCGCCCCCGGTTCCTTCGAGGAATGGTCCGGCGGGGTGCCTTGGCCCGACCAGGCCTCCGCGGCGAAGTCCGCCGACCCCGACGGTGACGGCTTGTCGAACTTGCTCGAATTTGCATTCGCCACCGATCCGCTCGCGGCAGGGGCGCCGTGGCCGGTGGTCGATGTCGTCGACACCGGTGCGGGTCAAATGGCGTTGCGCCTGCGCTTCCGCCGCTCCGCCACCGCGACCGGTCTGCGCTTCACCGTCGAGGCGACCTCGGGCCTCGCGGCGCCCGTCTGGGAGGCCGTGGCCGAGGCGGAACCCGGCGGTCCGATGACCGGACTCTCCCCGCAGATCTTGGTGGAGGAGCAAACGCTGCCGGACGGTGCTTCCGAGGTCGCGGTGACCGAGACCCGGATGCCGGGTGAGGGCGCGCGCTTCATGAGGTTGCAGGTGGCGGAGGAGTTGCCGTGAAGCGGTTTCCCCGGCCGGGGCGGCTGGCCGCCCTGGCGGTTTTGCTGTGGCCGGCGATGCTGGCGGCGCAGAGTTGGACGCCGGTCCCGCCGGCGGATTTTGCCTCGATCCAGTTGAGCCAGTTTGCCGATCACGAACTCGACGTGCCGTATCACCTGAGGCACTTCGCGCAGGTGGCCAATGCCGTGATCGAGAACACCACGGCGATCAACGGGGTCACTTATCCGCGCGGCTTCCTCAACATCAAGGTCAACCGCGAACCGGTGGACAATGTGCCCCACAACGCGCGCATCCTCGAGATGCAGATGGTGCTGGCTTATTTCTACACGGCGGACCGTCCGTGGAATCCCTACCGGGGCAACGCGTCCGTGCGGCAGCGGCTCGAAGCCATGATGAACCTGTGGACGACCATGCAGGCGCCGGAGGGCAGTTCGCACGCCGGTTTGTTCACCGAATACAGTCCGACCAACTGGAGCATGGCACCGACGAGTTTCGGCGTGATGGCCGCAGCGCAGGCTGTCGACATGATCCACGCATCGGGCCTGCCGTTCGACGCGACGGTCCTCGGAAACACGAAGACCACGATCCGGCGTGCGCTCATGGCGCTGTTCACCCGCTCCGATATGCGCAGTCACGCGCGCTCGTGGAGCAACCAGTTCAACGGTGCCTACCATGCCGCCCTCATTTACCTCGAGCGTTGGCCCGACGCGGAACTCGACGCCGCCTTTGTCCAGGCGGTCAAGGATTCCTCCGCGCAGGACCAGAGCCCCGCGGGTTTCTGGTATGAACAGGACGGGCCCGACTTCGGTTATTCCGGTGTTCACGACAACAACCTGCGAGTGGCCTGGCCGCGTCTGCGTCAGCGCGCCGATCTGGTCAGTCACATCATCGGCGATGACATCCAGTGGAACGGCTGGCTGGCCGCCAACATGGTTTTGCAGCCGGGGCTGACCACCAACACCTTCTTCACCAGCGCCGGTCTCAACACGCGCACCTCGCACGCCTTCCAGACGCCGCGCTCGCGTCCGCTGGCCGAATTCGCGACGTCTTCGCGGGCTTTCGCGCTGACCGACACCGAATTCGCTGCCGCGGTGGCGGCCAAGCGCAACAGCGAGCAATCGCGCTTCGGTAATTACGGCAACCTCTCGGTGCCCAACGGCTACAGCTACATCCCGACCTTTGTCTATGACGCCGCGCGCCCGGCCTCTTCCATCCTCAACGGCTGGCACCCGACGTCCGCGCAGCGCGAGGCGGCCATCGCCGCCCTGCCGAGCCGCACGACCAACACGTTCAACCGGCTTTACCACAACGCCACGCCGAACTCCGGCGCCTTCAGTTTGGGTGCGGTCAAGCGCGGCAACTACTACGCGACCTTCGCCTCGGGCAACCGCCGGCTCGCCCGGCAAGCCTACGGCCTGAATCTTCTGTGGAATCCCTCCTTCGGTCTCGCCTTGCAAGCGGTCTCCGGCAACTCCGGCAGCATCCCCTGGCAGTGGGGAACGGTGCGCGGCACCGATGCGGGGCTGGCTTACGAGACCGGCAACATGCCCGGGACGATCAAAGCCGGCGCCGACACCGTCTCGCCGGTGGCCGGAGTCACCGATCTGCCGGCGGGGGACTACGCGGTGAGTTACGCGCTGGCCGGCGGAGGCACGACCTACGGCCAGAAGAGCATCACGTTCGGCGGCTCGAGTGTCAGCGTGGTGGTGACCCACACGAATACCTTCACGGAACACCTGCCGCTGGCCCACGCGTCCGATGCCACATTGTCCGGCAGCCCGACCCGCCTCGTCCTGCAGCGGCCCAACGGCTCGTCCTTCCTCCTGCAGCTCAACACGCCCGCGTCGATCGACGCGGGCAACGCCTCATCGCTCACCGGCGGTATGGTCCGGCGCGGTGTGACCATTCGCGCGACAAATGCGCTCTCGTATACATTGACGGTGAGTGACTCGGCCCCGCCGCCGGAAACGACCACGCCGGCGATTTCCATCGCCGATCTTACCGTCGCGCAACCGCCTTCCGGCGGCACCGATGCCATGGTCACCGTCAGCCTTTCGGTCGCGCCGTCGTCGAATGTGACGGTCAACTACGCGACGGAGGACGGCACTGCGCTCGCCGGGACGGATTACACCGCGACCGGCGGCACGCTTACTTTCGGCTCCGGGGAAACCTCCAAAACGATCACCGTGCCGGTCGCGTCCGGCTCGCTGCCGCTGGGATCTTCGAAAAACTTCGGCGTGAAGCTGACCAATCCCGCCAACGCGACGATCTCGCGCGGCACCGCCTCAGTGACGATCAACGGCTCGACCGCCGCTCCGCCTCCGCCCGCCGGCAGCGTGCGCATGGAGTTTGTCCCCGGCAATGCCTGGACTGGCACCTATCAGGGGACCCTCCGCATCATCAACAACAGCTCGGCGGATATCACCGATTGGGAGGCCGAGTTTGATTTCAACGGCAGCAATATCACGTTCTTCAACAACACCGTGACGCGCACCGGCGACCGCGTGATCCTCAAACCGGTGTCCTGGCAGCGCAACGTGCCCGCGGGCACTACCTTCGACAACCTCGGTTTCCAAGCCCAGCCGGGCACCGAGGAGTTTTATCCGCGGAACCTCGAACTCCGCGTCGTGGCCGCGACCGGGGTGGATGCCCTGGCGGTGCTCACCGGGCCCGACCTCGGCACTTTCACCACAGGTTCGCCGCTTTCCATCAATCTCGCCGCCGGGGGCGGCATCGGTCCTTATTTTTGGAACGTCGCACCGGGCAGCGCGTTGCCGGCGGGGCTGGCTCTTTCGTCCGACGGGCAACTGCGCGGCATGCTGACCGCCACCGAGTCCGGGACATTCGAGGTCGAAGTGTCCGATGCCATGGACAAATCCGCCACGCGCAGCTTCAGCGTGAATGTCGTGCTGCCTCTCACCATCGAGACATCATCTTTCGGGCCGGCCACGGCAGGGACTTTCTTCGCGAGTATGCTCGAAGGCCGCGGGGGCACGGGGCCCTACTCCTGGTCTTTGCTGGCGGGATCTCTTCCGGACGGATTGTCGCTGGGTTCGGACGGCTTGCTCACCGGCTACCCCGGGTCTCCCGGAGAGAGCTTTTTTGAACTGCGCCTGGTGGACGGCGCGAATCATGAGGTGACCCGCGGTTTTGATTTCCTCGTGGCGCCGGCCCCTGATCCCTTTGCGGAATGGACCGATACTGTGCGTTGGGACGGCGCCGATTCGTCACCAGACGCCGATCCCGACGGCGACGGCATGCCCAACTTTGCCGAATATGCGCTCGGCACGGATCCTTTGTCCGCCACCGACCGCCCAAGTGTCCTGATCCTGCCGCCCGCCGGGTCTGAACACCTTTCGATCACCTTCCGGCGCGCGGCCGACCCCGGTCTTCTTTACGAGGTGCTCGCCTCGGACGATCTCGTCGGGTGGGATCCGGTCTGGAGCAGCACCGGGGCGGAAAACACGGCCGGCCCGGTGACAGTCCGCGATCCCGAAGCCTCGCCCGGTCAGCCGAAACGGTTTATGCGGCTGCAAATAGCGCGTTGATGCGCCCCGTTTTTCCACGCTCTGGCCTCTCCGCCTTGCCGGGGCCCTTTTCGATACCAGACATGAAAAGAGAGCGTGCCTTTGTTGAGGATAAAGGAAAATTTCCGGTCCTCGACCGGACATGGGGCGTGATCCGGGGGCGGGAAGGGGCTTTTCTTGTCTGTGTCAAGTGCTCTCCGGATGTGCTCCGGCCCGCCACGACAACCGAACCCGTTCCACCATGATCATCCTCCGCTGCTTTTGGTCCGTCCTCTGCATGGCCTCCGTCTGTTGCTGGGTCCGTGCGGCCGAAGAACCCCGCAAACCCAACGTGGTCCTCATTATTTCCGACGATCACCGCCACGACGCGCTCGGTGTGGTGCAGCGCGAAATGGGGGATCGCGCGAATTACCCGTTTTTCGAGACGCCGTCGCTCGACCGGTTGGCGTCCGGCGGGGTGCGTTTCCGCAATGCGTTCGTCACGCACTCACTGTGCTCGCCGAGCCGCGCCACGGTGCTCACCGGGCTGCATTCGAACCAGCACGGCATCACGCACAATGCGCAGCCGTTCACGTCGACCGAGACTTGGCCCGCGGTGCTCGGGGCCAACGGATGGTCCACCGGCTATTTCGGCAAGTGGCACATGGGCGCGCAGCGCGAACGACCGGGCTTCGAAGATGTGGCGACATTCGTCGACCAGGGGATCTACGAAGACTGCCCGTTCGTGGTCGACGGCAAGGACACGCCGACCAAAGGCTGGGTCGACGATGTGACGACCGGCTACGCGATCGACTTCATCAAGGAGCACAAAGACACGCCTTTCGCCATGGTGGTCGGTTACAAAACGCCGCACGACAAACGCACGCCGCCGCCGCGTCTGGCGGACAAATGGCAGGACCGCGAATTCGCCGCGCCCGGGTCGTTCCAAGACGTCGCTCCGTGGCGCAAAGCCAATCCGCCCAAGCCTTGGGATCCGAAAAATCCCGACCGGTTGGCTTATTTCCAGACGCTGGCCGGCATGGACGAGAACATCGGACGCCTGCTTGACACGCTTGACGCTGTAGGGTTGGCCGGCGACACCCTGGTCATTTATCTCGGGGACAACGGGTATTACCTCGGTGAGCACGGGTTGGGGGACAAGCGCACGGCCTACGAGGAAAGCATTCGTATTCCGATGCTGCTGCGTTATCCGCGCAAACTTCCCGAACCGCAAGTGCGTGACGAGATGGTGCTCAATCTGGATCTGGCCGCGACGATCCTCGACTTTTGCGGGCTCGAGCCAGCATGGCGGCAGAGCGGACAAAGCATGGTGCCCTTGCTTGCGGCTGAACCCGGCAAAGTTCCGTGGCGCGAGTCGTTCCTCTACCAGAATTACGAGGACCCGGCTTATCCGAAGGTGACCTTCGACCTCTTCGCCGTGCGTACCCCGACCCACAAATACGTCGAAGTGCCGCAGCATCCGGAGTGGAACCAGTTGTTTGATTTGGAGAAAGATCCGAAGGAGATGAATAACCTGATCGCCGATCCGCGCCACGGGGACTTGTTGGCCAAGATGCAGGGCGAGATGCGCGAGCTGAAGTCCGGAGCCGGTCTGGATACACCCTGACCGCATGCTGCCCGCTTCGCCCCTGCTGCAACTCGTTCCTGCGAGGGTTGCGACAACCCTCGACTCGCTGCGTGGCAGGATCTGGCACGACGTCGCCTCGCTGCCAGTCATGGCGACCGCGCCGTCGCCGCGTCACCGTAGTGTCGACGAGGCGAAGCGCGAAAAGCTTCAGCCGGTGCGTCCGCCCTTTTATTGGGGCATGTTGTGGGACCAAAGGTGGTGGAGAATCAGGGTCCCGCCGTCACTCGCGCAGCGGGGCGATCTTTACCTCGCGTGGGATGATCCTTCCGAAGCGACGCTGCATATCGGGGGTTTGCCGCATTACGGATTCGATCCCGTGCACAAGCACGCACCTCTGCCGCGCGGCGCGCGCGAACTTTGGGTGGAGTCCGTCGTCTGCCAGACCGGGATCTGGCTGCCCGAAGGCGGCGGCCTCGAACCGGAGGGCTCGCGCTTCCGCGGCGCGCGTCTCGTCACGCGGGACAACGAGATCTGGGGTCTCTATCACGATCTGCTCGTGCTCGACGATCTGGTCCGCGAGGAACTCCAGGAGACGCTCGGGGCCCAGGCCTCGCAGCTGAGCGGATGGGGCAAACGCCCGGACTTGGCTTCAGCCACCCCGCTGGCACGCCGCTTGCTCCGCGCTCTTGAGGAAGGAGTCGACGCGCTCGAGTCGGACGGGATCCCAGCCGCGCGCCGGCGCCTGGCCCGCGCGTATCGGGAATTGCCCGCGGGTCCCACGGCGATGCGCGCCGTCCTCACCGGCCACGCGCACATCGATCTCGTCTGGCTCTGGCCCGAGCGGGTGGGGGATTTCAAGGCGGTGCACACCTTCGCCACGGCCAACCGCCTGATGGACCGCTATCCGGAATACAAATTCGGCTACAGTCAGCCGGCCAGCTATGACGCGGTCGGCCGCCGGTCGCCGCGCATGATGAGCGCGGTCCGCCGCCGCATCCGCGCGAAGCGCTGGGATGCCGAGGGGGCGACGGAGGTGGAAAGCGACACGCTGCTGGCCTGCGGCGAAGCGCTGGCGCGCAGTTTCCTGCTCGGACAAAAAGGATTCGTCAAGTTGAAAGGTTCGCCTTCGCGGGTCCTGTGGTTGCCGGACGTGTTCGGTTACTCGCCCTGTCTGCCGCAGATCATGCGCCAGACGGGTGTGGACTATTTTTATACGCAGAAGCTTTCCTGGAGCGCGTTGACGCGTTTTCCGCACAGCAGTTTCCTCTGGCGCGGGCATGACGGGAGCGAAGTGCTCACGCATATCAGCCAGACCGGCGGTTATTGTTTGGCGGCCAAAGCCGCGGAGATGCGCGCCATCGAGCGCAGGCACGCCCAGAGCGACGTCCACCATGAAGTCATTGCCCCGACCGGCTACGGCGACGGCGGCGGTGGCACGACCGAGGAAATGTGCGAACGGGCGCGGCGCATGGCGGATCTCGCCGGTTTGCCGCGCGCGCAGTGGGGAAATATCGAGCCGTTCTTCCGTCGGCTCGACCGCCTCCGCGGCAAACTTCCGGTTTACCAGGGGGAGCTTTATCTCGAATACCACCGCGGCACCTACACCACGCATGCGGACATCAAGGCCGGGATGCGCGCGGCGGAACGCGCCCTGCAAACCGGGGAAGCAGTGCGGTGCGCCACGCACGGCGGTCCGGCGGACGAGGAAGCGTGGCGGCGGGTCGTTTTCGCCCAGTTCCACGATTACATCCCGGGCAGCTCGATCCACGAGGTCTACGATGAGGCGCGCGTCGAGTTGCGGCAAATCGCGGAGACGGCGATCAAATCCGCCCGCAAGATGTTGTCCCGGCGCGCCGGGACAACATCTTTGTTCAATCCTTTGCCCCGCCCGCGGTTGCATTTGCTCGGATCGGGCAAGGACGGTGCGGTGCGCGCCGTGCGTCTCCCGCCCCTCGCCGGCGCGGCCGTGCGGGATCTTGCCCCGGTGGAAAGTATCGCACCGGTGACTGCCACCCGACGTGAACTGCGCAACGACCGGGTGCGCGCGACCATCGATGCCCGAGGCCGCGTTTCGTCTTTGGTCATCGACGGCCGAGGCATGCCTCTTCGCGGACCGCTCGGCGACCTGATGATCTATCCCGACCATCCCGCGATGTTCCCCGCATGGGATATCGACCGTACGACGCTCGCGCTGGGCCGCGCGGTGCGTGCGCCGGCAAGGATCACGCTCGAGGAACACACCGCGTCGCGCGCCACGATCGCCTGCCGGCGTTCGCTCGGTGTCGCGGGCGAAGTCACCGTGCGCTACACGTTGGAAGCGGGTGCGAGCTGCTTGCGGATCGATCTCGATCTCGACCTGCGCAAACCCCTGACTTTGGTCAAAATGCTCTTTCCCACCAGGTTCGCCGCGCGTCAGGCGCGCTTCGGGGCTCCCTTCGGCAGTGTGCTGCGCGACCAGGTGCCCGGACCGGTCAGCGCCGAGGCGCAATGGGAAGTGCCGGCCAGCCGGTGGGCCGCGGTGTTCGACGAGACGGAGTCCGATGGACTCTTCGTCGTGACCGAAGCGAAATACGGCTTCACCGCGCGGGATGGTGTGCTCGGGTTGAGCCTGGCCCGCAGCGCGGCGATCACTTGCGAGGAGGAGCCGCGCGGCGCGCCGAGTTCGCATCCTCATGCCCTGCGGCGCACGCATGCCGATCCGCCCTACTCGGACATCGGGGTTCACCGCATCGCGCTGGCGGTCGGTCGTCATGCCGCGGATGCGCCGCGCGACCAGCAAGCCGCCGCCTTGGCCGATTCCCTGTTCACGCCGGTCTTGTCTTACCGTGGTTCGGCGTGCTCCGCCGGCTTTCTCGGACTCGAAGGCGGCGAATCGCTGCAACCGGTGTGGGCCAAGCCGGCGGAGGTCGGGCGCGGCGCTTGGATCCTCCGTCTCAATGAAGTGCTCGGACGCCGCGGTCGTGCCAAACTCCGTCTCGCCCCCGGTTGGCGCGCGCGATTGGTCGATCTCTCCGAAAAACCTTTGCGCCCTTCGCGAACTTTGCGTGACAAGGCATCGATTGATTTCACTCCCTACGCCTTGCTCAGCGTGAAGCTCGAGAAAGCATGAAATTTGTTTTCCTTCTCCTCGCGACCGGATCGTTGGGTCACGCGTCCATGACGCCCCTCGACCTCGGCGCGACCGATGGAGCTCTTGATCCCGCGAAGTTCACGGCGCTGTCCGGTGCCAAACCACCGCCGCCCGACCGCAATTTCGCCGAGATCCGCGACGGTGTTCTCCGCGTCACTTTCACGGAAGGCAAGAAGGTCACCGGCACCGGTCTTTCCCTGCACGTGCCGGTCGAACCGCGGGAAACCTGCGATCTGTCATTTCGCATCCGCTACCCGGACGACTTCGCCGCCGGCCTGCACGGCAAGCAACTCGGCCTGAGCGGCGGCAAGGGTTACGACGGCGGACGCGGGGAGGAGGCGCGGTTCAACGGTGATGGATGGAGTGTACGGTTGCAGTTCGATGCGCAGGAAGACGGTATCCGCAATTCGCTTTACGTCTACCAGCAGGCGATGGACGGCAAATACGGCAACGGGCTCGGGGCGGGGAGTTTTCTGCTCGGCCGCGGGACGTGGCACAATTTGCGCCTGCGGGTGACGATGCAGTCGGCGCCCGAAGCGGCCGATGGCTGCATCGAGGTATGGTGCGACGGGGAAAAGAAGATCGGGAAGGACGGCGTGAGGCTCGTGCGCGAGGAGGTGGGCCGGCGCGTCGATCGCGTGCGCCTGGAAATTTTCCCCGGCGGCGGGGGCAACTTTCCGGCCAGGGACCATGTCGTCGAGTTGGCGGACATCGCTTGGGGCGAAGGCGATCCAGAGGAGGCCGGGCGTGGTTGGTGGCGATGGACCCGGGAGTTGTTGGGTCTCCGGCCATGATTTTACAATAAAGCTTCCAACGTTTAGCGGGTCACCTTGGTCAGAGTAGGTTAGGGGTCGCCGCTGTTGCGGAGCCCCTCCCTGATGGTAATCCCCCGAAAACATTCATCCTTCGGCGCTTTCGCTTTCGCCCTGTCGTGGTGTTGCGCTCCGCTCGGCGCCCAAGACCTGCCTCCGGTGCTGACCAAGCCGGCCGAGGTGTGGTGGGGAGCTTACCGCAACAACGACCAGTTGGTCGATACGGGGGCTTCGCAATGGACGTTCGTCCGCGAGAACATGGACGGGTATCTGCTGCACGGTGCTTATTGGAATCAGACAAACAATCCTGCGACGTCGAACACGAACCACCGTCCGCCGGTGGTCGGGCCCAAGCTGGCCACGTTGCTCTCGAACAAGCCGGTCATGGTCGAATCCCTGCTGGCCGGCGAGTATCCCGCGGTCAACAGCGCCTTCGGGACGGCCTTCGCCGGCAACACCAACGACCCGGCCGGCTTCAGCACCGGCATCGCCAACATCCGGCGGCTGAAAGGCTACGGTTTCAACCTCAACGAGGTGAGCACCGACTACATCATGGAAACGTGGAAACGTTCCATGCGCTTCAACCCGCAGTGGACGTCGGAAGAATTTTTCACCGCCATCTCGGGCAACTGGGAAACCTACGCCGGCACGCAGTTCAACGCCAATGCCGGTTCCGCGGACCGCAACACCTACGGTTGGTTCCGCCAGTGGACCGAACGGCTCGCGCAGGCCTTCCCGGCCATCCGTGTCGCGCCGGTGAATTCGCCGGTGTATTTCAACTGGAACGACGGGGGCGACGTCCTGCGCGAGCTCGGGCCGGACTTCAGCAGCTACTTTGCGTGGCTCAAACTCGAGCGTCGCGGCACCAACGTGACTGCTCTCTACTCGGCCGATGGTTCCGGGTGGCGCGTGTTGACCAACGTGGCCGTCCCCTTGGGCGGGTCCCCGCGATTGGGTTTCTTCGTTTCCTCCCTCAACCCGAGCCGCGCGGCGCAGGGCCGTTTCGACAACATCCAGACGCTTCCGTTCTTCGAGGGGGACATCGGGTCGCCCGGCTGGGCTGGGAGCGTGTCGGTTTCCGGGGGTTCCCTGACCCTGAAAGCCACCGGCGACGATAACATTCATCCCGGCTCACCCTCGTCGGATTCGCTTTATTTTGTCCATACCGAGCAGCAGGGCGACCGGACCTTCACCGCGCGGCTCGACGCGATGAACGGCTCGAACCCGAACCGCACGAATCCCGCCGGGGAAATCCCCACGGCCGGCATCACCTTGCGCGAAGCGGCCGCGGCCAACGCGCGGCAGGTCTCGTTGCACGTCAATCTGGCCAACCAGATCGAGTTCGCCGTCCGCACCAACACCGGCCGCGGTCTCGTGACCCTGACCAATGTGCCGTCCGCCCCGCTGCCCCGATGGTTGCGGTTGCAGCGAGCGGGCTCGGTTTTCACCGCCCAGCATTCGGGCGACGGCACGAACTGGACCAATGTCGGCAGCGCGACGATCGGCAATGCCCCCGCGACTCTGCTGGCCGGATTGGCCGCCGACAGCCAGGTGCGCTACGAGACGAATACCGCCACTTTCAGCGAGGTGTCGTTCATCGGCTCGAATGTCCCGAGCTATGGCGGAACCAACATCGGCAATGCTGGCGCGTCCGCCGCGTCCACCTTCGGCGGGGGCGTGGTCACCAACACCGCCGCCGGCACCGGAGTTGCCGGGACTTCCGATGCCTTGCGCTTCCACCACACGGCTTTGACCACCGACGGCACGCTGGCCGCGCGCCTTCTCTACTTCGCGGACCAGGCGGCGCCTGGCACGAGCCTCGCAGCGGGGGCGCAGATGGGGCTAATGTGGCGGACGGACACCGCGGCCGGTTCGCCCTTGGCGGCCCTTTGCTTCACGCCGCAGGACGGCCTGCAGGTTCTCCGGCGCGATGCGACCAACGCCTCCCTGACCACGGTCGCGCGACTAACCAACGGGCCGGTGGTTGCCACGTGGAACAACCACCGTCCGCTGCTGCGCTACTTCTCCGGCAACGACTTCCTCCGCACGCTCCACGAATCATTTCCCGCCGCTTACACTGACAACTTCACCGGCTTCAACACCGACTCGCCCTACCGCGGATACCAAGCCTGGGGCGGTTCGGAAGCCAATGCCGACGCGATCCGCCACCGACGCAAAATCGTCCGCTACGAGCAGTGGCTCCAGCAGAACGGGCGGCAACATTACTTCATCGCCAACAGCACGGGCGGCAGCTGGCCCGACACTTCCACGGCGGCCGGGCGCGACGCGTGGGACCTGCAGTTCAAGCGCGACTCCCTGCGTTCGTTCCAGCTGCACCAGCTCGAGGGCGGGCGTCCGGACCGCGTTATCTTCGAGAGCTGGTATGACGGCCCGTTCAGCCTCGTGCCGGAGTCGAAAGACGGTTCCTACGCCAACACGGTGCGCGACGCGCTTTATTATGTCAAAGGATCGGGCCAGTCCCTCGACCTTCACGCCAAAATCGGCGTCGCGACGAATACCAACGCGTGGGTTTCGGTCGGCGTCGTCCAGACCGACGCGGCCGCCGCCTCCGCGCAGCCCGTTCTCGCGCGAAGCGCGCCCGACATGGGATCGCCCGCAATTTCCACCGTCCGTTTGGTGAACACCGGAACGGTGCCGGCCCTGCCGGTGCTGCACGCGCACGAAACCGGCGGTGATGGCTGGACCACGACCTACAAGATTGGGACGAACGACGTCACTGCGGCGGTGACGGGAGCCAGCGGCCTCGCCGTGACCGATGGCGCGCCCTACTCCCAGCAGGAACTGGTCGCGGCGGGGGCCAGTGTCGATGTCCAGATCGAGTCGCGCCCGGACCGCGCCGTCAACAAACGCCGCATCCTGCTCCGTGCTTTCTGGAATCCGCAGGACCCTTCGCTGGCCGTGCGCGACGCGATCAGTCTCGAGGTTTCTGCGCCGTCCGAACTGGTGCAGAACGGGGGTTTCGAGGGAAGCACCGCGGGGTGGTCGGCCACCGGTGGGGCGATCGCGGCGGAAACCACCACGGTGCGCAGCGGGGCGGGCGCCATCCGGTCGTTCAACCGCACGGCCGCGTGGAACGGTCCGCTGCAGAGCCTGCTGGGCCGGCTCATTCCCGGGCAGACTTACCTCGTGACGGCTTGGGCGCGGACGGATACCGCCGCCAATGTGCGCGCCACCATCCGCTACGAGGGAACTTCCGGCTCGCCGGTTTTCCACAACGTCAGCACAGCGAACGGCGTCGACAACACCGGATGGTTCCCCTTGCGGGGATACTACCGCCACACCGAACCGAACGGTCCGGCCACTTTGCTCAATCTTTATTTTGAGACGACCGGCAGCCCGGCATATCTCGGTCCGCTTTACATCGACGACGTGAGCGTCACCCTGGCCTCGCCGGTCTGGACCGAGACGGCGGTCGGGACGCGTGACTGGAGCATGAACACGAACTGGCAATCGGGCCAGGCCCCCGTGTCCTACTCCGGCAACGCCATGGCGTTCTTCCCGGGGCAGGGAGTGTCCGCCGGAACAGTCACCGCCAGGCAAAATCTCGGGAATGATTTCCAACTCAACTCGCTCACTCTCGGCGGCACCGCTCCCGCCGGCGGCGCGGCGGCAGGCGTCGCGATCGTCAGTAACTCGCTGGCTTTTGCCGCGCACGATGGCACGGCGCCGGGTCTGCGGCTCGAGGCCACCGGCACGAATCTTTCCTACGCGCTCAGCGCGCCGCTCGTGCTGGCTGGCAACCTCACCGTCAGCGGCGACGGCACCGCCAACTTTCTCGTTTCCTCCGCAGTGAGCGGCACCGGAGCGCTGACCAAAACGGGCAACGCCCCCCTCACGCTGTCGGGGTCCAACTCGTTCGCCGGCGGCGCCGTGCTGGGGGGCGGCACGTTGGTGGTCGCCGCCGATGCCGCGCTCGGCACCGGCGACGTGCTGGTGGCCGGCGGTTCCCTGCGGGCTGCCCCGGGCTCCCCCGCGACGCTCCCCAACAATTTCGTGCTGTCCAACAATCTCGCAACCGGAGGATTCCTCAACATCGACGGCGCCGTCCGACTCGCGGGGGCCAACCGCACCGTGACGGTGGACACCGGCTCGGTCGCGCTGCGCGGCGTGGTGTCGGATGACGCAGTGCGCAGTCTGGGCAAAAGCGGCGCCGGCACGTTGGTGCTCGGCGGTGCCAACACCTACCGCGGCGTCACCACCTTGAGCCAAGGTGTCCTGCGCATCACCCACGACTCCGCCCTCGGACTGTCCGGCACCGCCACGGGCGGCTTCACCTTCCTGTCCGGCGGCCCCGCGCTGGCCACGCTTGAGTTGGCGGACGGCATCGCGTCATCCGAAGTCCTGAAGATCGCCATGCACAACACGGCCGGACACCAGCAGATCCGCAATGGCTCGGGGGTCAACCAACTGCAGGGTGCCCTGCTTTTCGAAGGTGGAGGCGGGCGCTGGGATATGGCCAGCGCAGGTGGCACGCTCGTGATCTCCGGCACTTTGAGCAACACGGTCACGGGAACCGACGTCTGGCGCGTCCTCAACTTGCACGGTCCGGGTGCAGGGTTGATCAGCGGTCCGACCGGCGACACGCGATCCGGCACCAATGGTTCGCTCCTCAACATCCGGGTCAACAGCGGGACCTGGACCATGACCGGGGCGGGCAAGACCCATCTGGGCACGAACGTGGTGGCCGGAGGCACTTTGGTGCTCGATTCCCCGTTGGTCTCGCCCGTGCTGGTCGAGAATGGAGGAACGGTTGCCGGCTCGGGATCGACGACCACCGACTTCACCATCAACTCCGGCGCCACCGTGCTGCGCCGTCTGGCCGAATGGGGCGCGCCCGGGGCGGCGCTCGGGGCGGCGCGCTTTGTCGGTCCGGGGAATTCGAACTGGACCATCCGCATCGACGGCACGGGCCTGACGGGCTTCAGCGAAACCGACCAGGCGGTGCCGGTCTTGAGCGGCGCGCTCTCGAATATTTCCCTCAACACCATCGTCGTCGCCGCGGAAAACTTTCCGGGCTCGGGCACATGGTCGGTGGCCACCAATTCGACCTCGCTTTCTTTGCTCTACACCGCGCAGTTGCAGGATGCGTTCGAAGCTTGGAGCGATGGCATCGACTGGGGCGGGCGTCCTTCGGGCACCCTCGACGATCCCGATGCCGACGGCTTGCCCAATCTGGCCGAATACGCGTTCGGCGGGGATCCGCTGCGATCGTCGGCGGCCGAACGTCCCACGGTTTCGCTCGTCGACAATCGCCTGACCGTGACCTTCCAACGCGTCGCCGACCCGGCGCTGATTTACGAGGTTCTCGCGTCCGACGATGCGGCGACGTCGGGCGCCGTGATCTGGTCGAGCACCGGCGCGGAGAATGTGGACGGCCCGGTCACGGTGACCGATAAGGTCACCACGCAGGGGCGGTCGAAGCGCTTCGTCCGCGTGCGCATCAGCCGTTGACCGTCCGTGCGCCTGCTCTTTGCCAAGTCGAGATGGGAACTGCCGGAATGTGAGCTGGGGGAATTCCTCGCGCGGATCAAAGTCGCGGGGTTTGACGCCGCCGAGTTGTATCTGCCCGGTGTCACCGAGTCGGATGAAACCGTGCGGCGTATGCATGCCGATGCCGGACTGGAATTGGTTGCGCAGATTGTCACGACTGGCGAATCGCCCGCGGCGCATGCCGAATCGCTGCGGCGGCTTTATGCCCGCGCGCTTTCCTGCGGCGCGGTGCGGGTCAATTGCCACACCGGCACGGATTGGTTCGCCTTCGCGGACAACATCCGCATTTTTGAGGGGGCCCTCGGGTTGGAGTCGGAGGGGCCCGGCATCTGCCATGAAACGCATCGCGGCCGCGCACTCTTCAGTGCACCGGACACGCTGCGCTTCCTGGCGGAACTTCCGGCTTTGTGTCTGACTGCCGACTTCTCGCACTGGCAGGTCGTGCACGAGACGGACGACCTTGCGCGGCAGCAGGAAGCCGTCGATGCCGCGATCGGCCGCGCGTGGCATATTCATGCGCGGGTTGGTTGCGCGCAAGCGCCGCAAGTCGCCGACGCCCGGGCCCCGGAATTCGCGCCGCAACTCGCGACCCTGCTCGGTCTTTGGCGCCGCGTCCTTCAGGCGCGGGCATCGGATGGAGCGGATTTTGTCGCCATCACTCCCGAATTCGGTCCGCCTCCCTACCAACCCGCCGCCCCGTCGACCGGCCGTGCTCTGGCTGATCCATGGTTGGTGAACTTATGGATGCGCGACTACCTCCGGTCGGCTCTTGCCGCGTTTGTCTGAAGCCATGCGAAATGTTTTCCGCCTGCATCTTCTGATGCTGCTGCTCCCCCTCGGTTCATTGCCAGCCGGTGAAGGGTTTGTCTCGGTCCGGGATGGTCAATTCCATCTCGACGGCAAGGCGTTCCGCTTTGCCGGCGCCAATAACTACTACCTCGTTTACAAACCGGAGAGCATGGCTGCCGACGTCTTCGGTTCAGCGGCAGCGATGGGTTTGAAGGTTGTGCGCACGTGGGGATTTCTCGACGGCAGAAGTCACAATGACGTTGTGCTGCAACCGGAGTTGGGGAAATTCAGCGAAGAGGGCTTCCTGCAGCTTGATCGTGTCGTCGAACAAGCGGCTCGTCACGGATTGAAGCTGGTCGTCACCCTGGTCAATCGATGGGACGACTTCGGCGGTATGAAGTGGTATGTCGAGCAGACGGGCGGAGGGGATGTCGACGAGTTCTACACCCGTCCCGAGACCAGGGCAGCCTACAAGGCCTGGGTCTCCCGGGTGCTCAACCGCGTAAACGCCCGCACGGGGGTCGCCTACAAAGACGATCCGGCGATCTTTGCTTGGCAATTGGCCAACGAGCCGCGCTGCCCGTCGGATCCATCCGGGGACACCTTGGTCGAATGGGCGCGTGAAATGAGCGCCTTCGTCAAGTCGATCGATCCCCATCACCTCGTCTCGGTGGGCGACGAGGGCTTCTACCGGCGTCCGGGGGACGCGGACTGGACGCGCAGCGGCAGGGAGGGCGTCGATTGGTTGCGTCTGCTCTCGTTGCCGGACATCGATTACGGCACGGTGCATCTTTATCCGGAGCACTGGGGCAAGTCGCCTGACTGGGGTGTGGATTGGATTCGCGAGCACGTGCGCGACGCCGGCAAGCTCGGCAAGCCGGTGGTCATCGAGGAGTTCGGACTGAAGGACAAGGCCCGTCGCGAAGCCGTTTACGAGGCCTGGCTGGCCGCTGCGGAGGAGGAAGGTGCGGGCGGCACCATGGTCTGGTTGCTGACCGGGCGGCAGGAGGACGGGACGCCGTATCCGGACTACGATGGATTCGATGTGAAGTTTCCCGGTGCCGTGTCGGAAGCCATCGCGCGCCACGCGCGCCGCATCTCCGGTGCGCGGACGGCTGGTTTTCTTTCGACCAAGGGCCGTTCGATCGTCGATGCCGAAGGGCGACCTTTCCGTATTGCCGGTGTCAGTTGGTTCGGTTTCGAGACAGACACCATGGTCGTGCACGGCCTGTGGCGGAGAAATTATCGT
>CAMDUL010000032.1 GCA_945878135.1 Chthoniobacter flavus | reverse complement strand
GGGGCTGCCGGCGGAGGCCACGGCGGCGCGCTCGAGCATGTCATGCTCTTCGGCGATATCGGCAAGAACATGATGTTCGACGGCTGGATCGCCGTGGTGGTCTGCGTGATCATGATGATCCTCGGATGGTCGGTCGCGGTGGCCAAATTCGTCCGCTTGCGCGCCTTGATGAAAGGCGACGACGAGTTCCTCCGCCAGTGGGGCGAAGTCTCGGGCGATCTGGCCGTGCTGGATGCCGACGACCCGGACTCGTTGACCAACCTGCGCATGGAAGCCATGGAGGCCAAGGGAGCCGGCAAACAACAGGCGAACATTCGTCGGATGCTCAACTCGCCCTGCTACCACCTGTATCACCTGGGAATCAAAGAGATCCGTCACCGCATCTCCGATCCCGAACGTCACCAGGGCTTGTCCGTGCGCTCCATCCAGGCGATCCGGGCTTCGCTCGATGCCGGCATGGTGAGGGAGAGACAATCTTTGAACAAGGGTTTGGTTATCCTGACCACGAGCATCGCCGGCGGCCCTTACGTCGGTCTGCTCGGCACGGTCGTGGGTGTCATGATCACCTTTGCCATCATCGCCAAGTCGGGCGAGGTCGACGTCAACTCGATCGCGCCGGGCATCGCCAGCGCCCTGCTGGCCACAACGGTGGGCCTGTTTGTCGCCATCCCCGCTCTCTTTATGTACAGCGTGCTGAGCTCGCGGATCAAAGATGTCATCGCCTCGATGCAGGTCTTCATCGACGAGTTTGTCACCAAGATTGCCGAGGCTTATCCACCTCCGGGCGAAGGGCTGCCCCCGCGCTTCATGCCGCCCGAGGAGGCGGCTCGGTTCGAGGAAACGGTCGGGCGCGAAGACGCGGACATGGCCGGGGTCGACCCTTCCGCCGGTGCTGCGGCTTCTGCATCGCGCCCCGCTGCCATGCCGCCGCCACCCCGCCGCGCCCCGATGCCGCCTCTCCCGACGGCCGGGCCGCAGTCCGCTGGATTACCCTCGGGCGAACCGGCCTACGCCGCCGACTGACCATGGACGCCGGAGACGACAAATCCTACGACGATATCAACGTCACGCCGATGGTGGACCTCTACCTCGTGCTGCTGTTGATTTTCATCATCATGACAACCGCCGGTGTGCAGGGTGTCAAAGTCGACCTGCCCAAGTCCTCGAGCAAGCCGGCCGAACTGAGCGGACCGAAGAGCCGGGCCATCACGGTGAACAACCAAGGCAGCATCGCGCTGGACACCGTGCCGGTCTCGCTGGCCGAACTGGAATCCAAGCTCCGCGAGCACCAGGCCAAGCACAAGGAATTCCCCGTGGTCATCCGCGGCGACCGTCAGACGCAATACGACGGCATCATGAGTGTTCTCGATGTCTGCGGGCGGCTCGGGCTCACCCAAGTCGGACTCGCCACGGTGGGGCCGGAAAATTGAGCAATGCGCGCACCTGTCCCCAGTCGCGGCTCCTCCGGGGCTGGCGCCCCCAAGGCCCTCATGGCTCTCGGGGCTGTCGTTTTGGTCGCCCTCGCGGCCGCCGCTTTCCTTTTTCTCGGCGGGAAAGGGGAGAGCAAGGGCAAGCCGGCGCCCAAAGTGAACATCGTGCCGGTGTTGCCCCCGCCGCCCCCGCCCCCCACACCGCCGCCGACGCCACCCCCGGCCCCGCCCGAGCCGGTGGAGCCTCCGCCGGACGCGCCCGAATTCGTCGAGGAGAAAGCGCCCGAAGCGGCGCCCGAGCCCGAGGCGCCCGATGAACCCGCGCCCATGGGCTCGAACATCCAGGGCGACGGACCGCCTGACGGCTTCGGTCTGACCGGCCGTGGCGGCGGCGGACTCATCGGCGGGAGCGGAAAGAAGGGCGGCGGCGGTGGCACGCGTTTCGGCTGGTATGCCGGTCGCGTTCAAGGTGCGGTCACTTCCGCCCTGCGCACCCACCGTGCGACCCGTTCGGCGCGCCTCACGGTGAAAGCCCGCATCTGGGTCGATCCGACCGGCCGGGTGACCCGGGCAAGCATCGACGGCTCGACCGGCGATCCCGAGATCGACCAGGCCTTGCAGCAGGAAATTCTCACCGGCATCCGCTTGTCGGATCCGCCCCCCGAGGGTATGCCCATGCCCATCGTCATGCGCATCAACGCGTCCCGCCCATGAATCCCCGGACTTCCCTTCTTGCCCTGACGATACTTTGCGCCGTGCCCTCGGCTCTGCGCGCCGAAGCACCGGCCGGGGAGGCTGATCCCGCCGCGGTGGCCGGCGAATTGCTCCGCGTGGCCTCCGTGCCCGGAACGGCGGAGGGGACGGCGGATCAGGCTTCGCCGACCTCCACGGACGCGGCCGCCGAGGCGGGGCAGCAGGTCCTGCTCGCCGCCGCCGGCACGTCCACCGGTGATCCCCCGGCCGGCGAGACGGTCACCGTCACCGAAACCGCCACCGAAACCGTGACGGTCGCACCCGCGGAACCGCCTGTCCCGCAGCCGCCCGCGTCCGCCGACGTCCCGGCCAACGTCGAGCCGCCCTTGCCGGACCTCCTTTCCTCTACCCCGACCGGCAATGTCGTGGTCAACCTCATCAACAAGCTCGTCGAGCGCGGCGTGCTCACGGCAGACGACTCCAAAGCCATGGTCGTGCAGGCCCAGGCCGAGGCCGAGACCCAGCGCGCGCAGAACGAGGCCGACATGTTCGCCATAGCCCAGGTGGCCGCCGTGCAGACCCTCACCGATCCGGCGGTGTCCGGCCAGGCACCGGCGCGGAGTCCGCTCGAGACGGCCCGCGACGAGATGCGGGTCAGTTACATCCCGTTGCCCGTGCGCATGCAACTCAAGGACGAAATCCGCCGCGAACTGGCTGCGGAAGGGGTGGGCGCATCCAACCCCGCCATTCCTCCGGGCCTGCTCGAGACGCTGGCCCGCCTCAAGCCCGAGGGGGAAATCCGCATGCGCGTGGAAGCCGACCTCTACCCCGAGGGCAACGACAGCAGCGGCGCCTTCCCGAATTTCAACGCCATCAACACCGGCTCGCCTTTCGACGTGACCGGCACCGAGTTCTCCCCGCAGTGGAACACCGACCAGGACCGCACGCGTTTCCGTTTGCTGGCCCGCTTCGGTCTGGGGATCGAACTCGGCGACAACTTCACTGCGGGCTTCCGCCTGGCCACCGGCGACAGCAGTTCGCCGGTCTCGGCCAACCAGAGCATGGGAGCCACCAATGACGGGGAAGGGGGCAACTTTTCCGACTACGCCGTCTGGCTCGACCGGGCCTTCCTCCGCTACGATCTCGGCGGGGGCGAGGACGAGGTCGCGCTCACCGTTTGGACCGGCCGTTTCGACAACCCGTTTTTTTCCACGCCGCTCATCTTCGACGACGACCTCGGTTTCGACGGTGCGGCCGTGCGGCTGTCCTACAACTACCGCAACACGATCATCCCCTCGCTCGTGGGCGGCGCGTTCCCGGTCTACAACACCGACCTCAACTTCTCGTCCAACCAACCGCTCAAATACCCGAGCTATGACAAATACCTCTTCGCCATCCAGGCCGGCACGGAGGTCAACCTGACCCGCCACTGGAACGCGGAAGTCGCCGCCGCCTATTACTACTTCTACAACATCGAGGGACAACTCTCCTCGCCCTTCGTCCCGCTGTCCGCTTCCGATGCGGGCGACACGGACAACAGCCGCCCGTCCTTCGCGCAAAAAGGCAACACCTACCGTCCGCTGCGCAACATCACCCCCGCCCCGGAAAACGACTTCGGACGCATCAACCAGTGGCAGTATTTCGGCCTGGCCACGCCCTTCGAGAATTTCGTCTTGACCGGCAAACTCAACTACGACGGCTTTGATCCGGTGCGCGTCTCGCTGGTCGGCGAATTCGTGCAGAATCTGGCCTTCAACAGCTCGCAAATCGACGAGATCGCGGTCAACAACCGCGGGGAGGTCACGGCCGACGACCCCGACATCGACACGGCATCCTACGGTCCCTTCGAGGGCGACGGCTACGCCTGGCTGCTGGATCTCGT
Organism: Chthoniobacter flavus; assembly: GCA_945878135.1. GTDB lineage: Bacteria > Verrucomicrobiota > Verrucomicrobiia > Chthoniobacterales > JACTMZ01 > JACTMZ01. The sequence goes on along the minus strand of CAMDUL010000032.1, from coordinate 17,960 downwards.
CGTCGGCCACGCCGAACTCGACCGCCTCGGGGCGTGGCAATTTTCTTTCGGTTACCGCTGGATCGGCTCGGATGCCGTGGTCGACGGTTTCAACGACTCCGACTTCGGCTTCGGCGGCAGCAACATGAAGGGCTTCACCGTGGCCGGGCGCCTCGCCCTCACCCCCCACGTTTATATCGGCACGCGCTGGTTCGGTTCGGAAAGCATCGCCGGCCCGCAGTTCGATATGAACATCTTCCAATTCGACATCGGTGCCAAATTCTGATCCCTGCCATGCGCAAAACCTCCTTCCTCATCTGTCTGTCGCTCTCCGTCGCCGCGCACGCGCAGGAACCCAGTGCCGTGGAGGCCCAGTTGCGCGAGGCCCTGCGGGCCAACATGCTGCAGTTGCGCGACGCCCAGGCCAAAACGGCCGAAATGGAAGCTTCCGTCGTGCAGGCCGAAATGGCCGTGGAGAAGGCGAAGAAAGAAACCGCCGCCGTACAGGCGCAGCTCGTCGACGAGCGCAACGCCGCGGCCAACCAAGCCGCCGAACTGCGCACCGCGGTGGAGACCGCGCAGGAGCGCGCCGTCGGACTGGCCTCCCAAGTGGCGAAGTGGGAGAAGGATTACCGCGCCCTGGCCGAACGGGCGCGCAAGGCCGAGGCCGCCCTGGCCAAAAGCAAGGGCCGCGTCACCGTGCTGGAGCGCGCCGTGGCCGAGCAGCAGGTCAAGCACCTCGAAATGAAGGCCGTGGCCGACGAGATCCTCGACCGCTACCAGCGCCACGGCCTCGGCACCGCCCTGCTGGCCCGCGAGCCGTTCATCGGTGTCAACCGCGCCAAGCTGCAGACCATCATGCAAGACCTCGAAACCCGCATCCGCGCGGCGGGCCTGCCCGCCGGCGCCGGCGCTCCCGCTCCCATGTCGCCTCCTTCCACCACCAACCCTGCCAACCCATGAAAAACCGAAACCCTATGAACCTGCTTCCCACCATTGTCCTCGCCTTCCTCGGCCTCTTTCCCGCCGCCGGCACCGCCGATACCGTGGTGGCCAAAGTCGGCCAGCGGGAAGTGACCGTATCCGACGTCAAACCGTTCCTCGACGCCCTCGCCCCGGCCGACCGCGCCGCGCTGGCTGCCGACAAGGAAGCGCTCGCCGGCTTCGTGCGTTCCATTCTCGTGCGGCAGGCCGTGCTGCAGGACGCCACCGGGGCCGGATGGGACAAAAAGCCGGAGACCGTCGCCGGTTTGGAGCGGTTGCGCGACCAATACCTCGTCGAAAGTTACCTCGCCGAGGTCGGCAAGGTGCCCGATGGTTTCCCCTCGGACGAAGAAATCGAAAAAGCCTACGAGGCCGAGAAGGAACGCCTGCAATTGCCGCGCCGCTACAAGTTGTCGCAAATCTTCATCGCGCAGGGCGAGGACAAGGAGGCGGCGCGCAAGAAGGCCGCGGAGCTTTCCGGCACGCTCAAGGACGAACCCGGCGAATTTGCCGCGCTGGCCAAACGCAACAGCGACGACACCGCCTCGGCCGCGCGCGGCGGCGATCTCGGCTGGCTGGCCGCGGAGGACATCACTCCGGCCATCCGCACCGCGGTGGCCGGGCTTTCCAAAGGACAAATCTCGGCCCCGGTCGAAGGCCGCTCCGGGTTCCATCTCCTCATGGTCGAGGACATCCGGCCCGCCGGGCCCGCCTCGCTCGAGGAAGTGAAAGACCAACTCGCCGCCGCCCTGCGCAACCAGCGCGCCGCCCTCAACCGCGAGTCCCACGTCGCTTCGCTGCTGCAGAAGAATCCCGTGTCGGTCAACGAGCTGGCCCTCGATTCGCTCAAATAGCGGCCGCTTGAGCCTGGCGCGAAATTTGACGGAATTGTCACAAGCTGTCACTGGAACATGCGCGGAAAGCGCGTAGCTTGGGCCGCCGGTGCGACCTGTCCTGTCGGCCGGCGGTTGATGGACGCCATTTGCAAATCATCCGTTTTCGCCCGCCCGTTGCTTCTCGCGGTCGCCGTCCTGCTGTTCCCGCAGGCCGCCCCGGCCGGGGACATCCTGCGCGGCGGGGCCACGCGGGCCTCTGACGCGTCGCGCATCCGCAATCTTTCCACGGTCGGCCAGGCGCAGGCCTTGAAGTTGCGCGCCAACGCGCAGGACCGTCTGGCCCGCACCACGCAATCCTTGCAGCAGATGCAGGCCGCGCAGGCTGCCGCGCGCGGCGCGGCCGCCACGGCCAACCATCTCGGCATGAACCCGCTGACCGGCGCGCCGCTGCCCGCCGTGCCCGACGGTCTCGGCCCCGGCGGACTCGACCTCGACCGCGTGGTCTATGGTGCGAACAATCCGGTGCAGTCCGGCAACAATGTCACCGTCAAGCAGAACGAATCCCAGGCCCTGCTGCACTGGAAGACGTTCAACGTCGGACGCAACACCACGCTGAACTTCGACCAGAGCGCCGGCGGGGCCGACGCCGGCAAATGGATCGCCTTGAACAAAGTCACCGGCGCCGACCTCGCGCCGTCGCAAATCCTCGGCCGGATCAACGCGCAGGGCCAGGTGTATGTCCTCAACCAGAACGGCATCGTTTTCGGTGGCGCCAGCCAGATCAACACGCGCGGGTTCGTCGCCTCCTCGCTCCCGATCAACGACAACCTCGTCCGCCAGGGCCTGCTCAACAACCGCGACGCGCAATTCCTCTTTTCGACCATCGAAGTGCCCGGCGGCGCCGACGGCACCCCGGCCTTCGTCCCGCCCGCCCCGCCGCCCGGCGGACGCTACGGTGATGTCATAGTCCAGCGCGGGGCGCAGCTGCGCGCCACCGCGGGGCAGGACGGCAACGGCGGGCGTGTCATGCTCGTCGGCCCCAACGTCCGCAACGAGGGCACGATCGAAACCCCGGCCGGACAAACCATCCTGGCCGCCGGCCATCAGGTCGGTGTGCGGGCCCATCCGGAAAGCGATCCCAGCCTGCGCGGTCTCGACGTCTGGATCGGCCGGGTCGAGGGCGACGCCGGCCGCGCCGTCAACGCGGGTCTCATCCGCGCCGCGACGGGCAACATCACCATGGCCGGACGTTCGGTCGTCCAGGCCGGCGGGCTCGAAAGTTCGACCACCGTCAGCCTGAACGGACGCATCGACCTCCTCGCCAGCTACGGGGCGGTGGGCAACCCGGACTATGACAAATTCACCGGCTCCTCCCAGCCGCCGTTTCTTTCGCAATTCACCGGCACGGTCGATTTCGCGCCCGGCAGCGTGACCCGCATCCTGGCCGACGATGCCGGCGGCCGGAAGATCCCCGGCTCGCGGCTGGCGCTCAACTCCTCGGTCAATGTCGAGGGCCGCGGCATTTACTTCGGCCAGGGCTCGATCCTGCTCGCGCCTTCCGGCGATGTCCGCGTCCGCGCAGGACGCTGGCCTTACGCCGACACGGACGGCGACGGGCTCGTCACCGGCACCCTGCCGTCCTCCCAGTTGGAGGGAGGCTCGCAGAAATTCCTCCTCGAGGGCGGTCGCATCCAGGTCGACAGCGGGGCGGTCATCGACGCCAGCGGTTCGACCGATGCCTTCATCCCGTTGATGCAGCACCTGCTCGCCGTGCAGATGCGCGGATCCGAACTGGCCGACTCGCCGTTGCTGCGCAATTCCAGCCTGCGCGGACGCAACTTGCTCGTCGACCTCCGGCGGGCCGGGGTTTACGCGGGACGCGAGTGGGTCGGCACGCCGCTCGGCGACCTCACGGGATTCGCCAACATCATCGAGCGGGGGATCGCCGAGTTGACCGCGCGCGGCGGCGACATTGCCCTTTCCGCCGGCGACGCGGTGGTCCTCGCCCCCGGATCGGTGCTCGATGTTTCCGGCGGCTTCACCACCCACGAACCGGGGCGCATCCAGACATCGCGCCTGACCCGCGGACGTCATCTTTTCGACATGCACGATGCCTTGCCGGACCGCCTTTACGATGGCGTCTACGACGGACGCAGCACGCAGGCTTCCGGCAAGTGGGGGGTGAGCAGGACTTACGCGCACGCTCTGGCTCCGCTCGGAGGGTACTATCAGGGACCATACCACGAGGGTGCGGCCGCCGGCGCCATCCGCCTCCGCGCCCCGACCATCGTGGCCGCGGGGGAAATGCGCGGCCGCTCCGTGACCGGTCCGCGGCAGCAGGAGCTCCCGCCCGCCGCCGGTCTGTTGTCACTCTCTTTCCGGGGAGAGAAACAGATTGGCACCGTCGCCAACCCGCAGTTCGTCGATTCCTCGCCCTTCGCCCCGGAGTTCCGTTTGGGCGCCGGGCGTTCGGCCGCGGCGGCCCCGCTTTACACCTTGGTCGCCGGGGAACCGGTTCCCGTGGCCGAGGCGTGGCGCGGCACCTTCCTGCTCGGCACCGCGCTGTTCGACGAGGAGGAAGGCGGATTCGGGCGCCTCGTCGTGGACAACCCCGACGGCGACTTTGTCCAGCCGGCCGGCGTGCCGATTCGCCTGCTTCCGGGCGGCAGCATCGACGTCGCCGCGCGCAACGTCACCGTGGCCGGCGACATCACCGCGCCCGGCGGATCGGTCGCCTTCACCGCCTACAATTTCTCGCCCCTGCTCTACAACGAGCTGTCGCTGACCGGTGCCCTCGACCTGCCCCCGACCCCCGGCGTGCAGCCCGGCCGCGGCGACATACGCATCGCTCCCGGGGCGACGGTCGACGTAGCCGGCATGATGGTCGATGAAAGGCCCACCGCGGCAGAACCGGCTTTTGCCGGGCGCCTCTTGCAAGGAGGCAGCGTGCGTCTCGAGGGCTACAATGTGCGCCTCGGGCGCAATTCCTTGATCGATGCCTCGGGCGGGGCCTACGCCGCAGCGACCGGCGGCTACGATTACGGCGACGGCGGTTCGATCAGCCTCCTCTCCGGCAAGGATCCCGACCTCGACACCTCGGTCGGTGGCGTGCTCGATCTTTCCGGCCAAGTGCAGGCCTACTCCGCGGCGCGCGGCGGCTCGCTCCGCCTGCAGGCCAACTTCATCCAGGTTGGCGGGACCACGGCGCCCGCGGGCGGCATTGTCTTGAATCCCGAGTTCTTCCGCCGCGGCGGCTTCACCGGCTACGAACTGACCGGCCTCGGCGGCCGCGACCGGAGCGGCGGATTCCTGCCGGCCGTGCACGTGACCGCCGGAACCGTCATCGAGCCCGCGGCCCGCAGCTGGTTCCATGTTCCTTACGGCGGACTGGTCGCCAATCGCAGCCGCCTGGAGGAGCAGATCCGCCTGCGCGGCGGCAGCCCCGTTCCGGCCGGAGCCAATGCCGACCAACTGGCACGCCTCGGCATCCGTTTCCTCGGCGAAGACGTCTTCCGCCCCGTGCTGCAGCCGGTCGGGCTGCGCGCCCCGGCAGACGTCTCGCTCGTCGGTCTCGGCTTCAACGACAAATTCACCGGCAACCAGCCTTCGGATGAACGCATCGAGGGTCTCGGCTGGGTGCTCTTGGAAAGTGGCGCGCGCCTGTCGACCGACCCCTCGGCCTCGGTCGCTTTGCGCGGCGATCTGGTCACCGTGCTCGGCGACATCCGCGCTCCCGGTGGCGCCATCTCCCTGCGTGGCGGCTCGTCCTTCCGCCTGCCGGAAGTGCTGGCCCCCAACGCAACCTTCGCCCTGCCGACCGTCTATCTCGGCGCCTCGGCGCGCCTTTCCGCCGCCGGCACCAGTATCTTGTTCCCCGATGTGTTCGGCCGCCGTTCCGGAATGATTCTCCCCGGCGGATCGATCAGCGTCTCCGGCAACATCTTGGCCGAAGCCGGTGCCGTGCTCGATGTCTCGGGGACCGCGCAGACTTTGGACTTCCATCCCAGCCGCCTGGCCGGCGCTCCCTCGGCGGTGCCGGTCAATGCCGGCTTGAACTCCACCCCGTGGGGACGGCGCGCCGTGCCCGTGCGCGTGGCCGGTGATGGCGGGACAATCACCCTGCGCGGATCGCAGATGCTGTTCTCCGACGCCACCCTGCGCGGGGCGGCCGGCGGCGATTCCGCGCTCGGGGGGTCGCTGGCCGTTTCCTCCGCACGTTTCTACCCCTCGGGGGCCGACCGCTCCGGCGCCGATATCAACATGACCGTCCGCCAAAGCGGCAGTGCCTTGGCGTGGGCCGGCGCGACCGGGGAGGCTGCGGAACTCGGCGGCTTGCTGACGGGGACCGATCCGGAGGGCGGACTGGCCGCGCGCTTTGCCCAAGGTCGCCCGCAACCCGGTGCCGGATTTTTCGCCATCGACCGCTTCGCCACCGGCGGTTTCGACAATCTCGACCTCGGATATTTTTACGACGCCGCGGCCAGCCCGATTCCCATCGGCGGCAATCTCGAGTTCCAAGGCCCGGTGTCCATTGCCGCTCGCGGCGCAGTGCGGTTGGCCGGTGGCGGTATCATTCAGGCGGACGATGCCGTCCGTGTGGCCGCTCCCTATGTCGCTCTCGGCCAACCTTTCCTTCCGCCGCTGAATCCCGAAGATGTCTTTGTTCCTTTCCGCCGGTTTTCGGCCGGGTCGGGATCGACCCCTCAACTCTTTGTCCCGCCCTCCGCAGGAGCGGGCTCGCTGCAGATTGGCGCCTCGCTCATCGACACGGGTCACCTCTCTTTGCAGGGGGTGGGGCGCACGGTCCTCTCGGCCGGGGCGGGCGACATCCGCGGCAGCGGCGGCCTCAATGTGGCGGGGACCCTCGAACTGCAGGCCGGGCAGATATACCCGGTCACGCTGGCCGACTTCGATGTCTTCGCCTATGACAATGCCGCCGATGGCACTCCCGGCTCGGTGACCATTACCGGCCTCGGCCGCCCCGGAGCGCCACTCTCGGCCGGCGGTCGCCTGCGCGTCTTCGCTTCGGAAATCGTGCAGGCCGGGACGCTGCGCGCCCCGTTCGGTTCCATCACCCTTGGTTGGGACGGCACGGACGCCGACCTCTCGGACGCCGACCTTGATGCGCCGTCCAATCCGGTGGCCGGCTCGCTGGCTGCCATTCCGGTCACGCAAAACCTCGTCTTGTCCGCCGGAAGCCTCACGTCCGTCTCGGGCCAAGGTCTGCTCGTGCCTTTCGGCCTCAGCCCCGATGGCCTCGGCTGGATCGATCCGCGCGGCGTGGACGTCACGGCCTCCGGATTGCCGGCCAATTCGGTCACCCTCGGCGCCGAGGCGGTGGACGCGCGCGCCGGTTCGGTCGTCGATCTGCGGGGTGGCGGTGACTTGGCCGCCTACCGCTGGGTCCCCGGAATCGGGGGCAGTGTCGACCTGCTCGGCTCGACCGACCGCATTTGGACTCCCGGTGCTTCCTACAATGCCGGGGACCTGGTCATGCACGAGGGTCGCATGTGGTCGGCGCGGGCCGATCTTGATCCGGCGGACTTCGCCGTTGCCCCCGAACCTTTCGAGAGCCGCTACTGGAGCGAGGTGCCGCTTTCCTATGCCATTCTGCCCGGATTCACCGCCCCGCAGGCGCCTTTCAGCCCTTTCAACAGCGGACCGAATTCCGGCTCCTTGGCCGGCGACCCCGGTTTCACCGCGGACGGCCTGCGCCTTGGCGAACAGGTTGTGCTTCCGGCCGTGCCCGGTCTCGCGGCCGGTTCCTACACCCTCCTGCCGCGGCGCTACGCCGTGCTGCCCGGTGCCTACCTCGTGATCCCCGACGAGGGTGCCTTGGTCGGTTCGGCCACCGCCCGCAGCACCACATCGCCCGCCTCGCGCACCGGATTGGCTTCGGGCCGGACCCTGCGAATCGACGAGGGCTCGTTCATCGTGCCGGGTGCGGTCCGCAACGCTTTCAACCGCGCCGGGCGTCCGGGTTCGTTGCAGACGGCTTTCGAGGTGGTCCCGCCGGACGTGCTGGCCGGCCGCGCCGCTTATGACGTCTATCTTGCCTCGCCCTTCCTTGCCGACGCGGCCCGTCGCCTCGACCTCGCCGCGGTCCAGCCGCTGCCCGCCGATTCCGCGCGCCTGAGCGTGCAGGGCAACAACGCCCTGAATTTCGCCGCGTCCGTCCTGGCCCGCAGCACGGCGGCCGGACGCGCGGCGGCCATCGATCTGAGCAGCCTGGCCGGCATCCGTGTCATAGGATCCGGCGGGAGCGCCCCTGCGGGTTCGACCGCGGTCCTCGACGCCGACGCCATCAGCAGTTGGGGGGCCGGCAGCGTCCTCATCGGCGGCGTGCGGCAGGCGGGCTCCGCCGGCACGGTGGTGGAAGCCCGCTCGGGCGCGGTCACGCTGGACAATCCGGGCGGTGTCCTCACGGCCGACGACGTGATCTTGACGGCCCGCGGGACGGTCACCGTCGGCGCGGGTTCCGCGCTGGTGGCAGGTGCCGGTGGCGTCTCCGCGGGTAGCCTTGGGCTTTCCGGTGACGGCGCCCTGGTCAGGGTCAGTGCCGACCGCAATGCCACGGTCAGCCGGTCGGCGGCGGGCCTGGCCGGAACGGGTCGTCTGGAGGCCGGGCCCGGAGCGGTCCTTTCCGGGGCGGCCGTCGTACTCGATTCGAGCGGGGCGGCCATCATCGATGACTCGGTGGCCTTGGACGCGGGAGCCCTCGCGCTGGGCAGCGGCCAGATCAGCGTGGTCCTCGATAAGCGCACGGGTCCCTTGGCCGGCTCCGAATTGGTGGACCATCTCGTTTTGCAGGGCCCGCTCCTCTCGGCAGTCTCCGCGTCCGATGACCTGCGCTTGCGCAGCTACCGTTCCATCGACCTCTACGGCGGGGGCACGCTGGGCGGGGCCGGTCTCGGGCGGCTCGAATTGTCCGGGGGCGGGGTCCGCGGCTATGACATTACCGGCACCGCCGCCATCGCCGCCGGACGGATCCTCCTGGCCAACCCGGATGCCGTGGCCGCGGTTGCCGATCCGGCGGCGGAGACCGGAGCTTTGCAGCTCACCGCGGGCCTCTTGGAGTTCGGCGTCGGCGCCATGCGTTTGGCCGGATTCGCTTCGGTCGAAGGAACAGCCTCGGGCGGCGTGCTTGCGTCCGCCGACGGCTCGCTGGCTGTTTCCTCCCCGCTCACCCTTTCCGGCCCCGCCACGGCTGTCGCGCAAGGCACGACCTACTTGGTCACGGCGGACGGCCGCCTGTCCTTGCTGCCCGGAGCGGGGATCGCCGCCGTTGCTTCCGGTTCCGGAGCCCGCCTCTCCCTGCAGGGAACATCGGTCGTCGCCGGCACCGGCATCGACCTGCCTGCCGGCGTGCTCTCGGTCGTCGCCACCTCGGGCGACATCGAAGTGGGCGGGGCGCTCCGCACGGAAGGCTTCGCGCGCCCGTTTTATGACGTGGTCCGGTATGCCGACGGCGGGACCATCGACCTGACCGCGCGGCAAGGCAGCGTGCGCCTGCTCCCCGGCAGCGTGGTCTCCGTGGCGGCCTCTGCCGGAGGCGGCCGCGCCGGCTCTCTGACTGTGGCTTCGCCCGGCGGCGTTTTCGATGTCGGCGGCGTGTTGGACGGATCCGCGGGTGCGGGCCGCACCGGCGGATCTTTCACCCTCGATGCCGGGGCGGTGGCGGATTTCGGCGCGCTCTCCGCCGATCTGGATGCCGCGGGTTTCTTCGAGGCACGCGATCTTAGGGTGCGCACCGGCGATGTCACGGTGGCCGGGACCACGCGGGTGCGTGACTATGCTTTGTCCGCCGACGCCGGCGACATCATGGTGACCGGCACGATCGACGCCTCGGGTGTGACCGGAGGGCGGATCTCCTTGGTCGCAGCCGGCGATCTCGTGCTAGACGATGGCTCGGTGCTCACGGTGGCTGCGGAGGAATTCAGCAGTGCGGGCCAAGGTGGTCACATCGTGCTCGAGGCGGGCAGTGCGATCAATGGTGCGGCCGACACCGCGGCGCTCCTGGATCTCCGCTCCGGCTCCCGCATCGACCTCTCGGTCGCGGAATACGTGGCCGGCTCCTACACCACGCCCGGTTCCAGCGCCTTCTTCGGTCAATCCGAGGGCACGCTGCACCTGCGTGCGCCGCGGGTGGGGAACGAGGTCCGGATCGGGACGATCGGAAGTGTCATCAACGGCGGTTCATCCATCTTGGCCGAAGCCTTCCGCATCTACCAACCTTCCGGCGGCGTCATGAACCGTACCTTGCGGAACGCGATCGACGCGGACAATGCGGCCTTCATCAATGCGGGCGAGACCGCCATCACCTCCCGTGTGCTGGCCGCCGATCCGGGGTTGGGCGGTATTTTCGTGCTCGCCCCGGGCGTGGAAATCATCAACCCCGCCGGCGACCTGACCCTCGGATTGGCCAACGTGACCGGCACGACCAACATCGAGGGTTTGTCCGATGCGGACTGGGATCTCTCCGGCTGGCGTTACGGTTCGCGTCAGGCCCCGGGCGTCCTCACCTTGCGCGCGGCCGGCGACTTGGTCTTCAACAACACTTTGAGCGACGGCTTCACGCCGATCAGCAAGGGCACCTCGGCCAACTACGCCGACAGCGGCCACTCCTTGTTGTGGCTCGCGCCCCTGCAATCGATCAACGAGGCTTTGCCGCTCAACACGCAATCCTGGAGTTACCGTTTGGCTTCGGGAACCGACGCGGGCGCCGCCGATTTCCGGCGCACGGCCGGACTTGCCACGCTCGATCTCGCGCAACCCGGCAAAGGATCCGTCCTGGTCGGTGAATTTTTCGCCAAGGCGGTCCCGAACACTTTGACCAGCGGCACGGGGGCCGGCATCGGACCCGATGGTCAGACGGCCGACACGGTGCGCATCAACAGCGCCGCCAACAACAACGACCGCGGGACGCGCTATGAGGTCATCCGCACGGGCACCGGCAGCATCGAGGTGGCGGCGGGACGCGATGTCCAGTTGCGCAATCCCTTTGCCACCATCTACACGGCCGGGGCGGCCTTGGCCGACGGCACGGCGGTTTATGCCGCCGGTGACTTCACCTTGCCGATCACCGCGCCCTCGCGTCATCCGGACCAAGGCGGCCGCAGCGGACTGGGTGCTCCGCAGCAAAACTACCGGGCCTACTTCGGCCTCGCCGGAGGCGATGTGCGCATCGGGTCCGGGCAGGATATCGGTCGGTTTGCGCGCCTCGACGACGGCAGCGTGGTGGCTGATTCCTCCATGCAGATGCCCACGCACTGGCTTTATCGCCGCGGATTGGTCGATCCGGCCACCGGCTTGTTCGCCCCGGTGACCCTGACCGGGCTCGGCGCCTTTTCCGATCTCGCCGCCTCGACCGCATGGTGGATCGACTACAGCAACTTTTTCCAGGGCTTCGGCGCCTTGGGCGGCGGGGATGTCCGCCTGTCCGCGGCCCGTGATTTGATCAATGCCGATGCGGCCATCCCGACCAGCGCGCGCATGCCCGGTCGTGATCCCGGCATCGGCGCCAACCTTGCACCTGACCCGTCGAAGCTGCGCGAAACAGGCGGTGGCGACTTGCTCGTCGAGGCCGGCGGCAGCATCAACGGTGGTTCGTATTATGTCGAACGCGGGCTTGGCACCTTGCGCGCCGGAGACGGGATCACCTCCAACGAGGCGCGCAGCATCTCACCCGGCCGTCTCTCGGGCAGCCAGCCGCTCGACGCCTCGACCTGGCAGGCGGTCACGCTTTTCGGCGGCCGGACGCAATTCGATGTGGGAGCGCGCGGCGATGTCCTCCTCGGTCCGGCGGCCGCGGCCTTCCTGCAACCGCAGGGCTTGAACAACAAGTTCTGGTACAAAACGCAGTTTTTGCCTTTCGACCCATCGGCCGCGGTTTCCGTTGCATCTTATGGGGGAAGCGTAACGCACCGGTTGGCGGTCGGTGAGGCCTCGGTGCTCGCCGCGGCCTACGGCCAGGGATCGGCCCTGTCGCCGGGCTCTTCGGGCTATTACCGTCCGTGGCTGCGCCTCGCGGAAACCTCGCTGGACAACTTCCGCACCGTCGCCTCGACCGCTCTGCCGGTCCTGCGCAGCACGGCCTTCGGGGGTGACCTGACCATGATCGGCTCGCTCAATCTTCTGCCCTCGTCGCAGGGCGACCTGCAATTGCTCGCGTCCGGAGCCTACCAAGGTCTGGCCCCCAGTGGTCCGGTCAGCCGGCAAATCGGCGGCGTCACGCGCACGCTGATGGCCTACACCGCTTCGCGGCTGAATTTGTCCGATGCCGATCCTTCGCGTCTGCCCGGCATATCCTCTCCGCGGGGCATCCAGCAAGTCAGCGGCAGCACCAGTTTTCTGACCATCCGCCAGACCACCGCCGATCCTTGGGCGTCGGTCAGTCCCATGTTCCGCGAGACCGGCTCTTTCAGCGGGGTCTTCGCCACGATCGATATTCAATCCGCGCTGCACGCGCCCGTGCCCCTCCATCGCGGCAATCCCGATCCCGTGCGTATCTACGCGGGCGACGGGGACATCACGGGTCTCGTCCTTTATTCGCCCCGCAGCATCCGTGCGGTGGCGTCGCGCGACATCACCGACATCGCCTTCTATCTGCAGCATGCCGACCAGAGTGACATCTCGGTCGTTTCCGCCGGGCGCGACATCATTCCCTTCAACGCCAACTCGCCCCGACGCACACTCGCCTCCGATCTGTCCGCCGGGAATATTGTCATAGACACCGCCAATGATACCGCCGTCACCGACGCCACCGGCCGCCCCGTGGCCACCTCCGCCCTGGCCGGCGATATCCAGATCGGCGGGCAGGGCATTCTCCAGGTGCTGGCCGGCCGCGACCTCGACCTCGGCATCGGAGCCAACTTCATCGACGGCACCGGTGTCGGCCTGACCAGCATCGGCCGCCAGCGCAACCCGTTCCTGCCTTTCGACGGTGCCCATCTCGTGGCCATGGCCGGGGTCGGCGCTTCGGGCGGGGGACCGGCCGTCGGCCTGACCGGCAGCACGCTGGATTTCTCGGGCCCTCTGGCCTCGTCCGCTCCCGGATTCCTCGGCGACACGGCGGAACACCGCGCGGTCGGCGCCCTGCGGCGGCTCTTCGGTGAATTGCAAGCCGTGGGTGCCGCTGCCGCGGCCAACGGCGACTACAGCCGCGGATATCAGCTGGTCGGGGACATTTTCGGGTCGGCGTCTGCCCCGGGGACGGTTTACACCCGTGCCCGCGACATCCGCACCTCCAGCGGCGGGTCCATCACCGTGGCGGCGCCGGGCGGCGGGCTGACCATGGCTTCGGATATTTTCGGCAACCCGCTGACGCCTCCCGGTATCGTCACCCAATACGGCGGCGAGCTGTTCGTCCTGACCGATGGCGATGTCGACATCGGTCGCGCGCGCATCTTCACCCTGCGCGGCGGCGACCTGACCATCTGGTCGTCCTCCGGCGACATCGCGGCCGGCACGGCGCCCAAGACCGTGGTGACGGCACCGCCGACACGGGTGCTGGTCGATGCGACAAGCGCCGACATTGTCACGGATCTCGGCGGATTGGCCACCGGCGGCGGCATCGGCGTCCTGGCCTCGGTCGAGAGCGTGGAACCCGGTGCCGTCACGTTGCTCGCACCGCGTGGCACCGTCGATGCGGGCGATGCCGGCATCCGGGCCACGGGTGACATCACCATTGCCGCCGCCCAGGTGGTCAACGCCGACAACATCGCCGCCGGCGGCACCTCGGCGGGCGTGCCGGCCGCCGCGCCGGCCGCCGCGCCGAATGTGGCCGGCTTGAGTTCGGCCTCCTCTTCCACCGCGGCGACCTCGAGCGCGGCTTCCGACGTGGCGCAGCAGGCACGGCCCGAGGGCGGGACCGGACCGGAGCAAGCGCCGTCGACCATCACGGTCGAGGTGCTCGGCTACGGGGGAGGCGAGGGGGAGGAGGACGACGAGGAGCGTGCTGCACGCTCCGATGCACCGGCGGCCGAGGAAGTGTTTTGATCCGTCCGTCTGCCGCTTTCTCGCCTGCCGCCGCGCCACGGTGGGTCCGTGTCTCGCTCACGCTCTGCCTGGCCTTGAGTTTGGTATCACTGGCCGCAACCGGCTTCGCCCGCTGGTCGATGATCGGCAAAATTTCCGCGGTCAGTTTCAGCGACGTGGCACCGCATTCGGTCAAGCTGCCGCTTGGCACCCGCGAGGAGCACCTGGTGCTCCCGAATTCCTCGGTCGATGCCCGCTGGTGGGTGGTGCATACCAAAAAAATGCTCCGCGACCGGACGTGGCGGGTGCGCGGGACGGCTTTGGACAACGCGCCTGACGGCCGCGAGGTGCACTGGAGCTCGTTCCTCATGTGGGTGCTGGCGCTGCTCGCCTGGGTGCGCTCGTGGGGCACGGGTCAGCCGGCCGAGTGGTTCGTGGCCGATGCCGCGGTGGCGGCGGGTCCGCTGCTGCTGGTCGTGTTGTTCGGTGCCCTGTGGTGGGCGGCGCGGCGGGCCTTCGGCTGGCTGCCGGCGACTTTTTACCTCCTTGTCTTGCTGACCACGCAGGGTGTGGTGCGCACGTTCGAGCTCGGCGAGGCCGACCACCACGGCATCGTGCTGGCGTTTGCTTCGGCCAGCGCGCTGTGCCTGTTGGCCGGCGGCGCGGGCTTTGCCCGGCGCGCCGACGCCACAGCCCCGCGGTGGTTTATCGCGTCCGGACTGACCGGCGCCGCCGCCTTGTGGGTCAGTGCTTCGACCGCCTTGCCCATCCTGGCCGGACTTGGGGCGGGGGGCTTGCTCACGGGCTGGTTCTTCGCCCGCGGCAAAGAGCCGTCGCCGCTGCGCCCGGATCTTTGGTTCGTCTGGGGTGTGGCCGGATGCCTCGGCAGTCTCGCTTTTTACCTCCTCGAATATTTCCCGCAGCACCTGGGTTGGCGCCTGGAGGTCAACCATCCGCTCTACGCCATGGCTTGGCTTGGTGGCTCGTGGCTCCTCTGCCGCGTTCTCGAGGGGCGGCGCGACGGAAAGTTTTCGCTCCGCAAATCCGGAGACTGGGTGAAGGCGGTTCTTTGCCTTGTCTTGGCGGCCGCGCCGGTCGCCGCGATCACCCTGGCCGGCGACCGCGTCTTCTGGGTTTCGGACACTTTCCTCCTCGCCCTGCACAAGGAATACATCTCCGAGTTCCAGAGCATCGCGGGCATCCTGCGCTGGAAAGGCCAGGAGCAGAACGCGTTGGTCTGGATTATTCTCTATTTCTGGATCTGGGTCATTTTCGCCGGCGCGCTCGCCCTGTGGTTTTCCGGGAAAGGCGACGGGCTTTTCCGCCGGGGGCTTTTGCTGCTGCTGCCGGCCACGGCCATCATGCAACTGCTCGCTTTTTGGCAGGTTCGCTGGTCGTCGGCCGCCTTCGCGTTGTGGGCGCTGTGGGGACTGCTGGCAGCGGCGGCCGTCATGCGTTTGCCCGCGGGTTCCCCCTGGCTGACGCGCGGCTTGGCCTTCGTGGCGGCGGTGCCGTGGATCGCCTTTCTTCTCGGTCCTTTGCCGGCGGCGGCCTTCGCGACCAAGGCGGAGCGCACCTGCCTCGACGCCCCGCTCGGCGAGGACGTCGGCGGCAATCTGCTGGTCCGCGATGTGACCCACCGACTTTTGCAGGCCAGCCCCGGACAAGTGCCGACCGTCCTGACCGGACCCAACACCTCGACTGAGATGGCCTATCATGGCGGGGTGCGCGTGCTCGGCACCCTCTACTGGGAAAACATGCCGGGTCTGAAAAAAGCGGCGGAAATGTTCGCTGCCGGCACCGAGGAGGAGACCAAGCGCCTGCTGTCCGAGGCCGGCGTGACCCATATCGTCATCCCGTCCTGGAGCAATTTCGGCGAGGCCTACGCCGGCCTCCTGGCCAAGGCCCGCGGCGAAGCCGACTCGGTCCCCTCCTACCTCGATGCGGTGCTCAAGAGCGAGGAGTTCCCGGTGTGGTTGCGACCCTTTGCCTACCCGATTCCCACGGCCACCGGCATCGACGCCCAATCGGTGCGGGTCGTGGCCTTCCTGCCTTCGCAGAACGGCTTCGAGGCGCATTTTTACCGCGGCATTTATCATTTCGAATCGGGGCAACCGGAGAAGGCTCGTGCGCAGTTCACCGAGGCGCTGGCCTTGCGCCCCGGTGAGCCGCGTGTCCTGGCCTACCTTCGGCAGTTGGACGCCGCCAAACCGTGAACGGAAAGTTTGTTATAGCCGGACTCCTCCTGCTCGGCACCGCGCTCATCGTCGCCGCCGCGCGCGGCACGCTCTGGTTCGACGAGTTGCTCTCGCTGCAATGGGCGCGCTCGGCGCAGCATCCTTGGCACGTCCTCGAGCTTTACCGCCACGACAACAACCACCCGCTCAACACGCTGTGGTTGCTGCTGGCCGGAGGGGACCGTCACCCCTGGGTCTACCGCGCGCTCTCTATGGTTTCGGGAGTCATCGCGCTGGCGCTGGTTTGGCTCTCCGCGCGCCGGCTCTCGGAAAAGTTCGCTTGGGTTTCGCTCCTCCTTGCCGCCACCTCCTTCCCACTCGTGCTCTACGCGAGCGAAGCCCGTGGCTATGCGCCGGCTTTGGCCTGTCTGCTCGGCGCCTGGCTGGTTGTTTCCGCGCAGACCGGTCTCGGCGCGGTCTGGCGCGTGCCCGTCTTTTGGCTGCTCTGCCTCGGCGCGATGTTTTCGCACGGGACCTCTCTCGTCGTTCTGGCCGCGCTCGGGGTGTATTTCCTCGTCGATCGCCGGGCGCGGGGCGGGAGTTGGGGGCGGGTCCTCGGCGGAGCTGCCCTCTGGTTCGGCCTGCCGCTGGCCGCGGCCGCGTTGTATTGGTTCTTTTTCCTGCGGCTGATGATCATCGCCGGCGGTCCGGAATACACCCTGCCGCAGGTGTTGGCCCATTTCTTCGGCTACTCGCTCGGCATCCCGGGTGCCGGGTCCGCTCCATGGCCGATCACCGTGGCAGGCCTCGCTGCGGTGACCGCCGCACTCGTTTTCGGCCGCTTTCCCGATGCCGCCACGCGCGTGTTTTTCGTCGGTGCCGTGGTGATTTTTCCCGCGCTCTCGCTGCTGGCGACCGACACGACCTACCTCTACTTCCGCTACTTCCTGGTCAGCCTTCCCTTCGTCTACCTGCTGGCCGCACCGCTGGCCGATTTGCTGTCCGCGCGGGCACCGGCTTGGCGGGTGGCTGGGGCCGTCCTGCTGTCCGCCATCGTCGTCGGCCAGATCCCGCGTTTGGGCACGCTGATTGGACTGGGCCGCGGCGACTATGCCGCCGCCTTGGCCCGCATCGCCTCGGAGTCGGCGGCAGGCACGAAAATTGTTTCGAACACAGAGTTGCAGGTCGGCTTCCTGCTCGGCCACCTCAAGCGCTCCAAACCGGAGCTTGCCGGCCTGACCCTTGTGCCGCAGGCCCGTGCGGCGGAGGACAAAGCTGACTGGATCGTTTTTACCGGGCAAGAAGACCCCCCAACGGCTCCCCAAGAGGCGATCGAACTGCACGGTGACGTCTACCGGGCAGTCTCGGTTCACCATTCAGCCCCTGTCTCGGGGAGCCATTGGACAGTCTACCGCAGGGCTTCGGCCCCCGCGCAAAAGTGACAAAAAATTCACAACATTTGCCTACCGCCGCCCCGGTTGTCCGAGCAGGATTATACAAGTTGGCGCGGTTGTTCACGTGCCTTCATCCCGATCTCAGACCAGTTAAAACCAAAACCAAACACCCACTAAAAATGACATCCTTCACACACAAGTTGCGGACCATCGCGTTTGCCGCCGGAGCCCTCGCGGTCACGGCGTCGGGAGCCAAGTCCGCCGAGGCCGGCGTTTACGCCGCCAACGACCTGCTCATGTTCTTCCAGAACCCGGCAGGAACCATCGGCACAGACCAGGTTGCCTATTTCAATCTCGGTAGCACCTACAATGTGTTCCGCGATGCGGCCACACCCAGCTCTGGGGCCTTTGGTTCCACCATCTCCTTGGGCAACATCAACTCCATTCTCACCTCCACCTACGGCGCGGACTGGACGAGTTTGTCCTCCTCGATCTTCTTCGCGGCCAATGGCCAAAACGGATCGACGTCCATAACCTCGACGAGCACTCAAAATGGCGATTATGCGCGCACGGTGTACATCACCAAGCCGCGCACGTCCGTCGGTTCCATTGGC
>CAMDUL010000031.1 GCA_945878135.1 Chthoniobacter flavus | reverse complement strand
GTTTTATGATGTAATCGCTCCGCACGGGCCTCGTTTATTCCAACCACTCCTCCTCATCCAGCGTAATGCGCCTGAAAGTCACCCCTGTCCAAATTGGCTGATCACCTCGCAGCAGAGCCCGCACGACCCAACACATCCGCCGGCCACGCGGATCTGGAGACGCAAACAGCGGTGCATCATTGAACCCGAAGACGGTTTCGGCGCGATGACGTTTGGCAGAAACCTGCGGCGACTCGAGTCGGGAACCCAACGACCTTGCGGGTGCTGAAGCCCAGAGCAAACGACTCGCCTTGGACGCCGACAGAGAGTATCTTGACGGCAATGAGGTCCTTCCCCCAGTCAACCCTCTTGCTGCTGATACCCGGGGTCGCTCTCGCCCAAGCTCCCGCGCCCGCCGGCCCCAAAGACACCATCCGCAACGGCGGTTTCGAGCGCACCTTGCAGTCCCCGAACCTTTGGTCCGGCGTCGACAAGGACGGATTCCTTGCCGGCTTCCGCGGTTATCTCCCTGTGCTGAACGAAAGCGGCAACGTGGCCGAGACGCCGATGCCCGTGGGCGTCAGTGTCGGCGACCTCAACGGCGACGGGCTGCCGGATATCCTCTCTTCCGACCCGCTCGGCTACGTGCGGATCTATTTCAACAGCGGCAGCAAAGAGCAGCCCAAGTTCACAGCCGGCGAACTCACCTTGCCGTGGCTGGCTTCCGGCGAGGGCGAACCGCCATGGCGGCCGCCCGAGCTGGGAGGGGTCAACGAAGTCAGCGGTTGGAACCAGAAATGGTCGAAACGGCGTCTCGGCGTGCGCGCCGCCCTGGCCGACCTCGGCGGAGGCAAACGCGACCTCGTGGCCGGCAATTACTTCGGCGACATTTTTGTCGTCCGCAACGCCGGCTCGGCCCAAGCACCGCAATTCCCGCAACCGCAACCGCTGGCCAAAGCCTTGGTGCCGACGATGAAGGACCCGGTCCGCCGCTGGGGCAACGTCTTCGCCCCGCTCATGCACGATTGGGATGGGGACGGGAAACCGGACCTTCTCGTCGGCGAGGGTTCCTATTCGGCCAACAGCATTCACCTGTTCCTCAACCAAGGGTCGGCCGCCTCGCCCGTCTTTAACGAGGAGAAACGCATGCCCCTCGCTCTCGGTGAAGGACGCGAGCAACTCACACCCGCTCTGGCCGAGGTCAACGGTGACGGTCAGCCCGATCTTCTCGTCGCCGACCGTCGCGGACGCGTCACCGCATACCTCCGGCCGTCCGGCTGGAAGTGGGGCGACAGCATCGCACCCTCCGGCTACCTCGCCAAAAACGGCGGTCTCACTCCGGACGATGCCCAGGCTTTCGTTCTCGGTTCCGGCATTCACACCATCGCCACCGGCGACCTCAACGGCGACGGCCTGTTCGACCTTGTCGTGGGCAAGAGCAACGGACGACTCGCCTGGGCGGTCAACGGGGGAACCGCCGAGTCGCCGAAATTCGGCGCCTTGACCGATCTGGCCGGCGACAAGCCCGCACCGGCCTCGTGGCAGCTTCCCTCGCAGTGGGATGTCGACACGGGGATCACACGCGGGAACTTCCTCGCCTACGCCACCGCGGTCAACGCGCAGGACGACGCCACCGCGCAACCGGTCGAAGGCACCCGTGCCCTCAAGTTCGGCTACGCCCGTTCGCCCAACAAGTCCGTGCCCGCCCCTTCCCTCGTGCTGCCCGGCACCCGCGATTTCGACCGTCGCGGCGAACGCGACAATACCGACCCGCTTTTCCGCGCCTCCTCCGAGCAGCGCGGCACCGGAGCCCCTTCCAATTTCTTCGTGCTGCGCCAACCCGTGCAGCTGGAAATCGGCAAAACCTACGCGCTCAGTTTCCAAGCCAAAGGCGGCAAGGTGGCCAACGCGGGCTTCACCCTCGGCTGGCGCGGCTTCAAACAACTCGGCGAAGACCGCCTGGTCCGCGGCGAGCGCGGCGCCGTCCGGCGCGAACGCAATGCCATCTCCGACAGCGAGCAGCAGTCCGCCGACTTCCGTCCCGGCGCCAATTGGTCGCCGGTGAGCAAAACCTACAAAATCGAATTCAAAAAGGAACGCGACCTCAACAAGGAGAAGCTCACCTCCGAAGGCATTCTCGAGATCAGCTTCGAACTGGCCGCGCCCGACGGCTTTCTCTACCTCGACGACCTCAAACTGGTCCCGCAAGGCTGAGCGCCCCGGACGAACAAGGGTCCGGTCCCGGCAAAAACGCTCGCCCTCGGGCACTCCCCGCCGCGAGAATCCGGCGCGTTGAGCCCGCCCGACACGCTTCTCATCATCGCCGGGAACGGACGGTATCCGTTCCAACTCGCCGCGGCCGCTCGCCGTCGCGGGGTGGGACGCCTGTGCGCGGCCGCTTTCGAGAACGAAACCGATCCGGCGCTCGCCGGACTGGTCGACGAGATCCGTTGGCTCAAGGTCGGGCAGCTGGGCAAGCTGACCGCCTACGCCAAGGAAACCGGCGCCCGCCACGCCATCATGGCCGGCCAGATCGCCCCGAAGAATCTTTTCGACCTCCGCCCCGACTTCGCCGCGCTCCTCGTGCTGGCCAAACTCAAGGAACGCAATGCCGAAACCCTCTTCGGCGCGGTGGCCGAGGCGCTCGCCCGGCAAAACGTGGAACTCCTCCCCGCCACCACCTTCCTCGAGGAATTCCTCGCGCCCGAGGGGCATGTCGCGGGACCCAAACCCCGCCGCCGCACGCACGACGATATTTCGTTCGGCCTCGGCATCGCCAAAGAAGTGAGCCGGCTCGACATCGGGCAAACCGTCGTCGTCCGCAACGGCACCGTCCTTGCGGTCGAAGCCTTCGAAGGCACAAATGAAGCGATCAAACGCGGAGCCGCCCTCGGCCGCGGCCAAGCCGTCGCGGTCAAAGTCTCCAAGCCGGACCAAGACTTCCGCTTCGATGTTCCCGTCGTGGGCCCCCTCACCCTCGAGGCGGGCGCCGCGGCCGGACTTTCCGCGCTGGCGGTGGAAGCCGGACGCACCCTCCTCGTCGACCCCGACCGCCTCCGCGATCTGGCCGACGAGCATCGGATTTCCATCATCGGAGTGAAACCATGAGCAGCAAACTTCGCGCCGGTGTCGTCGGGGTCGGGAGCATGGGGTGGAACCACGCCCGCATCTACGGCGGACTCGACCACGCCGGACTCGCCGCCGTCTACGATGCCGACCCGCGCGCGGCGGAAAAAGCCGTCCGCAAATTCGGCGGCGTCGTCGCCACCTCGCTCGAAGATCTCATCGCGCGCTGCGATGCCGTTTCCGTCGCCGCGCCGACCAACCTCCACCACGAGATCGTCATGAAGCTCCTCGCCGCCGGACGCCACGTGCTCGTGGAGAAACCCATCGCGGAAAACCCCGCGCAAGCCGCCGAAATGGCCGATCTCGCGCGCGACAAGGGCCTCGTCCTCCAGGTCGGCCACATTGAGCGTTTCAATCCCGCCCTCGACGCCCTCGAGCAAAGGCTCGACCGTCCGCGCTTCCTCGAAGTGACCCGCCTCTCGCCCTACCCCGGACGCAGTCTCGACATCGGCGTCGTGCTCGACGTGATGATCCACGACCTCGACATCATCCTGCACCTGGTCAAATCGCCCGTCACCAGTATCGACGCGGTCGGCGTGGCCGTGTTGAGCCAGGGCGAGGACATCGCCAGCGTGCGCCTCCATTTCGGCAACGGTTGCGTGGCCAATGTCACGGCCAGTCGCATCAGCATGAAAAAAATGCGCGAGATCCGCCTGTTCCAGGAAGACGCCTACCTTTCCCTCAACTACCAGAAACAAACGGCCAAGATGTTCCGTCTCAAGGACGGAAAAATCGTCCGGGAACGCGTCACCATCGACAAAGGCGAACCCCTCCTGCGCGAACTCCGCCACTTCATCGACTGCGCCCGCGCCGGAGCCCAACCCAAAGTCGGCGGACAAGAAGCCGTCGCCGCGCTCGATCTCGCCATCCGCATCACCCGCCAGATCGCCGAACGCGCCCCGCAACGCGCATCATGATCTGCCACCCATGCACCTCTTCGTCCTAGCCGGCGAACCCAGCGGCGACACCCACGCGGCCGAGCTTCTTGCCGACCTGCGCGACCTTGTCCCCGACCTACGGATTTCCGGCCTCGGAGGACCCAAACTCCGCGCCCTTTCCCCGGACGTCGAAGACTGGACCCACGACGCCGCCGTGGTCGGCCTGTGGGACGTCCTCCGCCGCTATGGATATTTCCGCCGGAAATTCCGCGCGACACTCGATCTCATCGACCGCGTCAATCCCGACGCCGTTCTCTTCGTCGACTATCCCGGCTTCAATCTCCGCCTCGCCAAGGCTCTTCAACCCCGGCGCCCCGGCCTCAAGCTTCTTTATTACATCAGCCCGCAGGTATGGGCCTGGAACCGCTCGCGCATCCCGCGCATGGCCCGCTGGCTCGACCGCATGTTCTGCATCTTCCCGTTCGAGAAGGAACTCTACGAAAAGTCCGGACTCCACACCGATTTCGTCGGCCACCCCATGGCGACACGCTTGGAAATCCTCGGCGACGAACAGCGCCAATCCGACCTCTTGGCCCTCCTCCCCGGCAGCCGCGAGCGCGAGGTGCGCAAGATTTTCCCGACCCTGCTCGCCGCCGCGAAAATCGTCCTCGCCCGCCGTCCGCAAACCGTCTTCGCCGCCGCCGCCGCCTCGGAGCAATTGCAGCAACTGATGCGCGGCATGGCGGCACACGCCGGAGTCGGCTGCGAGATCGGGCTGCGCAATGCCCGCGACCTCATGCAAACCGCCGCCGCCGGCCTTGTCGCCTCCGGCACGGCCACCCTCGAGGCCACCTTGTGCGGACTCCCTTACGCCCTTGTTTACCAAGTCTCCCCCCTCACTTACCTCGCGGGCCGCGCCGTGATCAAAGTCCCCCACCTCGGCATGGCCAACCTCCTGGCCGGCAAGGAAATCGTCCGGGAATTCATCCAAAACGACGCCACGCCATCCCGTCTCGCCGCCGAATCCCTCCGCCTCCTCGAGGACGCGGCCTGCCGCGCTTCCCTGCGGGAAGAATTCCACCGCGTTCGCCAGAATCTCCTCGCTCCTGCCACCATCTCCCCCGCCCGCGCCGTGCTCGGGGCGCTGAGCTGAGTTTCGTCCGGCGGATGCCGCCGCGGGGCAACCTCAGTTCTTCACCAGTCCGCCGACCACCAGCAGGTTCTGCCCGCTGACCGCGCGACTTCAGAGCGAAAGGAAAACGATCGCCGTGCCGAGCCCCCGCGCCCCGCCGGTCACCACCACCAGCTGCTCGCTGATTTTCATGAAAGGTCAGACGTCCCGGCGCAACTCATGACTCCGGGGCGGGAGGCTCCAACTCGGCCACCACCTCGTTGCTCGGCTCGACGCGTCCGCCAAGATGCTTGGCGAGAAAACGCTCCACGGCGCGGTAAAAGTAGAGACGGTTTTCCTCGTTGGCGAAACCGTGTCCTTCGTTGTCCTTCACGATGTATGGCACGTCGATGCCGCGGGCTTTAAGCGCTTCGACTATCTGGTCGCTTTCGGCTTTTTTCACCCGCGGATCATTGGCGCCCTGCGCGATGAGGAGCGGCGCGGTGATCTTGTCCGCCGAAAACAGCGGGGAAGCGGCGGTGATAAGATCTTTTTCCGTCTCCGGATGGCCGATCATTTCATACTGCATCTGGCGGTAGGGCTCCCAGTAAGGAGGGATGCTGGCCAGCAGGGTGAAGAGGTTCGACGGACCGACAAAACTGATCCCCGCCGCATAGACATCCGGCGTGAAGGCCATGCCGGCCAACGCCGCGTAGCCACCGTAACTCCCGCCGTAGATGGCGATGCGCTCCGGGTCGGCAATGCCGCGCTCGACGAGCCACTTGGCGGAGTCGGTCAGGTCGTCCTGCATCGTCTTGCCCCACTGCTTGAAGCTCTTCTCCCAGAACTCGCGGCCGTAGCCGGTGGAACCGCGGAAGTTGACCTGCAGGACGGCGTAGCCGCGATTGGCCAGGAATTGCGCCGCACCATCGAAGCCCCACGCGTCGCGGGCCCACGGCCCGCCGTGCACGAGGAGGACGGCCGGTAGGTTTTCCGGCTTCACGCCGGGTGGCAAGGTGAGGTAAGCGGGCAATTCCAGTCCGTCGCGCGCGGGAATGCGCACGGGTTCCATCGGCGCCAGTTTTTCAGCGTCAAGCCAGGGCGAGACCTCGGCCAGCTTGCGGAGTTCGTCGGTTTTGCTGTCGTAGAAATAAAACGCCCCGCGCGAGCGGTCACTGTGGGTCCGGACGATAAATTTGTCCTCCTCGCGATTGGTCGAGCTGAGCACGACTTCCTGACCGGGGAGCTTTTCCTCCAGCTTGGCTTGCAGGTCGCGACGCCAATCGTCGAAGAAATGGTATTCCTGCTTGTCGCGGGTGAACGCGGCGGCGGTGAGGACCTTGCGCTTGTCCGACCCGAGCAAGCGATCGGTGTCGACTTCGGGATGCTCGAAGATTAGCTCGAGCTCTTTTCCCGTGGCGGGGTCGATGCGGACAATGGCCGCTTTGTCGCGACCGATGTTGGACGACGCGTAAAGATCCTTGTTGTCGTAGGTGAAAAAGAGCGGATCGGCGCTTTCGCGGAAGTTGGTGCTGAGGACTTTCTTGAACGGCTCGTCTTCCGAGGCCCGGGTCAGCAACTCGGTGTTCACCCCGTCGGTCTGCACCGCGGCGCGCACCCGCCCGTCGTGATCGGTGATCCACGAGGACACGCTGCCGGGATTCTCGGCCACGAGTTCCATTTCCCCGTTGCGGGTATTGAGGCGGAACACGTCGAACACGCGGGCATCGCGCTTGTTCATACTGACCAGGAGATGGTCCTCGTCGTCCCGCAGGTCGTCGACCACGCCGACCCGGACCCCCGGAAAAGGCGTGAGGTCGCGGCGACCGGCGCCGTCCGCATTGACCGCATAAAGATGGAAATTTTCGTCCCCGCCGTCGTCCTGCAAGTAGACAATCTGGTCCTTGGCCGCCCAGAAATACCCCGCGATGTCGCGCTTGGTCGCATCGGTCAGGCGCCGCGGTTCGCCGCGGCCGTCGGACGGTTGCACGAAGACGTTGAGCCGGTTTTCCCACGGGGCGAGCCACGAAATGTAATCGCCTCCGGGGCTGACCTGATACGAGGCTCCTTCGGGATTGCGGAAAAAGTCGCGCAGCGGAATGAGCGGCGGCGCAGTGTCGTTTTTCGGCGGATTCATCTCCATGGCCGGAGCCGTGAGGGGCGTGAGAAAAAGAAAGAAGGCAAGGGTGCGAAACATCGTGGTTGGTAAGACCGCTCATCCGCCGCGGCCGTTCAAGATTTTGGAGAGCGGGTGAAGGGAATCGAACCCTCGTATGCAGCTTGGGAAGCTGCCGTTCTACCATTGAACTACACCCGCGGGCAGAAGTCCGATGATCTTCCGCGCAGCGACGTCCGCAAGGGGAAAATGCGGCTACTCCTCCTCGACCCAGCCGAGCGGCTCGTCGGGCAGGTTGCGCAGGAACGCGGAATCGCGCAACGGAACCCATTCGCGGTCGGTCTCGCCATTGGTGCGGCGGATTTGGTCGGTGTCGAAAACGCGCTTGCTCTCCCGCCATTCGGCCAGCGTCCAGGCGCTGACCGGACCGAACTCGGAACCGTCCGCCCGTCGCACCTCGTAGCGGCCTTGGAGGAATTCGGACGCTGCGTCCATGCCCGTGGAATGCTCCCGCGGGCCGGATTTGTAAAGCCCGGAACGCGTCCTTACCAAACGAGGTTGACCGGGGGGACGACGATGGAAGCATCGGCCCCGACCAGAGTTCCCTCGGATTCCTCGATCGATTCGACGATGCCCTCCGCGAAAGTGACCGTGATCGTGCCCACGGGGACTTTCACGTAGACGGTCGAGGCGTTGTAGCCGTAGCCGCCGCGCACCACCACCGTTTCGAGGCGGGCGCGGGGGTCGGGACGGACGCCGGTGATCGACTCGACGTAGGACGGCGAATAGACGGTCTGCGGGATGAGTTTGTAGCGGATGTATTCGAACACCTGGCTCGATCCGTCGCGCGAAGTGCGGCTGGAGCGCTTCTGCGGCTTGCCCAGGCTGCGCGCCACCTCGTCGGGCGTCATCCCGATGGCCACCTCGTTGCGGGCGATGAGCGCTTCCACTTCCCGGCGGCGTTCCTCGGCCCGCTGCAGGTTGGCCACGAAGTCCGGCGGCAACGGTTCGAGGTAGGCGGGATCGACCCACGCCGCGACACCGCCCTGCTTGGCATTGCCGCGCACGCGCAGCATGCCGTTGGGCGCCACCGCGTCGAGTTTGACCGCCTGCGGGAAGCGCAGGGTTCCGGCGTAGCGCTTGGCGCTCATTTCGAAGTAACAGGGCGCCGGCTCGCGCAGAGCGAGCTTCAAGGGTTCCAGGTCGAAGTCCGAAAGATAAATCGCCCCGGCCTCGCGGACGATAGGCCCTGACCACGCGGTCGAAGCCGCAAGAAGCCCCATGGCCAAAATCAGCCTCATGGGCGGGAATATGACGCCGTCCCGGCGAAAAACAACCGGCAAAAAAGGCGGGCAACTGCCGGTTGCCAAAAGCGGAAAAAGAAGGCAAATTACCTCAACTATGCAAACCACCCGCGTTTTGGCCGTCATCCTCGCCCTGTCCTTCCTTCCGACCTTGAGCCACGCCGGATTTTTCGACGAAATCAAAAACGATCTGACCGGACCCGCCGTCGAAGGCTCTCCGAAATACACCGCGCTCTATTTTTCCGCCCACTGGTGCCCGCCTTGCCGGATGTTCACTCCGAAACTGGTGGAATGGTACAAGGAATTCAAAGCGAAGCACCCGGATTTCGAGCTGGTTTTCGTCAGCGGCGACCGCGACCAGGCCGCCATGGAGGAATACATCAAGGAAGCCGGCATGCCTTGGCCCGTGGTGAAGTTCGACCGCGCCCAGGCCGAGACCTTCGGAAAATTCAGCTCCTCCGGCATCCCCTACCTTGTGCTCATCGACAACGAGGGCAATGCCGTCACGGCCCAGCCCGGCAACGAGTGGCAACCGCCCACCGAAGTCCTCGGGAAGATCGAGCAGCTGGTACCCTGAGCCGGCGCAGGCAGCGCGGCAGGTTCAGCCCCGCTGCTGCGTCTGCTCGTAAGCGCGCGCGATGCGCAGCAGGCGAGCCTCTTCGAAGGCCGGGGCCATGATCTGCAGGCCGACCGGCAACGCTTTGCCGCCCGTCTGCGCCATGCCGCAAGGAATGCTGATCCCGCAGATGCCGGCGAGGTTGGCCGCGATGGTGAAGATATCCGACAGATACATCTGCAGCGGATCGGCCATGCGCTCGCCGATTTTGAAGGCCGGGACCGGCGAGGTCGGGGAGAGGAGACCGTCGACTTTTTCGAAAGCCTCCTCGAAATCGCGGCGGATCAACGTGCGCACCTTCTGCGCGCGCAGGTAGTAGGCATCGTAGTAGCCGCTGCTCAGCACGTAGGTGCCGAGGATGATGCGACGCTTCACTTCCTTGCCGAACCCCTCGCCGCGGGTGCGTCCGTAATGGTCGGCCAGATCACGCGGGGCCTCGGCGCGCTTGCCGTAGCGGACCCCGTCGAAGCGGGCGAGATTGGCCGAGGCCTCCGCCGTGGCGATGATGTAGTAGTCGGCCACCGCGTATTTGGTGTGCGGCAGGGACACTTCGACGATCTCGGCGCCGAGTGCGCGGTAGACCTCGATCGCTTCGCGCACACGCGCCTCGACCTGCGGGTCCATGCCCTCGACGAAATATTCCTTGGGCACACCGAGCTTCATACCGGCGACACCATCGTTGAGCCGGGCCGAATAATCCGGCACCGGCACGTCGAGCGACGTCGAGTCCAACGGGTCGTGCCCCGCGATGGCCTGCAGCACGAGCGCGGCATCCTCCACCGTGTGCGTGAAGGGTCCGATCTGGTCGAGCGAGGAAGCGAAGGCGACCAGACCGTAGCGCGAGACGCGTCCGTAACTCGGCTTGAGCCCGACGCAGCCGCAGAGGGCGGCGGGCTGGCGGATGGAGCCGCCCGTGTCCGACCCGAGAGAAGCCAGCGCCTCGTTCGCACCCACCACGGCCGCCGATCCGCCGCTCGATCCGCCGGGGATGCGCTCGGGGTCGTGCGGGTTGCGGGTGAGCTGGATGGAGGAATTCTCGGTCGACGATCCCATGGCGAACTCGTCCATGTTCGTCCGTCCGAAAGGAATCGCCCCGGCCGCCCTCAGCTTGGTGATGACCGTGGCATCGTAGGGTGCGGTGTAGCCCTGCAAGATCTGCGATGCACACGTGCAAGGCTCGCCTTCGACATTGATCACGTCCTTGATCGCAATCGGAATCCCGCCGAGCGGCAGCGAGGTATCGGACTTCTCCGCCGCGGCCCGGGCGCGCGCGTAATCGCGCGAGAGATATCCGCCGACGCGCGCGTCGGTATTTTCGATGGCATCATTGACCGCGTCGAGGAGCTGGACGGGCGACAGCTCGCCGGCCTGCATCATGCGGCGCGCCCCGGCAATGGTGAGTCCCGCGAGGTCCATCAACCCTCGACCACCTTGGGCACAATGAAGAGCCCGCTGCCGGAATGCGGGGCGTTGGCCGTGGCCTGCTCCTGCGTGAAGCCGTCGCGGGGGACATCCGCGCGGAAGACATTGTAAACCGCCGAAGCATGGGCCGTGGGCTCGATGCCCTCCACGTTCACTTCGTTGAGCTGTTCGATGTAGGACAAAACATGGTCGAGCTGCGGCTGCAGTTCGGCGATTGCCCCGTCGGTCAAACGCAGACGGACCAAGTCGGCGACGTAGCGGACATCAAGATGCGGGGCGCTCATGCGGAAGTGACATTGGTTAGCGCCGCGGGCGGATGATGTCGAAACGTTTCAGTCGCCAAGGCGCAAAAGCACCTTGCCGTCGAGGCCGGACGCGGCCACGGCATCTTTCACCTCTTCCAGGGGGAATTCCGCCGCCACCCTCGGCGCGAAGGCGCCCGCGGCGGCCAGACGGAAGACGGCGGCATAGACCTCCGCCCGCTCGGCCGCGGCGGCCCCGCGCCACCAGCGCGTCAGCCAAAACCCGCGAAAAACGAGGTCGCGAAAAATAAGGAATCCGTTGGGAACCTTGAGCGCCTCGCGGCTCATCGCACCGTAGGTGACCAGCGGGGACCCGTCGGCCAGCAGCGCGGCCAAACGCGTGGCCGATGCGCCGCCCACGGCATTCAAACCGAGTTGCGGACGCGCGCCGGAGAGCAAGACGCGCGACTGTTCCGCGAACTCCGGGCCATCGACCGCCACGACGTCGGCGCCGAGCGCTTGCAGACCGGCAGCCGCCTCCGGTCGGCGGACCATGTTGAACGTCTTCCACCCCCGAGCCTTCGCTATCTCGATGACTGCGCGACCCACCCCGGACGTCGCCGCGTTCTGCGCGACCCACGCGCCGCGGTCCAAATCGGCAAACCGGTGCAGCAGGATCCAGGCCGTCGGCGGGTTGACCCGCAACATGCAGGCCTGCCGGTCATCGAGGCCGGGCGGGACGACGATGAGATCCGCGACGGACCAGTTGCCCCGGGCGCGCCACGCCTCGCTGCCGACGAGAACACGCCGCCCGACCAGGCTCGCGTCGACTCCGTCGCCGGTCGCCGTCACCTCCCCGAGACCCTCGTTTCCCGGGGTGTCGGGCAATGGCCGGGCTTCGCCGTATTTGCCCTCGAGCATGTTGAGGTCGGCCGGATTGACCGGCGCGCAGATCATGCGCACCCGCACTTCGTCCGGCCCCGGTGGCGGAAGGAGGATTTCGCCGCAGGCGACCACGTCCGGCGGCGGCCCGGTCAAGGCGTAGCGCGCGGCGCGGACACGTTCCATGACGCGAGCATGACACCGCGGCCCCGTCGCATCCAGCTCCGCGCGCTTGCCCGCGGCCCGACCGCGCCGCACACTCCGCGCCATGCTCGTTTCCCACGATCCGCCGTTCATGTTCGTGCATATCGACAAGGCGGCGGGATCCAACATTCAGCACGCCCTGCGTCCGTTCATGAAGGTGACCGGACGGAGCAAGCTGCGCCGCCTGGGCGGCCTGCTCGGACCGCTCAACCGCACCGGCGGGCTTTACCGCCAGCTCGAGTTCTCCGAGCACGCGCCCGCGGAAAAAGTGCGTCGCTGCCTGCCGCCGACGGTCTACGCCGGTCTCTGCAAATTCGCCTTTGTACGCAATCCGTGGGACCGCCTCGTTTCGCGCCATGCTTACCTGCTGCGCAAGACCGAACACGGCCGCAGTCGCGAAGTGAACGAGCTCGGGGGATTCGACGCCTACCTCCGCTGGGAATTGGCCCGCACCGGCAAAAAGGGGGGCATGCGCCACCAGGCGGACTACGTTCTCGGAGAGGACGGACGGCTCATCGTGGATTTCATCGGATACTTCGAAAGGCTGGAGGAGGACTTCGCGGAGGTCTGCCGCCGCATCGGCATTCCTGCCGCGCTGCCGCCGGCCAAGGCCGGCTCATCCCGCCGGGATTACCGTGCCTTTTACACGGACGAAACCCGCGATCTGGTCGGGCAAGCCTACGCGAAGGACATCGCGCTCTTCAGTTACAGCTTCGACGGCATCAATCCGGGCTTGCCTTCCGCCGCCGCTTAGGAAATTCTCCCCGACCGCTCCGATCGGCCCCGTCAGGGACCACCGACCCCGGAGCGGCAACCAAAACCGGAACCGAGGTATCCAAAAAACAAGCTCCCGCGCCATCGGTGCGGGCCCATCATCATGACGCAAGTCCAAGAACTGATCGCCAAGGCGACCAAACAATTCAAAGAAGGCAGCATCGTCAAAGGCCGCATCCTGGAAGTCCGCCCCCGCGAATTTCTCGTCGACATCGGCTACAAATCCGAAGGCACCATCCCCGCGGCCGAATTCGACGATCCGTCCGAAATCTCCGTCGGCGACGAGGTCGAAGTCCTGCTCGTCCGGCTCGAAAACGACGAAGGCATGGTCATTCTCTCCAAGGAGAAAGCCGCCTACCGTCAGAACTGGGACAAAATCAGCGGTGTCTTCGAAAAAGAAGGCATCATCAAGGGCCGGGTCAAAGCCGTGGTCAAAGGCGGACTCCTGGTCAACATCGGCGTCGAAGCCTTCCTGCCCTCCTCGCAGATCGACATCATCCCGCCGAAGGACCTCAACCAGTTCGTCGGCAATACCTACGATTTCAAAATCGTCAAACTCAACGACGACCGCCGCAATGTCGTCCTCAGCCGCCGCGAACTCATCGAGCAGGAACGCAGCGAGAAACGCCAGGAATTCATGGCCAACACCCAGGTCGGCTCGATCGTCACCGGCTCGGTCAAAAACCTCACGGATTTCGGTGCCTTCATCGATCTCGGCGGCATGGACGGACTCCTCCACATCACCGACATGACATGGGGCCGCCTCACCCATCCGAGCGAACTCCTCAAAGTCGGCCAGGAAATCCAGCTGCAGGTCCTCGAGATCAACAAGGACAAGGAGCGCGTCTCCCTCGGCCTCAAACAGACCACCGACAACCCGTGGGACAAGATCGAACTGCGCTTCCCCACCGGCACCAAGGTCAAAGGCAAAATCACCAACCTCGTCCCTTACGGCGCGTTCGTCGAAATCGAACCCGGTGTGGAGGGCCTCATCCACGTCTCCGAGTTGTCCTGGACCAAACGCATCACGCGTCCGTCCGACGTCTTGGCCGCCGGCCAGGAAGTCGAGGCCGTCGTGCTCGGCGTCAACAAGGAAGAGCAAAAGATCTCCCTCGGTGTCCGCCAACTCGAACCCAACCCGTGGGATGAAATCGAACAGCGTTACATCATCGGCAAGCAGGTCAAGGGCACCGTGCGCAACATGACCGCCTACGGCGCCTTCGTCGAACTCGAGGAAGGCATCGACGGCATGGTCCACGTCTCCGATCTCAGCTGGACCCGCAAAATCAACCACCCGAGCGAAATCCTCAAGAAGGGCGACGAAATCGAGGCGGTGGTCATCGACATCGACAAAGCCAACCAACGCATCGCCCTCGGCGTCAAACAACTCGACGAGGACCCGTGGAAGGAAATCGACCGCCTCCACAAAATCGGCGATCTGGTCAAAGGCAAGGTCACCAAGCTCGCCAACTTCGGCGCCTTCGTCGCCCTCGAGCACGACATCGACGGCCTCGTCCATATCTCGCAACTCAGCGAGGAACACGTGGCCAAGGTCAAAGACGTCATCAAAGTCGGCGACGACGTGGAAGCCCGCGTCATCAAGGTGGACAAAGTCGAACGCCGCATCGGTCTTTCCATCAAGGCCGCCAACTACAGCGAAGAAGCCCTCCGCAAGGAGTCCGAAGCCATGGAGAGCACTTTGCGCTCCGGCGAGGAAATGGTCGGGCTGGCCAAGGCCTTCGAAGCCGCCGAACTCGAGGAATACCGCCCGGGCGAAGGCAAAAAGAAATAACCCTCACCGCGCGGGCGGCGTTGACAACCGGCGCCGCCCGCGCATTTTCAAACCATGGAAATCACCGCTTACCTCAAGACATCCTGCGGCTGGAGCAATGGCGTCCGCGCCATCCTGGCCAAATACGACCTTCCCTACGTGGAGAAGGACATCCTCAAAAACCCGGAGTTCCGCGCCGAGATGGAACAGCGCAGCGGACAAAAGTTGTCCCCCTGCATCGTTGTCGGTGGACATATGCTTCCCGACATCAGCGGCGAGGAACTGGAGAATTGGCTGGTGGCCAACGATCTCGTGCGACGCAGCGAGGCCCCCGTCGAAGTCCCGATCAACTCGTCCTGCCAGAACAAAAAGCAGCACGTCGCCTGACGCGGCAACTCAGGCTTTCACCAAACCCGCGGCCCATGCCGCGGGTTTTTTATTCCCCCAACCCGCGCGCCTCGGCGGTGATGCCATCCTCATCCCCGCTGAACACAATCCTCATCGGCGCGCAGCAAACCTCGCAATCGTAATCCCACTCGCAGGGAACCTCCGCGACATCCGGAGCCGGCACCGCGAAGGTCTCGTGGCACGTGGGGCAAACCACTTCCGCGAAATCCGTCACGGCTTTTCCCCGAACAGCGTCTCGTAAAACAACGGGTAAACCACCGTGTTGTCGAAAGATCCCTGCACCTTCTCCGCATTCAGGCCCGCCGCGCGCGCCACGATCCCCCCGCTCGTATCCAGCATCGAGCCCCACCCCACCACAAAGTCATGCCTCCGCCCGGCCCGGTCCGGTGCGCTGGTGAAAGGCCGGGCCACCCCGCCCTCCGGCGTCTGTTCCGCCCCGTCGACCGGCGCACCGTTGATGTCCCGCCCGGTCCGCAGCATCTCCTCCTCGAAGCGTGCCCCGCGCAAGCCGATCACATCCGGATTCCCACCACTGCTGTCCGAGGCGTAGAGCAAAAGCGTATCGGGGTGCGACTCCACGAAATCCAGCACGACTCCCAGGCCCTCGTCGGCCCGCCGCAACGCTTCCATCGTTCCCGTCGCGTTGTTGCAATTGCCGAAGTTGTCCGTGCCCTCCTCTTCGACCACGAGAAGAAACTGCCGCCCGCCCAGAAAACGCAACGCCGCCGCCGTCATTTCCGCCAGCGTCGGCGCCGCCGGGTCATAAGGTTCCAGATTTTTCCCCGCCAGCGCTTCCTCGGGTTCGTCATTGTAGGTGTCTTCGGCCGCGAAGATCCCCAGCACCCTGGCGGTCTCATCCGGCAATGCGGCCAACTCCTCCCGCGTGAAGACCACGCGGTAACCCGCGGCTTCCGCTTCCGCAACCAGGTTACGCCCGTCCGTCCGGCGCCCCGCGCGCCCGTGGCGTCCCATCATTCCTTCCGGCAAAAAATCGATCTCCCCGCCGCCGAGCATCACCTCGACGCCCGAGCCGACCAGGCGGGATATGATATCCTCCACATCGCCCCGCGCCGCGGCGCTGGCGGCGAAGACGGCCGTGCCGGGTTCCGCCGCATGGCCGCTGTTGATCAGACCGGTGGCCAGCCCCCGCGCCCGCGCTTCGTGCATGATGCTCCGGCGCTGACCCGAGGGGGACAAAGGCGGCAGGCCTTCCGCATCCGTCCCGAAAGCGCGGTGCGGCGCCTTCGCCCCGTAAGCATGCATCGTCGCCCCCGCGTTCGAGGAAGGCGTCAAAACATCCTCCGCATGCCCGCGATAAACCGCCACGTGCGGCAAGCGGTCCCAGTTGATGTCGCCATCGGGCCCCGCGAGCAACATGCGGGCCATCTGCCAGTGGGCGATCCCCGTCCCGTCGATATGGTAAAAAATCACACTGCCCGTCTTGGGCGGAGCATCGGCCGGTTCGCATGCGGGGAGAAAAAAGGAGGCAACGACCGCCGCGCAAACTCGCCACTCGTCACTCTTCACTCGTCACTTCCCTCCATCACTCTCCGATGTCTTCGTTCCAAAGCACCGGCTCCGCCGCGATGAACTCCTCCATCAGATGGATGCAATCGGGATCCTGCCGGACCTCGACATCGACGGCCTGCGAGCGCACGTAGTCCTCGGGCCCTTGGAAGGTTTTGTTCTCCCCGATCACCACCTTCGGGATCCCGTAAAGGAGGATGGCGCCGCTGCACATCGGGCAGGGGGAAAGGGTCGAATAGATGGTGCACCGGCGGTAGACCGAAGCGGGCAGGCGCCCGGCATTCTCCAGGCAATTCATCTCGGCATGATGGATGACGCTGCCGTTCTGGACGCGGCGGTTGTGGCCGCGACCGATGATTTTTCCGTCCAGCACCAGCACGGAGCCGATGGGAATCCCGCCTTCGGAGCGCCCCAGGCGCGCTTCCTCGATGGCGGCCTGCATGAAGGGGTCGGAAGTAACCATGTCTGGCTTGCAAACTACGGGAGACACCAACCGCGCGGCAACGCCCAAATCGCCGCAGACTCGACACACCGGTCGCCACCCGCTGTCATGCTGCTCCATGAAAAGCATGACCGGCTTCGGCCGCGGCGAATGCGTCAGCCGCGGCACGCGCTACTCGGTGGAGATCGGCACGGTCAACCGCCGCAACGCCGAATTGGTCTTCAACCTGCCGCGCGAACTCGCACCTTGCGAAAATCTCCTGCGCGAAATCGTCGCGCCCGCTGTGGCCCGCGGGCGCGCCACGGTCACCGCCTCGGTCGCCTCCGGCTCGGACACCCGCCCCCTGCTCGATGCCGCGCTTTTTCGCCGTCTGCACCGCGACCTGCTCGCCGTGCAGCGCAGCCTGAAAATTCCCGGCCAGCCCGCTCTCTCCGATCTCGTGCGTCTTTACACCGCGACAGCCCGCGAATCATCGGGCACCGCCGCCCCCGATGTCACCGCCTTGGCCCGCGCCGCCCGCGCCGCCGTACAGGCCGTCGAAACGATGCGCGCCAAGGAAGGCTCCCACCTGGCTCGCGAACTGGCCCGCCTGCTCGGACGCTTCGCCAAGTCGGTCGGGGCCATCCGCAAAATCGCCCCTACCGTCACCGGCCGGCACCGCGAGGCCATGAGAACCCGCCTGGCCTCGCTCGACCCGGACTTCGCCGCCGATGATGAGCGAATGGCCCGCGAACTCGCCCTTTTCGCCGACCGTTCCGATATCACCGAAGAATTGAGCCGGCTCGAGAGCCATATCGGCCAATTCCGAGCCGGGCTCGGCGCGGGGGAAGCCAACGGCCGCGCCCTTGATTTCCTCGCCCAAGAGATGTTCCGGGAGTGCAACACCATCGGATCCAAGGCCAACTCGGCCGATGTTACACGCCACGTCGTCACGGCCAAAACGGAACTGGAGCGTCTCCGCGAGCAGGTGCAGAATGTGGAGTAGATGATTTTCCACTTCGCTCAACCCTCAACCCTCAACCCTCGACTCTTCCGTTGAAACGCCTCGGCATCCTCTTTGTTATTTCCGCGCCGTCCGGCGCGGGCAAATCGACCATCTGCAGCTCGCTGCGGCAGACGCCCGACACCGTGTATGCCGTCTCCTGCACGACCCGCGCGCCGCGCGCCGGGGAAATCGACGGCGAGGATTACCATTTCATGGATGCCACGGACTTCGAGCGCCGCATCGCCGCCGGCGACTTCCTCGAATACGCGCGCGTGCACGATCACTACTACGGCACCATACGGCAGACCATCGTGGACCACCTGCGCGAAGGCATCGACGTGCTGGTCGATATCGACGTGCAAGGCGCGGCCACCATCCGTAAAAGCACCGACCCCTTCATCCGCGATTCCCTGGTCGACATCTTCATCATGCCGCCGAGCTTGGAGGAACTCCACCACCGCCTGCAGAAACGCGGCACCGAAACCCCGGAGCAAATCGAATTCCGCCTGGCCAATGCCGCCGCCGAGATGAAGTGCTGGCGCGAATACCGCTACACCATCATCAGCGGCTCGATGGAGGAGGACCTCACCAAATTCCGCGCCATCACCCGCGCCGAGCGCTACCTCAGCCGCCGCATCATCTCGCTGGAGTCCTGACATGGAGACCAGGAAAACCGTCGTCCTCGGCGTGACCGGATCCATCGCCGCTTACAAAGCGGCGGACCTGGCCAGCCTGCTGGTCAAGCAAGGCCATGCCGTGCGCGTCATCCTCACCGCGTCCGCGCAACGCTTCGTCACCCCGCTGACCCTGCAGACTTTGAGCAAAAACCCGGTCATGACCGATGTCTTCGACGAGCAGCACGGCTGGTGTCCCGGCCACATCGAACTGGCCGATCGCGCCGATCTGCTGCTCATCGCGCCCGCTTCCGCCGCCGCGCTCGCGCGCCTGGCCTGCGGTCTGGCCGACGACGCTCTCACTTGCGTGGCACTGGCCACGCGCGCGCCGCTCGTCATCGCCCCCGCCATGAACGGCAAAATGTGGTCGCATCCCGCCACCGTGCAAAACACCGACGTGTTGCGCGCCCGCGGCGCGGTCATCATCGGGCCCGACGAAGGTCTGCTCGCCTGCGGATACGAAGGCGCCGGGCGGTTGTGGCCGGTGGAAAAAATCGCCGCTGAAGTCGCCGCATTGCTCGACGCGCGCTGAATTTTTCACGCGCAAACGCGTCACGCGTGCGTGGTCGGCGCGGAACATGCGCGGAAAATTTTTGAAATAATTTCAAAAAAACCGTTGACGATCATGCCATACGGTTCTACGAACACACTCGTGAGTTGCAAATTAAGCACACTCCAAAACCGCCACTGCGGATTGAAAGGGGGGATTTTGGATGCCCGCTAAAAAGAAAGCCGCCAAGAAAAAAGTCGCGAAGCGCAAGCCCGCCAAGAAAAAGGCCGCTAAAAAAACTGCTAAGAAAAAAGCCGCTAAAAAACGCCGTCGCTAAACCTTAGTGGTTTCAACGAAGTTGCACGGGAGGGGATTTCGATCCCCTCCCGATTTTTTTGTCCGCCGCGCGGGCCTCATCTGCTAACACAACGCGACACATGTCCGAATTTCTCACCACGGCCGTCGATGCCGCGCTCCTCGCCGGCAAAGTTCTGCGCGACAATTTCGAAAAACCCCTCGAGGTCGATGCCATGCAACCGCACGACATCAAACTCGAACTCGACCGCCGCACCCAACGCCTCATCGAGGACCACATCCTGGCGCGGCACCCGGACCACGCCATCCTCGGCGAGGAGGGCATCAGAGGGGGCACAGGGGATTGCGAGTGGATTATCGACCCGTTGGACGGCACCGTGAACTACTTCTATGGCATCCCCCATTTCGCCACGACCATCGCCGTCCGCCGCAACAACGAACTCCTCGCCGGCGTGGTCCATGATCCGATGCGCGACGAAACCTGGACAGTGGAAGCCGGCGGACCGGCCTTGCTCAACGGCCACGAAATCAAAGTCAGCACCCGCACCGAACTGCAGGAATGCATCATCTCGATGGGCGTCTCCAAAACAGTCGACACGATCAACAGCACCCTGCCTGCTTTCAACCACGCCATCCGCCAGGTGAAAAAGATGCGCATGCTCGGGAGCGCCGCGCTCGACATCGCTTATGTCGCCACCGGTCGCCTCGACGCCTACATCGAAGGCACCATCAGTTTGTGGGACATCGCCGCCGGACTCCTCCTCGTCCCCGCCGCCGGCGGCCTCATCGACCTGCAACCACACGCCGACAACCCGAACAAATTCCGCATCACCGCCACCAGCGGCAAAGCCGATTTCGCCTCTCTGGTCCCCAACTGACCAAAGACTGAACACTGAAAACTTTCCTCATGACCACCACCGGCCTCGGCTACGATATCCACCGTTTCATCGCGGGACGCCCGCTCGTCCTCGGCGGCGTGGAAATCCCGCACGACCTGGGATTGGACGGGCACTCCGATGCCGATGTGCTCAGCCACGCCATCGCCGATGCCGTCCTCGGTGCCATCGGCGAGCAGGACATCGGCCATCATTTCCCCAACACCGACCCGGGCATCCGCGGCATCAGCAGCCTCGAGATCCTCGAAAAAGCGGCCCACCTAGCCCGCTCCCGCGGCGCGCGCATCAACAGCATCGACGCCACCGTCATCGCCGAGGCGCCCAAAATCTCCCCGCACGTTTTCCCCATGCGTGAACGCATTGCCGCCGCCCTCGGCCTCCCTCCCGCCCGAGTCGCGGTCAAAGCCACGACCAACGAAGGCTTGGGATCGATCGGCCGGGGCGAGGGCATCGCCGCCATGGCCGTGGCCTCCGTCGAATTGCCATCATGAACATTTCCTGTAGCGGCGGCGTCCCCGCCGCCGGTCGTTCTCCGATGATCCACTTCCACAACACCCTGACCCGAACCCTCGAGCCCTTCACCCCGCTCGATCCGGAGGGCAAGGCGGTCAAGCTCTACACCTGCGGGCCCACCGTCTACAACCACGCCCACATCGGCAACTTCCGCGCTTACCTCTTCGAGGATCTCCTCCAGCGCCACCTCGAATACCGCGGATTCGAAGTCGACCGCGTGATGAATCTGACCGATGTGGACGACAAGACGATCCGCGGGGCCCGCGAGAAAGGTGTTCCCCTCGCCGATTTCACCAAGCCCTTCAAAGAAGCTTTCTTCCAGGACCTCGAAGCCCTCCGCATCAAACCCGCCGGCCGTTTTCCCTCGGCCACCGACCCCGAGCACATCGCGCGCATGATCGCCATGATCGCGAAACTCGTCGCCGCCGGCCACGCCTACCAGGCCGAGGACAAGTCGGTCTATTTCCGCATTGCCAGTTTTCCAAACTACGGACAACTCGCCCACCTCAACCTCGAGGAACTCCGCCCGTCCGGACGGGTCCGTTCCGACGAATACGAAAAGGAAAGCATCGGCGACTTTGCCCTCTGGAAAGCGCACGACGCCGACGACGGCGACGTCAAGTGGGACAGCCCGTGGGGTCCCGGCCGTCCGGGTTGGCACATCGAATGCAGCGCCATGGCCGCCGGTCTCCTCGGCGACCGTCTCGATATCCATTGCGGCGGCGTGGATAATATCTTCCCCCACCACGAAGCGGAAATCGCCCAGACCGAATGCTGCACCGGGCAAAAGTTCGTCAATCTGTGGATGCACTGCGCGCATCTCATGGTCGACGGACGCAAAATGGCCAAGTCGTTCGGCAACTTCTACACGCTGCGCGACCTTTTGGACAAAGGCTGGACCGGACGCGAAGTCCGCTACGTCCTGCTCTCCGCCCACTACCGTCTCCCGCTCAACTTCACCTTCGACGGCCTGGCCGGGGCGCGCAGCGCGCTGCAACGCCTCGACGAATGGCAGCAACGCCTCTCCACACTGGCCGCCACGGCGAAAACGGGCGAAGCGCACCCGGCCGCCGCCGGGGACAGATTCGCCGCCGCCCTCGATGACGACCTCAACATCTCCGCCGCCCTTGGCGCCCTCTTCGATCTGGTCCGCGACACCAACCGCGCCATGGACCAAGGAGGCATCTCCCCCGAGCAGGCCCGCGGCTTGCTCGACTACTGGACGCGGATCAACTCCGTCCTCCGCCTCGAACCCGAAGCCACCGCCGTTCCTCCGGAAGTCGCCGTGCTTCTCGAGGAACGCACCGCCGCCCGCGCAGCCAAGGATTGGGCCAAGAGCGACACCCTGCGCGATGAGTTGCTCAAGCACGGCTGGGTGGTCAAAGATACCAAAGAAGGCACCAAACTGACCCGCATTGGAGGATGAGGGGAGTTGAGGGTTTAGAGTTGAGGGTTGAGAGAGGAAGCAACACGATCAGTCAACTTGTCACTCGCCACACGCCACTCGTCGCTTCTCCCATGACCTACGCCCCCGCAGATTACCTCGACCTTGAGCATACCGACCACCGGTCGCTCTTCGAGAAGGTCACGAACGTCTGGGAAGCCCTGCCCCTCATCGCGTCCTACCTCCAATTCCGTCTCAAGCCCGCCATCCACGGCAAACAGATCGGGCGCCCGTTCATCAGCAACGCGGTCTACATCGGCCACGGCACCACCATCGAACAGGGCGCCATGATCAAAGGCCCCGCCTGGATCGGCGACCGCTGCCAGATCCGGGCCGGTTGCTACATCCGGGAAAATGTCATTGTCGGCAACGACGCCGTCCTTGGAAATTCCTGCGAATTCAAAAACTGCATCGTCTTCGACGGCGCGCAGGTCCCCCACTTCAATTACGTCGGCGACTCCATCCTCGGCCACCAAGCCCACCTCGGCGCCGGCGTCATTCTTTCCAATGTCCGCCTCGACAAAGGCGAAATCATCGTCCGCGGCCCCGAGGCGCCTGTCCCCACCGGACTGAGAAAATTCGGCGCGGTCATCGGCGACCGTGCCGAGGTCGGCTGCAATGCCGTGCTCAGCCCCGGTTCGCTCCTCGGACGCGAAGCCGTCATCCACCCCTGCCTCCACTGGAAAGGCGTCCTCGCGGCAGGCGCATTTGCCAAA
The DNA here is from genome assembly GCA_945878135.1 of Chthoniobacter flavus. Taxonomy (GTDB): domain Bacteria; phylum Verrucomicrobiota; class Verrucomicrobiia; order Chthoniobacterales; family JACTMZ01; genus JACTMZ01. The sequence continues at coordinate 3,435 of CAMDUL010000031.1, read as the reverse complement.
TTGCGCCAGCAAGTCGAAACTAGTCCGCGGAACTGAATCCATGCTGCAACTGCCACCACTCCTCAAGACCGCCTCGCGGGCGGCAGCCGCGCTGGCCATGGCCCTGTGCTTCCTCCCGTCCGCCGCCGTGGCCCAGACGCGCGACGCGGCCGAAGCGCGGGCCGTGGACGAGGTGGCCGGGCGCCCCTTCATCGACCGCCACGTGGAATCCACCCTGTCCCGGTTCTCGGGCTGGAAAGCGCGGATGAAAAGCGAGCACTTCAGCAGGTATCTCATCGGCTACACCATCGCGGTTGGCGGGCTGGCCGGGGCTTTCTTCGGGTTCATGGCCTTCCGCTTCGGCGATGCCATGGCCCCTTACCTCCGCATCCGCAGAAAAACCTGCCAACTGGCCGTTGCCATCGGCGCCGGACTGGGCGTGTTGCTCACCGTGACCGAGGCGCCGCCTCATTTGCCCGGGAAGCTGACCATACTCCTTCTCGCCATGTTCTCTTCGACGGTCGCCGTGGTGGCGGCCACCATGGCTATTTTCGTACTCCAGCGTCGGCTCATGGTCTGGCGGGCGCGCCGGTCGGGCTTTCCCCTCAGCGGACGCCTGCGCGTGCCCTGACGGCGACGATCAGGACCGGTTCCGCGGCCAAGATGCGCGGACCGGGGGGATGCGGCGGCCGAGGATTTCGGCGAAGGGTTGGGCTTTGCGGCTGCGGCCGGGAGCGAGGTTCACGAACAGCCGCAGGTAAGAAATACTGCACTGCAAACGGCGTTGGGATCGGTCGATCTTCGGGTTGAGCTGGATGACCGCCTCCGCAAACGGGGGCTGCTTTTTCCGCCGCAGCACTTCACGACGCACCTCGTCGATCGGACGGCTCGTGTCTTTGACCAATTTGTCCATCGCTTCAAGGTCCTTGCGGGCGACCGGCGCCCAGAGTTTGAGCCATTGCTCCGGTTCGATGCGCGCGACAAGGGATTGGACGAATTTTTTGTCGCGCCCGTCCTGCTCCCAGAATCCGACGATGAGCAGAAAGGGCTCGTTGATGTCGTATTGCCGCAACGCGTCACCAAGAAGCACCGGTTCGCCGTATTGCGTGGCCTTCGGGTTGACCGGAATGCGGCCGTGATTCGTATTTGCCGAGGCCGGAATGTCCCACTTGTCGGTTGGACCGGACAGACGATGTCCGCCGAAAAACGTGTCGGCCACCCAGTGCTCGAGGCTCAGTCCGTGTTGCTGGACCTCGGTGGCATGGCCAAGCGAAGCGGTAAGACAAAAGATCAGGCAAAGGGCGGCCTTCATGAGACGAAGGTTTAACAGAAGCCAACGAAGGTGAAAAAGGGTGGTCCTCAGCATGGGTGGACATTAGGAGCAGCACAGTGCTCATATCAGTCGCATGAAAGTCACCCACAGGTCGCCTGCTGCCCGCCAAGCGCCGACCCTGAAACGCATCGGGGAAGTGAAGTCTCACGGAGACACAAAGAAAGTATCGGGCAGCTGTAAGGTAACACTCCCGCGCCCCCGAGCCCGTGATCTCCGCGCCTTCGTCAGAGAAACGATCGGGCCCCTGCCCCCTTCGTTACCTTCGTTTCCTTCTGTTCAAAAAAGTCAGGACGAGCGGCGGCGGCGTTTGACGCCGAGCATGGCGAGATTGCGCTTCAAGCCGGCTTCCATCGCGGTGGCTTCTTCGTCGCTCATGTTCGCGCTGTTGGCCAGGGCCGTCTGGGCGCGTTCGATCGCTTTGGCCACGGCGTCTTCGTCGATCTCGCCTTCGCCGGCCACCATATCGGTCAGGATGGAAAGCCGGCCGGGCGTGATCTGGGCGAAGCCTTCGCCGATGGCCGCGTAGGTCGTCTTGCCTTCGTGGACCACGGCCAACTCGCCGGGCTCGAGCATGGTCATGACCGGCTCGTGGTTCGGCAAGACGCCGATTTCGCCGGACGTGGTGGGCAGCACGACCATGTCGACCTCGCCGGAGCGGGCGACGCCGGCGGGGGAGACGATTTCGAAATGGAGCTTGGCGGCCACGTTTAGCGCGAGACGGTGTCGAGGCTGCCCTTCATGTAGAAGTTCTGCTCGGGCACGTCGTCATATTTGCCTTCGAGGATTTCCTTGAAGCCGCGGACGGTGTCTTCCGTTTTGACGTATTCGCCTTTCGTGCCGGTGAAGATCTCCGCCACGTGGAACGGCTGGCTGAGGAAACGCTGGATTTTACGGGCGCGGTAGACGGTTTGTTTGTCTTCCGGGCTGAGTTCATCCATGCCGAGAATGGCGATGATGTCCTGCAAGTCCTTGTAACGCTGCAGCACGCGCTGCACGCCGCGGGCCACTTCGTAGTGTTCCTTGCCCACGATCTCGGGGGCGAGCGCCTTGGAGGTGGAAGCCAACGGATCGACCGCGGGATAAATGCCCAGCTCGGCGATGGAACGCTCGAGCACGATGGTCGAATCCAAGTGCGCGAAGGTGGTGGCCGGGGCCGGGTCGGTCAAGTCGTCCGCCGGCACATACACGGCCTGCAGCGAAGTGATCGAACCTTTCTTCGTCGAGGTGATGCGCTCCTGCAGGTTGCCCATCTCGGCGGCGAGCGTCGGCTGGTAGCCCACGGCGGACGGCGTGCGTCCGAGCAGCGCGGACACTTCGGAGCCGGCTTGCGAGAAACGGAAGATGTTGTCGATGAAGAGCAACACGTCCTGGTTTTTCTCGTCGCGGAAATATTCGGCCATGGCCAGCGCGGTGAGCGCGACGCGGAGACGCGCGCCCGGAGGCTCGTTCATCTGGCCGTAAACCAGCGCGACCTTCGACTTGGACATGTCCTTCTTGTCGATGATGCCCGCCTCGCACATTTCGTTGAAAAGGTCATTGCCTTCGCGCGTACGCTCACCCACCCCGGCGAAGACGGAGTAACCGCCATGGCCTTTGGCGATGTTGTTGATCAGCTCCATGATGACGACGGTTTTACCGACGCCGGCGCCGCCGAACGCGCCGCTCTTGCCGCCCTTGGTGAAGGGACAGATCAAGTCGATGACCTTGATGCCGGTCTCGAGGATCTGGGCCTGCGTGTCCTGCTCGACCAGCAAAGGAGCACTGCGGTGGATGGGATATTTTTTCTCGGTGATCACCGGACCGGCTTCGTCCACCGGGTCGCCGGAGACGTTGAAGATGCGGCCGAGGACAGCCTCGCCGACCGGCACGGAGATCGGGGCGCCGGTGTCGATGACTTCACCGCCGCGGCGCAGGCCTTCGGTGCTGGACATGGCGACGGTGCGGACCCAGCTCTCGCCCAAGTCCTGCTGGACCTCGAGGACGACCTTGGATTTTTCGCCGTTCACGTCGGCTGTGGTCTCCAGCGCGTCGTAGATTTTGGGGAGTTTTCCCGCGCTGAAATCGACGTCCACGACGGGGCCGATGATTTGCACGATTTTTCCGGTGTTGCTCATAAGTGTGGT
>CAMDUL010000030.1 GCA_945878135.1 Chthoniobacter flavus | reverse complement strand
ATTGCCAACCGTCGGATCGGTCCCGAAGGCGTATTCGGCCACGTTGATGAACCCGTCACGGTCGTAATCACCTTCTTGGTTGGCCAGGTCGGCACCAGGATAGCCCAGGGCCCAGACCGTGTAGTCATCCGTCGGTGGCTCGGAGTCGGCCACCACGGCAAACGAGAATTCGGAGCTGCCCTTGTTGAAGTTGGAGATTGATCCGGAGGTCGTCCCCTCGACCGCATACGCCCGGCCGCCCGGGTAGGTGTTGCCTGGGAAAACACCTTCGGCGTTGGTCCCTGCATTCGAGGTGCGACGCCATTCGAAAGTCGGGCTGTCGATCGTGGAGATCTGGAAGGCATAAGCTCCGGTGGGCAAGGCGAGTGGCGTGTCGAGGTCCAAGATCGCGAAGGTGGTGTTGGTGCCTACGATTGGCAAGGCGACATTGGTGGCGAGGAGCACGGGGTTTCCCAAGGTGAGCGGGTTCGCCTGGTTCGCGTCGGCCACCCGGTAGATGCCGATGCCCAACATTCCTCCTTGCCGATAACGGATGTGAAACGACTTGGCGGAGAAGGCCTCGCTGACCGTGAAGGTTTGTTGCAGGGCGTTGGTAGCCGTGACACTCCCTATACTACCATTGGTAGAGTTCGCGGTGAACACCTTGGTGAGTGGGTCGAGTTCGAGCGCGTTCCACTGCGTAGTCGAGTTGTTCGTCGTGACGGCAAATTGAGCAATTACAGGCGGCTCGGGTGGCTCGGGGGCCGCCACAACAGCAAACGAGAATTCGGAGCTGCCGTCGGCGAAGTTTGTGCCTGCTCCGCTGAAAGGGTTGACGGCATAGGCCCGGCCGCCCGGGTAGGTATTGCCCGGGAAAACAGCACCTTCGGCGTTGGTTGCTGCATCGGTGGTGCGGCGCCATTCGAAATCCGGGCTGGCTTCCGTGGAGATCTGGAAGGCATAGGCTCCTGCGGTCAGGTCCAGCGGCGTTTCGAGGGCCAAGTTCGCGAAGGTGGTGTTGGTATCGACGTCGGGCAACGTGAAATCGTTGGAGAAAACTAGGCGTCCCAGCGTGAGAGGGTTCGGCTGGTTCGCGTCGGCCACCTCGAAAACAGAAAGGGCCAGGTTGCCTCCTTGGCGATAGCGGATGTGAAACGACGCAGCGGAGAAGGCCTCGCTGACCGTGAAGGTTTGTTGCAGGGCGTGTATAGCGGTGACACCTCCAATACTTCCATTGCTGGAGTTCGCGGTGAACACCTTGGTGAGTGGGTCGAGTTCGCGCGCGTTCCAAGCCGAAGTCGAGTTGTTCGTCGTGACCGTGATTGATTGAGCGTGAGCACTGGGGGCCCCGGCCGCGATAAGGACTGCAAAAAAGAGGAGGAACTTTTTCATTTTAATATTTCTGGGGTGTTGTTTTGACCTTAACTGCGGCATGACCAAACCACGCCGCGTGTCGCCCCGCAAACGCGTGCTCATACAACAGTTGCATTTTCGAAGGCACCTTGAGATTTGCCCCCTAGTCCCCGAACCCGCGCGCGGGCGGGTGTGTGCTGGGAGTAACTGGGGTTACCGTCCCCGCCAGGGGGAAAGGCAGCGACGCTCATAGAGCGCCGCTACACCTCGACGAAAACTTGTAGCGGCGCTCTATGAGCGTCGCTGCCTGAAAACACCTCGAGTTAGTCGGGAGGATGTGGCGTCCGCCCTCTCCGCGCCCTGAGGCGCCACGAGCCGGTGCCCAGCCGCCATGTGTCTCCAAGCTTGATCCTGGTAGGCGTGTACCCGGTCAGATTGCATGGTCGCGGGGTGGGTTCCGCCGGCGGGATCGCCGTCCGCCTTTTTCCGACTCCGGCCCAAGGGAATGCTCAATCAGCGCGGGCCTGCCGCCGGCTATTTGGTTCAATGGAGGCGAAATTTTCGCAGCATTCGCCGCAAAGATGACTCAGCAACACTCAACTTGGCTCAACTCATCGACGGTCCATCCGATCTTGTAAACACTTGGAAATGAAGCGTTAACAGTGTATTTTTTGGCAGAGGCAAAAAACGGTGAGGGAGGGATTGATTACGGCCTGCGGCCTTCACCCCTTGCGGGGCTGTCCTGCGGACAGTCTGTGCCGCTGCGCGGCGCTCGAACCCGAGGGTTCTCATCCCAAGAATGGCGGTGAGGGAGGGATTCGAACCCTCGGTAGCCTTTTGGACTACGGAGCTTTAGCAAAGCTCTGCTTTCGACCACTCAGCCACCTCACCTGGAATGCGAAAACCTTGTAAAAATGACACCCGGGGGCGCGGTCGTCAATGCCGCTCAGCCAGGCGGCCTGCGCGCCGGGCGGCCGGCAAATCATGCGGGGACAGAGCGAGGTTGGTTCGGGGTTCAGTTCCCGAGAAACTCCGCTTTGACAATGGGCCCGAAATGGCCGCGACGCATGTTGGCATCCATGGCGACGATGTCCGGGTTTCTCCAATCCGTTCCCGAGGCCAGCGGGATCGAGCCGTAATTTTTGTCGTAGGCATAGGCCTTGCCGTAGCGGAACACCGTGTAGGCGTGACCGCGTTGGCGTCCTTTTTCTTTCCATTCGACAAGCAGCACACGGGCTTCGACGCCGTTTTTTTGCATGATCTTTTGTGCAACGATGGCTGCGGGGAGACAGTCGTTGACCCTCACCTCGGGCATGGCGGACGGACGCAGACTGGCGCGCGCTCTGGCCTGCGACGACCGCGAGATACCGGGCGTGCGGTCCGGTTGGACAACCGGTGCCGCGGCAAGCGGGACCGGCGCGACAGCCGATACATCGCGCACCGTTCCGCCGCGCGGTTGTCGCGTTGGTTCAGGCCCCGTGCGGGTGAGCGAGGCGCCCGCCGGACTGCCGGCGCGAATGCTTCCGTCCGGAGCAAGAAAAAGGGTGGTGTCCGAAACCTGTCGGGTCGGCTCGCAGCCGGCCAAAAGAATGGGCGGGAGAGTGGCCAAGACCAATGCCGGGAAGGCGGCGCTCGCCAACACTTGGCGCAGACCGCGCGCCATGCGATGGCTGCCGCTGCCGTTGCTTGCCGAACCGGCCGGGGGTGCAGTCGTTGGTGGTGGGATCACACTGCCCAAGCTTGATACTGACAATCCTCGTAGAGGCCAAACGCAAATTACTCCGCCACGCCGGAGGGCGAACCCGGCCGAGTTCTCTCGCCGTGCCCCCGCCCTTAGAGGCCGGCGGAGAGGAAGCCGTTGTTGTAGGGCCAACCGGCGGCGGTGAGGGTGTCGTAGTCTTCGGGGCTGAGCATCCCGACAAGGTCGAGGGTGGTGAGATCGGAACCCGCCATGCCGGCCGGTTCGGTCGTGGGGCGGGGCAGGACGGCAAGGACGACCAGCGCGGCGATGGCGGCGGGGGCCAGCCAGCGCAGGACGGGGGCAAGCCAGGAAGGGCGCGATTCGGCGGCTTCGATCTGCCGCATGACTTTGGCGGCGAAGAAGGGCGGGGCGGACGGACGCGGGGCGCGTCCGAGGAGATCCCAGAGTTTTTGGTCGTCCATGGAAGGTTAAACCCCGTCCGGGTTCGCAGGTTGCGCAAATTTTTGGTCCGGCAAAAGCAGCAAGCCAGCGGCTAGACGTCGCGGGGTTCGAGGTAGCCTTCCAGTTGGCGCAGGCGGGTGGGGTGGCGCATTTTGCGGAGGGCTTTGGCTTCGATCTGGCGGATGCGTTCGCGGGTCACTTTGAATTGGCGTCCGACTTCCTCCAAGGTGCGCGGGTAACCGTCGACCAGGCCGAAGCGCTGTTCGAGGACGCTGCGCTCGCGGTCGGTGAGGGTCTCGAGGACGTCTTTGATTTTGTCCTTGAGCAGAATGATGGCCGCACTGTCGGCGGGGTTTTCCGCCGATTTGTCCTCGATGAAGTCGCCGAAGCTGGTGTCGTCGCTGTCGCCGACGGGCATCTGCAGCGAGATCGGGGTCTGGGCCATCTTGAGGACGGCGCGGACGCGCTCGACCGGCAATTGGATTTCGTCGGCGATCTCGTCGGGGGACGGTTCGCGTCCGTATTCCTGCACGAGTTGCTTCTGCACGCGGATGAGCTTGTTGATTGTTTCGATCATGTGCACCGGGATGCGGATGGTGCGGGCCTGGTCGGCGATCGAGCGGGTGATGGCCTGGCGGATCCACCACGTGGCGTAGGTGGAGAATTTGTAGCCGCGGCGGTATTCGAATTTTTCCACCGCCTTCATCAGGCCCATATTCCCTTCCTGGATGAGGTCGAGGAAGGAGAGGCCGCGGTTGGTGTATTTTTTGGCGATGGAAATGACGAGGCGCAGGTTGGCTTCGACCATTTCGGTTTTCGCTTTGTGCGCGGCGCGGTGCCATTTGCGCAGGTCGCCGTAGGAGACTTTGAAAACTTCGGGTGTCATCCACGCGCGGTGGGCGATGTCTTCGATGCGTTTCTCGAGTTCGCGCGCTTTCTTTTTAGCGTCGGGGCTGCGTTTGGCCCGCCCGCTGGCCTTGCTGAATTCCCCGTGGAGATGGACCAGCGTGCGGTTCATGTCCTCGGCGGCCTGCACGAAATCGTCGGTGATCTTCTGTTTGTAGAAGAACTTCGGGTAATGGGCGCGGATGCCGGCGAGGGCTTTCTCGAAATTTTTCACCACCTGGCCGGAGGGCTTTTTGCTTTTGGCCAGGCCGGCGAACTGGCGGTCGATCTTCTGCGCGGCGGTCTTGATCGTGGCGCAGAGGCGCGGGAGGGCTTTCATGTAGCGCTCGCGGCTCTCGATCTTCTTGTCCATGATGACGCGGTCGAAGCGCTCGCGCTGGTCGAGCAATTTCTGGGCGAGGTCGAGGTGTCCGCGGGCGACGAAGCCCATGCGGCAGACGATGTCCTGCACTTTGATCTCGGCGTCCTCGATGCGCTTGGAAATTTCGACCTCCTGCTCGCGGGTCAGCAACGGGACCTGGCCCATCTGCTTGAGATACATGCGGACGGGATCGTCGAGGATGTCGAGGCGCCCGTCGGCTTTCTCGTCCTTCTCGGCTTTCTCCTCCTCCTTGCGCGGGGCTTTGTCCGTGTCGATGTCGCTCTGCTCGATCAGTTCGATTTCGACCTCGCGCAGTCGGGTGATGATCTTGTCGATGACGTCCGGGTCGTTGACCGCGGAGGGGAGGTTTTCCTCGAGATCGTCGAAGGTCAGGTAGCCCTGGTCCTTGGAAAGTTTGATCAGCTCGCGGGTTTTTTCCGCGATGAATTTGTCGAGGTCGGGGGCCGGGGCTTCGGCCACCGGGGCGTGGGCGCCGTTTTTACCGGCGCCGGCTTTGGCGGCGTTTTTTTTGTCCGGCGTCTTTTTGCCGGATGCTTTGGGCTCGGGTTGTTTCTTGGCCGCCGTTTTGGGGGCCGGTTTTTGGGCCGCGGGTTTTGGCGCGGGCTTTTTCGCCGCCGCCGGTTTTTTCTTGGCCGCCGGTTTCGCTTTTTTCGGCGCGGGTTTGCGGAGCGGCTTCTTCGGCTTGGAGAATTTGACGGGCTTCTTCTTCGGTTTGGTGGCCATACGTTGTCGGAGTGTCGCGCGGGGCGTGGACGGTTTGCTGGCAGCCCCGCCGGAGTGGTTCAGTGCGACCGGCTAAACTGCCCCATCTCTTTCATGATGTCAACAACCTCGGCCTGCAACCGGGCGACTTCGGCGGGGGCGAGCCCGGTCTGGCGGAGGCGGGCGGTGAGGGCGGTCCGGCGGCTCTCGCATTGCTGGCGGCTCAGGTTTTGCAAGGTTTCCCGGGCAATGGCGGCGGGGTCGGAGGGCGGCCGCGCGAGCAGGAGGGCGGCAAGGATGGACTGGGCCTCGGGGGTTTGCGCGGCGAGAAAGGACTGGGTGGCGGCGGGGTCGGCCGGTTCGAAGGTGGCGGCGAGGCATTTCTGCAGCAGCCCGAGGCCGGGGCGGCCGGCCAGGACCGCAGTATCCTGCGCGGCGAGCCAGCGGCGGGTCCCGGCACAGACCAGCGTGGCGTGGAGGAGGAGCTTGATGATCGTGTCGGGCTCTTCGGTCGGCGGGGCTTCGTCGGTCTCCTCGGGTTCGGGCTCGGGAGTGGTGGCGGCTTTTTTCGGGATGGCGTCAAGGAAGGCTTGCGGGGAAAGTGCAAGGCGGGGTCCGAGCCGGGCGGCCAGCGACTCGCGCGCCACGGCATCGGGTAGGCTGGCGGCGAAGCCGGCGAGTTTGCGGATGAGGGCGGCTTTGGACGACGCATTGTCGAGTTTGCCGGCCGCGGCGGCTTCATCGAGGGCAAAGTCGAAGTAGTCGGGCGCAGCGTCGACCAGCGCGCGGAAGGCGTCGGCGCCTTTTTGGCGGATGAGCGAGTCGGGGTCCTCGCCCGCGGGGAGCGGGGCGACGCGCACGCCGAAACCGGCGGCGAGGAGGATGGGTAGCGAGCGCTCGACGGCGGTGCGTCCGGCCCGGTCGGAGTCAAAACAGAGCACCGCGGTTTCGGCATAGCGCTTGAGCAGGCGCGCCTGCGCGGAGGTGAACGCCGTGCCCTGCGGGGCGACGACATTTTGCAGTCCACTCTCGAACACGCGGATGAGGTCGAGCTGTCCCTCGCAGACGATGGCGGTTCCGGCATCGGCCAGCGGACGGCGCGCCTTGTCCAGGCCGTAGAGCGCGCGGCCTTTGCTGAAGAGCGGAGTCTCGGGCGAGTTGACGTATTTGGCCGGATCCTCGGAGGGCGGGAGGACGCGTCCGCTGAAAGCGATCACTTCGCCGTAGTCATTGCGGATGGGAAACATGAGCCGCTGGCGGAAACGGTCGGCCAGCGGTTTGTCCTCGCCGCCGTGGAAGAGTCCGCTGGCGCGCAGTTCGTGGTCTTTGAATCCGGCGGCGCGGGCGTGTTTGAGCAGGGCGTCGCGGCTGTCGGGCGCGTAGCCGAGGTGCCAGTTTTTCGCGATGTCGGAGTTGATGGCCCGGGATTTCAAATACTCCCGCGCGGCGGCACCGCCGGGCGAACGGAGGAGATTGGCGTGAAGCCAGTCGGCGGCGAGTTTGTGGAGTTCGAGGAGACGTCCGCGCAATTCGCGCCGCCGGTCATCGCCCGGCGCGGAGGCCTCCTCGATGATGGTGATGCCGGCCTTTTGGGCGAGGCGGCGGACGGCCGTGGCGAAGTCGACGCGTTCGTATTCCATGACGAACTTGAAGACGCTGCCGCCCGCGCCGCAGCCGAAGCAGTAGTAGGCCTGTTTTTGCGGGCTGACGTGGAACGAGGGGGATTTTTCGCGGTGGAACGGGCACAGGGCGCGCCAGCTGGTCCCGGCGCGTTTGAGCGGGAAGTAGCCGCCGATGACCTCGACGATGTCGTTGGCCGCGGCGACGCGTTCGATGCTTTCCTCGGCGATGCGGGGCATGGGCGGAGTGTAGCGGAGGGGGCGAAAGAGCGCGCGGGAATTCTTCCGATTGGGCTTGAGGGTGGCGCCGGTGCGGGGAAGATCAAAGCATGAGGTTCATCCTGCTCCTGGCCGTCTTGCTTGCCGCTCCTTGTGCGTGGGCGCAGAAGAATGACGACAAGCCCGCGGAGGCACCCCCCGAGGTGAGCAAGCTCGAGGGCGCCATCCCCGAGGGTGCGGTGGTGGTTATCCCGCTGAAGGGCGCGGTCTCGCAGGCGCAGTTCTATTTTCTCCGCCGTATGATCAAGGCGGGCGAAGCGGCCAATGCTTCGGCCTTCATCCTCGATATGGACACGCCGGGCGGGGAATTGGGCGCGGCGGTGGAGATCCTGCAGGCCCTGATGAAAGTCGAGGCGCCCACCTTGACCTACGTCGACCCGAACGCGGGCTCGGCCGGCGCGCTCATCGCGCTCGGCACGAAGCAGATCTGGATGGCGCCGGTCAGCGCGATCGGGGCGGCGGCTCCGGTCATGGGCACGGGCGGGGAGATCCCCGAGACGCTGGCGGCCAAAGTTGTGTCATATTATTCGGGCTATTTCCGCAGTGCGGCGGAGAGCAACGGACACAACCCGGAAATCGCCGAGGCCTTCATCAACAAGGAGAAGGAAGTGAAGGTCGGCGGGAAGGTGATCAACGAGAAGGGCGAACTCCTGACCATGAGCGCGCAGGAAGCCGCGGAAAAAATCGGCGGCAAGCCGGTGCTGGCCCAAGGCATCGCCGGCTCGGTGGCCGAGTTGGTTCGCGATGCGGGGTTGAAGGGGCCGGTGGTGGAAGCCGAGCCGAGCGGATTCGAAAAGGCGGCCTTTTACATCACCATGCTCGCGCCGCTCTTCCTGCTCGGTGGCATCATCGGGACGTATATCGAATTCAAATCGCCCGGCTTCGGCGTGCCGGGCGCGATCGCGGCGGTCTGCTTCCTGCTCTTCTTCGCCGGGCACTACGTGGCCGGTCTGACCGGCATGGAGGTGATCGCCTTTTTCGTGCTCGGGTTGTTGCTCGTCCTGGTCGAACTTATTTTTATCCCGGGCATCGTGGTGTTGGCGCTGATCGGGACGTTGCTCATGTTCGGCTCCCTGCTCTGGGCCATGGTGGACTACTACCCGACGGCAACGGAATGGCCGTCACCCGATGTTTTCCTTTTGCCCTTGGCCAACCTTGGCGTGGCCATCGGTTTGTCCGGCGTGGCCATCTTTTTCCTCGCGCAATTTTTCCCCAAGCTGCCGGTGCTGCGGCGCCTTGTGCTGACGACGAGCGAACCGGGCGGGGGATCGCTGACCATGGACGAACCCGGAGCCGGGCAGTTGTCCGTGCGCGCGGGCGACCGCGGCAAAGCGCTTTCCATGCTGCGTCCGGTCGGACGCGCGGAATTCGGCGGGGAAAGTTTCGACGCGCGCAGCGAGGGGGACTTCATCCCGCCCGGGGCGGGTGTTGTGGCCTTGCGGGTCGAGGGCAGCGAGGTCGTGGTCGAAAGGGCCTGAGGTGAGCGGCGAGTTTGTCGCGCTGGGCGCCGCGATGTTTGTCGTCGCGCTGCTTTATTCATCCGTGGGTCACGCCGGCGCGTCGGGTTACATCGCGGTGATGACGCTCTTCGGCCTCGGAGTGGAAGTGATCCGTCCGACCGCGTTGACCCTAAACATCCTCGTGGCCGCGATCGGGTTTATCCAATGGTGGCGGGGTGGGCATTTCGTCTGGTCGCTCTTCTGGCCGTTCGCGTTGTTGTCCGTGCCCTCGGCTTTCTTCGGCGGATGGCTCCATGTGCCGGCGGATTATTTGAAAATTTTGATCGGTCTGGTGCTGTGGTTTTCCGCGTGGCGTTTGTTTTATCGCAGGGCCGACCCGCCGGATATCGTGCGTCCGGCGCGGCCCACGGCTATTGCCTCTGGAGCAGGAATCGGGTTTTTGTCCGGCCTGACGGGAACCGGCGGCGGGATTTTTCTCACGCCGCTCCTGCTTTTTTGTCGTTGGGCGAAAGTGAAAGAAGCGGCCGCGGTGTCATCGCTTTTTATTTTGGTCAACTCGACATCGGGTCTGGCCGGTTATGTGCAGAGCGGACGCCATCTGCCCGACTTCGCGTGGCCGCTGGCGGTCGTGGTCGCGATCGGCGGCTTCATCGGCTCGCGTCTCGGCAGCCGTCATCTGCCTTCGCGTGGTATTGCCTTGCTGCTCGCGGTGGTGCTGGTCGTCGCGGGGACGAAATTGGTCCTTGGCTGAGAGCGATCCTGCTACCGGGTGCGCCCGCGCGTTTTGCCGCCGAGCGGGTTGATCACCTCCAGAAAATCGAATTTTCGGAAGTCCGTGTCGGCCGAGTAGATCCGCCGCACGCCGTGCTGAAGAAGAATGGTGGCAACGTGGGCATCGGGCACAAGGCTGCCCGTGGCAACCACACCCGCGGCCACGCGCTGGTAATCGCCGGCAAAGTTTTCGTTCTCGGTGACGATGGTGGCACGGGGCAGGGAGAGCAATTGGCAAACGTTGGCCCAAGCTGTGTCCGGCGGCAGCGGGCGCGCGAAGATACCCGGATGCGTGGCAATGCGCTGGTAGGCCAGAAGCACCGGCCAAGTGAGGCACAAGATGTCGGGGTCCGAGACACGACCCTCCAGAAAGGCCTTGGCCGGTCCATGCCACTCGGACGAGGCGTCCGAAGCATAGAGAAGGATGTTCGCGTCGATGGAGTAACTCATCGGCCTTCCATGGCACGGTAAACGGCTTCTTTGTCCGCGAGATCGACCTTGGCGTGCATGGCCCGTGCCGACCACTCGAGTTTCGCGGGCCGTTGAGGGGTGCGTCGCCGGGCGGTCAAGGCGTCCGCGAGCAAACGCGAGGCCAGCGATCCCAGAGAGCCGCCCTCCTTCCGGCGCAGGGCCTTGAGGTCGCGCAAAACAGGGTCAGCCAAGTCGAGAGTCGTCCGCATGATGTTTGATGCTAAAACGTTTAGCATCTGATGTCAACTTGGTCTCCGATGGGTTCCCCGGATGACGTTGCCAATCAGCCGCCGGCGACCATGCGGATGATTTCCAGGCGGTCGCCGTTTTGCAGATTGGTCTTGGCCCACTCGGAGCGCAGCAACGCGGTGCCATTGTGCTCGACGAGCGCGGCGGCGAGGGGGAGACCGAGTTCGGCGACGAGGTCTTCGACCTGCGTGGCTTGGACTTCGCGCTCCCCGCCGTTGAGGACAAGTTTCATGCCCCGAGAATGGCGCGGTCCCAGTCTTTCCACACGGGATCGAGTCCGAGGTCGCGCAACCGCGCGGCGACTTCCTGCGGGGTGCGTTGGTCGGACGTGGAGAATTGTTCGGTGGCGAGCGCGTCCTCCGGTGTGTCGCAGGCGAGGGCGCGTCCGCGCACGGTAAGATGGAGATTGTCGCGTCCGAGTCCGGTGTAACCGCCGGGTTCGGTGTGGCTGCCCGCGCTCATCATGGTCACCCCGAGCGGCGCGACGGCATCGCGCAGGGTGGCGGGTTCGCGCGTGCTCATGACGATACCGACGCGCGGGAAGTGGAGACGGAAGGCGGAGAGCAATTGGACGAAGTCACGGTCGCCGAGCGGGTGCGTGGGGTGGAATCCGCCGGCGGCGGGACGCAGGCGCGGGAGGCTGATGGTGAAATGCGCTTTCCAGCAGGTGCGGAGCAAATGGTCGAGGTGTGCGGCGAGGGCGATGGCCTCCTCGCGCCAGTCCCACAGTCCGAAGAGCACGCCGATGCCGATGCGGCGGAAGCCGGCGGCGTGTCCGCGTTCCGGGCAGGCCAGGCGCCAGTCGTAATCTTTTTTCGGTCCGGCGGTGTGCAGCCGCGCGTAGGTCGGGCGGTGGTAGGTCTCCTGGTAGACGACGAGTCCTTCGGCGCCGGCGCGGACCAGCGGAACGTAGTCGGGCGTTTCCATCGGGGCGACTTCGATGGAAAGCGCCGGGATTTCCGGGGCGAGGGCGCGGAGGATTTCCCCGAGGTAGCCGTTGGAGACGAATTTGGGATGTTCGCCGGCGACAAGGAGGATGTTGCGGAATCCCTGCGCGGCGAGGTGGCGGGCCTCGGCGCGGACTTGTTCCGCCTCAAGGGTGACGCGCAGGATGGCGTTCTCGCGGGAGAAACCGCAGTAGGTGCAGCTGTTGATGCATTCGTTGGACAAATAAAGCGGTGCGAAAAGGCGGACGGTTTTGCCGAAGTGGCGGCGGGTCAGGGCGCGGGCGCGCACGGCCATTTCCTCGAGCCGCTCGTCGTCGGCCGGGGCCAAGTCGCGCGCCAAGGCGGCCACGGTCGGCGTCAGCGGCAGACCCAGCGGAGCAAGGACCGCGGCCGGACCGGGCGACTGGACGAGCGGGGCGTGCATGGAAAGCGGATAGTTTACCGTGTTTCCCGCTTTTGCAATTGCAAGACCGCCCCCGGGTCGGGGAACCTCGGCGCATCATGAATCGCGGCAAAGCAGAAATGAGGCTCCTGACCGGCACGGCGCACCCGCAGTTGGCGCAGGCCATCGCGGATTACATCGGCGTGCCGCTGGGCGATGCCACGGTCAGTTCGTTCCCGGACGGCGAGACGTTCGTCAAAATCAACGAGAACGTGCGCGGACGCGATGTCTTCATCATCCAGCCGACTTGTCCGCCGACCAACCAAAACCTGATGGAATTGCTCATCCTCGTCGACGCCGCGCGGCGGGCCAGCGCGGCGCGCATCACCGCGGTGATCCCGTTTTTCGGCTACGCGCGCCAGGACCGCAAAGACCAGCCGCGCGTGCCGATCACGGCGAAGCTGGTGGCGAATCTCCTCGTCGCGGCGGGCGTGAACCGTTTGCTCACCATGGACCTGCATGCGCAGCAGTTGCAGGGTTTTTTCGATATTCCCGTCGATCATCTCTACGCGCTTCCCGTGCTGATCAAACATCTGCGGGATAAAAACATCCCGGACCTCGTGGTGGTCTCGCCCGACGTGGGCGGCGTGAAAATGGCGTCCGCCTACTCGCAGGTGCTCGGCGCGGGGCTGGCCATCGTGGTCAAACGCCGTATCAGCGCCACCGAGACCGAGGCGCAGCATGTCATCGGCGACGTGAAGGGCAAAAACGTCCTCCTCGTCGACGATCTGACCGAGACGGCCGGCACGCTGGCCGGCGCGGCCAAAATCCTGCGCGGGGCCGGGGCCAAGGACATTTACGCCATGGTCTCGCATGCCGTGCTCATCGACATCGCGGCCCAGCGCCTGCGAGAGTCGGAAATCAAGGAATTGGTCGCCACGGACAGTGTTCCGGTGCCGCAATTCGAGGGCTGTCCGATTTCCATCTGCTCGGTGGCCGGCCTCCTCGGCGAGGGGATCAAACGCATCCACGGGGACGAGTCGGTCACTTCTTTGTTTGAAATCAACGGCCATTCCGCCTAGTTTCTCCGCCCCATGTCGAACCAAGTCAGTCTGAAAGCCTCGCGTCGCACCGCGATGGGGCGCAATGCCGTGAAACAAGTGAAGGCCGCGAAGGCCGTGCCCGCCATCCTTTACGGTCAGGGGGTCGAGCCCCAGCCCTTGCAGGTCGAGCGCCGCGCCATAGACACTTTGCTGGCCCACGCCGTGAGCGAAAACATCCTGGTCAACCTCGAGATCGAGGACGGCGGCAAATCCGCCGCCCGCCTCGCCCTGATCAACGAAGTGCAGCACCATCCGGTCAACCAGTCCGTTCTGCACGTCGATTTCCAGGCCGTTTCGACCACCGAAACCCTCGTGGCCGAAGTGGTCATCGAGCCGACCGGCGAAGCGGTCGGCGTCAAGACCGGCGGCGGATTGCTCGAGCAGAGCCTGCGCTCGGTCGAAGTGGAGTGTTTGCCCCAAGACCTGCCGGAGATGATCAGCGTCGATGTGAGCAATCTCGGACTGGGCGCCTCGCTGCACGTCGGCGACCTGCCCGCCTTGCCCGGCGTGAAGTATCTGGCCGATGCCGAGGTGACCGTTTTCCTCGTTTCCGAGCCGAAGGTGGGCGACGAAGCCGCGCCGGCCGCAGGCGCGCCGAGCGAACCCGAGGTGATCAAGGAAAAGAAACCCGCCGAGGGCGAGGCCGAAGCGAAGAAAGAGTAACCCGCCGTGGAGAGCGGCGCTCCGACTTGGCTGGTGGCGGGTCTGGGCAATCCGGGTCCGCGTTACGCCCGCACGCGCCACAACATCGGCTGGCTCGCGCTCGACGCGCTGGCCGTCGAACCCTTCCGCGAAGAGAGGCGTTTCGAGGCCGCGGTTTCGCGCGCGGACGGCGCTTGGCTGGTCAAACCGGCCACATTCATGAATTTGAGCGGCGTGGCCGTGCGGGCGGTGGCCGATTTCTACAAAATCCCGCACGAGCGCGTGCTCGTCGTCCTTGACGATGCCGCTTTGCCTTTCGGCCGCCTGCGGATCCGTCCGTCCGGCAGCGCCGGCAGCCACAACGGCCTGGAGTCCGTCTTGGTGCATTTTGCCACCGCGGACGTCCCGCGGCTGCGGATGGGGATCGGCAGCCCGCCGCCGCCACTGACCCTGCACGACTACGTGCTCGCGCCTTTTACCCCGGAGGAACAGGCGCCGCTCGCCGCGGTGCTCGACCGCTCGGCCGGGGCAATTCGTGTCATTCTGAAAAACGGGCTTGCCGCGGCGATGAATGAGTTCAATAAAGAAGGATTATGACCAAACGACGTTACGAAGTGCTGCTGGTGCTCAACACCAAGGGGAAAGAAGAATCGGCCAACGACTTGATCGACGCCATCGAGAAACAGATCAAAGCCGAGAAGGTGGAAGTCGAGCAGATCCAGCGCTTGGAAAAGCGCACCTTTGCCTACCCGAGCCAGAAGCAAACCTCGGGGTTCTACGTGAATTACATCGTCCACGCCACGCCCGAGCAGATCGACACCCTCCAGGCCAAGTGGAAGCTCGATCCGGTGGTCCATCTCCAGCATTACCAGAAACTCAAACCCGCCGCGCAAGCGGCCTGAACCGCGCGCCCGCGCCCAACCCCACCAAGAAAAAACCATGGCCTCCTTCAACAAAGTGATGCTCCTCGGCAACCTGACCCGTGACCCCGAGGTCAAATACACCCCCAAAGGCAGCGCCGTGGCCGACATCGGTCTCGCGGTCAACCGCACCTACACGACCGACGGCGGCGAGAAGCGTGAAGAGACGACGTTTGTCGACGTCACCATGTGGGGACGCCAGGCCGAGATCGCCGGCGAATACCTCAAGAAAGGCCGTCCGCTTTTCGTCGAAGGCCGCCTGCAGCTCGACACGTGGGACGACAAACAGACCGGACAAAAACGCTCCAAGATGCGCGTGGTCTGCGAGAATTTCCAGATGCTCGGCTCCCGCGACGGTGGCGGGGAAGGCGGCGGTGGCGGCGGGCGTTCCTCCGGCGGCGGCAGTCGCCCCGCGAAGTCCGCGCCGGCGGCGGAAGAGCCATCGGACGACGATATTCCGTTCTGATCGTTCAACGACGACCGTCGGCGGGGACGCCGACGCTACAGTAAATGTGGCGGCGCCGTCCCCGGCGCCGGATCGACCTACAACCCGCGATTTTCGGCCGGCGCTTCCTCGTCCTCGCCGAGTTCCGATTCGATCTCTTTGCGCCACGACTGCGAGATGAGCGGGCGGGCCAGGCCGTAGAGCAGGTAACTGATGAAGATCATGGCCGGCATCCACTCGTAGTTCATCACCGTGAAGATGAGCACGATGATGATGGCGATGAATTTCGGGATCGAGCGGCGCGTGCGCCAGTTGACCGCCTTGAAGCTCGGGTAGCGCACGCGGCTGAACATCATGAAGGAGAGGAAGAGCATGAGCGGCGGCAGGGCGAACTTCCACGGGCCGATGGTTTTTTGCCCGGCATCGAGCCAGAGCATGAACAGCGTGAGCGAAGCGATGAGACCGGCCGCCGCCGGGATGGGGAAGCCTTCGAAATCCTTGTGCGCCGCTTCCTCGCCGCGCTGGGCGGCCACGCAATTGAACCGCGCGAGGCGCAGCGCGCCGCAAGCGAGGTAGACGAACGCGATGAGCATGCCGTAGCGGTCGAAGTCGCGGAGCACGATGTGGAAGGTCAGCAGGGCGGGCGCCACGCCGAAGGAAACAATGTCGGCCAGCGAGTCGAACTCGCGTCCGAACGCACTCTCGTTCCCCCCGAGGCGCGCGAGGCGTCCGTCCAGCAGATCGAAAACGCACGCGCCGAGGATGAACCAGATCGCCGTATGAATCTGGCCCGCGGGATTCTGGCCGGCATTCATCTGGATGACGGCGTCGAGGATGTTGAGCACCGCGGCGAACCCGCAGAACAGGTTCCCCGCCGTCATGAGGTTCGGCAGGAGATAAATTCTGGCGCCGTCGTTGTCGTCCCTCATGCGGACACCTCCCCGGGAATGGCGGGAGCCGCGACGAGTTTGGCGCCTGCTTGGAGTTGCCCGATGACGGTCTCGCCGCCGCGCACGTGCTGTCCGATGGAGACCGATACCTCGGCGTCGAGCGGCAGGTAGATTTCCGTGCGCGATCCGAAGCGGATCATCCCGAAATGTTGCCCGCGTGCGAGTCGGTCCCCGGGCAGGGCCCAAGGCACGATGCGGCGGGCGATGGCGCCGGTGATTTGCCGGACCACGAGCACGGTTCCCTCGCAATCGAAGCCCCATGTGCGGGCTGCATTGTGGGTCGAAGCCATCGGACTGCGGGCGTCATGGTAGGTGCCGTCATGGGCCGCGGTGTAGACCACACGGCCTTCGGCCGGAGCCCGGTTGACGTGGACGTCGAAGACGGACAGAAAAATACCCACCCGGCGCATGGTTCGCCCGGTGACTTCGCTTTCTTCCATCACCTCGATGTCGGTGACCCGTCCATCAGCCGGCGAAACAACGAGGTCTTCTCCCTCCGGAATCTGACGCCGCGGATCGCGGAAAAAATACAGTGTGAAGACCAACAGCGCGGCCGGCAGGACGCTCAACCAAGGCGCCAGCCGCCACGCGACCGCGGACGCGAGAACGAGGACGAGCAGAATCCACTTGGCCTGCCAGAGGGTTTGCCAGCGCATAAAACGGTCAGTTTACACCGGGGCGGGGGCGGGGGGGAACCATTTGATTGGATTCGCGGCCGGCGGCGGTTATTTTTTCTCTGATGACGAACCGTGAAATCACCCTGACCCGCGACTGCAAAGTGATCCTCATCCCGAGCGGCGAGGAGTCGAGTCTGCCGGCCGGGAGTCCGGTCATCGTCACGCAGTCCCTCGGCGGGACCTACACCGTGGCCACGCAGACCGGTCTGGCCCGCATTGCCGAGACGGATGCCGATGCCCTCGGCCTGGAGGTCGAAAAGAAAGAAGCCGTTGCGCCGGTCGCGGCGACCGGCGCGGGCGGCGAGGTCAAGGAGGACGATGTTTGGGCGCAGTTGAAGAACGTTTATGACCCGGAAATTCCCGTCAATATCGTCGACCTCGGCTTGGTCTACGATCTGATCCTCGGCAAAAGCGACTCCGGTGGCACGACGGTGAACGTCAAAATGACGCTGACCGCGCCCGGTTGCGGCATGGGTCCGACCATCGCGGCCGACGCGCGCAGCCGCATCCTCACCGTCCCGGGTATCGAGTCCGCCGAGGTCGACCTCGTCTGGTCGCCCCCGTGGAACCAGGGGATGATCAGCGAAGCGGGACGGATGAAGCTGGGCCTGGTCTGACCCTTGCTCAGGACCGGGTGTAGAGTTGCGCCCCGGCTTCGGCGAACTCGCGGGATTTTTCCTCCAGGCCGGCGCGCAGGGCCTCGTCTTCGGACAGGCCTTGCTCGGCGGCGTAGCGCCGGACGTCTTCGGTGATTTTCATGCTGCAAAAGTGCGGGCCGCACATGGAGCAGAAGTGGGCGCTCTTGGCGCCTTCCTGCGGAAGTGTCTCGTCGTGGAACTCGCGCGCGGTCTCGGGGTCGAGGCCGAGGTTGAACTGGTCTTCCCAGCGGAATTCGAAGCGGGCCTTGCTCAGGGCGTTGTCTCGGTATTGCGCGCCGGGATGCCCCTTGGCCAGGTCGGCGGCATGGGCGGCGATTTTGTAGGCGATGACGCCGTCTTTGACGTCTTTTTTGTCCGGCAGCCCGAGGTGTTCCTTCGGCGTGACATAGCAGAGCATGGCGCAGCCATACCAACCGATCATGGCGGCGCCGATGCCGCTGGTGATATGGTCGTAGCCCGGCGCAATGTCGGTGGTGAGCGGACCGAGCGTGTAGAAGGGCGCCTCGTGGCACCACTCCAGCTGTTTGGCCATGTTCTCCTCGATCATGTGCATGGGCACGTGCCCGGGGCCTTCGTTCATGACCTGCACACCGCGGTCCCACGCGCGCCCGGTCAATTCGCCCTGCACTTCCAATTCGCCGAATTGCGCTTTGTCGTTGGCGTCGGCGATGGATCCCGGACGCAATCCGTCGCCGATGGAAAAGCTGACATCGTAGGCCGCCATGATTTCGCAGATGTCGTCCCAACGGGTGTAAAGGAAGTTCTCCTTGTGATGGGCAAGGCACCATTTGGCCATGATGGATCCGCCGCGGCTGACGATGCCCGTCATGCGCTTGGCGGTGAGCGGAATGAAGCGGAGGAGGACGCCGGCGTGGATGGTGAAATAATCGACCCCCTGTTCGGCCTGCTCGATGAGGGTGTCGCGGAAGATGTCCCAGGTGAGTTCCTCGGCCTTGCCGCCCGTCTTCTCCAAGGCCTGGTAGATCGGGACGGTGCCGATGGGCACGGGCGAGTTGCGCAGGATCCATTCGCGCGTGGCGTGGATGTTCTTCCCGGTGGAGAGGTCCATCACGGTGTCCGCGCCCCACTTGGTGGCCCAGCGCATCTTTTCCACTTCCTCCCCGATGGACGAGGCGACGGCGCTGTTACCGATGTTGGCATTGATCTTCACGAGGAAATTGCGCCCGATGATCATCGGTTCGCTTTCCGGGTGGTTGATATTGGCCGGGATGATGGCGCGGCCCGCGGCGACCTCGTCCCGGACGAACTCCGGGGTTATCTCCGGCGGGATGCGTTGCGGGAACCGGCGGAATATGGAGGGCGCGTAGGGGTTGTCGTGCGACTGCGATGCACCGGCGTGCTGTTTGTGCAGGTCCTGGCGATCGATGTCCGCGGCCAGTTCGGCGAGTTTGGCCCGGCCCATGTTTTCCCGGATGGCGATGAACTCCATTTCCGGGGTGATGACTCCTTGCCGCGCATACCAGAGTTGGCTGACCGGGTGACCGGCGGAAGCACGCAGGGGTTTGCGGCGGAGTCCGGGGAACTCCTTCAGCGCGGCGTTGCCGTTGCGCTTGCCGGCGTGGACGGCGTGAACGCCGGAAAGGTAGCCGTTGTCTTCCGGCCGCACTGTTCTCCCTTCGTATGCGGCCACGTCACCGCGGGCCAGGATCCACTCGCGGCGGAGGGCGGGCAGGCCCTCTTCGATATCGCCGCGGAAGTGCTTGTCGCCCCACGGTCCACTCGTGTCATAAACGCGCACGGGCTCGTTCGGCGCGAGTTTTCCGTCGAATTGTTTCGTCGGCGAGAGGCTGATTTCGCGGAAGGGAACGCGGACGGCGGGATGGCGTTCGCCCGTGACGTAAACGCGGCGGCTGTTGGGGAAGGGGTCGTTGCTGCCGGCGGCGACGCTGGTCGGGGAAGAATCGGAGATCATGCGGTTTTCGCGCAGGGAAGTGTTGCGCGCTTCCAAGATGATCTCCGCTCCCTGCGCCGGCATGACCCGGATCAGGTTCGAAGGGTCACCCGCCGTGGCGGGACTCTCAGCCTTGCGGCTCCCCTGCTGGCCGGAAGGTTGTTCCGTCACCGCATGGCGGGAAAGAAAAAACGCCGCGGCGCTGGCCGCGGCGTTTTTGGAGAAATGGCGCTTCTGCGCTCAGGCGATCAGCTCGGCCGGCAATTTTCCGCCGTGCTTGGCGATCTGCTGCATGACCTGCTTGTGGAGCCAGATGTTCATCTTGGCCGAGTCTTTCATGTCTTCGCCGTAGCCCAACTCCTTGGCCAATTCCTTGCGGGCCGAGAGGCTGCTGTCCATGCCGACGAGTTTCATCAAGTCGACGATGGACACGGTCCAATCGAGCTTCTCTGCAGTCTGGCCGCGGAGTTCGTTGAGGTAGCCGGTGACGTCGAAATCGGCCGGCACTGCGGGCGTGGCCGCGGCGACGACGGTTTCGATGACTTCCGCGGCCGGAGCGGAGGCGGAGGCTGCCGGGGCTTCTTTTTTGCCGCCGAAGACTTTGTTGATGATGGTTCCTAGGATTCCCATGGGTGTTATTGTTCGGATGGTTGGTTGGTTTATTTTCCGGTGAACATCGAGGCGATGGCCGGGAGATTTTTCAGGACGGCATTGACGGCATCGTCACCGGCCACGCTTTTGGCTTCGCCGAAGAAACCGCTGGCCAGTTCGCCGGCTTTGTCCATCGGGATGCCCGCGCTTTGCAGTGCGCCGAGAGCCGCCGCGGCATCGCCGAGGTTGCCGCCGAGCAGACTGCCGGCTTTGGCCAGAAGGCCGCCGACACCGCCGCCGGACGCTTCGCCGCCTGCGGGGGCGGACGTCATCAGCTCCGAGGCGCCGGGGAGGAGGCCGAGCATCGCGGTGAAGGCCGGATTGCCGGTGGCGGCCGACTTTTCTTTGACGAAGTTGAGGAGGATTCCCACGCCGGCACGAATGGCAGATTCGGGCAGGCCGAGGTTTTGACTAAGGGTTTTGATGATTTGATCCATAAGCGGCTACAACTACCTCATCGCATCACGTCTGGCGAGGGAGCAGTGCGGAAATACCCTGCGAAGGGTATGATGAAAATTACGCCGGCTCAGGCGTCCTCTGGCGAAGCGCCTTCCGCATCGATATTCAGGATCCGCTCCAAGGCATCCGCGAAGTCATCCAGGGCCTCGTCGGGCACCATGATGGTGTCGCGGCGGCCGCTGACGTCCTCGGTGATCTTCAACACGCGGCCGCGATTGTTCTCTTTGTAATCGAGGAAGAAAATCTTCCGCCCCGCCACAACTTTTTCCGAGGCCAAAACCCGGTCCGGACTCCGCGAATAATCGTCGTTCATGCCATTCACTCCTTGCTGCTCCGCAAGACCACTAAAGAAGCGAGCGGAACGGCGATCAAGGAGAAAAGGTTCAGGGCCATGGAAATTCCGTGCAGGCGGGCGAAGTCCGGGGTGCCGGGCGCATGGGCCGCAATGGCCGGCCGAAGGAAAAGCGGGATCGCGACCAACGCGGCAAGAGCGAGGACCTGGAGGGCGAAGGCGTAAGTGTCACGCGGTGTGCGCCGGCGGAACCAGAGCACCGCGCTGGCCAACACGCCGAGCGTGATGGCGGCGATGAAGTAGGTCGGAAAAAGCGCGGTGGTCACTTCTCCCGCCCGCTCGCGCGGAAACACCGCAAAAAGCGGACGCGCCACGCCGAAGGTGAAAAACCAAAGGACGGCAACCCATGCCCCGGCCAACCATGCATAGGCGGTCATCCGCGCAGGCCGACGGCTTTTTCCACCCGGGCCATGACGCCGTCCGCCAGGGCATTGGCATGCTCCGCACCACGCCGCAGGATGCCGTCCACGTAATCCGGATCGGCCGCAAGCTCTGCGCGCCTGGTGCGCATGGGGGCGAAGTATTCCCAGACCGTGGCGAAGAGTTGTTTTTTGAAATCACCGTAGCCTGTGCCGCCGGCACGGAATTTCTCCGCCATGGCCGCCGCCTCGTCGGACGGGGCGAAGAGTTTGTAGAGCTGGTAGATGGCATTGTTCTCCGGATCTTTGGGCGCTTCGACCGGCGTGGAATCCGTCACGATCCCCATGATTTTTTTCTTCATCGTCTTCTCGTCGGCGAAGATCTCGATCGTGTTGCCGTAGCTCTTGCTCATCTTGGCGCCATCCGTGCCGGGGACGAGGGCGGCGTCCTCGCGGATCGACGGCTCGGGCAGCTTGAAGACCGGGCCGAAGGTTTCGTTCATCTTCACCGCGATGTCGCGCGTGACTTCGAGGTGCTGCTTCTGGTCCTTGCCGACCGGGACGATGTCGCTGTCGTAGATGAGAATGTCCGCCGCCATGAGCACGGGATAACTGAACAGCGCGTGTGATGGCGCGATGCCGTGGGCAATCTTGTCCTTGTAAGAATGGCAACGCTCGAGCAACCCCATCGGCGTGACCGTGCTGAGGATCCAGGTGAGGAGGGGAACTTTCGGGATGTCCGATTGGCGGAAAAGAAAAGCCTTCGACGGATCGAGTCCGCAGGCCAGAAAATCGAGGGCGACGTCGCGCGAATAACGACGCAGGGCGTCCGCATCATGCAGCGAGGTGAGGGCGTGCAGGTCGGCGATGAAGTAAAGAGCCTCGCCCTGATGCTGCAGTTCGACCGCGGGGCGCATCATGCCGAGGTAATTGCCCAAGTGCAGCGCGCCGGAGGGTTGGATGCCGGAAAGGATGCGTTTCATGCCGGGGAATTAAACCACAACCGGAGCCGCGCAGGAAGCGGGGCGTGAATAGCCCCAAGGACCTGTTCCGACAAGGGCACAGAGGGAATGAGACGTTGCGGTCTGCACGAGTTGCGAAGCGGGTTGACGTGCTTGGAAGACGAGTGTATACAAAAATGTATGACGCAGGTGTTGACGATGCGGATCGACAGCAAGACGTTGGCGGCGGCGGAGGCTCGCGCGGCCCGCCTCGGCTTGAATCGCTCTGGCTATGTGCGCGCGCTGATCGAGGAAGATCTCAAAGATGGCAAACAGCGCAACCGCCCCAGGTTCTCGTCCGAGGATCTTGTCGGAAAATACGAGGGCATCGGTCGCGCCGCGACCAATGTCGAGGCGCGGACCCGCCTGCGCAGCAAGAGTCGCCGGTGAAGGAGATCGCCGACACGGGTCTTCTCGTCGCATTGCTTGCGCGCAACGACCCTCATCACCCTTGGGCGGTGGATGCTTTCCGCAAATATGCGCCCTTCGTGACGTGCGATGCGGTGCTGGCCGAGGCGGGCAGCTTTTTTCCCGATCCGACGGCCTTGCTTACCTTGGTCGCTCGCGGGGATGTGCTACTCGATCCAGACTTCATGCTTGGCTGCGAGGCACCGAGAATCCTGGCGCTGGCCGCGAAATACCGTGATCGTCCCATGGATCTGGCTGATGCCTGTCTCGTCCGTATGTCGGAACTGGCGGCGCGTTGCCGCATCTGGACGGTCGACCGCGCCGATTTCAGTGCTTATCGCCGCCACGGGCGGCAGACTATTCCGTGCGAGTTTCCGCGCTGATCCACTTCAATACACGTAATATTCCGGCAGGGGGAACGCGTTGCGGATGAGGGTGATCTCGGGGGCGTCCTCGCTGGTGGCGAGGACTTCGACGATGTCGAAGCGGAAGCGGATGTCGGGGTAGTTGAGGAGCCGGAGCCAGGCCATGGCCCCTCTCGCCACGCGGCGTTGTTTCTCATAGTCGACGGCATCGGCGGGCCTTCCCCGTTCCTCGCTGGCCCGGGTTTTCACTTCGACGAAGACAAGGGTGTCCTCATTTTTGTCGCGGCAGACGAGGTCGACTTCGCCGCCGCCGGGCGGGACAAAATTACGGTAGAGGATGCGGTAGCCGTGGCGGCGGAGGTATTTTTCCGCCTGACGTTCGCCCCACTGCCCGAAGACGACGTGGTGGGGCAGGGGCTTAGACCGCGACTTGCGTTTGCGCCACCGGTTGAAAAGACCGGCGATGGACGGGGCAGGGGCCATGGAATCGGAGGGCTTCGAGGTGCTCGCGGACACCATAACCTTTGTGGCGGGCGAAGCCATACTGCGGATACTCCGCGTCGAGCGCGGTCATGAGGCGGTCACGGGTCACCTTGGCCATGATGCTGGCCGCGGCGATGCTCAGACTGAGCGTGTCCCCGGCCACCAATGCGGTGTGCGGGACGGGAAGCCCGCGCACCGGGAGTCCGTCGACCAACGCGTGGCCGGGTTTCCGCGGCAGGGCCGCCACGGCGCGGGCCATGGCGAGATGCGTGGCGCGGAGGATGTTGAGCTTGTCGATTTCCGCCACCTCCGCTCGGCCGATGCCCCAGTGGATGTCGGTGCGGGCGGTGAGGATGGCATGAAAATGCTCCCGTTTCCTCGCGGTCAATTTTTTCGAATCATCCAGGCCCTCGAGCGCGCAGTCATCCGGCAAGATGACGGCGGCGGCGACCACGGGGCCGGCAAGCGGACCGCGTCCGGCTTCATCGACCCCCGCGACCAAAAAAATCCCGCGAGCGCGCAGGGCACGCTCGCGGGAAAAGTCGCAGGCCATGGGAAGGCCCGGGAAAAGCTTACGCCGCGGCGGCGGTGGCCCGGGCTTTTTCCTTCACCGTGGTGGCGGATTTGCCTTTGCGGCTGCGCAGGTAATTGAGTTTGGCGCGGCGCACGGCTCCCCGCTTTTCCACTTCGATCTTGGCGATGCGCGGGGAGTGCAGGGGGAAAACGCGTTCGACGCCCTCGCCGTAGGAGACGCGGCGGACGGTGAAATTCGCGTTCACCCCGGTGCCTTTGCGGCCGATGACGATGCCGGCGTAAATCTGGATACGCTCTTTGTCGCCTTCAATGACGCGCGTGTGCACTTTGATCGTGTCGCCCACGGCGAACGGGGTGACTTCTTTCTTCAGTTGCTCGGCCTCGATTTTGTCCAAAACGTTCATGACTTCTTTCCTTTCGCGAAAAAATGGCCCTGTTGTTTATCTCCGCAAGCTCCTGAGGGCAACAACTTTCCTCCGCCCGGGAGGAACATATCCACATATCATGATATTTTGATGGGTTGCTTTCGGATGATCCTCAGGTATTTAATAAAGCGGTGAACAGCATTGCGACCAAAACCGGGGATGACGGGACGACCTCCCTTTTGTTCGGCCGGCGGGTCCCGAAAACCGACATTCGCATCGTAGCCAACGGTCGCGTGGATGAACTCAATGTCCGCCTCGGCATGGCCAAGGCCTGCCTGCCGCCGGACGAAACCGACGCTCGTGCCTTCATCGAGCAGGTGCAGCGCAATCTGGTCAATCTGATGGGCGAGGTGGCGGTGGCGCCGGAGGATTGGGAGCGCTACGCATCGAGCGGCATGCCGAATTTCGACGACGCCCTGCTCGGCGTGCTCGACGCCCGAGTGGCCCGTCTCGAGTCCGAAGGGTTCACCTACAAGGGCTGGGCCACGCCGGGTGGCAATCTGCCCGCGGCGGCCATCGATTGCGCGCGCACGGCCTGCCGTGATGCGGAGCTCGGGCTGCTCGCCGTGCGCAACGCCAAGTTGCTCAATCCGGAACGCGCCGATCTCATGATGCACTCTTTGAACCGTCTCTCCGACGTCCTCTGGCTCGAGGCGCGGCGGGCCGAGAGCACCATCGCGGCCCGGCAGGCGTAATACTTCCGATGGGCAAACCAGACACAGCGCAGGCGCTGCAGGCTCTCCTCGCCGAGCGGATTGTTTATTTGGACGGCGCGATGGGCACGATGATCCAGCGGCACAAGCTGGATGAGGCGGCCTACCGCGGGGAGCGCTTCAAGGATTGGCCGAGCGACGTCAAAGGCAACAACGACCTGCTCGTCCTCACCCAGCCGGACATCATCCGCGGCATCCACGAGCAATACATCGCCGCCGGATCGGACCTCATCGAGACCAACACCTTCAACAGCACGTCCATTTCGCAGGCCGACTACGGGATGGAGGAAATCGTGCCCGACTTGAACCTCGCGGCGGCCCAGTTGGCTCGCGAGGCGGCCGACGCTTGCCAAGATCGCCGCGTCTTTGTCGCCGGAGCGGTCGGCCCGATGAGCAAGACGCTGACCATTTCCCGCGACGTCAACGATCCGGGCGCGCGCGAAGTGACTTTCCAGCAAGTGGCTGCGGCTTACCGCGATCAGGTGGACAAACTGGTGGCCGGCGGGGTGGACGTCCTTCTCGTCGAGACCGTTTTCGACACGCTCAACTGCAAAGCCGCGCTCTACGCCATCGCGCAATACTTCGCGGACAAAAGCATCAGCCTTCCGGTCATGGTCTCGGGCACGATCACCGATCTGAGCGGACGCACCCTGACCGGCCAGACCACCGAGGCGTTCCTCAATTCCATTTCGCATTTCCCGCTGCTCAGCGTCGGACTCAACTGCGCGCTCGGACCCAAGGAAATGCGCCCCTACATCGAGGAACTCGCGCATCTCGCGCCGTTCCATGTCAGCACTTACCCGAACGCCGGTCTGCCCGACCCGCTGTCGCCGACCGGATTCCCGGAGACACCCGAGTCGCTGGCCCCGCAATTGCGCGACTGGGCCGAGCAAGGATGGCTCAACATCATCGGCGGTTGCTGCGGCACGACGCCTGATCACATTGCGGCCATCGTCAAGGCGACCAAGGACCTCAAACCGCGCCGCATCCCGGAACGCACGCGCACCCTGCGTTTGAGCGGACTCGAACCCTTCACCGCGCGTCCGGAAATTCCCTTCATCAACGTCGGCGAGCGCACCAACGTCACCGGCTCGCCGAAGTTCGCCAAACTCATCCTCGGCAACCAATACGACGAAGCGCTTGCCGTGGCGCGCCAGCAGGTCGAGGCCGGCGCGCAGATCATCGACATCAACATGGACGAGGGGATGCTCGATGGCGCGGCGGCCATGACCAAATTCCTCCAGCTCGTGGCCAGCGAGCCGGACATTTCCAAGGTCCCGATCATGATCGACTCCTCCAAGTGGGAAGTCATCGATGCCGGCCTGCGCTGCGTGCAAGGCAAGTGCGTGGTGAATTCCATTTCGCTCAAAGAGGGCGAGGAGAAATTCAAAGAGCAGGCCCGTCAGGTCATGCGCTACGGCGCCGCCGTGATTGTCATGGCCTTCGACGAAAAGGGTCAGGCGGACAACTTCGAGCGCCGCAAAGAAATCTGCGGCCGGGCCTACAAGATCCTCGTCGAGGAAGTCGGCTTCCCCGCGGAGGACATCATTTTCGATCCGAACATCCTCACCGTGGCCACCGGTATCGAGGAGCACAACAACTACGCGGTCGATTTCATCGAGGCCACGCGCTGGATCAAACAAAACCTTCCCTACGCGCGGGTCAGCGGCGGGGTGAGCAACATTTCTTTTTCGTTCCGCGGCAACAATCCGGTCCGCGAGGCCATGCACACGGCCTTCCTTTACCACGCGATCAAAGCCGGCCTCGACATGGGCATCGTCAATGCCGGTCAGCTCGGCGTCTACGCCGAAATCCCGCCCGACCTGCTGGAACTGATCGAGGATGTCCTGCTCAACCGTCGCCCCGACGCCACCGAGCGGCTGGTCACTTTTGCCGAAACGGTCAAAGGCTCGGGCAAGGCCGCGGTCGAGAAGGACACCAAGTGGCGCGAGGCGCCCGTGGAGGACCGCCTGGCCCATGCGTTGATCAAGGGCATCGTCGATCACATCGACGAGGATACCGAAGAAGCGCGGCAGAAATACCCGCGTCCGCTCGATGTGATCGAAGGTCCGTTGATGAACGGCATGAAGATCGTCGGCGACCTTTTCGGAGAGGGGAAAATGTTCCTCCCGCAGGTGGTGAAAAGCGCCCGCGTGATGAAGAAGTCGGTCGCCTGGCTCACGCCTTACATGGAGCGCGAGCGCGCGGCCAACCCGAACGCCCGCGCCCAAGGCAAGGTGCTCATGGCCACGGTCAAGGGCGATGTCCATGACATCGGCAAGAACATCGTCGGCGTGGTGCTGGCCTGCAACAGCTACGAAGTGATCGACATCGGGGTCATGGTGCCGTGCGAAAAAATCCTCGCCGAGGCCAAGGCCCACGGGGTCGACGTCATCGGTCTGTCCGGTCTGATCACGCCCTCCTTGGACGAAATGATGCACGTGGCCTCGGAGATGAAACGCGAGGGCTTCGACATCCCGCTCCTCATCGGCGGCGCCACGACCAGCCGGGCGCACAGCGCGGTCAAGATCGCCCCGCACTACGACAAAGAAGTTGTCCATGTGACCGACGCCTCCCGCGTGGTCGGCGTCGTCTCGCAATTGCTCAATCCGGAGACGCGGCCGAAATTCGCCAGCGACTTGGCCTCCGACTACGAGCGCCTGCGCAACGAGTTTGCGGCCAAGCAGCGGGATACCAAGCTTGTTTCGATCAACGAGGCGCGCAACCGCCGCTTTGCCCCCGACTGGTCGAAGGAGCACATCGACACGCCGGCCTTCACCGGGGTGAAGGTGTTCGATGATTTCCCGCTGAGCGAATTGGTCGACTACATCGACTGGTCGCCTTTCTTCCACGCGTGGGAATTGCGCGGACGTTTCCCCGCCATCCTCGAGGACGAGGTGGTCGGACAGCATGCCACGGAACTCTACAATGACGCCCGCAAGATGCTCGACCAGCTGGTGGCCGAAAAATGGCTCACAGCCAAAGGTGTCTGCGCCATCGTCCCGGCCAACAGCATTGGCGATGACATCGAAATCTACGCCGATGCGGATCGCTCCAAGGTTCTGAAAACTTTCCACACCTTGCGCCAGCAGTTGGACAAATCCTCAGGTCAGCCCGCCTACGCCTTGTCCGACTTCATCGCGCCGAAGGAAAGCGGACGCATCGACTACTGCGGAGGATTCACCGTCACAGCCGGCATTGGTGTCGAAGAGCGCGCCAAGGCTTTCGAAGCCGCGCATGACGACTACAGCTCGATCTTACTCAAAGCACTGGCCGACCGCCTGGCCGAAGCCTTCGCCGAACGGATGCACAAGGAAGTGCGCGACCTCTGGGGTTACGGAAAATCGGAGAGCCTGAGCAACGAGGATCTCATCCGCGAAAAATACCGCGGCATCCGCCCGGCTCCCGGTTATCCGGCCTGTCCCGACCACACCGAGAAATGGCTGCTCTTCGATCTGCTCGAAAGCACCAAGCACACCGGCGTCAAGTTAACCGAAAGCCTCGCCATGATGCCGGCCAGCTCGGTCAGCGGCCTCTACTTTGCCCACCCCGAAGCGAAATACTTCGCGGTCGGGAAAATCCAGCGCGACCAGGTGGAAGACTACGCGCAGCGCAAAGGCATGACCGTTGCCGAGGTGGAGAAATGGCTCAGTCCGAATTTGGCTTACGAGCCGAAGAGGTAAGGACTCACCAGAAAGTAACGAGCACCGGAGCGCGCGGGCGCTCGGGGCAGATGGCCACAGGCCACCGCAGGCGAGATGAGCGGGAGCGAGGGAGTCAACGAAACGAGGGGAGGATTGGCGGCGAGGTCAGGCCGGGCCCGAATTTTCTACGAAAATGTCGCACTTTTTTTTGCTTGGCGGCGCGTGAGGAGGGGGGGATAGAAACCCATATTCGCCCAACCCGCACCATGAATAAACAAGCCCGCTCCCGCAAATTCTCCGCCAAGCAATCCGCCCGCCTCGGTGCTTACCTCGCCGCCGGTCTTGGTGCATCGACCGTCGCCACGTCGACAGCCGATGCAGCTATTGTGAACATCGACATCGGGCCGTCCGGCTTCAACATCGGCAATGTCAACGGTGGCGTCACTCCCGGAACTGTTCACGTGTTGCCGCTTTTGCCCAATTGGCACCTAAGAAAACACTTGTTGACAACCGTTTTGGTATAGATATTATCCTTCTGTGGAGTTCGAGTATGACGACAAGAAAAGCCACATCAACGCGCGGAAGCATGGTATCGACTTCGAGCAGGCGAAGCTGCTTTGGACCGATGAGAGGCGGCTTGTTGTTCCGGCCC
>CAMDUL010000029.1 GCA_945878135.1 Chthoniobacter flavus | reverse complement strand
AAGCTCTACCGAAACGCGAAAGAGGACTTTCAAAGACTGGCAAGCGTCCCGAAAAAACGCCCTCTTCACGTGCGAACAGGCTCGCTCTCCTACGATGGAGGGTCCTCTTTTTACCAAGGAGAAGGATATCGACTCAAATCGTGGCATCGCATTGTCAATGAAGATGGGAAGTTTGGATTTTGGACCGGTCCCGAAATCATCTTTGAATCGCCTATTTCCCAAATCGGTCCAATTTCATACTCCGAAGCCCGATTCGAGCCCCGATGAAAACAGTCACAACCGCGAACAAACCGTATCAGGCAACCTCGCTACGCTCCGTGGCTGTCCTCCAGCGTTAGGGCTAACCGCCGAGGCAACAATCCGTTGGACAGCCAGCCATATGCGCTGTATGGTTTTCCATATGAAAACCACGCTCAACATCAGTGATGCAACGATGCTTGAAGTCAAAAAGGAGGCGGTGCGACGACGGCAAACCATGTCCGAGTTGGTCGAGTCTGCGCTCCGGGCCGCGGTGAAGTCCGGGCCAAGGAAGACGACTTTGCCGCCTTTGCCGGCTTTTTCCGGCGGCGGGTTGAGGGTGGATGTAGCCAACCGTGATGCGCTCTACAGCGTGCTGGAGGGATAGTCTTTGTTTGTCGTCGACACCAACATCCTGATTTACGGGGCCGACAAGGACGCTCCCGAACACGACCGCTGCCGGAGGTTTCTCGAATCCTGCCGCGCCCAAACGACTCCCTGGTATCTTACTTGGGGCATCGTCTACGAGTTTCTCCGCGTGGTGACCCATCCCCGCGTCATGGCGAAGCCCTTCACCAGCGATCAGGCGTGGGCCTTCCTCAACGCTTTGTTCGCGTCGTCCTCTCTCGGGCTTCTGGTCGAGACCGATCGTCACCGACATGCAGCAGTGGAGGTGTTTGCCGAAGTGCCCGGAATCTCGGGCAATCTGGTCTTCGACGCGCACACCGCCGTCCTGATGCGGGAGAACGGTGTCCGCACCATTTACACTAGAGATACCGACTTCAACCGTTTCCCATTCTTGGACACGATCGATCCAGTGACGGAAACACGCCGCACCAGCAAACCCAGAACAAGCAATCGCCCGCGCCGCTGACTTGCGATTCAGGCGCGTTGACGCGAGCCTCGAGTCTCCTCTTTTGAAACAACCGTGAACTACGCGCCGATCCTTTTCTCCGTGCTTTCTGGCATGCAGCGGGGGCGTTTGCGTCTCGTGCTGCCCGACGGGTCGGAAAAAATCTTCGGCGGGCTGGGGGATGAACCGCGCGCCGAGATCCGGTTGAAGGGCGACGCCTTTTTCCGCGCCTGCGTGCTCGGCGGACCGGTCGGATTCGGCGAGGCCTACATGGATGGATTATGGGAGACGGATGATTTGGTCGCGGTGATCACGTGGTTCATTCGCAATGCCGACGAATCGACGGTGCTGGAGGGTTCGGGGAAAACGGACCGGCGGATTGGATTGATGAACTTCGCGCATCGCGTGGCGCACAAACTGCGGCCGAACAGCCTGCGGACCAGTCGGCGCAACATCAAAGAGCACTACGACCTGAGCAACGAGTTCTTCGCGCTGTGGCTCGATCCGACCATGACTTATTCGGCGGCCTACTGGGACAGCCCGAACATGACGCTCGAGCAGGCGCAGGTGCGCAAATACGACGTCCTTTGCCGCAAACTGCGGTTGCAGCCCTCCGACCAAGTCCTCGAAATCGGCAGCGGTTGGGGCGGGTTTTCCATGCACGCGGCGAAGAATTTCGGCTGCCATGTCACCACGGTGACCATTTCCCGGGCGCAGTTCGACGAGGCCTCGCGGCGCATCGCGGTCGCGGGTCTGACCAACAAAATCGATGTTCACCTCGAGGACTACCGGAAGTTGACCGGACAGTTCGACAAAATCGCGTCGATCGAAATGCTCGAGGCGGTGGGGGACAAATACCTCGACGGCTACTTCGCGCAGTGCAGCCGCTTGCTCACTCGGAAGGGTTTGCTCGGACTGCAATACATCACCTGTCCGGATGCCCAATACGAGGTGCTGCGGCGTGGGACGGATTTCATTCAACGCCACGTCTTCCCCGGCTCGCTCTTGAATAGCATCGGACGGGTCAACACCGCGCTCAACCGCACGGGCGATCTTTTTCTCCACGATTTGGACGACATGGGTCCGTATTACGCGCGGACGCTGCATGTGTGGCGGGAGAATTTCCACCGCGTCCTCGAGTCGGTGCGGGCGCAGGGGTTCGACGAAACCTTCATCCGCAAGTGGGATTACTATCTGGCCTATTGCGAAGCGGCGTTTGCCACGCGGCACATCAGTGTGGTGCAGGCCATCTATACGCGGGCCGACAACGAAACGCTGGATCTGCCGACCGGATTGAACAGGGGGTGCTCGTGATGCCGGAGTGGGGCGAGTTCTGGCGGCTGATGGTTTTCGCGCTGGCCATTCCTATGGTCATGATGGCGGGCGTGTGGGTGATGGCCCGCGTGCTGAACAACGCGGGGATCGTCGACATCTTTTGGTCTTACGGATTTATTCCGGTCGCCGCGGTCTGCGCGGTGCTGAGCAAAGGTGATGTGACGCGCAATTTCCTCCTTGTTCTCATGGTCACAGTCTGGGCCGCGCGGCTAGGCACCTACTTGCTCATTCGCGTGGCCAAGCATCATCCGGAGGAAGACGGACGTTACGCCACGCTGCGGTCGCAATTCCCCAATCACACGTGGGCCATGTTCTTCGGCTTTTTCGAGGCGCAGGGGCTGCTCATTGCACTACTCAGCGTTCCCTTTGTGCTCGTCTTTATCAATGATGCCGCCGGTCTCGGCTTTTTCGAATATGTCGGGATCGCGCTCTGGCTTACGGGCATGATCGGGGAGTCGGTCGCCGATGCGCAGTTGAACCGCTTCCGCGCCAACCCGGCCAACAAAGGGAAGACCTGCCGGGTCGGATTGTGGAATTTCTCACGTCATCCGAATTACTTCTGCGAGTGGCTCGTCTGGGTCGGGTATTTTGTCTACGCGCTGGGCTCGCCGGGCGGATGGATCGCTGCTTATGCTCCCGCGCTCATGTATTTCTTCCTGACCCGCATCACCGGCATCAAAGCCACCGAGGAGCACGCCGTGCGGTCGCG
This sequence comes from Chthoniobacter flavus, assembly GCA_945878135.1. GTDB lineage: Bacteria > Verrucomicrobiota > Verrucomicrobiia > Chthoniobacterales > JACTMZ01 > JACTMZ01. Next base: position 27,099 of record CAMDUL010000029.1, on the reverse strand, counting down.
CGGGGAGGATTACCGGCAGTATCAGCGGACCACGAATGCGTTCTTCCCGTGGTTCCCGCGTCGGGTGTCATGAGTTTCCTCGATCGGAGTCTGGAGAAAGGTCTAGTGCCGGATTTTGTTATCCGCGCGGGCATCAATCATTTGCTGGCGCGGAAGCTGAAGGATGAGAACTGCGGCGGGGTGGAAGCGCAGCAGAAGGCGCTGATGGATTTCGTGCGCGAGTTGAAGTCGATGCCCATCGCGATCAAGACGCGCGAGGCCAACGAGCAGCACTACGAGGTGCCGACCGAATTTTTCAAATATGTGATGGGTCCGCGCATGAAATACAGCAGCGGCCTGTGGCCCACGCGTCACACTACCTTCGAGGAATCAGAGGAAGCGATGCTCGCGCTCAGTTGTCAACGCGCGCAGCTGGGGAACGGACAGCGCGTGCTCGAGTTGGGTTGCGGGTGGGGTTCGCTCACGCTTTGGATGGCGGAGAAGTATCCGGACTCGCGGATTCTCGGGGTTTCCAATTCGCGTACGCAGAAGGAATACATCATGGGCGAGGCGGCAAAGCGCGGCTTGCGCAATGTCGAGATCCACACGGCCAATGTGGCGGAACTGGATCTGCCGCATGGGGAATTCGACCGGGTAGTTTCGGTCGAGATGTTCGAACACATGAAGAACTACGAACTGCTCCTGCGCAAAGTGGCGTCATGGATGAAGCCCGGCGGGCTGCTCTTCGTGCACATCTTCACCCACCGGACGCTGGCTTATCACTTCGAGGGCAAGGACCCGAGTGACTGGATCACGCGGTATTTTTTCGAGGGTGGCACCATGCCGTCGGACGACTTGCTCACCTATTTTCAAGACGATCTCAAATTGCGGGACCATTGGTGCGTCAACGGAACGCATTACGCGCGGACGTCCGAGGCCTGGTTGGCCAACATGGACAAGAACGAGGCGCAGATCACCCCGATTCTCGCTGCAACTTACGGTCCGGAAAACGTGACCAAGTGGCGCGTCTATTGGCGTGTCTTTTTCATGGCGTGCGCCGGTCTTTGGGGATACCGCTACGGCGAGGAATGGATCGTCTCGCATTACCTTTTTGCCAAATGAAGGCGGTTCTTCGTGCCTGTGTTGCCGGCGTGATGGTGACGGGCGCTGTTGCGGCCGGCGATTGGATCGAGCAGGGCGACAGTTTCGACCGGCAATTCAAGTCGGCCCAAGCGCTGGCTGCCTACGAGAAAGCGCTCGCGGCGAACCCGAACGACGCCGATCTGCTGCGCAAGATCAGCAAGCAATACGTCGAGATGGTCCTGGATGCGCCATCGAAGAAGGAAAAGCTGCGTCTGGCGCAACTGGGTTACGACACCGCGCTGCAGGCCAAAAAACTCGCACCGAACGACCCCGCGGTGCGCGTGACGGTGGCCATCGCCGCAGGCCGGCTCGCTTTTTACAGCGAGCCGCGCCGGCGCCTGGAGCTTTCCGGCGTGGTGCGGTCCGAGTCGGCCGAGTCGGTCAAACTCGATCCGCGTTTTGCCCTCGGATGGCATGTGCTGGGACGGTGGAACTACGAAATCGCCAATTTGAATCCCGTGTTGCGTGTCATGGCCGAGGCGGTCTACGGCAAAATGCCGCCGGCTTCGAACGACGAGGCCATCCGCGCCTTGTCGCGGGCCGTCGAACTCGAGCCGGGCAACGCCCTCTTCCATGCCGAGTTGGGTCGTGCTTATCTGGCCGCCGGACGCAAAGACGAGGCCAAGCGCGAACTGCAAAAATCCCTGACCTTGCCCCGCCGCAGCCGCGATGATGCCGGGGCGCAGGACCGCGCCAAGCAGGCCCTGCGCGGCCTTTGATCCCCATGTCCGCGCGCAAGGTCCTTATCTTCACCACCGGTTTCGGCGACGGCCACAATTCAGCGGCCCGCAATGTCCGCGATGCTTTCGAGCATCTCGGAGGATTCGACGCCGAGGTCCACGATCCCTACGTCGCGGTGAATCCGCGGGCCTCGAAGACTTTGCAGGTGGCCTACAATTTCTCGATCCAGCGGGTGCCGGTCACGTGGAAGGCCTTCTTCTGGCTCTATGACAAAACTCCCGTCTTCGACTGGACCTTGCCCACGCTGGGCACGCTGAAGGAAGCGCTGCGCGTCCTGCTCTGCGAGAAAAAGCCGTCCGCTGTCGTGACCACCTACCCGGTCTACAGCTACCTGCTGCGCGAACTGATGGAGTCCGGAGAGGTGCCGCGCTGTCCGCACTTCATGGTGGTGACCGATTCGATCGTCATCAACCGCGTGTGGAACCTCGCGCCCGCCGACTGGGTCCTGGTGGCGAACGAACCGACGCGCGAGGCCATGGTGCAAGGCGGCACGCCGCGGGAAAAAATCGTTGTGCTCGGGTTTCCGGTCAGTCCGCGTTTCGAGGAACTGGCCCGCCAGCCGCTGCAGGCCGGTCCGCCCTGGAAACTTCTTTACCTGCCCTCGGCCAGCCGCCGCACGGTGGGAGCGGTAGTCAAGGGACTGACCACGCTCGAGGGCGTGCATCTCACGGTCGTCACCGGTCGCCACCGGCACCTTCACGACTTCCTCAAGCGTCTTGATGTGCCGATGAGTTCTTCTTCCCTGCACGGCTGGACCGACCGCATGCCGGAGTTCCTCGCCGCGAGCCATCTTTTCATCGGCAAGGCCGGCGGCGCCATCGTGCAGGAGACACTGGCTATCGCCCGGCCCATGATCATCAGCCATGTGGTGGCGGGTCAGGAGGAAGGCAACGTCACGCTCCTGGCCGATCTGGGCGCGGGGGCCTTGGCCACCACGCCCGGCCGGATCGTGGCCACCGTGCAGCGGGCCCTCTTGGAAAACGGCGGAGCCGAGTGGACGCAGTGGCGGGAAAACCTTTTGCGGGTCAGCCACCCCGCGGCCGCGCGGCAAACGGCGGAATTCGTGGCCTCGAAGTTGTAGAATCTCAGAAGGTGCCGTAAGACGTTCCGCCGTAGGATCCCCGTCCGGACCAAGCCATGAGGCGCTCGGCATCCTCGAAGATGTGTTTCGTCTTGCTGCCGAGCTGCACAAGGATGACTTCACGCCCGTTGAGGCGTCCGCTGGAGACGAGGCAGCGTCCGGCCGCGTCGGTGTAACCGGTCTTCATGCCATTGTAGGCGCCCGAGCGTTCGAGCAACTTGTTGGTGGTCTCGAGCCGGGTGACGCGTCCGGTGTTGTGGCGGAAGTAGACGATACGCTGCTCCATCATGCGGCGCAGGACGGGATCGCGGTAGGCGGCGAAGGCGATGCGGGCGATGTCGCGCGCGGTCGAATACTGCTCGGGGGGCAGCCCGTGGCTGTTGAGGAAGTGAGAATTGCGCGCGCCGAGCGACCACGCGGCGCGGTTCATGTTCTCCACGAAAGCGGCCTCGCTCCCGCTGTGGTCGCGGGCCAGGGCGGCGCAGGCGTCGTTGGAGCTTTTGACCATGATGGACCCGAGCAAGGCGCGGCGGGTGTAACGCTCTCCGGGGCGCAGACCGAGCTTGGTCGGTTCGACCCGCGTATCCTCGGGCATGATGGTCACCGGGGCGTCGAGGTTGCCGCGGCGGGTGATGAGCAACGCGGTGAGGAGTTTTTGCGTGCTGGCCGGGACGCGGCGGGCATCGGCATTTTTCTGGAAGAGGACTTCGCCCGTGCGCGCGTCGATCATGACCGCCGACTCGGCGTAGAGCGCGGGGGCGTGGGCCGGCCAGACGGGGGCCTGGCTCGGGGCCGCGGCGACCGGGGCGGGTGCGGGGGTGGCGCGGCGCACCTCGCGCGGCGCGGAGCAACCGGCGAGGAGGAGGACGGGCAGGAGCAGGAGGGCGGGCTTCATGTGTGTTTTTCGACCATGGCGTAGGCGTTGTGATTATGGATGCTTTCGAAATTTTCCGCCTCGACTTGCCACCAGGTGATGCGGCGGTCGGCGTCGACCTGCGAGGCGATGTTGCGCACGAGGTCCTCGACAAAAACCGGATTGGCGTAGGCACGTTCGGTCACCGCTTTTTCGTCCGGACGCTTGAGCACGCTGTAAAGCTCGCTGCTGGCCGAACGTTCGATGAGCGAAACCATCTCGGCCAGGTGCGGGGGGTGCGCGGCGCGCAGACGCAGGGTGACTTGTCCGCGCTGGTTGTGTGCCCCGGTGCTGCTGATCGCTTTCGAGCACGGGCAGAGGGTGGTGACATTGGCGATGACGGTGGTGACGAGGTCCCAGTGGCGGCTCCCCGCGGTGGCGCTGAAGCGGGCGGTGTAATCGACCAGGCCCGGCGCGCCCGTCACGGGGGCTTTTTTCCGCAGGAAGAAAGGGAACTCGAACTCGAGGTGCGCCCGCTCGCTGTGCAGGCGCTTGATCAGGGTGCGCAGCAGGTGCTCGATGTCTTCCTGGTGGAGGACCGGTCCGTGGTCCTGCAAGACCTCGAGAAACCGGCTCATGTGCGTGCCCTTGAACTCCTGCGGCAGCTCCACGGTCAGCTGCACCGTGGCGATGGTGCTTTGCGGTGCACCCCCGTCGACGGCGATCTGGATGGGGAAGCGGAGATTCTTCACCCCGACGCGGTCGATGACGATGCGGCGGTGGTCGGGTTCGCTCTGCGTGTCGCGCAGGGTGGTCGCGGTGTCCTCCGGTTGTTTCATGGGCCGCGAATCTAAGCCGTCCCGGCCCGCGGCGCAAAAGTGAATTGTCCGGTTGGCCGGACGCGCCGCCGCGGTTACGCTGGGCCACGGTGAAAAAACTCACGGTCCACGAAATCTACCGGTCGGTGCAGGGCGAGAGCACCTGGGCCGGACTGCCGTGCGTTTTTGTGCGGCTGACTTTCTGCGACCTGCGCTGCACCTACTGCGACACGGAATACGCGTTCTACGAGGGGTCGAAAATGACCTTGGATGAGATCGTGGCCAAAGTGCGCGATTTCGGGTGTCCGCTGGTCGAGGTGACAGGCGGCGAGCCGCTGCTCCAGCCGGCGTGCCTGCCCCTGCTGGCCATGCTCTGCGATGCGGGCTTCACCGTGCTGCTGGAGACCTCGGGGGCGCACGATATCGCCCCGGTCGACCCGCGCGTCCACCGGATCATGGATTTGAAGACGCCCTCGAGCGGGGAGTGCAGCCGCAATCTCGACACCAACATCGCGCACCTGACCGAACGCGACGAGGTGAAGTTCGTCGTCGGATCGCGGGAGGATTACGAATGGACGCGGGAAAAGATGCGCGAACACGACCTTGCTTCCACAGTGCGGGCTGTCCTGCTCAGTCCGGTCTTCGGCAAGATCGCGCCGTCCGACATCGTGGCGTGGATGCTTGAAGACAAATTGCCCGCCCGTTTCCAGCTGCAGATGCACAAATTCATCTGGGAGCCGCGGGCGCGGGGTGTTTGACCATTGGCGGCGGGGCGCTAAAAGGAGGCGATGAATATCACGCTGACGAAGATCTTTCATTTCGAGGCCGCGCACACGCTGCCCAACGTGCCGCCCGGCCACCAGTGCGCGCGGATGCACGGGCACAGCTACAAGGTGGAAGTCTCGGTGACCGGAGCGGTCGGGGCGGAGTCCGGCTGGCTGATGGACCACGCGGAGATCAGCAAGGTGGTGAAGCCGCTCATCGCGCGCCTCGACCACCGGTATTTGAACGACATTCCCGGGTTGGAGAACCCCACGTTCGAACAGCTGGCGGGCTGGTTGTGGCGCGAACTGCAGCCGGATTTGCCGCAGCTCAGCGCCATCGAGATCCACGAGACACCGACCTCGCGCTGCGTTTATCGCGGCGATTAGTGCCGGATGCTGATGTCCTGCACGCGGGCCACGAGGAAACGGCTGAGCAGCAGGTAGAGCGCGAGCATCGGCACGGTCACGAGCAGGGCTCCCGCGGCGAAGAGTCCGGGCTGCCCGGCCAGGCTGTCGGCATGGAGCAGGCGCAGGCCGAGCGGCAGGGTGAACATCTCCGCATCCTGCATGAGGATGGCGGCGACGACGTATTCGTTCCACGCCGCGGCGAAGGAAAAGAGCGCGGTCACGGCCAGGCCCTGGCCCGAGACCGGGAGCACCACGCGCCGGAAAATCTCCGCCGGCGAGCAGCCGTCCATGGCGGCGGCTTCCTCGATACTTTCGGGAATGGTGTCATAAAAACTTTTCATCTGCCAGATGCAAAAGGGCAGCACGGTCGCCGCGTAAATGAGGATAAGCCCGAAGAAAGTGTTGATCAGGCGGAACTGCACGAGGATGAGGAAGATCGGCAGCAAAAGCATGGTGGCGGGGAAGATCTGCGTGATGAGGAGGCTGTTGAGCACGGCCAGCCGTCCGAAAAAGCGGAAACGCGAGAGCGCGTAGCCGGCGGTGGCCGAGACAACCACGCCGACCGCGGTGACGGCCAGCGCGACAAGGAGAGAGTTGGCCAGCCAGCGCGGGAAGTCGGTGGCGGTCAGGAGTTGCACGAAGTTTCCGGTGCCCAGGGAGGACGGCATCCGCCAGGCGGCGCTCTCGCCGGTCGCGGCCGGTTCGAGCGCGAGCACGGCGATTTGCCACAACGGCGCCGCGCAGACGAAGGCGGCCAACGCGAGCACGGCCCAGGCGAGCAACCGCCGCAGCGGGTGCACCGCCGGTTGGCGCGGCGCGAGGCGGTCTGTTTCGGTTCCGTGTTTCACCGGGACGAAACGAGAGAAGAAATCAGGCGGCGGGCCGGAGCAAGCACGGAGCGGTTTCTTTTGACAGCGGACCGTTGCGCCCCCGAAATTGGCGGTTCTTATGCGCCGATTGCTCGTCATCTGCCTCTGCTGCTGGCCGGTCGTCGCCGCGGCGGCCCGCTACGAGGCCCAAGGGGCGGACGAGGTGCGCTACCGCATCACGCGTTCGGCCGAGGGTCTCGAGTTGGCGGTTCTCGGCGCGGGCGTGGACCGTCCCGGCCAGACGCTTTTTGTCGTGATCGGCAGCCGGACCGGTCCGGGCAGCTCGCTCGTGCCGGGCGGGCGGGGGGGCGAGGGATCGGCCGTCTGGTTGCCCTTCGCCGCCGATCTTGTGCTCATGGCCGGGCGGGGTGAAGGAGGCGAAGAGAACTTTGTCCGCCGCTGGGAGGGCACGCACTGGGGTCCGCGCGAAAAAGCCGGCAACGCATTTTCGGTCGAGGCGGCGCCGGCGCAGGTCGTCCTGCGTCTGCCTGCGAAACTGATCGGTCACGACGGAAATCCGGCCTTGGCCGTTTATTTGAAGGATCTCGACGCCGACGACGGATGGGGGCGGTTGTATGGTGCTATCGACCCGGCCACCGTGTCGGGCACCGGCGTGCGGACCATCCGTCATTACCTCGCGCTCGGGGAGGAGGGCTTCCGTCGCGCCGGGCGCACGGACCCCGGTGCGCCCAAAGTCCGCATTTACCAGCTGCTGCCGCGCCTTTTCGGCAACACCAACGAGACACGCCGGCCCAACGGCACCATGGCGGAGAACGGTTCGGGTAAATTCAGCGACCTCGACGATACCGCGCTCGACGAATTGCAGGCCATGGGCTTCACGCACATCTGGCTGACCGGCGTTCTGCAGCAGGCCACGGCAACCGACTATGCCGGGATCGGCGAACCGGCCGACGATCCCGATCTGCTCAAGGGTCTGGCCGGCAGTCCTTACGCCATCCGCGATTATTTCGATGTCTCGCCCGACTACGCCGACGATCCGGCCCGGCGCCGCGAGGAATTCAAGGCGTTGGTCGGCCGCCTGCACGCGCGCGGTCTGAAAGTGCTGGTCGATTTCGTCCCGAACCACGTGGCCCGCAGCCACGCGTCCGATGTCAAACCCGAGTTTTCCTTCGGCGCCAAGGACGACCGCTCCAAGTTTTTCCATCCCGGCAACAACTTCTTCTATCTCACGGAGGACGTCGAAGCGGACGGCAAGGGACCTCCCCTGCGTCTGCCGACGGTCGACGCCGACGGGCGCGCCACCAGTCCGACCGTGCAGGCGGCGGGCGGCGGCGACGGGTTGTTCGAAGGCGAGAAAGATTTCGGCCGTGTCACCGGCAACGACGCCGTCACCTGGTCGCCGGGGCAGGACACGTGGTACGAGACGGTCAAGCTCAACTACGGCTACGACTTCACCGATCCGGAAAAAGCCGTCCGCCGTTATCCGCATGCCGCGCAACCCGGGCTGCCCGTGCCCGACACGTGGAAGAAGATGGATGCGGTCATCGCCCACTGGCAGGAGTTCGGGGTCGACGGGTTCCGTGCCGACATGGCGCACATGGTGCCGCCCGAGTTCTGGCAGTGGCTCATTGCGCGCTCGCGCGGACGTGATGCCGGCGTCTACTGGGCGGCCGAGGCTTATGACACCGATCCGGCGCGTGTGCCCGGCGGCGACCCGCAGGTTGCGGCTGTGGCGGGGGATGCGGTCATGCCCGGGTTGCTCGCCGCGGGTTTCGACACGGTCTATGACGACCTGACTTACGACGCGCTGAAGGACATCTACGAAGGCGACGGCACGGCCAACGACCTCGACCGGCTGCCGCTCGATCCGTTCTTTTTCGACAACGCCCTGCGGTATGCGGAAAACCACGACGAAGTGCGCCTTGCTTCGCCCGCGGTATGGGGAGGCGCCGGGATGGGAATCGGCCGCGCGGTCACGCCGCTGCTTTTCGGGCTCTCGCGCGGTCCGGTCATGCTCTACCACGGCCAGGAGGTCGGCGAGCCGGCGCTCGGCGAGGAAGGTTTCGGCCGCGATGACGCGCGCACCACCATTTACGATTACTGGTCGATGCCGGAATTCGTGAAGTGGGTCAACGGGGGTAAGTTCGACGGAGGGGGACTCTCGGAGGAGCAGCAAGCGCTGCGCGATTTCTACCGTCGTCTGCTGGCCGCGGTCGACCAACCGGCCTTCCGGGACGGCGATTTTTACCCGCTCAATCCCGACAATCTGTCCAACCCCGCTTACGGCCGCGTCGACGACGCCGATCCCGGGCACTGGCTTTACGCTTACCTGCGGCATGATGCGGTCAGCGGCCAGCGCATGCTCGTGGTGGTCAATCTGCATCCGCGCGAAGCCCTCCGCGACATCCGCCTGCGTTTCACGCCCCGCGCCATGCGTTTCCTCGGATGGGATGCCTTGGCCGGGTCGCGGGTTGTGCCGGTCGTCGCACGGGACGGCCTCGGGGATGTGCCGGGCGAGTCGGCGGAGATCGCGACGACGCCGGCGGAGATGGCGGATCCCGGACTGCCGCTCAAAGAGCTTCAACCGCTTTCCGCGGCGTATTATGAATTGAGCTCCCCCGCGGGACAATGAACCTTTCCCACGGGTCAACCGCCCCATGATTCCCCTGCTGCTCCGACCCCGCATCGTCGCCGTTGTCCTCGGTCTGCTGGCCGCCGCCGCATGGCCCGCCTGCGCCCAGTCGCCCCCGCCGCTCCGGTCGTTCCTCGGTTGGATGCCGGTCCAGCCGGTCCGGGCCGGCGGCCAGCTCTTGTTCGATATGAACCGGTTTTATTTCCGCCCCCCGCAGTCCCCCGAGCGCGTCGTGCTGCCCGAGAAGGTCGAGGGGCTCGACGTTTTGCAATACGAGCCCGGGGCCCGCGTGCTTCGTGCGCAGGTGGCCAAGGATGCCTCCGGTCTGATCGAGATCCCGGTGAGCATCGTCGATGATGCCATCGCCCCGGCTGCCGCCCTCGGACGCAAGGAAACAAGCCGCGCGGTCAGCACCAAGGAAGAGCAGGCCAAAGTTGTGCGCGAGGGTGTCCTGGTCATCGCCGTGCAACCGGCCGACGGGTATCTTTTCGCCTACCGGCCCGCGGCCGGGAGCACCGTTCGCGATGTCCATGTGGCGGGGGAGTTCAACGGCTGGAGCACAACCTCGCACCGCCTGCTGCCGGGACCGGGCGGCTACGAGCTTTTCGTCGCCTTGCCGCCGGGTTCCCATCCCTACAAATTCGTGGTCGACGGGGAGTGGATAACCGACGCGGGCAACCCCGAAAAGTCGGACGATGGCACCGGCAATGAGAATTCGGTGGCCCGCGTCGGCGGGAACGACCGGGGACGCCCGCCTGTGGTCTACGCCGAGAAGGTGTCCGCCGGGCGCTGCCTTTTCCGGATCGTCGGCGGGGATATCACGCAACTTTCCACCGTGTTGCAGTTGCCCGGCGGCTTCAGCACCATCGTGCCGCACGAGCGCGACGGGGACCTTGTTTCGGTCGATGCGGTGGACGCCCCCGCGGGATCATGGGTGCGCCTTGTCGCGGCCGACGGGCGGGGCAACACGAGCCACGCGGCCCGTGTGCCGGTCGTGGCGCCCGACGGCTTCCAGTGGCAGGACGGCATCATTTACTACGCCTTCACCGACCGCTTCGCCAACGGCAACGAGTTGAACGACCGGCCGGTCGACGACGAACGCGTCCTGCCGGCGGCCAATTACCAGGGCGGCGATTTCGAGGGCATCAGCCGCAAGATCGACGAAGGCTACTTCCGCGACCTCGGGGTCAATGTCCTCTGGCTGGCGCCGCTCAACCGGAATCCGGACGGCGCGTGGCAGGAGTACCTGCCGCCATACCGCCACTACACGGGCTACCACGGGTATTGGCCGGTTTCGCACACCGAGGTCGAGCCCCGGTTCGGCGGCGAAACCGCGCTGCAGGAAATGATCGGTGCCGCACACAGCAACGGCATGTTCATCATCGCCGACCTCGTGTTGAAACATGTCCACACCGACCATCCGCTTTGGACGGAGAACCCCGGCCTTTTCGGTCCCTTGGAATTGCCCGACGGCACGAAGAACCTCCGGCGCTGGGACGACCACCAGTTCACCACCTGGTTCGAGGAATGGCTGCCGGGATTCGACTTCCGCAATCCGGACGCCGTCAAATTCCTCATTTCCAATGCGGTCGATTTCGCCGTGCGTTTCAACCTCGACGGCTACCGTCTCGACGCGGTCAAGCACATCGAGCGCGATTTCTGGTGGAAATACCGCACGGCCATGCGCGCCGCGGTCGACCCGGGCCGCCGGGTTCCCCTCTACAGCGTCGGGGAAACCTTCATGGACCGCGAGGGCATCATGAGCTTCGTCGGGCCCAACATGCTGGACGGACAATTCGACTTCCCGCTTTATGACACGATCATCGATGTCTTCGCCAAGCAGACCCGGGGGCTCGACGAGCTGGAGAAATCGCTCTCCACCTCCGAGTCGGTCTACGGCAAAGAGACACTGATGTCCCCGCTGCTCGGCAACCACGACAAAGCGCGTTTCATGGCCTACGCCGACGGCGACCTGCCGCATCCCGAGGAGGCCGACGAGGAGGAGGTCGGCTGGAAGTTTCCGCCGCAGGTCGACAACAAGCGGGCCTACGAGAAGCTCAAGCTCGGGTTGACCTTCATCCTGTCCATCGACGGCGTGCCGATGATCTACTACGGCGACGAGATCGGAAAAAGCGGCGCGGGCGATCCGGACAACCGGCGCATGATGCGCTGGGGCGACGAGGTGACGGCGGAAGAGGCCGCGGTGCGCACGCATTTCAGCAAGGTGGCCGCCGTGCGGAACAAGCATCCGGCCCTGCGCTACGGCAGCCGGCGGGCCCTGGTCGCGGAGGGCGACCGCTACGCTTTTGTCCGCGCCCATCTCGGCGACACCGTGCTGGCCGTGTGGAACCGCGGCGGCAACACCACGGAATTCAAGCTCGAGACCGGCCCGGAAATGCCCGACGGCACGTACGTCGATGCGCTGACCGGGCAGGAAATCGAGGTGAAGGACGGCCGGACCGATTTCCGGCTCGAGGCGATGAAGTCGGCCCTTTTTGTGGCCAAGGAAGGTTGATCAGCCCGGCAAGTTCTTCCAGACGAAGAGCACGAGGGACGCGAGGATCAGGCAGAGGACAAGGAATTTGATCTGGGCGATGCGGGCGTCCGGCTTGCGCCGGCGGGCGGGGCGCCGGCGGGAGGAGCCGCCGCGGATGAGATGATCGGCCGGCCGCGGCAGGTCGAGCGAGGCCACGTTGCTGTTGATCCTCGTGCGCCGTTCCGGGGCGGGACTCGGACGCGCCGGCTTCGGTCTTTGCCGCACGGCTTTCTCCGCCGCGGCCACCTCGCGCAGCAGGCGCTCGTGTTCCGCCTGCAGCCGCGCGGCCTGTTCCGAGAGGGGATTGCTCGAGGGGCGGCGCGGCATGGTCCCGTCAGTTCGAGGAACCGAGTTGAATGAACCAGAGGAGCAGGCCGATCAGCCCCAGGGCGCAGAGCGGCAGGGTGAAAGCGAACCCGGCCATGAGCCAGTAGCCGAAGCCGCGGTCGCCGCCCGGCAGGTCGTCGGCGTAGGGACTGCCCGCCGTGTTGCCGGCCTCCTCGTCGGCGGCCACTTGCGCCTGGGCTTTGACATAAACCGAACGGGCGTCCTCCACAGCGCCGGTGGCCCGGGCGAGTTCCTTCGACAGATTCTCGGCGGTCCAGTCCTTGGGATTGATCGCCTCCAATTCCTGCAGGTAGCTGCTGAAGCTTTCCTGCACGTTTTTGAGGATTTCGAGGCGCTTGAGGGTCTGGTCGGTCTCGCGCTGGATATGCACGAGGGACGAGGTGAACTTGTCGACCATCTCGGCGCGGCCGGAGTCGAATTGCTCCTGTTTGCGTCCCAGTTCCTCCAGCTTCTGTTTTTCCCGTTCGAGTTGCTCGGCCTGGCGCCGGAGGGCGACCAGCCGTTCCTGCGCCTGCGCCACCTGGTCGTCGATTTGTTCGACGGTCGGCGCCGCGCCCGGGGTGTCGTCGTCGAGGTCGAGGAAATCTTCGCGTTGCGATCGTAGTTCGGCCATAAGTCGGTCTCCGACCGGAAGGTAGATTCGCGGACGCAGCCCCGGCGAGAAAAAATTGCACGGGCCGCCGCGCGAGTCCGGGCGGCCGGGATGTGAAGAGGCACCCGACCCTTTGTCCGCGCTGGATCACCCCGGACAAACCACGGGAAGTTTCCGCGCACGGAACCGGCGGTAGACGGTGAAATCGGCCCGGTCGGTGGTGATGACCTTGGCCTCCGGATAAATCTCCGAGAGCACCACGAGGGACGCATCGGCTGCGTCCATCGCTTCGTATTTCAACATCAAGGTCTGGGTGCGCTCAAGATGGTCGGGCCAAGGCTGAAGAAGACGGATCGCGCCCGAGCGCACGAGAGTGAGAAGGGCATGGGCCGGACGCGTGTTGCCGCCGAGATTCCAGCAGGCCTCACCTAGAACGATTTCGCTGGTGTGGAGAGGTCCGCGAACCTTCGATAAAACGGAGCAACTCCACGCATGCCATTGGTCGGAGGCGTTCAGCCAACCGATGAGCGGCCCCGCGTCAACGAGCGCGCGGACGGGCATACCCCTCCCTCATGGAAAGGTCGGCTGGCCCTTGAAACATTCCCCGGTAGGGCGCCGCCAGGCTGGCGAAGTCGGTGCCGCTGTCCAGTTCCTTGGCCAGTGCCCGGCGGACGGTTTCGGAAAACCCCTCCTTCTGGGTGGCCGCACGCTTGCGCAGCTTTCGATTCATCGAATCGGGAATCTTGATTGTCACGGTCTTCATGTATTACCCACGGTATTACCAACGGTTTGAAAGGCAACCGGAAAAATCCATCCGCCCCCGTCGGCGGAAAGAGAGCGCCCTCTACTACGGTTGCTCAATCTGACTACATCCAAAACGGTCTCATTCTTCCGAGAGATCCGAAGAATCTCGAACTACTCCTCCGAGACGTTGATGCCAAGGGCTATCTCGACATCGAACTCGTCTACCGGCTGAGACAGAAAGAGTCTTTGGGATCCGTAAAGCAAAAGATCGTCAGAAAGATTCAGCAGAATGAGTCTGCTGTTTGCTTTGAAGATTTGGTGAGGGAGACTTTGGAAGATGTTTAGCGTCTACGGCTTGGTATCTCGTCGCTCTCGTGGTGGCTGCCAATCAGCCAACCAAGCAATGTTCGGCGCCTAAGCGCTTAGCCAACACATCGAACGTTTCTAGCGACAGATGGTCGCAGTAATCGTCCCTTGACGGAAAGACCATCGGTTGATATAGGCTTTGCCGTGAAGTATTTACCAGTCGGGTCAAGCGGTGCCGCCTATTCCAAGTCACGCGCTTTCACCTTGGTCGAACTTCTGGTCGCCATCGCAATCATAGGCACCTTGGTCGGCCTGCTGATTCCGGCGATTGGAAAAGCGCGGGAGGCTGCACGAAGAGACACCTGTGCGACGATCAACAGCGCCGTCACCCAATATGACGCCACCGCTGTTGTCGAAGTTTATGGCATCGATTCCGAGGGAGGTAAGACACTCATCGAGGAATCGGACTGGTCGTCGATCTCCGACAATGCCGAGGTAACGTTGAATATCCCCAATCTTGGTTTGCACACCATTGATTCGTCCGACCAGCAAGGATTTTTCCGTTTGAGGATCGGTGCCAACTACCAAGGACAAGTCGGACCGGCGACCTTCCATCTTGTCGGGCCAAGCCCGACCGAGCCAGCAGCTACGGAATATCTTTTGTCTGTCCCGCGTCCCGCTGGCGGAACCCTTCAGGACAACGCGTATGTCATATCGAATGAGGAGGTCTACAGGGTCGAATATAAGTCCTCACTCGATGGGGAATGGGCTCCCTATCCTCTCACTTCCGATACGATCGCATTTGACTCTCCCCAGCCTCAAGGCCTCTGACCGCGGCAGTCTTCCCTGAGCCAAGGCTTTCCGCCAACGATTTGCAGCGAAAAAGATCTCCGCCAGCCTCTCGCAGCCCCGTCACGCACTCCCCGCGAACTGCCGAACCTCCGAATCCCCGCAATTCTCACGAACCTATTCCGATCTAAGAAGTTTTCCCAAGTCTCGGAAATTCGGGCCGCCGGGATTTTCACCGAGGACCTGTCGCCGCGGCGACCGCTCTACTGCGATTAGCTCCACCGCTTGCGTTTGGTCGGATCCTGTCCTTAACTGAAGCCATGGTCGCCACAGCTTACCGATACATCGTCTCCGAGGCGGGTGTTCGCGGCGGTCATGCTCGCGTCGAGGGCACGCGGATCGGCGTCCATGACGTCATTGCCTACTTCTTGCTCGGTTCCAACCTCCAGGAGGTAGAGGCGCGTTTTCCCGATCTGAGCAGGGCCCAGATTTATGAGTGTCTGGCCTACTACGAGGACCATCGTTCCGAGATTGAGTCGCTGGCGCTGCCGCAGACGGAAAAGACGGCCGCGTGAGGTTTTTCCTCGACCACGATGTGCCGCGCCATCTGGCGGACGTGCTTCGTCGTCATGGTCACGAGGTCGAGTTGGTCCCCGAGGTGATGTCGCCCGAGGCGGATGACGAGAAGGTCTTTGCCTACGCAGTAAAAAAGAGGGCAATCATGCTTACCTGCAACCGGAATGATTTCCTCGAGTTAGCCGCTGAACATTCCCACTCCAGACTGATCGTTCTGATCCGTCGCCGCTCGTCGCTTTCCGAAGCTGGGCACTTGCTGCAACTGCTGCGCGTTGCAGGCGAGAACGGTGTCGCTGGTAATATTAACTTTGCCTGAATTTTGGTATCGGCGTTGGCTGCCGCGCGGCACAGATCGCGTGCTCAAGCTGCTCTCTGGTCATGCCAATGCGACATCAAGATGGCCGTGCGTTCGGCCGGGGTGAGGATCCCGGCGTCGATAGCCGAGTGCGGGTTCATGGTTTTTGTCGCCGTTCCGGAAAATCGGGCTGCCGGGATTTGAACCCGGGACCTCTTGAACCCCATTCAAGCGCTCTACCAAGCTGAGCCACAGCCCGTGACTGAACGGGGAAAATACCACGAAACGCCCCTGCGTCCCGCAAAAATTTCCGGTTGGACTGGACAGGGGCACGGGCGGCGTGACGTGATATCCGGATGCATGCGAAGCAGAGCGCTTGGGCCCTCCTCATAGGCTTGTTTTTGGCGGGCTGCGGTCCGTCGGCTCCGCCGCCTCCACCGCCGACCCCTCCGCCGTCCCCGAGTCCGAGCCCGACCCCTGTGCCGTCGCCCACGCCGGTGCCGACCCCCTATGTGCCGCGCAAGCCGATGGATACCGGGATGCTTTTCAACGGGCTGCAATACAAGTGGAAGGTCGAGACGTCACCGGGCGAAACGGCGGCGCGGGACCGCAAGGTCGATGATGCTTACCGTCTCGAGTTGAACCTCGAGGTCCGCATGCCGCGTCCGGCCAAGTCGCTGGCGGACGTGAAGGTGGCCAACGCGGAACTGCCGAAGTTGCTGCCCTCGTTGCCGCAGCTGCTGGAGACGGCGCAGGTTTCGCCGGACTTCGCCAAGCTTTACGACCTGAAGCTCGACTGGCTCAAAGGCCGGCTGGAAAAGCTCGAGCAGATCCTCTCGCGTCATAATTTTTACGACTGCGACACCATTTTGAAACTCAAGGACGCGCAAACGGGACGGCGGGCTCTTTTCGTGCAGGGTGACATGGACGTGAACGTCGACGGCTCGGACGGCGACCGGAACATCGAGGTGGACGGCTCGGGTCAATTTTTCCAGCCGCAGACCAGCTACCGTTGGCCGAAGACGACGGACCGTCCGAATCCCTTCATCAAGAAATACGAGGACCGCATTGCCGAGGCCGAAGCTGAACTGGCCACGCCGGAGACAAAAGAGGCGCGCCGGCGCGAGCTTGGCGAGCGTATCGCGGCTTCGAAGCGCATGATCGCCGACCTCAAGAGCGCGAGTTTTCTGGTGTCCAAGGCGGATCCCAACATCGTGCTGCCCGGATTCATGATGCGCGGCGAGGGCGCGGATGTGCCCAAGGTAGGTGACTACGCGGTAGTCATCCACGGGGACAAAATGTATCCGACCATCGTGGGCGATGCGGGTCCGTCCTACAAAGTGGGCGAAGCGTCGTTGCGCCTTTGCAACGAAATCAAAGAGACCGGCACGGCCCTGGCGCGGCCGGTCAACGATCTGGCCGTGACCTATCTGGTTTTTCCCGGTTCGCGCGACGAGAAGCGCTCGGCGCCCGACTTGGACAAATGGCACGCGCGTTGCGTGGAGTTGCTGGCGGAGATCGGCGTGCCCGACGCGCCGTTACACCGCTGGGAAAACATCGTGCCGCCTTGGCCGGAGGAGGTGCCGGCGGCGAGCCCCGCGCCTGAAGCATCGCCGGCACCGAGTGCTTCGCCGGGAGCTTCCCCGGAGGTGTAGCGACGCTCTGTGAGCGTCGGTGCAATTTTTGCGAAGTAATAGGTTCCGACGCTCATAGAGCGCCGCTACAAGGTGGGGATGGTCGAGCGCTTGCGACGTTTGGAGACAACCTACGAAAGGCGGCCGATTTACTTTGTTACAGCGTGCACGGCGGAGCGGCGTCCGCTGCTGGCGAATGAGCTGGTCCATGAGGCTTTTCTGCGATTTGTGGAACAGGCGCCTGACCGCGGCGCTTGGGTTGGGCGCTACGTCTTGATGCCTGATCACTTGCATCTTGTCGTCGTCATCGAGGATGACCGTGTTCGACTCTCCGAGTGGATTAGGTCGCTCAAGAACAGCATCTCCAAAGTCTTGCGCGCAGAAGACGAACCATCACCGCATTGGCAAAAAGGTTTTTTCGATCACATCATGCGCGGCAGCGAACCTTACTCGCAGAAGTGGGACTACGTGCGGACCAATCCGGTCCGCGCCGGTCTGGTGGCGCGTCCCGAAGATTGGCCTTATGCAGGGGAAATTCACGAACTGGAATATCGCAGGGATTTGCTTTTGTAGCGGCGGTCTATGACCGCCGGACGCGCGCCCACGGAAAAGGCACCGGCGCTCATATCAGTTGGTCGCCTGCGGCAACCCGTCTCGCAAAGTCTCGGCCGAGCGCCGCTGCAAGATCGGGGAGCTCACGCCACGCCGGCGAAGAGTTGCTTTTCCCAGTAGGCCAGGCGGGTGCGCAGGGTCGGGTGCGCGGAGAGTTCCGGATCTTCGGCGAGGAGTTGGCGGGCTTGGTCCCGCGCTTCCTCCAACAGCGGGAGATCTTGGGGAAGTTTGGCCAGGCGGACGGGTGGGAGTCCGGTTTGCGCCGTGCCGAGCAGGTCGCCGGGGCCGCGGATGGCGAGGTCGGCTTCGGCGATGGAAAATCCGTCGGCGGCTTCCTCGAGGATTTTGAGACGGTCGAGTTTTTCTTCCGCCTCTTCGCCGGCGAGGAGGATGCACCAGGACTTCTCCGCGCCGCGACCGACGCGTCCGCGCAGCTGGTGCAATTGGGCCAGCCCGAAACGTTCGGCGTTTTCGACGAGCAGGACAGTGGCGTTGGCCACATCGATGCCGACTTCGATCACGGTGGTGCTGACCAGCACGCGGGTCTCGCCGGCGCGGAAGGCGCGCATGATTTCGTCCTTCTCGCCGGCTTTCAGTTTGCCGTGGAGCAAAGCGCAGCGGTGCGGGGCGAGCAGGGTTCTCCAGCGTTCGTACTCGGCGGTGGCGGCTTTGAGCGACGTGCGCGCGCTTTCCTCGATGAGGGGATAGACGAGATAAGCCTGGCGTCCTTCGTCCAATTTCCGGCGGACAAAGTCCGCGGCTTCCGCGAGCTTCCCGTGAGGCCGGACGAGGGTGCGCACGGGCACCCGTCCGGGCGGCATTTCATCGAGCAGCGAAAGATCGAGGTCGCCATACAAGGTCAGCGCGAGGGTGCGGGGGATGGGGGTGGCGGACATGACCAGCACGTGCGGATGATGGTCCTGCGCGGAAAGCTTGGCGCGCTGGCGGACGCCGAATTTGTGCTGTTCGTCGATGACGACCAATGCGGGACGGCCGACGGTGTCGGGGGCGAAGAGAAGAGCGTGTGTTCCTATGACAATGCGTGGTCCCTCCGCGCCGGACTTTTCCTTGCGCGCGGCGGTGCGGAGAACAACCGGGATTCCGAGCGGGTCGAAGAGTTTGCGGAAGTTTTCGTGATGTTGGTGGGCCAGCACCTGGGTCGGCGCCATGAGCGCGGCGGAATGTCCGGTCGCAATGGCGCCGAGCATGGCGGTGGCGGCGACGATGGTTTTGCCGCTGCCCACGTCGCCGTGCAGGAGGCGGTTCATCGGATGGCCGGTGGCGAGGTCGTCGAAGATGTGGGTGAGGACTTTTTTCTGGGCACCGGTCAGATCGAAGGGGAGAGCTTTGAGAAACCGCGGGAGCAACGCGTTTTGCCGGGGGATAACGAAGGCCCGACCGGCGGTTTGCCGCGCGCGCTGCCGGGCGAGGACGCATTGCATTTCGAAAAGTTCTTCGCGGGCGAGGAGGGCGCGGGAGGATTCGAGTTCCTCCCATGATGACGGGAAGTGGATGGCGCGGATGGCGCGGGCGGAGGTGAGGTTGCGGTCGGTCGCCGCGGAGCCCGGCCCTGCCGGGGAAGCGGGCCAGAGTTGCGGGATATCTTCGTCGGGGAGCTGCGCGAGGGTTTCGAAGATCAGGCGGCGGAGCAGACGCGGGCTCCAAGGGCCGATGGACGGATGAACGGGGGCGATGCGGTTGAGATGGATCAGCTCGCTGTCGGGCGCGTCGGTTTCGAGGATTTCGAAATCGGGATGGTCGAAGACAAGCCCGCCTTTTTTCAGCGCACGGGCCCGGCCGTGGATGACGAGGTCCTGTCCGGCTTGGAGGATTTTCGGGAGGTAGCGGAGGTTGAACCAGCGGCACTGCACGGTGGCGGCGGGGACGCGACCGGATTTTTCGGCGAGCACGAGGGTGAATTGGCTGCGGCGGCCGAAGTAGGTGGAGCGGACCGATTGCACGGTGCCGCGCAGGCAGAGGGGGTCGGGTGACGGGGCGGCGGGAAAAGCGGGGAATTTGCGGCGATCCTCATGGCGTCGCGGATAGTGGCGGAGCAGATCATGGACGGTTTCGAGTCCGGCTTCGCCCAAGGCACTCCGGCGTGCTGCGGTAAGGCGCGGCAGGTCGGAGAGCGGGGAGTTCCAGCGCAACGGCGCGGGGTCCGGCGCGGTGGCGGCGGTTTTGCTCACGCAGCAGGGAGGTAAACGGATGGACCGGTCAATCCGCGGGCGATTCCCACAGGAGGTCGATTGTGCCCAGCAGGGTGGCGGAGCGACGGGTGGGGAAGAGCTGCACCTTGCGTCCTTCGGCACGTTTTTTGATCAGACCGGCCTCGTGCAAGCGCTTGGCGTGTTGGGAGGCGGTGGCCACGTCGATGCGGCATTCGGTGGCGACCTCGTTCACGCAAAGGCTGCCGCGGGCTTGCAGCAACCTGATGATTTCGATCCGGCGGTGGTTGGCCAAACCGCTGGCGATGAGGGCGCGGCCCCGGTCGGTGTTTGCCATAGTCCCCCCATGTTATTGGACTTTCTGCAGAAAGTCCATGGGTGATTTTCCGGGTGGTTTTAATCTGATCCGCCTCTTGAGTTCAGGCGACGGGCCGCTGGCCAGCGGTCTCTGCCGGGGGAAGGTCAGTTCCGGGTGGGGCGGAGGTGTTGCACTTCGAGTTGGAGGCTGATGCGTTGCCGGTATTCGTTGCGCACGAGTTTGAAGGCGACGTCCCACGGTGCGCGGGGAAAATCGTCGCTGGCCCCGTTGAAGTAGATGGCGGCGAGCAGTTCGTCGCGTCCGCGCACGCGGAAGCGGACGTGTTTTTCTTTGAGCACATCCGGTCCATGGACCGGGGCAACGGCACGGGCGTAAAAGAGCGGGGCGGGGTTGCCCATGCCGCAGGGCTCGAGCAGGGAGAGTTCCTCGAGGTGGGATTGCTGGAGTTCGGCCACGTCGATGCGGGCGTCGAGTTTGAGTCTGGGCACGAGATCCTCGGGCTGCAGCCGGCGGCCGGCCGCGGCTTCGAATTGGTCGCGGAACACGGCAAAGTTGGCGCGGGTGACGCTCAACCCGGCGGCCATGTGGTGACCGCCGAAGGGTCCGAGCCACTCGGCGCAGTCCCCGAGGGCCTCGACGAGGGAAAGGCCGGCGATGCTGCGTCCGCTGCCATGGCCGTCCCCCGCGTCATCGAAACCGATGACGATGGCCGGGCGGTGGTATTTGCGGCACAGGCGGGAAGCGACGATGCCGACCACCCCGGCGTGCCAGCCGTCGCCGCCGACGATGACGGCGCAATCGCGGGCCGGGTCGAAATTTTTCTCCAACTCGGCGAGGGCGGCTTCGAGGACTTGTTGCTCGAGTTGCTGGCGTTCGCGGTTGCAGGCGTCGAGATCGTGTGCGAGTCGGCGGGCTTCGGCGGGGTCTTCGCTCAGGAGGAGCCGGAGCGCGGCCTCGGCGGTGTGGAGTCGTCCGGCGGCGTTGAGGCGCGGTCCGAGGCGGAAGCCGACTTCGGCCGCGGTCACGGGGCTCATCACGGCGGAGACTTCCATCAGGGCGCGGAGCCCTTCCCAGCGGGTTTGCCCGAGTCGGGCGAGGCCGTGGCGGACGATGATGCGGTTTTCGCCGCGCAGCGGTGCGAGGTCGCAGATGGTGCCCATGGCGGCGAGGTCGAGAAAATCACGCAGGTCGGGTTCGCGGCGGCCGGTGGTTTTCTGGATCCCGTGGCAGAGTTTGAAGACGAGCGCCGCGGTGCAGAGATCGGTGTTGCCGCCGAGGGCTTTCGGATTGACCAGCGCGGCGCAGGGAGCAGTGCCGTTTTTCGGTTCGTGGTGGTCGACGATGACGAGGTCGACGCCGCGGGCGGCGAGCCAGGCGGCCTCCTCGTGCGAACCGGTGCCGCAATCGAGGGCGATGACGAGCGCGGGTTGGTGCTCGGCGAAAACGCGGTCGAGTCCGTCGCGGCTCAAGCCGTAGCCTTCGGATTCGCGCAGCGGGAGGAAACACGAGGTCTCGAGCCCGAGGGCGGCGAGGAACCGGTGGAGGATGGCGAGGGAAGTGACGCCATCGACGTCATAGTCGCCGTAGAGGACGACATTCTCGCGGCGTTCGAGGGCGAGGGCGATGCGGCGGGCGGCGCTTTCCAGCCCCGGGGTTTCCAGCGGATCGGGGAGGGAAGCAAGGCGGGGATGGAGGAAGACCTCGGCTTCGTCCGGGTCGGCCAGATCGCGCGCGGCGAGCAGGGAAGCGAGGAGGGCGGAGATGCCGAGTTCGCGGGAGAGTCTCTGCGCGATGGCGGGATCCGCGGGATCCCCTGTTTCCCAGCGGGGCGACAACATGACGGGAATGCTACGGGGGCGGGGACGCGCTGGCAATGCGAAGGGATTTGCGCGGCGGGGCGGGCGGCGGTTACGATAGCCTGCCTATGGGCAAAGCGAAGCAACCGGCGAAAAAGAAAGCGGCCAAGCGGGGAACGGAATTTTCCGCCAAGGACCGGTTTCTGGTCACGGGCGGCGCGGGCTTCATCGGCAGCGTGCTGGTCGGTGCGCTCAACCGGTGGCACGGGACGGACCGTGTCGTGGTGGTCGATCAACTAGGCGCGGACGACAAATGGCGCAACTTGGCGCCGTTGCGTTTCGAGGATTTCGTCGAGGCGGACGACTTTTACGACCGGTTGGCGGACAAGGCGGGGGCTTTCGGAAATTTCACGCATGTGTTCCATCTGGGGGCGTGCTCGTCGACCACGGAGAGGGATGCGGATTATTTGCTGCGCAACAATTTCGGGTGTTCGCGGCAGCTGGCCGGGTGGGCGCTGGCCCGCGGGGCGCGCTTTGTTTACGCGTCCTCGGCGGCGACTTACGGCGACGGTGCCGAGGGGATGGATGACTTGTCGGAAGACCTGTCCGCGTGGCGTCCGCTCAACGCCTACGGTTATTCGAAACAATTGTTCGATTGCCACGCGCAGCGCGAGGGATACCTGCGGCGCATCGTGGGATTGAAATATTTCAACATTTTCGGCCCGAACGAAGAGCACAAAGGGGACATGCGCAGCGTGGTGAGCAAAGCATGGCGGCAGGTCGAGGAGACGGGGCAGGTGAAGCTGTTCAAGAGCTACCATCCGGACTATCCGGACGGCGGGCAGCAGCGCGATTTTCTTTATGTCAAAGACGCGGTGGCCATGACCCTGCACCTGGCGGCGACGAGGAAGGCGGGCGGTCTCTACAACATCGGGTCGGGCGAGGCGCACACCTGGCTGGAGTTGGTGCAGCCGATATTCGAGGCGATGGGGCGCGCGGCGCGCATCGAGTTCATCGACATGCCCGAAGCATTGCGTGCCCAATACCAGTATTTCACGCAGGCCGATATCACGAAACTGAAGTCGACCGGCTATGCCGGCGGAGTGACGCCGCTGCATGACGCGGTCAAAGACTATGTGTCGCGTTACTTGCTCACGGGGAAGCACTTCGGTGATGGGGCGGGAGACGAAAAAAGATCCGGGGTCGTTTGACAGCAGGCAGCACGGCTTGTAGATTTTTCTGTTTACCCGCGATGCCGATGTACCCTCCCCTCCGTTCCGCTCTGCTTGTGGCCGCTCTGCTTTGTCCGGCGGTGTCGGCCCCGGCCCTGACACAGGTCAACGTGGGCGAGGACCAGGCCAATCAGGGGATGTATGGCGGCGGCTGGAATGTCGGTTCGGGCGGGGACAACGGTTTTTTCGGCTGGAAGATGGCGGCCAAATCGGACGGCGAAGGCAGTTTCGCGGGCCACTATCTGGGCAAGTTGGAGGAGAAGCCCGAGTTGGCGCCGATCACGACCGACCGGGTTTTTGCGCTCTTTGCCAATGGCCGGGGCTACGAGGAATCCGCGGCCTTCCGCGGCCTCGCGGTGCCGCTTGAACCGGGCGACAATTTCACCCTCGAGTTTGTCCGCGGACCCTTCCAACAAAAAGGCGGGGAGGATGATCCGTTGCCGGGCGAAGTGGGTGTGGCTTACCGGACGGGCCAGGCCGACGGGTCGGTGGCGGAGATCGACACGGGGGCGCGTCTGCGTTTCTTCGCACGCGAGGGATCGCCGAATTATCTGATTACCGACCGCGAGCAGGAATTCGACACCGGCATTCCGGTCACGCGGGAAGCGCTGGCCCTCACGCTCACCCTGGTCGACGCCGACACCTACGACCTCGAGGTGATCGACCTCAAAGACGACTCGGTGCAGCACCTCGGGGGCCGCAAGTTCGGCGGCGAGGCGGGCGCGCCAATCCAAAGCCTCGCTTTCTTCAACCGCGACGCCGAAGCCCACGACTTTTTCTTCAACAACTTCCAACTCAGCCGCGACGCGCCCTGACCGCTCAGCTTGCCACGCCATACTCCTCCTCATTCATGCGTCAGTCCCCCCGACTTCTCGCCGGCGTCCTCTGCGCCGTGCTTTTTCTCCCGACCTTCACCCGCGCCAACGGCAACGTTTACGTTTCACGTTTCTGGCACAACCACCAGCCGCTCTATTGGCCGGAGTGGAACAGCAATGGTGCGCAGACCCAGCGCGGCCAATACGCGTGGGACTCGATCGTGCTCAAGCCGGGACAAAATTACGGCGGGATCAGCCGGAAGCAGCATCCCGAAAACAATCTGACCGACATCTTCGGGCTCGATGACCGCAAGAACGCCTACCAAAAAGGCCCGCGCAATTCCTTGGCCGGCATCGACAGCCGTGGCGGCTTCGGCGTGAGTTATTCCGGCTCGCTGATCGACAATGTCCGCCAGCTCGGCGGCGGCGGTCATCTCGGTTACGGTGGCGATTGGAACTCGGGCTATCGCGAGGCGCGCGGGTGGAAAACGCCGTCCGGATCGACCCGCATGGACATGCTCGGTTTCACCTACCACCACTCGCTCGGTCCGCTGCTGCCCAAGTCGGTCTTCCGCAAGGAAATCCAGGCCTTCAAGCAGGCGTGGTGGAAAGCCTGGGGCGGGAATGCGAATCTCTCCGACCACTCGAAGGGCTTTTTCCCCACGGAAATGGCTTACTCGCGGCACCTCGTCGACGTGCTGGTCGATGAAGGCTTCGAGTGGACGCTGGTGGCGAGTCATCACATCAGCCGCACCAGTCCGAGCTACAACGACAAGGCGAATCCGGAGGGCAATTTCAACATCAAGTCGAGCCCGCCCAACCGCGCCGACCAAATCTCCGCCCGTTTCGACAATGCCAGCCAGTGGTGGTTCGGCGAACCCAACCCCGGCAACGCCGCGTGGAATGTCGCGCCTTTCGCCTACCGGATGCACCGGGTCAAATACGTCGATCCCGAGACCGGGCAGGAAAAGAAAATGTATGCCGTGCCTTCGGACGACGTCCTCTCCTACCGCTACGGCTACGCCAACGAAGGCATCGGCAAGATTGTCGACCATATCGCCCCGCACGCCAACGTGCCGGTCATCGTCATTCCCTCGACCGACGGCGACAACGCCTGGGGCGGCGGATCCAGCTCGTGGTTCGAGGCCACGCCGCAACTTTTCGGGGCCTCGGCCGGCGCGGGCTACAAGCCGTCCGCCCCGCAGGATTTCGTCAACGCCGCCAAAAGCAGCGTGACCGAAGACACGCACATCGAGGACGGCGCGTGGATTTTTCCCGAGATGTGCTACGGCTCGCCGAACTTCCTCAAGTGGATCGAGCCGCCGGTGGCCACCGTGGCCAATCGCGGCAAGACAACGCACCCCGGCACGCAGATCGACATGGAAACACCGGGCTTCGCGCTCAAATTTTTCAGCTACGCACCGCTCATGGCCGGGGCCAACTGGCTGGAAACCGCCGAGCAAGTCCTGCGGGAGGAGGGCGGCGATGTCCAAGCTTGGAAAGTCGCGCATCCCTACAACTGGGACGGCACTTGGACCAGCCCCAACGACGTTGAACTCGCCTGGCACATCTACCTCAAGGGCCTCGACTCCGGCTTCAACTACTACGGCGGCCTCGGCAACGACGACGAGGTCAAGCCGGCCCTCGCCACGAGGAACGCCGTGAACCGGCTGCAGAACTTCATGACGCCGGCCCGCAAAGCGAAGGACAAAACCCCGCCCACCGTCCTCAAGCCCCAGCGCTTTCCCTACAACCCCGGCGCCTACACCTTCGGCTGGTTCAACAACGAGCCGCACATCAACAACAACAACTTCCTGAAGAAAATGCCCTCGTGGTTCTACATCTGGACCCACGCTTATGACATCAATGGCATCCCCGCGGGCAGCGTGAAGCTCAAGGTCCGCATCGACGCCGACGGCGTCAATCCTCTCGCCTCGAACGAGAATGAAACCTACGCCGGCGGGAACGAAGTCGGCTCGTGGGTCACCATCGGCATGACCAAGCGCGTGCTGCCCAAGACGCGCACCGCCCTCAATGCCGCGGCGGCCAATCCCGGCGAGATCGACTACTTCGTCTTCGATCCCGCCTTCTGGCCGGATCCGGTCCTAGCCGACTACTATTTCGCCAAGATCGACGACACGTCGCTGCCCGGCTTCCGCGACAAGCTCCTCGACTACTACATCGAGGCGACCGATGCGCTGGGCAATGTCCACAAATCCGAGATCCAGCACGTCTGGGTGGCCAACGACGGCCAGGTGCCGTCCTCGAGCGTGCAATTCTCGGCCAACCCCAGCGACTGCGAGCCGGTCACCGTGACCTACAACGCGGCGAACGGTCCGTTGGAAGGCCGTGCGCCGGTGACCATGCAAATCAGTTTCAACGGTGGTTCCACTTGGGCGGCTTACAACATGTCGGGCGGCAGCAATGTCTGGACCTACACGATTTCCGCGCCAGACAACGCACCGAGCGCGACTGTTTATTTCGAAAGCGGCGCCATCGTCGACAGCCGCAACGGGCAGAATTGGACCACCACCATCCGCGATTGCGACGCGCCGCAAGGCCCGGTGTGGACCGTGCCGTTCACGCCGGTGGCCGGCCAACCCGTCACGGTCTATTACGATCCGGCCGGCCGCAACCTGGCCTCCGCCACCGCGGTCAATATCCACCACGGCTACAACGAAAACACCGCCGTCAACTGGACCACGCCGCCCGGCGTGGCCATGACCAAAGACGGCAACCGCTGGAGATTCACCTACACGCTTCCCGCCAATGCCACCATCGTCCGCTATGTCTTCAACAACACCACGGGCACGTGGGACAACAATGGCGGCGGCAACTGGAACATCGACGTCAATAGCCAGCCCCCGCCAGCCGAACCGCCCGCTGCGCCCGGTGGTCTCGCCGCCGGCGAAGTCGGCAACACCACGATCGCGCTCGCTTGGAGCCCCGCCGCCACCGCGACCGGCTACAAGATCTTCCGCGACGGCACGCAGGTCGCCACGACCAGCGACACTTTTTATGTCAGCACCGGCCTGACGCCGAAGACGGCCTACGCTTTCACCGTCAAGGCGGTCAACGCCCTCGGCGA
>CAMDUL010000028.1 GCA_945878135.1 Chthoniobacter flavus | reverse complement strand
TGCCGCCCAAGACCGGCAATTTCAACGTCAAGGTGCTCGCCCCCGACGGCGGCCCCGCGGCCGAAACGGTCGCCGAGATCGACTACAGCGAGTTTCCCGTGGCCTATGTCGTGGTCGGCCCCGACCACCGCGACCGCATGCGTCCCGAGGTCATCCCCGGCGGCGCACCCAAAGCCACCCCGACCCCGCCGCCCGTGGCCCCCGTGGAGTTCGACCTGGCCCAGGAACGCGTCAAGGAACGCGAGGCGCGCGTCAATGCGGCCAAACTCGAACGTCTGCACCTCGAATCGCAGATGACCATCCTCAAGGCGCAGATCGCGGACGGGTTCAACGTCCCGGAAAACGCCGCCGAGTTGCAGCGCGATCTCGAGAAGCGAATGAAAGACGTCGAGGCCGAAACCCGCGGCTCCAGCGCCCCCGCCCCGCCCGCGGCACCCGCTCCCGCCCCGTCGAACTGACCTCCGCTCGGCCCATGCAGCGTCACAGGGGGTGGCTCGGTGCGCCCCAAATCTTTGCTGAGGTCCAGCTACACGCGCCGAGCCGTCAACTTTGCCTCCGCAACCGGGCGCGCAAGCGCCGACCAACAATTTCTCTGCAGCGCTATTAGCGGGCCGGTTGGTCATTCTTACCCGGCTGGTCATGAATGTAACCTTTTTGTCACAGAGCGGACAAAAAGGTTGCCGCCAGTGTCTGGCGGGCGCACTTTGACTATCTTCTCCACTCGCCACCAAATTACCATGACACCCCATCTTCTCTCTCTTCCTCTCAAAAGCATCACGACTTTGTTTGCTCTGGCTGCGATAGCCATTTCTGTGGCTTTTCCTTCCAAGGCCTCGGCTCAATATGCCGGTGCAGGAACTTTCATTGAGATCACGTCTGTGTCCGATCTCACCGATGGCTATTATGTCATTGCCAATTCAAGTGGGGCATTTGCCATGGATAGCGCCCATACTGGGAGTCTTTATCCACCGGCTGACATAGCGCCTGTCAGCGGCACCCTCGTCGATCCTCCAGCTGGCATTGTCTGGCGCATTGAGACCAATGGAGCGGGGCGCACGATATTTAGCGAAGTAACTTCCCGCTACGCCTCCTACACCGGTTCAAGCAACAACATCCAAGCCGTGGACGCCGTAAGCAGCGACAATCAGCGTTGGAATTTTGCGTATGCCTCCAACCTTTTCGTCGTGACCAACGTCGCTTTGAGCACGAGGACCTTGAGATACAACGCATCCTCTCCTCGTTTTGTCTGCTACGCGTCATCGTTCGGCGAAAACCTGAAGCTCTACAAGCTCACCAGCATCGACCCAACTGCACCGGCGATCACCACAGCCGGAGCCTTTTCTCCTTTTGCCACCTTCCTCGGCACGGCTTCCGCTTCGCAAAGCGTGACTGTCGACGGTGCCAATCTCACCGAATCGGTTTTGGCCACTGCGCCGGCAAACTTCGAGGTCTCGAAGGACAATGTTGTTTTCGCGCCCAGCGTGAGCCTGCCACAAACCGGCGGGGCAGCTTCTGGGACGATTTACGTGCGCGTGGCGGCCACGGCGCCTGAGGGCGCAGTTGCCGGCAACTTGGTTCTCAGCAGTGCCGGCGCGACGGAACGCAGCATTCCTTTGAGCGGCTCGGTGCGACCGACTTTCGTGCCCATTCCCTACGGGCCGGAAAGCTTCGAGACGACCTCCGAGCCTTGGTTCACTTTCGATCAAGCGGGCAGTGCCAACTGGCAGTATGTGACCAGCACGCGCGGCGGGGGGAGTTCCTCCGGTGCGCCAGCGAACAAGGTGTGGCAGGCCAACGGCTTCGGCAGCAATGTGCCGGCCGTCGACTGGCTGATCATCGGGCCGTTCGATTTCTCTTCCGCGGCCAACCCAGTGATTTCCTTCAATACGCTGAATGCCTTTACCTCGTTTCAGACCATCGTTAACGAGTTGGAACTGATCGTCTCGAGCAACTACGACGGCTTGGGAAATCCGGCGGCCGCGACTTGGAGCGAGGCTTTGCCCTTTCTCAAACCGGTCGAGGAAAATACCAAGACGGCCTCGGGCCAAGTCGCTTTGGACCCGATCGCCGGACAAAACGGTGTCTACATCGCTTTCCGCTACACGGCTGGAGGCACAACCAGCAACACGGCCCTCTGGCAGGTCGACGATGTCGAAATTTACGACGCGACGCAACCGGCCCTGGCGGTGACCGCTCCCGGGTCCCTCGACGAGGGCTCCGCTGGAATCGGAACGGTCATCCTGCCGGCCACCTTGGGTGAGGATGTCACCGTAACGGTGACCAGTGCCGATCCCGCTGTGCTGCTGGTCGACAACGGTTATGGCGATGCTCCCGCGGCCAGCTGTGAGGTCCCCATTTTTGCCGGAGAGATCTCGGCCGGATTCAACATCACGACGATCCGCGACTTCGTGCCGGGTTCTGATGTCAATGTGCAAGTTGTCGCGGAGGCTGCAGGGTACGATTTTGGACAAGCTTTCGTTCTCGTTCGCAACGTAGACCGGGTGAGCGCGGACCTCACGGCAGGGGGATACACCCAAAACTTCAGCACTTTCAGCGCGGCTACTCCGGAACTGCCGGCCGGTTGGTCGGCAGATGGTTCCGTTCTGACTTTCCCCGCGGAAAATAATGCCTGGGGTGAAGGTTTCAACAGCGGCTTCCGCGGAGGAGCGAACGTCTTCGGCTACCAACACACCAGCAGCACGGGCGTGCTCCGGCAGATTTTGACGCTGAGAAATGCCACAGCTGAAACCATCGATGCGATGACCATCAGCTATCTTGGCATGGTGGCCAGAGTGGCTGAAAACCGGTCGCCGATCTACTCGGTCACGGTCAATGGCGAGTTGGTGGGGAGCTTGAGCTACAGCACGGTTTCCAAGGCCAACATCCAGACCACTGCCTCACTGACCAACCTGTCGATCGCGCCTGGGCAGATTGTTGAAATCATCTGGACCTCCGACCGCGGGTTGCCTTCTGACGCGTCCAAGCAGATCGGCATCGGCAATGTGAGTGTCCAACTCGGTGCAACCCTCCTGCCGCCATCCGTATCTTCCCTAGCCGTTCCGGCCGGAACCATAACCCGCACGTCGGCCGAGTTATCTGCTGCGGTGACCAGCGACGGCGGCGAGACGATTTCCGCACAGGGGTTTGTTTATGCCGAAACTGGCGTCAACCCCAATCCGCAACTCGGTGGCACGGGGGTCACGGCTATCCCCGATGCCACCACCGGCGTCGGTGTGATGTCCGGCTCCTTGTCCGGTCTGACGCCCGGAACCTCCTACTCGCTCGCGGCCTATGCCACAAACGCGCAGGGCACGACGTACACGCCAGTGGCGACTTTCACCACCATTTCGGCGGCCATCTCCTTCCTTGGCAGCTACGCCGAGTCTTTCAACGCGTTTGAGGGATCCCTGCCCACCGGATGGTCGGCCATCTCATCGGGCGGAGTGTTGAACTATGGAGGCGCCTGGGGAACGGGCAGCGCGGCGGGATTCCGCGGCGGCGTGAGCGACCCGGGTGTTCTGGGTTACCAGCACACCTCGACATCGGGCGCGCTGACGGTCACAGCCACTTTTATCAATGATACCGGCGCCCCGATCACCACGCTCTACGTGAATTATCTCGGCCGGGTGGCCCGCGTCGATGAAACCAATGATCCGGCATGGGCCGTCTCGCTGGACGGCAACGTTGTTGCCGAGTTGGCCTACAGCACGGCCAACGCATCGGGCGAAGGCGGAGCTCCGGGGGACGAACTGCTCAGCGCGGCCATCACCGGACTCAGCATTCCCGACGGCGCGGAATTCGCCATCTCCTGGGTCAGCGATCGTGGATTGGCCGGGGGTGCCTCGCGCCAAATCGGCCTGGCCAGCTTCCAAATCAGCACCTCGGAAATTCCGGACCCCGCGATCAACATCGGCGGCTCGCTCACCTCTTTCAGTGCCACGGAGGGAAGTCCCTCGGCCGCGCAATCCTTCAGCGCCTCGGGGGCCAATCTCACGGGCAACATCACGGTGACTGCCCCGACAGACTATGAAGTGTCGCTGGACAACACCACCTTCTCTTCGTCTGTAACATTGGCTCAAGTCGGCGGAACGGTAGCCTCCACGCCGGTTTACGTGCGCATCGCGGCAACAGCACCGGTCGGGAATCCGGCGGGTCAAGTCTCCCTGGCGAGCAGTGGTGCGACCACGCAGAACATCGCGGTGACTGGCACGGTGAGCGGTGGAGGCAGTGCCTATGACACTTGGGCCTCGGGATTCGGCCTCGACCCGGCGACGACCGGCGCCCCGACGGCGGACCCGGATGGCGACAGCTTCAGCAATGCGCAGGAGTTCGCCTTCGGGACAAATCCGACGCAGGGCAATGCGGCGCTGACCAGCGCCTCGCTGTCCGGTGGCAACCTGACGGTGACCTTCATCGAACGCGACAGCGGCGTGACCTACGCGGTGCAAAACACGACCAATCTGGCCGCCGGTCCGTGGAACCCGGCTGCGGTCACTCCGACCACCGCTTCCGACCAGACCGGGGTCCCGACCGGCTACACCCGGAAGCAGTTCAGCGTCCCGGCCACCGGCAACGGCTTCTACCGTGTCACGGCGACCACGCCGTGAAGTAACAACGAGTCACGACATCACAAAACCCCGCGGCAGAAACGCCGCGGGGTTTTGCTTTGGCGCCACACCGAAAGTCGCTGCGCGGAGATAAGGTTCTCCAATCGAGCGTTCCGAGCGGCACTGCGCGTCAGGTGCTCAGTGATTCGGTTGAGAGTGTTCAGTCGGAGGGAAACGGGGCCACCGATTTACGCGGAGGGGAGGAAGGAAAAATGATGAGTGCAGAATGCAGAATGGAGGACGCAAGGTTGCGATGAGCGGAGCGCCGATTGATGCGCATGGGTGCGGATTGAGTCCCGGCGGAGTCCGGCCTTGAGCACGGAATTGTTTCCCGCGGGGTAGCACCGCGGGAAACCATCTTCGGGCATCTTCTTCCATCGGTGGCTAATGCTTGTTCGGCCTGCGGCTGATTCAGCTTTCACACTCAAGTCTCAACTGGCCGGAGGGTAGCTTGGCTATCGTCGAAGCGAGTTGGACGGGCAGTGGAAATGCGCTATGTTTACCGGATGACGCCGGCGATCCACGATTGGGCGGCCAAATATATTTGGTGGCAGACGCCGGAGCAGGCGGCGCGGCGTCCGCGGCGCGTCATGGCGCAAGTCATGGACCTCGGCACCTTCGCCGATGTGCGCGCGCTGGAGAAGGCCGCCGGGCCGGACGCTTTGGCCGAGGTGATCCGCCAGGCCGAACCGGGGTGGTTTTCCCCGCGGTCTTGGCATTTTTGGCACTGCCGTCTCGGGCTGGCGGCGGCCGGTGCCGTGCCCGCCATGCCGGTTCGCCGCTTCGCGTGAAGAGGTTTCACCCAAGCTTCTCGATCCTTCCCGCGTCTCAGATGGCGCTTTGGGGGGGATTGGCGCCGGTGCGGGATCTGGGTTTCGTCCTTTATGGCGGCACGGCCATCGCGCTGCGTCTGGGCCACCGCCAATCGGTCGATTTCGATTTCTTCACGCATCGTCCCCTCGAACGCACGGCGCTGACACACTCCTTGCCATGGTTGGCTTCCGCCGCGGTGCTGCAGGATGAGCCGGAGTCCCTGACCGTGCTTTCGCCCGGCGGGGTCAAAGTTTCTTTTTTCGGCGGCTTGAATGTCGGGCGCGTGGGTGAGCCCGAGGCGTCCGAAGATGGCGTGGTCGTCGCGGCCTCGTTGGAGGATTTGCTCGCGTTCAAGCTGAAGCTCGTCGTGCAGAGGGTCGAGGCGAAGGACTATCTCGACGTTGCGGCAATTCTTCGGGCCGGCCTGCGGTTGGAGCACGGACTCGCCGCCGCCGAAACGCTTTTCGCGCCCGATCTGCCGCCGATGGTTGTGCTCAAGGCCCTGACCTACTTCGAAGGTGGGGATTTGTCTTCGTTGCCGGCCGATGTGCGGGAAACGCTGTGTGCTGCCGTTGCCGGGGTTGGCGACCTGCCGCAAGTTTCGCTTCGAGCGGAGAGCCTGAGTTAAAGGCAAGGCGGCCGGAGGCCGCAGTGTTCAGTGTTCAGTTTTCCGCCGGAGGCGAGGCGCGGGGCGCCCGGTGACGTGTGGCTTGAACCGGAGTCTGCGGAGATGGCCCTGAGTCCCCGAACCCGCGCGCGGGTGTGTGCCGGGAGTAACCGGGGTTATCATCCGGGCAAGGGGGAAAAGCACCGACGCTCATAGAGCGCCGCTACACCTCGACGAAAAATTGTAGCGGCGGTCTATGACCGTCGCTGCCTAAAAACACCTCGAGTTAGTCGGGAGGCAAACGTGTGGCGAGTTCGGAAAGAACTGGACCGAGGGAGGCATGCGGGCGGGTGCAGTTCAGCGCAGAAGAGACCGCCCTTGGGCAAGTCTGAACGTGAATTGTTTCCCGCGGGGGTCACACCGCGGGAAACCATCTTCTTCCATCGGTGGCTAATGTTTGTTCGGCCTGCGGCTGATTCAGCTTTCAAACTCAGGTCTCATCCTTTGCCGCGGAAGGGGAGAGGGGATGGTAAGAGGGAGGAATGCTGAAACCTGAGACCTGAAGTTGACAGAGGGCCATCTCCGGTTGCGCCTCCGGTATCAGTTGGTCGCTTCAAGCGACCCATCTTCGCTTCGCTACGGTTCGCCAAGCGTCGGTTCGCAAAACTGGCTCTGTCTAAACAGTGCGGTAAACTTCGCGGCGATGGCCGATATCGACAACCAAGATCAACAGGCGATCGTCGATGACTTGGTAAATAATGCGGTGGTCCCCGACGCGGACGCGGTAGATATCCTTGCCACCGCTGAGCTTGGAGCAGCCATGCGGCCGTGGCTCAACGGCCAGCGCATCGATGGTATTGCGGAGGCGGAGGTAGAATTTGCGATCAGTCAGGGCCCGCAGCGTTTTTTCTGCGCGGCGCAGGATCTCAACCGTGTAGGGCATCGAGTTCGCACTTGAGCTGGTCCCACGCGACCGCGCCGGCCGGATCTTCTTTCAGCTCGCCCAAGGCTACCCGTGCGGTGGCGAGATCGTGGAGATCTTCGAGGAGTTGCACGAAGTCGGGCGAAGGGAGCTGTGCGGCGGCCTCTTCGATTTCCATCAAGGTGCTCATGAAACTTCGAAAGATGCCGTTTCCGCGGCTAGATGGCAAGGGCCGGCACGGGAAAAGGATGAAGGTGGAAAACTGGCAATAGCGGGGAGCGCGGAGGGGAGGAAGGAAAAATGATGAGTGCAGAATGCAGAATGGAGAACGAAAAGAAATCAAGGCAGGACTTTTGTCTTGGGCGGGGGAGGGCCCCTTGCCACCTCGGGGAAATGGGTTAACTTTACCTTTTGGTCAGACCTCCCCAACGCTCCCCGTGTTCTCCTTTCGAATTCTCTTCGGTTTTCTATTGCTCTGGGCTTTCTCTTCC
The DNA here is from genome assembly GCA_945878135.1 of Chthoniobacter flavus. Classification (GTDB taxonomy): domain Bacteria; phylum Verrucomicrobiota; class Verrucomicrobiia; order Chthoniobacterales; family JACTMZ01; genus JACTMZ01. The sequence goes on along the minus strand of CAMDUL010000028.1, from coordinate 24,633 downwards.
GCCGAGGCGCGGGTCGGGCGATCCACGGTTTACGATCCGCCGGCTGACTATTACCAGAGTGCGCAGGGGTTGGTCGGCGCGGGACTAAAGTCCGCCTTGCACCAGAGGATCAAGGGCCACCGGGTATTGTCCTACGGTTCCTCCGGCACCGCGGCCGCCCTGCGGGTGCTCGATGCCATGCCGGGCAATTCGTCGCAGGTGCGCCTGCTCTACTGGGGCACGGGGCGCGCCGGGTCACGCTACGGCGGCTCGGTCGGCGACTGGAACCATGAGCACTGCTGGCCTCAGGCCTACGGGGTCGATTCGGGCCCGGGCAAATCGGACGTCCACAACCTCCGTCCGACGGACGTGCAGGCCAACAACGAGAGGGGCAGCCTCTATTACGCCGAGATCACGGGCGGCAGCACTCCGACTTTCTCGCCCTTGTGCCGGAAAACTTCGGCCGCATGGATGCCACGTCCCGAGGAAAAAGGCGATTTGGCCCGCGCCATGTTCTACATGGCGGTGCGCTACGAGGGCGGGGAGTCGACGCCCGATCTCGAGTTGTCCGACACGCCCAATGCCGGAGCGAACCGCTTCGGGCGGCTCTCCGATCTGCTCCGCTGGCACCGTGAGGATCCGGTGGACGACGAGGAGCGGCGCCGCAATCATCTCGTTTACACCGACTACCAATACAACCGGAATCCTTTCGTCGATGATCCCGATTACGTGGAGATGGTTTTCCGCGGCGTGCCGGTCGTGCGGGTCACGGCGGTGCAGGCGGTGGCCACCGAAGGACTCGAGGACGCCGTGGTGCGCATCAGCCGGCGCGGCCCGGTGACCCAGCCCCTGACCGTCCCGCTCGTTTATGACGGCACCGCGGACCCGGGCGAGTGGGAGGAAACGCCGTCTGCCGTGACGATCCCCGCCGGGGCCACGACTTTCGATCTCGTCCTGGCGGCTCGCGCGCAATCCGGAGAGCAAGGCCTGCGAACCTTGTTGGTCGCCGCGGGTCCCAGCGCGGCTTACGCGCCGGTGGACGGTCCGGCCGAGTTGGCGCTCCTCGACGCCCCGGCCAAAGGTGTCCCGCAGATCGTCACTTGGCCGGTGGCCGGTCCGGCCACCGATGGCATGACGCTGGCCGAAATCACGCTGACCGGCGGGCAGGCTTCCGTGCCCGGGACATTCGCCTTCGCCGCCGGACAAATCGTGCCGCCTGTCGGCTCATCTTTGCAGCAGGTGGTTTTCACGCCGACGAACACCGCGGCCTACGAAACTCTGACTCTTGTTGTCGAGGTGCAGGTTGATCCGCAACCCGCCGATGGATTCGTGGAATGGCTGCAAGGGGAGGAACCTTCCCCGGACACGCTCCATGCTTACGCCATCGGCGGGGCGAGCGGTCCTTCGTCCGGTGACGGGCAAATGCCGAGCACCGGACTCGACAACGGCTTCCTTGTCCTGGAAGCCGTGGTGCGCGCGGATGATCCCGCTTTGACCGTGGTGGCCGAATCCAGCGGTAACCTTGCTGCCGGCGTGTGGACGGTGCAAGGTGTCGCCGCGGCCGGTGCCGCGGAGGGTGTGCCGCAAGACGGCGTGCCGGCGGGATGCGAAAGGCGTGTCTTCAGCGTGCCGGCCACGGGCGACGCGCGGTTCCTGCGGTTGCGGGCGGAGTTGGCGGAGTAGGGTGGTGCGTCGTAACCGCGCAGAAGAAATCAGTCCGCGAAGGAGCGTGCCTCGGAAAAGTGGAAGCGGCGTCCTCGCCGCTTGGTGTCCGGGTTAAGCGGCGGGGACGCCGCTTCAACTTTTTGGCTTCAACTGCATCTTTCGGCCCAGGGTAGGGACACGCGGCTCGGGTGTCCTTTGGAAAGAGGGCGGACGAGCGGGCCGCTCCTCCCTACCCCGAGAAACAAAGCCCAGATTCTTTCCCGGTTCGGTCTTACTGCACGTTGCTGATGACCTTTTTGTCGGGAGCCATGGTCTCGACGACAACGGTGGTCAGATGTTCCACCCCGGAGAGTTCGCCTTTGGTCTTGTTGTCGTAGTCGTCATCCAAGGTGATTTTGTAGGCCTCACCCCAAGGGTCCATCATGTTCTGGCCTTGCAGGCCGCCTTTGCCCTTCACGGCATTCTTCGCTTCGAAAAAGACGATTTTCTTCGGGTTGTTTCCGGTCAGGGTGGCCATCAGGGTGCCTTTTTCGGGCAGGCGCCCGAATTCGAGAAGGTAAGCCTTCACCGCGGAGGCGATCTGGCTGACATCGTTGCGGGCCTGGGCCTTTTTACCGGCATCCATCGCCCCTTTCATCCCGGCGAAGCCGAGCCCGGCAAGGATTGCGATGATGGCGATGACGACGAGGAGTTCGATGAGGGTGAACGCCGCCGACCGGCGGCGAGTGACGAGTGACGGGTGACGAGTGACGAGTGATGGCATGGTCATGGGGTGGGTGGGTTTAGTGTTCAGTTTTGGCTAAGGCCTGTCTCGCCAAGCCTCGGCTCAGTGTTCAGTGGCAGACTTAGACATAGAAGAGAACGGGAATTAGTATAGCTAGCATTGGCTGGCAGGCAAGAGGAGGGAAAAGCTGGGAAGGACGAAGTGCGAAGTGAAAGTGAGGGCGGAGAGCGGGCGGGCTGGGGTGCCCTTCGTTCCCTTTGTTTGCTTCTGTTCAAATGAATTCTCCGGATCTTGTCTCGTCCCGTTCGGCGGGCTAACTTTGGCTTATGAAGCAATACCGGCCGGACGTGGAGCGTCAGAAATGGCTCTACTCCATGGAAAAATCCCGCAAGGTGCTGCGCCGCTGGCAGGGCAAGCCGGAGGGCCCCGATCCCTCCCGGCCCCGCATCCCCGACAACTCCGAGCCGTGGTTGCCCGGCGGGGTGCGGTCCGTGGCCGATGCGCTCTGGATTTCCGACCGGATCAAGGAAGACATGGAGCGATGGGGGCCAAGACCGGATCCGACGAAGTGATCCGCCGCGTGGCGGGAGAGTTCCGCGTGCTCACCCTCGGCGGCGTGGCGGTTATTGCCACCGGTCTGAGTCGCAACACTTACGATGCGGACGTTTGGGTCGATCCGTTCGGGTCTCCGGAGGAATGGTCCAGCCGGCTTGCTCCCGCGCTTTATGACATCGGCTCCGGGCAGCCGGTGGCGATCGGATCGTGGGAGAAAATCCCGCGGGATCAGCTGGCGGAGGTCATCGGGCGCGATGGAGTGATCCGACTCGGCGGGTTGGAACGCCCGCTGGATATTTTCCGTGCTCCCAACCAGCTCCCCATGGAGGATTTCGATGAGATTTGGGAACGGGCCCGGCCGATGGACGACGGCACGCGGTTGCCGGATCCGATCGATCTGTTGGTCAGCAAGCAGGAGACCGGGCGGGACAAAGACCGGGCAGATATCATTTTTTTGGAGGGGAAGATCGAAGCGGACTATCTCGCGCGTCTGCCGCGGGCGACCGCGGGGGAGGCGGTGCGGATGCTCGGGCGCTTCCTCACGCCCCGGGTGGCCGAGGTGGCGCTGACGCACGCCGACCCGGAGGTGGCCGAGCTCGGGCGGAGATTCCTGCGCGAGCTGGCGGAGGAAGGGGATCCTTACGCGGCGGAGATTCTGCGGCGGCGCGGCGGTTGAAGTGGTGTCATAATCACGGCCTGGGCAGGTCCGCCTTCGCGGCCGCTCAGGGGGTGTCCGTTTTATCCCCCAGCATTTCGCGCAGGGCCGCGGCCCAGGCCGGGAATTCGGGGTGCGCGGGGTAGCGGCGGGCCAGATCGAGGAGGTCCGCGGTGGCGCAGTTGGGCTGGCCGGCGGCGGCGCGGTCGCGGGCGCGGCGGAAGAGGAGCGACGGGGCGGTGAAGTTGTTGAAGTCGTCGATCGCACGTCCGCCCCGCCCGACCCGTGACTCGGCCAAGGCGGCGCCGGCGTTCAACTCGAGCTGCCACGATTCGTCGAGTCGCGGGTTGCCTTCCTTGCGCCACGCCGTGCGCACGTTCTTCTCGAGGATGCCGCCGAGTTCTCCCGGACTGTGCTCCCAAAGGTCGCCGGGCGGGAGGAGGGGGCCGAGCCGCAACCAACGCACAAACGGTCCTTCGCCCAAGGGGGCCTGCAGCATTTCCCGCGCTTCCTTCGGTCCCGCGTTGAAGCTTTTGTCGGTCAACAGCCGCGCGAGGTCCGCGGCGTATTGCAGCGAAGGGGCGGCCCAGCGTGCGGCGCCCTCCGGCGCGCGTCCGCGTTCCAGCGAGAGCAGGAGGTAGCGCAGGCGCAACTGGAGGGCTGACTCGAAAGGTTTGGCCCGCAGCAGGTCGGCGTTCTTTTTCTTCCATTCGGCCATGTCCGGCTGTCCCTGGTTCTCGACCGCGTCTTCGTAAAGCCGGGTCGCCGACGCGCCGCTTTGCACCGCGGCCCGGAGGAGGGCGATCGCTTCGCGGCGGCGTGCTTCGGCCGAGCGTTCGTGTTTCTCCTGCAAGGCGGCCAGATCGGCCAGCGCGGCCGCCGCATCGATCGCCGGGGCATCGTTGGCCGCGGCTGGCATCGTATTGGCGGCGAGCAGGATGGCGGCTGCGCCGGCCAGGCGCAGGGCCGTGGGTGTCATAGCAGTCCCTGCTCGGCCAGGACCTTGCTGAAAGGTTTGACCGAGCCGTCCGGGAAGCAGATCAGCGCGCCATGGCCGTGGGCATCGGCTGCCTCGATCAGCCACGGCTGGGTCGACCAGCGGTTGGCGATGTTCGGCGTGGCGTCGAACATGGTTGGAACGTAATGCAGACCGTAGCCGGTTTCGCCCTGCTCCTTCATTTGCGCCCGGAGGGTCGGGCATTCCCAACCATTGGCGCCGATGCCGTAGGGGCCGAGGGTGGCGACCCAGAAAGTTTCCCACGGCGGCGTGCCGGGTTCCGGACCCTGCGGCCACACCTGCTTGTGATCGTCCAGATAGCCCGCGAGGGCCAAGCGGATGGAGCGCATGTTGGAAGCGCACTTGGCCTGCTGGGCGGCGGCGACCAAGCGGGAAGCATTCGGTATGATCAGCGCCGCAAGGATGCCGAGGATAAGCATGGCGGCCACCAGTTCGAGGATGGTGAACGCACCCGGTTGCCGCCGGGGACGCATGGCGCGCCGCGAAGCAGGCGATGGAACCGGGAGCTTGGGGGGCTTGGCCTCAGCCCAAGTCATATCTCGTGGGAGATCAGTTTGCGCCGGTCGCAGCAGCGCCCGATGAAGCCAAGGGATCCGTGGCCAAGATCGAAGTCTTGATGCCGTAGACGTTGAAGCACACGGTGTCAGTTTCAATGGTCGCCGAGGTGGCGCGCGGAGTGAAGCCACTGATGATGATGTCGGGTCTCGCAGGATCCAATGCGGGTACGGGGAACGTGGAAGGGTCCGCGATGATCGTTTGCTTTTGGGCCGGAGTGGCCAATTCCCCGGTGCCTTTGAAGGTCATCAAATTCTTGGTGTTCTTGAGGTTGGCGGTAAAGCCGCCCGAGAGACCCCTGTTCAGAAGCGGAAGATTGTCGGCGATTGGCACGGTGGTTTCGGAAGTAACGACCTCTTGGTCGGGCGGGGTGCCTACCACGAGCGCTTGGCCAATGGTCAGTTCTTGGTAGCTGAACGGAGGTTGCAGGCCGATCAACGTTCCGGTGACTTTTTTGCGATCTATGTCGATCATGCCCACGGTGCGGCCGGTATAGGTGCGGCCTTCGACAAAGATGGCGAAGTAGTTTTGGGTCTCGTCCACACCCGCCAGGTCGGTGTTGACCGAGCTGGCCGAGGTGCCGGTGGCGGCCCCGCCGCCGGTGGTTGCCCCGCCGCCCGCGGCGCTGCTCCGCGAGGCGAACGGGAGTCCGCCATTGACGATGGCGAAGCCGACCACGCCGGTGATGTTGTTGCCGGAAACCGAGGCCTGATACTTGCCGTCAAGCTGGCCGGGGTAGTAGGCGCCCAAGGCCCAAGGGCCCGTTCCGGCTCCGGCGAGAAGGGGGGCGGATGAGAGGACCGTGAGGAGGGGAACGAGGAGGAATTTATTCATGGTGTTCGGGATTTATGGATTAATCTTCGGGTCTTTTCCTGGCTTGGGCAAGGCAAAAGACGCGCCGGTCCAAGGCCTGCCGGTTCACAGACCCGGCTGCAGTGCCGCGTGCAGGTCGGTGAGGTCGGGGAAGCCGGGAATTTTCTCGCTGCCCGGGCCCGAAGCGAGAACCAGAACGTCTTCGGCCACGGGTTGTGGCTTGTCGGTCCGGGCGGCGACGGCTTCCAGGGTGGCGGTGCCGGGTTCGGCCTCGGGGCGGCCGGGGCCGGTGGACCAAGTGAGGGCGGGGACGCCGCCGGCACTGGGGCCGAGGACGGCGATGCCGCGGTCGGGCGCGAAGGAGAAGGCGTTGAGGCGCAGTCCGCCGATATTGGACAGTCCGGTGACGACAATGAGCGCGTTCTCGCCGGCGTAATCGAGGGCGGTGGCCACGGCGGTGTCGATGCCGGTATATTCGCGCAGGAGGGTTTCCCCGCGGCCGAGTTCGGCGGCGCGTCCGGCGAGGCCGGCGTGGACAACAAGGAAGTAGCCCTTGCGGTTGAATTGGAGCAACTCGATGGCCCGGCGCACCAGGTCGGCGAGGCGTGGCTGCGTCGGATAGCGCGATTGGTCCTCGGCGAAGGCGAGGTCGCCCTCGGCGAAGACACCGAACAATTTCGGCGCGCGCCAGCCGGGGGTGTTTTCCAGTTCGGCCTTGTTGCGCACGATGTCGAAGCCGCGTTGCCGCATTTCGAGCAGCAGATCGCGTCCGTCGCGGCGCATGCCGCCCTGCGTGTCCGGAGTGAGCAGGGCGCCGCCTCCGCCGAGCATGACATCGGGTCCGCCGTCCTCCGCGAGTTGCAAGGCGAGCGCGCCGGCGTCGCGGGTGTCGGTGGCGCGGGCGAAGAACGCGGCGGTGGCCGGTTCGGTCAGGGGAGTGTCGGAAACGAGCCCGGTGGCGCGTCCGGCCCGGCGCGCGGCGGTCAGGAGCGTCTCGAGGGTCTGGCCCTCGGGGGAAAGGGCGAGCGCGCCGCGGTTGACCAGCTGCCCGGCGGCCAAGGCGCTGGCCGCCGCGGCGCTGTCGGCCACCGCGTAGTCGGCGGCCCGCGCTTTGGCCAAGGCAGCCCGCGGCATGGACTCCATGCGGAAACGGAAATCGGAGCCCCCGGCGAAAAGACGGGCCGAGGCGAGGTGCGAAGGCGCGAAGTTTTCCGCCACGATGAGAATGATGGCGAAGGGCTTTTGCACAACCCATTCGCGGTAGAGGACGACGCCGAGGCCGGCGAAAGCGAAGAGGCAGGTCAGGAAAATGATCTTGTTGCGGATGCGGGAGGGCATGGGATGGGCAGAGTTGGCAGTGTCCAGTTTTCCGTGATTCAGTAAAGCGGGAAGAGGACGCAGGTGCGCGGCCGGTTGTGTGCGTACGGCTGAGGAAAACCGGTGCGCCCGGTCTTGCCCGCGGACGTTCTTCGGGGCAGATTGCCTGCCATGTTGAAGCTGCGTGTGCTGTGTTTCGCCTTGGCGGCGGCCGGTCTGGCCGGCTGCGGGGGCGGGCAGATGGTTTATCCCGAGTCCACCACCGTTCTCGAGGTGGTGAGCATCCCGCCGCGCTGCGTGGTGGAAATGAACGGCGAATACCTCGGGGGCACGCCGGTGAAGATCGATGTTCCGTCCACCCCGGACGGACGCTGGCGCGGGTCGCCTTCGACCCGGCACCGCATCACGGTGTCCACGCCGAACAACCGCGCGGTGGAAACCAAAGAGTGGCGCGGGGGCGAAGTGGTCCCGCGGCGGGTGTTGTTCCGTCCGCCTTATGCCTACCTGACCGGCACCGGGCGCTGAGGCCCGTTGATCGACAACCGGGTGGCTCGCTGGCCAGCTGTCCGGAGAGCCTGATTGACGGCTCGACGATATCGGTGATTTTCATGCGTTGTGAAAACATTTTCCGTGATGGAGGCGCAGCACAATCTGGCGGTGCTGTTGCGCGAGGTGGAGGCGGGGCGCCAATTGGCCATCATCCGCCGGGGCCGGCCGGTGGCCGTGCTTTCGCCCATTCCGGCAGCGGCCCCGGTGGTGTTTCCCGACTTCGCGGCGCGGGCGCAGCGCGCTTGGCGCGGTCCCCGGCGCGGTGCGGGGGCGCAGGCCCTGATTGACGAAAGCCGCGGCGACCGGTGACGTGCTACTATGACATGGGGCTTCTCCTGAAGCTCTGCACCAACGAGAAGGATTCGGCGCCCGTCCGGAGCTTCGTGGTGCAGCGCGCCGAAGCGCTGGTCTTCACCGTGATGCACCACACGGAATGCGTCCCGGCGCTGCGGTTGAAATGTTTCCGCGGCGAATGCCACGAGGAGGAAGCTGCAGGTGCCTTGCGGGACATCGAGTCGGATCTTGCCTCCGGTGTGCTGCGCGTTGCCGCGGTGGCGTGGGATGACGCATGGGTGCGGTGCCGTATCTTGTCCGATGCGCGTGCCGCGGCGACCGGCTGCCGCACGTTGGATGCGCTCCATGTGGCCTGTGCTTTGCAATTGGGAGCGGAGGAATTGGTCACAAGCGACGGCCGTCAGGCGGCGCTGGGGCGTAAGGCCGGTCTCCGCGTGGTGGATCCGCTCAAGCGGGAGCAAAAGCGATGAGGTGCAATGGAACGGGCTTTTTCGGAATTTCTGCTAAAAGGGAGCCATGAAGCGAACCGTCTGGATCCTCGGCGACCAACTCGGGCCGGATAATGCGGCGTTGGCGGGCGCGCGAAAAAAGGACGATGTCCTTCTTTTCGTCGAGAGCGAGCGCGGGTCGCGCAAGCTGAAATACCACAAACAGCGCTTGGTCCTTTTGTTTTCGGCGCAACGGCACTTCGCCGGGGAGATGCGGCGGGCCGGGTGGACGGTGGATTATCATGCGCTCGGGAGCGGGGTGGCCTGGGAGTCGGCCCTGGCGGCGCACGTGAAGAAGCACAAGCCGGGGCGGATTCTGCTGGCGCAGCCCAACAATTATGACGAACAGGCGGCGGTGGAAAAGCTGGCCAAGAGATTTCCGGTCGAGATTGTGCCGACGCGGCAGTTTCTCGTGCCGCGGGAGGAGTTCGTCGCTTGGGCCGAGGGCAAGAAGTCGCTGCTCATGGAAACGCACTACCGGCGGGTGCGGACGGAATTCGGATTTTTGATGGAGCCTGACGGCAAGCCGGTGGACGGACGGTGGAATTTCGACGAGGAGAACCGGAAGACGTTCCGCGATTGGACGAAGGCGGGCCGTCCGCAGGCGGAGGTGGTGCGGGTCAAGCCGGACCGGATCACGCGGGAGGTGATGGCACTCGTGGAAAAGGAATTCGCGTCGAATCCCGGATCGGCGGATGATTTTTGGCTGCCGGTCGATCGCGAGGGGGCGCTGCGCTGGTTGGACGATTTCATCGCCACGCGGCTGGCCGGGTTCGGTCCTTGGGAAGACCTCATGGTGGAGGGCGAGGAGCTGCTTTTTCACTCGGTCATATCGCCTCTGATCAATCTCGGCCTGCTCACCCCGCGCGAGTGCATCGGGCGGGCTGTCGCCGCCTACGAAAAGCGCCTGGCGCCGCTGGCCAGCGTGGAGGGATTCGTGCGTCAGATCGCGGGGTGGCGGGAATTCGTCAACGGCGTCTATTGGCTCAAGATGCCGGAGTATGCGCAAGTCAACGGGCTCGACGCGCAGCGCCCGTTGCCGGCGTTTTTTTATTCGGGCGACACGGAGATGAATTGCCTGCGTCTGTGCCTGCGCCAGGTGCTGGCCACCGGCTACAATCACCACATCCAGCGGCTCATGGTGCTGGGCAATTTCCTGCTTCTCGCCGGGGTGCGTCCGGCGGAGGCGCTGCGCTGGTATCTCGAGATGTATGTCGACGCGCACGACTGGGTCATGGCGGCCAATGTGCTCGGCATGGTGCTGCATGCCGACGGCGGGTTCATGGCGACCAAGCCGTATGCCGCGGGATCGGGTTACATTTCGCGGATGAGCAACTATTGCGCCGGTTGCCGCTTCAAGCCCGAGATCAAGACGGGGGCGGAGGCGTGTCCTTTCAATTATTTGTATTGGGATTTCTACGCGCGGCACGAAAAGCGCTTCGCGCGCAATCCGCGGGTCGGGATGGCGCTGAAAACGCTGGCCAAAAAGACTCCCGCGGAACGGAAGGCCATCGCGGATTCGGCGCGGACTTTTTTGCGGGAGCTGGGAAAATGACCACCGGGGCCCTGCAGTAAGCTGCGGAAAAACTCAAACCGCTCCGACCCTGAACACTGGATACCGGGCACTGAACACTTCCCGGGCCTGCGCTCAGGCCCGGGTTTTTCTCCGTGCCCTCTGCGGCATCTGCGGTTAATGGATCGGCGTGATGAGCGGGATATGGTCCGAGATGGAATTCTGGGAGATCGCGGTCTTTGCCGCCTTGGTGCTGCTGGCTTGGAGCGGGAGCTGGATTATGACACGTATTCTGCGCAGACGCGCGGAGCGGGCGGTGCTGACGAGCGCACCGGTCTTGAAGATCGAGGTGCTGCGCACTTTGGTTCCGTTGGTCCGCTGGGGCTTGCTCCTGGCTGCGGTGGCCGTGGCCCTGCATATGCTGAAGTTGCCGCCGGCTGTCGAGTTGTGGCTGGGACGGGGGGCGCAGGCGGCGCTGGCCCTGCTCACCGCGTTTGTCGCCGGCCGGGCGGTTTCGGCCGCCTTCCTCGGTTGGGCGCGATTGCCGTCGGATCCCGCCGAGGCGCGCACCCGCGGCACCTTGGCGCCGGTGCTGACCAAAGCCTGTCAGGTGTTTTTCTACCTCATCGCCGTCCTGCTCGTCTTGCAGAACTCGGGCTACAACGTGGCCGGCCTGCTCGCGGGGTTGGGTATCGGCGGACTGGCCGTGGCGCTGGCCGCCAAAGAAACGCTGGCCAATTTGTTCGGTTCCATCGCGGTGCTGCTCGATCGCACTTTCCAGGTGGGTGACACGATCAGGCAGGGCGATGTCACCGGCGTGGTCGAAAACATCGGACTGCGCAGCACGAAGGTGCGCACGCCGGAGGGTTATCTTGTTTCCATCCCGAACCAGCTGATCACCAATGCGCCCGTGATCAACATGGGGCCGGCCGGCGCGCGGCGTTAAGGTTTGCCCCTCGGCGGGCGGGTCATGTTTACTGGCCGGCCTATGAGCAAACCATTCGAAGGACAAGTGGCGATCGTCACCGGTGCGGGGCGCGGGATCGGGGAGGCCATCGCCAAACGTCTGGCCGATGGCGGGGCCAAGGTGGCGGTGGTCAGCCGCACCGAGGCCAACGCGGCCAAGACGGCCGAGGCGATCAATGCCGCGCACGCCGGTGCGGCCAAGGCTTACGCCGTGGATGTGGCCGATTTCCAGGCGGTGCAGGAATTGGGCGACGCCATCGTCACCGACTTCGGCAAGGTGGACATTCTGGTCAACAACGCCGGTGTGACGCGCGACGGGTTGAGCATGCGCATGAGCTCCGAGGATTGGGATGCGGTGGTCGACACCAACCTCAAAGGGGCCTTCAACTTCATCCGCGCCGTGCAGCGACCCATGGCCAAGCAACGCAAGGGACGCATCATCAATATCGCGTCCGTCGTCGGGATCACCGGAAATGCCGGGCAGGCGAACTATTCCGCGAGCAAGGCGGGTCTCATCGGACTGACCAAAACCATCGCGCGCGAATTGAGCGGACGCGGGATCACCTCCAACGTGGTCGCCCCGGGATTCATCGAGACGGACATGACGGCGGTCCTGCCCGAGAGCATCCGCACCGCGGTGGTGGAAAAAATCCCGCTGGCGCGCTTCGGTGCGCCGGACGACATCGCCGCGGCGGTGGCTTTTCTCGCGGGCCCGGAAGCGGGTTACATCACCGGGCAGGTGCTGGTCGTCGACGGCGGTATGGTCATGTGACGCGCCGCGCGCGCCCGATCCCATGCTCCTCTACCTGCTGCGCCACGCCGAAGCCGAGGTCCTGGCTGCCAGCGACCGAGCCCGCCGGTTGACCCCGAAGGGCGAGGAGCAGGCGATCAAGGTCGGCAAATTCTGCGCCAAGCACGGGATCGAACCGTCTGTCATTTTGAGCAGCCCCGTGGTGCGCGCGCGGCAGACGGCGGACAGGGTGGCCCGGAGTCTGACCGGGGGCGAACTGATCGAGGTGCCGTGGGCCGCGTGTGGCATGGATCCGTGGCGCGCCATGGAGGAACTCGGGGCTTACCGCTCCCTCCCCGCCGTCATGCTCGTCGGACACCAACCGGATCTCGGCGCTTTGGCTGCGGTGCTTCTCGGCATGACGCAGGTGCAAAATCTGCGGGTGCGCAAGGCGCTGCTCGCCGGCATCGACACCGCGGCGGGGTTGCAGACGGGGGCGGGGACTTTGCAGTTTTTCCTGCCCGTGCGTTTGATGTGATCGGAGAGTTTTCCGCGGGGCGATGATCAATCTGCGCGCGACGTTGGAATGCGGGCAGGTCTTCCATTGGCGCGAGCGGACCGACGGCGCGTGGGAAGGGTTGATCGGGGAACACCGCGCGGTGGTGCGGGACAGCGACGGACGGCTGGAGGTCCTCGACGGCGACAAGGACACCGCGGCGGAATATTTCGCCCTCGATCATGATCTGGAGGAGATTTACGCGGGCTTCCCGCGCGACGCGACCATGCTTGCAGCCTTGGACTTTTGCCGCGGGTTGCGGATTATCCGTCAGCCGGATTGGGAGTGTCTGGCCACGTTCATCACCTCGTCCATGAAACAAGTCACCCACATCCGCCAAATGTCGCAGGCCCTGCGCGCGCGGTTCGGGCGCGCGGTGCGGGGGACGGACCAGCGTGCGTATCCGGACGCGGCCGCTTTGGCCTCGGCCACGGAAGCGGATTTGCGCGCCTGCGGGCTGGGCTACCGGGCGAAACACCTTCTGGCCACGGCGCGTCGCGTTGCTTCGGGCCAGGCCGATCTGGCCGGCTGGCGCCGGTTGGACGACGAGGGTCTCCGCGAGGCCCTGTGCACGCTGCCCGGGGTGGGGCGCAAAGTGGCCAATTGCGTGATGCTCTTCGGATACGAACGCCTGGCCGCCTTTCCGGTGGACACGTGGGTGGCGCGCATCATGCGGAACCACTACTGGCGCGGAGGCCGGAAACCGACGCCGCTGGCCATCGAACGGCGTTTGGCCGGGCGATTCGGCCCGCAGGCCGGCTACGCGCAGCAATACCTTTTCCATCATGCACGTATGACAAAGAGGAGGGAGCGTCCGTGAACGCGTTGCTCGGAGCGCGGCGCCGGAAGATACAGCGGGCCACGTGGCTCGCCCTGCTTTTCTCGCTGCTCATCCATCTGGTCTCCGTGCTTGCCGTGGCTTGGGCCTACTTGAAGGAAACCCCGCCGCCGGGGGAGGAGATCACCGAGATCGAAATCACCTTCGTCGAGCCCCCCGCGCCGCAGACCGCTCGGCCGACCTTCGTCGATGCCGCGGCACCCGAGGCCGCGAGGCCGGAGCAGGCGGCTTTCGAATCCGATCGCAACACGGCGGCGGCCGCGCCCGACGCCGCGCAAGGGGAGTTGCCCGTGCCCACCCAGGACGGACGAGAGCAGCCCTTTCTCGAGCTGCAGGAAACCGAGTTGGCCCTTGCCCAGCCGTCCGAAACCGCGCCCGCACCCGAATCGCCGCCCGCGGAACCCGCCGTGGCCGAAGCGGCGCCCGCCGCGGAGCCCGCGGAGGAAAAACCGGCCGAGGAAAAGCCGCCTGAACCCGACGCGCTGCTCGCCATGAACCAGCCGCGGCGGGAAGAGGAAGAGGAACCGCGCGAGCAACCGCGTCCTCCGGCCCCGCCGCCGGCCCGTCCGGCCTTCCAGCGTCAGGCGCGGCCCACCCGCCTGCGCGGCAGCGTGGATAGCACGGGCCGGTCGTCGGTCGCTTCGGTCGCCACGCCGCTCGGCCGCTACCGCAAGGCGATCAGCGACGCGATCGGCTCGAGTTGGTATTACTACATCGGCAACCGGCTCGACATGTTCAGCTACGGGACCTTGGACGTGGTTTTCACCGTCGACCGGACCGGCAAGGTGCGCCGCCCGCGGGTCACCCGCAACTCGTCGAATGAAAGTTTTGAAATCGTCACCCTGGAGTCTATCTTGGCGGCTGAAATCCCGCCGATTCCGCCGGACGTCTTGCCCGTGCTGGAAGGCGGGCAGATCGAAATCGACTACAGTTTCAGCATCATCACGGACTAAAGCATGGGCGAGGCACTCTCAGGGGCGGCGGAATTTTTTCTGCGCGGCGGATTTTTCATGATCCTCCTCCTGGCGCTTTCCGTCGTGGCCGGCACCGTCATCCTCCTGCGCGCCGCCGCCCTGCGCGAGAGCCGGGTCATGCCGCCGGAATTGGAAGAAGCCATCGAGCGCGTGCAACCGGGCGATTCGCTCGAAGGCGTGAAGCGCGCGGTCCGCGAACACCCCTCGCCGCTCGGGCGCATCATCGGCGTTTGCCTTCATCACCTCAACTGGCCGCGGCAGGAAAACATCGAGGCGGTGCAGGTGCGCGCGCGGCATGAAGTTGTCGGCATGGAAAGCGGACTCTCCGTGCTCGAAGTCACCACCGGGGTGGCACCCCTGCTCGGGTTGCTCGGCACGCTCTCGGGGCTTGTCTCGGTTTTTGCCAACCTCGGCGAGGGCGGCACGGGCGATCCGATTGCCGTGGCCCGCGGGATTTCCGAGGCGCTCAACACCACGATCGTCGGACTGGCCGTCGCGGCGCCGAGCCTCGTGGCCCACAATTATTTCCAACGGAAGCTCGAGACCATGGCGGTGAGCATGGAGGGCCTGGTGGCCGACCTCCTGGCCAAGTGCTATCCGGAACACCGCTGAACCGCCGTGGCTGCCGGATTCTACATGCGGAAGCGGCGCGCGCCGGTGGTCATCATCGTCTCGCTGATCGACATCCTGGCCATCCTCCTCATCTTTTTCATTGTCACGACGACTTTCAAAAAGAACCTGCCGCAATTGAAGATCGCCCTGCCCGAGTCGAAAGCGGCCACTGCTTCGGAGAAAAACGAGGCGCCCTTCATCCTCGAGGTGCAGGACGAGACGACTTTGCAATTGGACGGCAAGCCGGTGACTCTCGACGGACTGGCCGCCGCGCTGCGCGAGACCAACGCCTCCGCGCCCGATCGCGGCATCGCCCTGCAGGCCGACGAGGGCGTGCCCTTCCGGGTCATCGTCCGTATCATCGACGCCCTGCGCGACGCGGGCATCCGCAACTTGCCGGCCTTCGCCCGTCCGCCGGAAACGGGCGGAAACTGACCCATGCTGGAGATCACCAAGCTCGGCCACCCCGTGCTGCGGGCCAAGGCGGAAACGGTCGGCACGATCGACGCACCGCTGCGGCGCCTGGCCGATGACATGCTCGAGACCATGTATGCCCACGACGGATGCGGATTGGCCGGCAACCAGGTCGGCGTGGCCAAACGCATCATTGTCATAGACACCCGCGAGGCCAAGAAACGCCCCAGCGTCCTGCGCATCGGCGGCAAATCGCGCCCGGTGCACAAACACATGCCCATGGTGCTGCTCAATCCCGAGCTTGAATTCGGTCCGGGGCGGGAGTCCGGCAGCGAGGCGTGCCTCAGCATCCCCGGCGTGGCCGGCGAGGTGGAACGCCCGCCGATGGTCCGCCTCAAAGCCCTCGACCTCGACGGGAAGCCGGTGGAATTCGAAGCCGAGGGCCTCCTCTGCCGGGCCCTGCAGCACGAGGTCGATCATCTCGACGGTATCCTCTTCATCGACCGTCTCGATGCGGACGAGCGCCGGCGCGTGGCCGGGGAGTTGCACGCCGCGGCCGGACGTATGGTAGGGTGAAGCTTTCCCCGCCATGAGCCGACCCGCCTTGCTTGCCGCCTACGAGAAGCTCTCCGCCCTGCTCGGCAAATTGCCCGGCTCGCTGCAGGAGCCGATCCTGCGCGAGCTCGATCCGATCAAGGAAATCTTCCTGCGTCAGCGCCCGCCGCGGATCGCGGTGCTCGGCGACGCGGGCATCGAGTTGCCGGCGTTCATGAACGCGCTGGCCGGACGCACCGTCCTGCACGCGCCGCTGCTGCGTGGTCCCTGGACTGCCGTGAAGGGCGCCGGCACGGTCGAACTGGCCGACCTTCGCGGTTCGGGCACGCTGGCGGGCGAACCGGCGGATCTTTACCTCTTTGCCGGCTCCGTCTCTCCCGCGCTGGCGGCCGACGCGCGCCGCGCCGCCGCCATGCTCGCCGACGCGCCGCCGCGCGAAGGGGGCAGCCCTCCGGGATTGGCCGTCGTCGTCCTTGGCGACCAGGCGGACACCGCTGCCGTTTTGTCCGCCCTGGCCGACGCCGGCGCCTCGTCCTCGGTTGTTTTCTCCACGCACTTGCCGCGCCGCGGTGTGGAAAGCGGTTTCGATCCGCAGGCGCGGTCCGCGCTCGGCGACCGGCTGTGCGACTACCTGCCCGAGGATGCCCAACTCGAATTGGCGCGTTTCCTCTCCGCCCGCGGCGCGCAGGCGCGCCTGGCCGGCACGGTGCTCAAATCCTTCGGCGCGATGGCCGGCGTTGTCGGCGTGCAACCCATCCCGCTGGCCGATTTTCCGGTGCTCCTCGGACTCCAGATGTTCATGGTATCGCTCATCATCCACGTGAGCGGACGCGAATTCTCCCCGCGTCTGGCCGGGGAATTCGCCGCGTCGCTCGGACTCGGGTTCGGGGCCGGACTCGTCTTCCGCGAGACGGCGCGTGCCGCGGTGAAAATCCTTCCCGTGTGGGGCCACATGATCTCCGGCGGCGTGGCCGGCGCCGGCACCTACGCGCTGGGGCGCGCGGCCATCGCCTATTACATCGAAGGCCAGCGCATGGCGCGGGTCCGCGTACCCTGGCGGCGGAAAAAAGCGCGGCCCGAGTTGGAGGGCTGAGAGACAAAGTCTGCCCTCCGCCGGCCCGCGGTGGTAGTCTCCGCCCGATGCGCCTCCTCCTCGTCGACGGGCACTACTACGCCTACCGGTCCTTTTTCGCCATCCGCGACCTGACCAATTCGCGCGGCGAGCCGACCAACGCGGTCTTCGGCTTCGTCAAAGCCCTGCGCAAAATGCTGGCCGATGTGCAACCCGATGCCGCCGCCGTGGTCTGGGATGCCGGATTGCCCGAGCGGCGCATGGAACTCCTGCCTTCCTACAAGCAGCAACGCGACGAGACGCCCGAACTGCTCGCGGCGCAGTTCCCGGTCATCGAGGAAGCAGTCTCCGCGCTCGGGGTGCGCAATGTCCGCCTGGCCGGCCACGAAGCCGACGACTTGATCGCGTCCTACGCCTTCGCCTCGCGCCCGCCGTCCAGCGCGGTCTTCATCGCGACCAACGACAAGGACATCTACTCGCTGGTCGACGAGCGCGTGGCGATTTATTCCACGAACAAGACAGACCTGAAAAACCCGCAGGAAGGCTTCGCGCTGCTCGGTCCGGCCGAAGTGGAGGAGAAGTGGGGCGTGCCGCCGGCCCTCATCCCCGACGTCCTCGCCTTCACGGGCGACGCGGTCGACAACATCCCCGGCGTCGAGGGCGTCGGCCCGAAAACCGCGGCCAAACTGGTGCGCGAGCACGGCGCCGCGGCCCGCTTGGCCGCCGATCCCTCGATGATCAAGAACGACAAACTGCGGGAAAAAATCGCCGCGGCCGCCGACCGCGTGCGCGTCAATCTCGAGCTCGTCCGCCTCGACCGCGACCTGCCCCTTCCGGTCCCCGTCGACGACCTCGCCGTGCGTCCCGACCCGCGGGCCATGCTCGAAGTGGCGCGGCGTTGCGAATTCCGCAGCCTGCTCGCCGAATACGAAAAGCTGGTCGCCGCGGACGGATCCAAGCAGGGCGAACTTTTCTGAGGCGCGCTAAGTCTGCGCGCCCCAGATTCCGTAAGGTCCGGGCGTCGAATCGGCGATCGGCGCCGCTCCCGTGGCCTTGACATAAAACGCATCGTCGCCCGAACCGCCGATGATCGCGTAGGCATAGCCCGCCGCGCCGAGGCTGTGCAACGCGCGCAGGAGCAGGGCCGTGCCGAGGCCCCGGCCGCGTGCTTCCGCCGCCACGCCGGCCGGACCGAAAAATCCGCGGAAAGTCACATCATGGCAGGCGAAACCGCAGATGCCGCCCGCGGAGTCCACCGCCAGATGGCACGCCACCGGCCCGCGGGAAAAGGCCGTCTCCGCCTCGCCGGCCCAGCGCTCGCCGAAATGTGTCTCGACCCAGCGCACCACCGCGCGGCGGTCGGGCGGCAACGGGCGCCGGATGTCATAGCCGGCCGCGCGGATGCGCGCCAGCGAAGGCGCGGGATCCGGCAAGGCATACAATTTGACCAGCAAGTCGCCCATGCGGATAGCTCTTTACGGCACCGTGAGCACGGGCACGATCCATTTCACCGACAAGTCGCAGGAAGCCGCGCGGGCCACGCCCGAGCCCGGCCCGCGCGGGTCGTCCTCGCCCCAGTAAAGATCGATCTGGTTGCGGAAAAGGCCGCCACCCGTGTCGTCCACCCGGTAAAGCGCCGCGCCGAACTGGTTGTAGACCTCCGGGTCGAGCACCCAGACCTTGCGGCCGGACGGCACCAGCCGGTTTTTCGTGTTCACCGCGATGCTCTCGCGCGGGACCAGTTCGTTGCCGCGGTTGCCGAGGATGCGCGCGTGGAAACGCCCGTTGTAGGCGAGGTAGGGCTTGCCGGAAACCGGTTCGGCCAGCCGGGCGAAGCCTTCCATCACCGTGGCGCGGATGAAGTCCGCGGCGAATTTCCGTCCGCCCGCTCCCTTCATCACCGCCGGCGTCAGGTCGAACCCTCGCTCGGCCGCGAACCCCGTCTCCAACGGCGTGTAGTAGACCGTGCAGAAAAAATAATGCGAATCCGGGGGCTCCGCGCAAGTGTCATAAAGGTCGCGCATCACGTCCGTGAAAAAACGCAGTCCTTCCGCCGGCACGGCCGGGCGCGGGACAATGTCCGCGAATTCTTCCGGCTTTTGCAGCATGCCCGTCACGGGCAGCGGTGCGTTGATCAGTTCCTGCCACGTCACTTTGGCCGCGGCCGGCGCGGATACGGCCAGCAGTGCGGCCAAGACGAGGCCGGTCCGGTCAGAGCGTTTCATCGAAAATTCTTTCCAGCGGCCGCCCGCAGAGGATCTCGATGGCCAGCTTTTTCTCTTCGTATTCGTAGGGCGGCTGCTTCCAGGCAAACTGGCCGGGGTAAAGATCCCGGACCGTGCGGAGGATTTCCAATCCGGTGCGCAACGGGCGGAACGAACCGCGGTCCGTCACGTGCAACTGCGCCCCGCGGCAGATTTGTCCCGCGTGTTTCTGGAACCCCGGCTCGAAGGCCGCTTCGCGGAAATGCACGCCGGGCAGGCGCAGGGCTTGGAGTGCGGAGACCAACCGGTGTCCTTCGACCCACGGCGCACCGAACAACTCGAAAGGTCGCGTCGTGCCGCGGCCCTCCGAAAGGTTTGTGCCCTCCAGCAGGCACATGCCCGGATAGACCACGGCCGTGTCGGGCGTCGGCATGTTGGGCGAGGGCATGACCCACGGGAGTCCCGTCTCCTCATGATAATGCGCGCGGTTCCACCCCTCGAGCGGGAGCACCACGAGATCCGCGTCCGGCACACGCTCCGCCCGGAAAAGCCCGGCCAGCTCGCCGATGGTCTTGCCGTGCCGCACGGGGAGGGGGTGGAGCCCGACGAAGGACAGATGATCGTCTTGCTGCGGACGACCCTCGGTCTCCGTGCCGTTGAGAGGATTCGGTCGGTCGGCCACCACCACGGTGATGCCGCGCCGCGCCGCGGCCTGCAGGCAGAGGAGCATGGTCCAGATGAAGGTGTAATAACGCGCCCCCACATCGACCAGGTCGATGAACAAAACCTCCAACCCGTCAAGCATGGCGTCGGTCGGTTCGCGGTGCTCGCCGTAGAGGCTGTGCACCGGGATGCCGAGGCGCGGATGACGGTAGCCGCGCCACTCGATCATGTTGTCCTGTGTGGTGGTCTCGAAGCCGTGCTGCGGACCGAACAAAGCGGCCAATTTGATCGCGCCGGCTGCGTTCATTTCCTCGAGCACGGACAGCGTGGGCCGCAGGTCGGACGTCACCGAGGCGGCGTGGAGCAGCGCGCCGGTGCGGCGTCCGTGCAGGCGCGCCGGCCAAAGAGCGGGCAGGCGGTCGACGGGCAGGACCACGCGGCTCATGGCTTCAAGCGCGCGGTGATCTCGGCGGTGATGTCCTCCGCACCGGGAGCGTCGAGCACCTGGGGCAGGCCGTTCGATGAGGACGAGGAACTGTCGAACACGAGGGCGTAACCCTGCTGCGCGTTGAACTCGCGCACCACGCGCCGGATGTCTTCCATGATCTCCGCTTTGGCGCGGCGGAATTGCTCCTCGATGTTGCGCTGGTTGGTCGTGCCCAACTCGGCGATGGAGCGCTCGAGGGTATTCGCTTTCTCCAACTCCGCCGCAGCCTCTTCCCGCCGGCCGTCGCGCAGCAATTCCTGGTGGCGTTGCAGGGTGTTTTTGAGTTCGGCGGATTCCGCCCGGAACTTTTTGCGCGCCGCATCGCGCATCCTGGTCAGTTCCGCGGTGGCCGCCGCGGTGCGCGGATGCGCCTCGAAGACGGCTGTCAGGTCCACCACCGCGATTCGCGGCGCCCCCTGGGCGGACGCCGGGATGGGGGCCAGCGGGACGAACAAGAGGGCGGCGGCAAGCAGGCGCATCGCTCTTGCCTCGCACAAACCGGCCCGGCGATCAATGCCCTCGGATGTTGCCAACACCGGGCGAAAGGGCGAGGATACGCCCGTCATGAAAACCTCCATCCTGCTTGTTCTTCTCTCGCTTACCGTCGGTGCCGCGGCCCAAGAGGCCCCGATCGACTGGAAAACGCTCGCCACCGAATTTTCGGAGGACGCCGCCGCGGCGCAGGCCAAATACCAAGGCAGCATGATCACGGTGACCGGACCGGTCTCGGCGATCGCCCAGGGAGACATGACCACAGAGAGCGCTCCGGCCGTGGCCGTCACGCTCTCCTCCGCCGACGGCCCCGGTCCCGATGTGAAGTGCCTCTTCGAAACCGAAGACCTGCAGCCCAACCAGCAACTCTATGTGCCGGGCGACA
The DNA here is from genome assembly GCA_945878135.1 of Chthoniobacter flavus. Taxonomy (GTDB): domain Bacteria; phylum Verrucomicrobiota; class Verrucomicrobiia; order Chthoniobacterales; family JACTMZ01; genus JACTMZ01. Next base: position 3,560 of record CAMDUL010000028.1, on the reverse strand, counting down.
ACAGCGAGGTGCTCATGCGGACCACGGACACGACCGGCAATGTCACCGGGTCAGCGCCCTTCGTCCAGACCGGCCAAGATGTCGTGGTCAGCGGATCGTTCTTCGGCTTCGAGGCCGGCGATATTGTGATCCGCCACGCCCGCCTGCTGCCGGCCGCGGCGCGTTGAGCGGTTCCACCGCGGGCTTTTTCTTGCCGGGGGCGGCGCGGGCCGCTTGAATGACTCTTTCGTATGATCGTCACGACAGCTCAACTCTTCAAAATCGCCTACGGCAAATACGCGGTCGGCGCCTACAACATCAACAACATGGAGCAAACCCTCGGTTTGTTCCAAGGCTGCATCGACAGCCAAGCGCCGTTCATCATCCAGCTTTCCAAAGGCGCGCGCAAATACGCCGACAAGCGCATGCTTGAAGCCCTCATCCGCACGGCCGACACCATGTATCCGGAGGCCGTCTTCGCCGTGCACCTCGACCACGGCGACGAGGAAACCTGCTACGACTGCATCGACTCGGGTTTCTACAGCTCGGTCATGATTGATGCCAGCCACGCGCCTTTCGACGAGAACGTAGCCATCACCAAGCGCGTCGTCGACCGCGCCCACGCCAAAGGTCTCAGCGTCGAAGCCGAACTCGGTATGCTCGGCGGGGTGGAGGAAGACATCCACGTCGACGAGGGCCACGCCTGCCTGACCAATCCGGCCGAAGCCAAAGAATTTGTTGTCCGCACCGGATGCGACTCCCTGGCCTGCGCCATCGGCACGAGCCACGGTGCCTACAAGTTCAAGGGCCAGCAAAGCCTCCACTTCGACGTGCTCGAGGAAATCCAGCAACTCCTCCCCGGCTTCCCGCTTGTCATGCACGGCAGCTCCAGCGTCCCGCAGGACGAGGTCAAACGCATCAACGCCGCCGGCGGGCAACTCGACGAGAGCGCGCGCGGCGTCGATGAAAACGAATACCTCCCGGCGGCCAGGCTCGGAGTGACCAAGGTCAATATCGACACCGACGGACGCCTCATCTGGACGCGCGTGCATCGCGAGTTTTTCCACAACAAGCCCGGCGAGTTCGACTTCCGTCCGCCCGGCAAGATCTTCGTCGAGGAATACGCCAAGTTCATCGCGCACAAGAACAAGATGCTCGGGTCCGCCGGCGAACTCCCCAACGTGCGCAAGGAACTCGGTCTTTAGGACCCCCGGCGCCATGCCCAGCGTCGCCGGCGAGATGCGGAGCGAGATCCGCGGTATTCTCTTCCACGAGTCGACCATCATGAGCCGGCTCGACGAGATGGCCGGGCAGATCGCGTCCGACTACGCCGGCAAAGACCTCACCGTCGTCGCCGTCCTCAATGGCAGCCTCATGTTCGGTGCGGATTTGCTGCGCCGCCTCGAGATGCCCCTGCGTCTCGATTGCCTCAGCGTCTCCAGCTACCACGGGGCCTCGACCACCGGCACGGTCAAATTCAATCAGCTGCATTTGCCCGATGTGCACGGACGCCATGTGCTCATCCTGGATGACATCCTCGACAGCGGCCACACCCTGCACGCCATCCGCGACAAACTCATGGCCGAGACGAGTCCGCTGAGCATCAAGATCTGCGTGCTGCTGCGCAAAGACGTCCCGCGCCAGCGCGAGTTGGAGGCCGATTACGTCGGCTTCGATATCGCCAACGAATTCGTCGTCGGTTACGGCCTCGATTACATGGAACGCTTCCGCAACCTGCCGTATATCGGCGTGGTCAGTGACGAAACCATCACCAAATACGCGCCGAAGTCTGCTTGACAAGGCGGCGGGCTTGGGTAGAGTTGAGACCAAATCGCGGGGTGGAGCAGCCTGGTAGCTCGTCAGGCTCATAACCTGAAGGTCGCGGGTTCAAATCCCGCCCCCGCAACCAACTCTCTACCAACGATTTAAGCAGGTTTAGCGGCCCGGATTTTCCGGGCCTTTTTTATGGTGGTGACAAAATGGTGACAAATGTGCGCAAGTTTTGTGCGCTCAAGGAGTTGCAGGCATTCTTCGCGGGAAGTGGCTTTCCGCTCTCGCGGGCCTACACTTGGCGCTTCTCCAGCCCTTCAGGTTGCGCGGTCTATTTCCGGCCCTTTTCCAGCGCCGCCACCAATGCGCGCAGCCCAAACCCCCTCGGCATGTTCCGGGCGATCTCCCAGTTCTGCAGCGTGCGTAAGGAAACGCCCAAGTGCTTAGCCGCGTCTTCCTGCGTGAACCTGCGTCTCTCGCGGTAGTCCTTGAGCAGCTTGGCGAATCTCTTCCGCGTCATCTCGTTACTACGTGATACGCGCATCACTGAGTCAAGACCGCACCCTCAATGCACCCCCAAGGGAATTAGGTTCGGTGCCTTCAACGCGATACCCTTTTGAGATGCGAAAAATGGTGCAAAAAACGGATGGATTCAGTGCGACTCCTGCGAGAGGCCAAGGGGGATGCACACATTCACACCAGACATGTTCGGACTCACGGGTCACGGCATGAGACTTAGAACGATCAGAGGTTACGATTTCGGCGAGGTTAGCTCGGCGATGCAAAAGGCGATCCGGCGCGGGGAAACTCTATACGCCGGTTACTGGGCCTTGGAGCTGTGGGCCAGTGGCTTTGGCCACTATGTGTGGAAACGGCTCCTCACCGTGTCGGCCGAGGACTGCTGGGGCATCATCACCAAGGAGGTCAAGGCGCTGCATGAGTCGTACGCGATGATCAATGCAAACCTCTCTGGTCGCCGTGCCCGCGGCCGCATCTTTATTTCCAAGGCCGTGATCCTGCTCTGCGCGGCCAAGAAGAGCCGTGATGCGGATCACCTGCAGAACTTTGTTTACGACGAAATGCGCGGCATTGATCCGGACACGCTCGCTGATGAACTACGCAGCGCGCCGGAATACGTGCCGGTTCCTGACTATGCCTTCGATTGCCACACGCGCCGCGGCAAGTCGATGGGTAAGACGAAGGCGGACTTCTTCAAGGCCGAGCAGGCGGCGCTGGTGCCGCTGGAGCAAGGGCTCTTCGATCATCTGGTTGCTGGGTAGCTGAGAACTGTGTCGGACTTTTTCCAGGTTCCGTGGTAATTTTTCATCGTGCGACTTCATACACTCTATCTGGACACCTCTGTCCTCGGCGGCTACTTCGACGACGAGTGGAAAGAGCCGACGCGCGAGCTCTGGCGTCAGATGGAGGCGGGACAGTGGTGCTTCCAAAGTTCCACGATTACCCTCGATGAGTTGACCCACGCGCCGGAGAATGTTCGCGAATTGTTCCGTGACACTTTTGACGCGGGTGCGCTCGTCGAGGTGACCTCCGAGGTTGAGCAACTCGCTGCCCAATACATTGAGAAGGGCGTTATTGTTCCGAAATACACGGACGATGCGCGCCACGTGGCCACTTGCACGGTGGCCAAGCTTGACTACCTCGTCAGTTGGAACTTTCGCCATCTGGTCAATGTTCAGAGGGAAGCAGGATTCAATGCCGTGAACTTGTTGCAGGGATATCAGGCTGTGCGTATTGTTAACCCGCTGGAGCTAATTTATGGAAAGCAAGACCAAGACATTTGATGCTGTGTC
>CAMDUL010000027.1 GCA_945878135.1 Chthoniobacter flavus | reverse complement strand
AAATTAAGCCGTTTCGCCCTCAAGAAAATCAACGAGGCCTCGGTGGTTTATGTTTCGGCCATGAGCGGTTTTGAAGTCGCCATCAAAGTGACCAAAGGAAAGTTGAAGCTGCCGCATCCGCCCCGCCCATGGTTTGAGAAAGTCGCGGAGCATCACGGCCTCACCATTCTGCCGCTCGACTTAACTGTCTGCATGGCCGCCGCCGAACTGCCGCGAATCCACGACGACCCCTGCGACCGGTTCATCATCGCGGCGGCAAAATTGCATGATCTGACCGTGGTTACGGCGGACGAACAGTTCGAGAAATACGGCGTGGCGGTGATTGGCTAAGCCTGCCGCCCGATGCGCTTCCACCTTGCGGGATTCTCGCCGCCCTCGCTTTCCTTTCCCTGTGCTCTCCGTGTCTCCGTGAAACTTCCCCGCCGTAAATGAAGGGGTGGAGAGGAGCCGCGGATTTCTCTCACCAAGGCGCAAAGATCACGGAGGGGGAATGGCCTGAGTTTTTTTGAACAAAAGATAACAAAGTTAACGAAGAGAGAACACGCTTCCGGGATTTGCCTTCGTTCCGTTGACTCCCTCGCTCCCGCTCATCTCGCCTGCGGTGGCCTGTGGCCGTCTGCCCCGAGCGCCCGCGCGCTCCGGTGCTCGTTATCTTCTGTTTAAACCCGTCCGGGGTCAGGCCGGGGCGAAATCCAGCTGCTGCTTGAACGGATCGACGCGGGCCACGACAACTTCCAGTTCGTCGCCGGCCTTGTAGGTCTTCTTTTTTTTCCTTCCGATGAAACGTTGGCGCGCCTGGTCGAAAGTGTAGAAGTCGTCGCCCAAGGCGGAGACGTGGACCAGGCCGCCGGCCATGACTTCGGGGAGTTCGATGAACATGCCGAAGTTGCGCACTTCGAGGACGATGGCTTTGAAAGTTTGCCCGGTTTTCTTGGCCAGTTGCTGACGGAAGAATTCGAATTTCTTGAGCCGCACCGCTTCGCGCTCGGCCTCGGCCGCGTTGCGTTCGGTCGTGGAAATATGCCGCGCGATCTCGCCGAAGGGGATACGGCCCTTCGGCTTGGTGTAGCCGCAGACGTCGGAGAGCACGCGGTGGACGATCAGGTCGGCATACCGGCGGATCGGACTGGTGAAATGGGTGTAGTCGCTCTTGGCCAAACCGTAGTGGCCGGCCGGCTCGGGCGAGTAACTGGCGCGCTTCAGGCTCTTCAACAGCGCGGTCTTCAGCGCGTATTCCTCGGGTTGTCCGCGCAGCATCTTGAGGAAACGGGTCAGTTCCTTGCGCACCGAGAGGTTCCCGACCTTGTGCCCGTGCATCTGCACGCGCTCGCGGTATTCGTTGAGCTTGGCCTCGTCGGGTTTCTCGTGCACGCGATGGATGGCCGCGGCGGGCGTCATACGAAAGAGGCGCGCCACGGCTTCATTGGCCGCGAGCATGCATTCCTCGATGAGTTGGTGGGAGATGTCGTTTTCGATCCGCTCAAGCCGCGCGGGGCGGCCCTGGTCGTCGAGCCAGACTTTCACTTCGGGAAAATCGAGATCAAGCGAGCCTTCCTCGAAGCGTTTTTTGCGCAGGACGGACGCCATGGCCCACGCCTCGTGCAACATGTGGTCGAACTTGTCGGCGGGTTTGGCCTGCAGCCGGGCGAAGGCTTCCTTGTAGGTGAAGCGGCGCGCGCTGCGGATGATGCACTTGGCGAAACGCGACTTGCGGATCCTGCCGTCGCGCGAGATTTCCATGAAGGCGGCGAAGGTGAGACGGTCTTCGTCCGGACGCAGACTGCAGAGCCCGTTGCTCAGCGCCTCGGGCAGCATGGGGATGACGCGATCGGGCAGATAAACGCTGTTGCCCCGCTTGTAGGCCTCGTGGTCGAGCGGGGTGGCCGGAGTGACGTAGTGCGAGACGTCGGCCACATGGACGGTCAGCTTCCAGCCATCTTTGGTTTTTTCGACATTGATCGCATCGTCGAAATCGCGCGCGTCGTCCGGATCGATGGTGACGACCAGCGTGCCGCGGCAATCTTCGCGTCCGCGCGCGGCGGACGCCGGCACGGTGTCGGGGAAAGATTTCGCTTCGGCCAGGACGTTCTCGGGAAACTTGGTCGGCAGGTCGAACTTGCGGATGATCGACTCGATATCGACGCCGGGTTTGTCTGCGGGTCCGAGGACCTCGACGATTTCGCCCTCGGGATTGGTGTGGCGGGATTTCCATTCGCCGAGTTTGACCACGACTTTGTCGCCTTGGTTCGGACGCAGGGGTGCGGCGGGTTGGGGGACGTAGATGTTGTGGACGAAATGTTTGTCGTCGGGCACGACGTGCCAGAAGCGCGGGGTTTTCTCCAGGGTGCCGACCGCGGTGGTGGTGCCGCGCTGGAGGATGCGGATGACGCGCCCGCACGGCTGGTAGCCGCGAAACGGCGGCTGTTCGCGCAAGTGGCGCACAACGACGCGGTCGCCGGGGAGGGCGGTGGCGGTGTTTTCCGGTGTGAGGTAAAACTCGGGGTCGCCGGGTTTGTCGCGCAAGAGGTGGGCCGAGCCGTCGCGGTGCAACTGGATGCTGCCGACCGCGAGATCGGCTTCTTGCGGCAAAGTGAACCGGTCCTGCCGCACGCGCACGATGTCGCCGGCGATTTCGAGATCGTGCAGGACACGCGCCACGGAGGGGGCATCGCGTCCGCGGGCCTGCAGGACCGCGGCGATTTCCTGCAACGAGGGCGGGGACTGGCGTCGCTTCCGCACCAGGTCGAGGACGCGTGCGGCCAGATCGGGATCGGCGAGGCCGGCCGGCGCGGCGGCCGGGCCCGGGGTGGGCGGCGCTTCAGGCCTTTTTTTGCGGTCGTTCTGCGGTTGGGGGCGGCGGGGGCCCTGCTGGGCTTTCGGGCGGGAGGCGGGCCGGCGATCTTTGGAAGCGGGCCGGCGGCGGGAATTGGGCATGTCCCATGACCATCGGGCCGCGGACCATTTCCTGCAAGACGGATCCGGCGGCGCGGCCGATAATGGCGACCGATGACCATTCCGGTTTCCTGGATCAAACGGGCCCTGTCCGTGCTGTTCCTCGCCTGGGCGCTCTGGCTGGTCTGGCTCTGGCAACCGGCGCGCCAAGTCGAGTTGCATACGTTGAATTTGCTCAAGCGGGCCTCGGACCGCGATTGGGCGGCGGTCGAGGCTATGATGGCGCCGGACTACCGCGATGATTGGAATGCGGACCGCGCCGCAGCCATCGCGGAGGCACGGCAGTTATTCAGTCATTTTTTCGCGCTGCAGATCACGGCGCTCGAACCGTTGCAGATCGAGGAAACGGGGGGCGGATGGCAAGCTGCGGGACCGGTCGGCGTGTTCGGTTCCGGCACGGCCGTGGCGCACGCCGTGATGGACGAAGTGCGCGAGGCGGAGGGTCGGTTCAGCTTCCGCTGGGGCAAGAGCGGAGCTTGGCCGTGGCAGTGGTCGCTCGCCGCGACCGGGCATGAAGGCTTGGACGCGAAATACGGGGAGTATCGTCGCGGGTCGAAAAGTGGAAGCGGCGTCCCCGCCGCTTATTGAGGATGGCCAAGCGGCAGGATGCCGCTTCTACTTTTTGGCCGCCACCATCCCGGCAAGCAGGTCGGCGGTTTTTTCGAAGCCGAGCAGGCCGGTGTTGAGCACGGCGTCGTAGAGAAGCGGATCTTCGATGTCGCGCTCGAAATTGGTCTTCACGTAGCGGCGGCGTCCCTCATCGTGTTCGCGCAGGTATTTGGCCGCCGATTTTTCGTCGAGGCCGAAGTGTTTTGCCAGGTGGGCGAGACGGACGTTCTCCGGGGCGACGAGACGGACGTGGATGCCGCCTTGGAGCTTGGCCGTGACGATGTTGCCGCCGCGTCCCACGATGATGCAGCGGCCGAGGCGCGCGAGTTTGAGGATGGTGTCGCTCGTGTGATGGAAGATGGTCCACATCGACGGATGCAGTCCGAGCAATTCCCCGACAATCGCTTTGATCGTGGTGTCTTTGTCTTCCTCGACCAGTTTGGCGATTTCCTGCGGGAGATCCTGGTCGGCGAGGACCCGGTCGATGAGGTTCTTGTCGAAAACCGTCCAAGGCTGCGCGCCTTGCGGGCCCTGCGCGTTCAATTTCGCGGCGAGCAGACCGGCCACGGTCTCCGCACCGGCGCCGGCCTGGCGGGAAACGGTGACAAAGGGCAAATGGCCGGGCGCCGCGAGGGGACTGCGGTCCTTCTGGCTGACAAAATAGGCGCGGTATTTGGCGAAATAATCGGTGTCCGACATGGCCGAAGTCTAACAGACGCCGGTGCGGATTGCGAAGGAGGGAATTTTCCCCAATGCACCGGCGGCATCCTCGCCGCCGGTCGTTGGCGATATGTTTCCGGCGGTCACAGACCGCCGCTACAAAAAAAGGACCGTTCCCCGCGGCAACTACGCCGGAACGGGGGCGAGGTCGCCGGGCAAAGCGCCGTCGTTTTTCTTTTTGTCCTCGGCGGGAGTCGCGGGGGCGGCTTCGGCCGGGACGGGCGGCGGCGGGGGATCGCGGTGCGGCGGGTTTTTCATTTCGCCGAATTCGATCAGGTCGCGGATTTGCGAGCCTTCGAGGGTTTCCCATTCGAGGAGGGCTTTGGCGATGAGATCGAGTTTGTCGCGGCGGGCCTTGAGGAGTTCGGTGGCTCGGGAGTAAGCCTCGTCGATGAGGGACTTCACTTCGGCATCGATGGCCTGGGCGGTCGACTCGCTGTAGTCGCGCATGCGGCTGAAATCGCGGGCGAGGAAAAGGTGCTCGTCGCCTTCACCGTATTCGATCATGCCCATCTTGTCGCTCATGCCCCACTGGCAGACCATTTTGCGGGCAATGCCGGTGGCCTGTTTGATGTCGCCGCGGGCGCCGCTGGTCACGTCGCCGAAGACAATGTCCTCGGCCACTCGTCCGCCCATGATGACCACGAGGTGGTCGAGCAATTCCTTGCGCCGCGTGTTGTATTTGTCCTCCTCCGGCAGCCACATGGTCGAGCCGAGGGATGGTCCGCGCGGGATGATGGTCACCTTGTGCAGCGGCGCGGTGTGCTCGAGCAATTCGAGCAGGAGGGCGTGGCCGGCCTCGTGGTAGGCGGTGACTTCTTTTTCCTTCTCGCTGATCGCCATGCTGCGGCGTTCCTTGCCCCAGCGGACTTTGTCGCGGGCTTCTTCCAACTCGCGGGTGGTGATGGCTTTGAGACCTTTGCGCGCGGCAAGGAGGGCCGCTTCGTTGATCACGTTGGCCAGCTCGGCGCCGGAGTAACCGGGCGTGCCGCGGGCGATGACGGCGAGGTCGACCGAGTCGGCCACTTTCACTTTCTTGATGTGGACCCGGAGGATTTCTTCGCGTCCGCGCACGTCGGGCAGATTGACCGTGACTTGCCGGTCGAAACGGCCGGGGCGGAGGAGGGCCGGGTCGAGGACGTCGGGGCGGTTGGTCGCGGCGATGATGATGACACCATCCTGCGCGTCGAAGCCGTCCATCTCGACGAGCAGCGCGTTGAGGGTCTGCTCGCGTTCGTCATGACCGCCCCCCATGCCGTGTCCGCGGTGGCGCCCGACGGCGTCGATTTCATCGATGAAAATGAGGCACGGCGCGCTTTTGCGTCCTTGTTCGAACATGTCGCGCACGCGCGAAGCGCCGACCCCGACGAACATTTCGACGAAGTCCGATCCGCTGATGCTGAAGAAAGGAACATCGGCTTCGCCGGCGATGGCGCGGGCGAGGAGGGTTTTGCCCGTGCCCGGGGGTCCGACCATGAGGACACCCTTGGGGATGCGTCCGCCCAGTTTCTGGAATTTTTTCGGGTCCTTGAGGAAGTCGACAAGCTCGGAAACTTCCTCCTTGGCCTCCTCCACGCCGGCCACGTCCTTGAAGGTGATTTTGTTTTTGTCCCGCGCCATCATGCGCGCCTTGCTTTTGCCGAAGTTGAAGGCGCCGCGTCCGGCCATTTTCAATTGCGACCGGAAGATGAAATAAAGGATGACGAGAAAGAGCAGGATGGGGAGGAAGCCGATGAGGGTGGTGGCGAGAAGATTCGACTCCGCGCGCACGGCCGGCGTGATCCCGGCGTCGGCCAGTTGCTTTTCCAGGGCTTCACCATTGAAGGGCATGAAGACGGGGGTGCGGAACTCGACCAGGCGCTCCTCGGCTTCGGTGGCCGGCGGAACGGTCACCATCTTGCGGTAGAAGCCGGATATGGTCTGCGTGTTGCGGCCTTCCTCGACAACCAGTTCGACGGGGCGCTCGGCTGTGCTGACGATTTTGCCTTCGGCCAGGAGGGCCGAGAATTTCGGGTAGGTCAGCTCGTCGATCTGGGCGAGGTTGCCGCCGCGGAAAATGAAGGCGCCTCCGATCAGGGCGAAAGCCACGGCGAAAAGGAGGAGTCCCCTCCAGTTGAACTGGGGGTCGGGGTCGGTTCCGCCCGGACGGCGGCCTTCGGGTTGGTTGCTATTGTTCGCGGACACGGATCTGTGAGAATGAACTTAAGCATGCCACGGGGGAAGATCAAATGAATGGCCGCCGGGCCCTGGCCGTCTCGGTCCATGATGTCAGTCCGCTGACCCGCGAGACCACCGACCGGATGCTGTCCGATCTGGCCGGGGCCGGGGTGGGGGTCGTCTCGCTTTTGGTCGTGCCCGACCATCACCATCGGGCGGATATCGAACGGGATGCGTCTTTTCTGGCCTGGCTGCGGGAGAAACAGGCGTCCGGCCACGAGATCGTGTTGCACGGCTTCTATCACTTGCGCGCGCCGCGCGGGGACAACAGCGCGGTGCGGCGCTTGGTCACGAAGCATTACACCGCGGGCGAGGGGGAATTTTACGACCTCGATTACGAGGAGGCGCGCGGGCGGATGGAGGACGGACGCGAGATGCTGACCGGCGCGGGGCTCGAGGTGGCCGGGTTTATCGCGCCGGCGTGGCTTCTCGGCGAGGAAGCCGGGCAAGCGGCGCGGAATCTCGGCTTTGCCTACACCACGCGGCTCGGCGGTGTCCTCGACTTGCGCTCGGGCCAATGGACCCGCTCGCAGTCGCTGGTTTACAGTCCGCGCAGCGCGTGGCGCCGGCAAACGAGCTTGGTCTGGAATGCTTTTCTCGCCGCGCGTTTGCGCAAGAATCCGTTGGCGCGACTGGGGCTGCATCCTCCGGATTGGAATTATCCGGCGATCAAAACGCAGGCCTTGCGCTTGGCCCGCGAGCTGGCGGCGGGCCGGCAAGTGATCCGTTACCGCGATTGGGTCGGGGCGTAGATGAAGGAAGGGCCGCAGGAAAGAGGCCGGAATCAGGTCCGGCTCAATTCGAGCATGCGCCGGATCGGGGCCTCGGCGCGGGCGCGGAGGTCTTCGGGGATGAGGATCTGCGGTGACAAATCGCGCAGGCAGTCGCGGAGTTTCTCCAGCGTGTTCATCTTCATGTAGCGGCAGTCGGCGCAGGCGCAGTGGTCGGTGGGCCCTGGGATGAACGTTTTGTCCGGGATTTCGCGCCGGAGGCGGTGGAGCATGCCGGACTCGGTGACGATGATGAAGGCTCCGGCCGGCGAATTCTTGCAGTAGCCGACCATCTTTTCCGTCGAGCAGACTTCATCGGCAAGAAGGCGCACGGCCTGCGTGCATTCGGGGTGGGCCACGACCGGGGCGTCCGGATATTCGGCGCGGATTTTTTCGATGCTTTGGCGGGTGAATTCGACGTGGACGTAGCAATTGCCTTTCCACAGCGTCATGGGGCGTCCGGTTTGTTCCGTGACCCACGCCCCGAGGTTCTCGTCGGGCACGAAGAGGATGTTGCGGTCCGGCGGGACGCTCTCGACGATTTTCACGGCGTTGCCGCTGGTGCAGATGACGTCGGAGAGCGCTTTCACCCCGGCCGAGCAGTTGATGTAGGCGACGACGTAGTAGTTTCGGTCCGCGTGCTCCGCGAGATAGGCGGCAAGTTTCTCCGGCGGGCACGAATCACTGAGCGAGCAGCCCGCGTCGAGGTCGGGAATGACCACGGTCTTGCCCGGGTTGACGATTTTGGCCGTTTCGCCCATGAAGTGGACGCCGCAGAAGGCGATGACGTCGGCCTCGGTTTCGGCGGCGCGGTAGGCCAGGCCGAGCGAGTCGCCGACGTGGTCGGCCAATTCCTGGATTTCGGCGCTCTGGTAATTGTGCGCAAGGATAACGGCGTTGCGCTCTTTTTTGAGACGGCGGATTTCGTCGGCCAGGAACATGGTGCAATTATGGGTGCCCGCGAGTCCGGGGGCAATCAGAGCGAGAGTTTATCCACGTCCTCCGGCGTGCCGACCGAGTGCACGACAGTGCCTTTGCGGATGCGGGCGATCATGCCGGCCAGCGTGGCGCCGGGACCGAGTTCGAGGAAGGTGTCGCAACCGAGATCGTCCAACAGCGTGGTGACGCAGTCGGCCCAGCGCACGCTGTCGGTCACCTGGTCGGCGAGCGTGCGGCGGATGTCGTCCGCGCTTTCCACCACCTTGGCATCGACGTTGCAGACCACGGGGAAGCTTGTCTCGTGAAGCACGGTCCGCACGAGTTCCGCCCCGAGTTGCTCGTAGGCGGGTTGCATGAGGCGCGAGTGGAAAGCGCCGGCGACCTTGAGTTCGACCGCCTTGCGGATGCCGTAGTCCTTGGCCAGACCGACGGCCACGGCCACCTTGGCCGCTTCGCCGGAGACGACGATTTGTCCGGGCGCGTTGATATTGGCCACGTCGACATCGGCGGCGGCGGCGAGGTCGCGCACCACGTTTTCCTCGGCCCCGATCATCGCGGCCATGCCGCCCTGCGTCGCCTCGCAGGCCTCCTGCATGAATTGTCCGCGCCGCGCCACGAGCTTCAGTCCGGTGGCGAAATCGAAGGTGCCGGCCGCGGCGTGGGCGGTGAATTCGCCGAGCGACAGGCCGGCGGTGCCGGCCACGGGGAGGTCGCCGCACTTTTCCCGCACGACGGCCAGGGCGGCGAGTCCGTGCACGTAGAGTGCGGGTTGGCAGACGGAGGTTTTGGTCAGTTCTTCCTCGGGGCCTTCCCAGCAAATTTTGCTCAGCGACCAGCCGAGGATTTCGTCCGCCTGGCGGAAGATGTTCGCGGCGGCGGGATAGCGCGCGGCCAGTTCGCGTCCCATGCCGACGGCTTGGGCACCCTGACCGGGGAAAATGAGGGCGATTTTTTTGCTCATAAAAGTCGGCCGAGCCGGACGAGGCGTGCGGCCCGGTTGGCCGCGTCTTCGAGCAGCGGTCCGGCCTGTTGCATGGCGTGTTCGAGGGTCATGGGTTCGTTGGTCATCGGCAGCACGGCGTCGAAAATGCCACCGTCACCTTTGGTTAGCGGAACCGAGCCGGCGAGGGCAATAACGGGTTTCCCGCAGTCCCGGGCCAGCCGGGCCACGCCGCAGGGAGCTTTGCCTGCCGCGGTTTGCCCGTCGAGCCGTCCCTCGCCGGTCACAACGAGATCGGCTGCTTGCACCGCGGCGCGCAGGCCGGTCACCTCGGCGACCAGATCGAAGCCGGGCCGGAGTTGGCCGCCGAAAAAAGCCATGACACCGAAGCCGAGCCCGCCGGCCGCCCCGGCGCCCGGCGTCGAGGGATCCGGCGCGCCGAGGTCGCGGCGGGCGACCGAAGCGACCGTGGTCAGCAACTGCTCGAGGGTGGCCACATCCGCGGGTGTCGCGCCTTTTTGCGGACCGTAAACGCGCGATGCTCCCGCCGGCCCGATCAAGGGATTGTCCACATCGACCAAGCCGGTGAGTGCGGGGAAGGTGCGGGCCGGCGGTTCGATGCGCGTCAACCCGGCGAGGCCGGCCGGCACCGGATCGAGCGGACGGCCTGTGCAGTCGAGAAAGCGGAACCCGGCGGCCGCGGCCATGCCGCACCCGGCATCGTTGGTCGCGCAGCCGCCGAGGGCGACGAAGACTCTCGCGGCACCGGCTTCCGCGGCGGCGAGGAGCAATTCGCCGAGTCCGGCGGTGGTGGCGGTCAGAGGTTGGCGTTCGCCGGCCGCCAAACCAGCGAGCCCGGCGACCTGCGAGCTTTCGATCCAAGCCGTGCGCGCCGGGGCGTCCCACAACCACATCACCTCGCGGACGCGGCCCCGTGCGTCGCGCGCCGGCGTGCGGCGAGGTTGTGCTCCGGTGGCTTGCCCGATGACTTCGAGTGTTCCGTCCCCGCCGTCGGCCACCGGATGGGTGAACGTTTCGCCGGGCCACCCGCCGCGTTGCCATCCGCGTTGCATGGCGTCCGCGGCTTCGCGGGCCGTGAGGGATCCTTTGAATTTATCCGGGGCGAAGAGGACGCGCATGGGTCCGAGTTAAGGGCCGCGGGATCGAGGCGGCAAGCGGGAGCGCCAGTCCATGGGATGTGCCGTATCTTCACCCCGGCGTTCTCCTTGGTTGAGTGGAGGTGCGGGCGCGGTCTAAATTGGCATCCGGTGCCCTCCGCTCTGCTCAACTGGTCTTCCGCCGCGCTTTTGGCGGCCGGGTTGGCGGTGTCCCAGATTCTGCTCGGCGGCTGGTGGTATCCGGCGCTGGCCGTGCCGGGCTATTTGCTGGTCGGGGCGGCGGCGGTTTTGGCCGGGCTTGTGTTCTGGCGGCCGCGGGGTGCACCGGCGGCTTGGTGCACGGGATCGGTGCTGCTCTTCGGCGGTTACCTGCTCTGGCGCCAGTCGGCCAGCCCCGACCCTTATGCCGCGCGGGATGACACGTGGCTCGTGCTCGGCGCGTTGTCGGTTTACCTCACGGCGGCATGGCAATTGCGCGGTGAAGGCGTGCGCTGGCTCGTGCTCGGCACGCTGATTGCGTTGGGGGTGGGGCAGTCCGTCCTGGTCGTGATGCAATTCACCGCGGAGGCGCCGTTCCATCCGCTGGCCGATCTGGCGCCGCAGCTGCGGCTGCCGCGCGGCGGTGGGACGGATCCGAATCCGGGTTTCGTTTCGGGGACGCTGGCCAGCCGCGGTTCGCTCTCCGCCGTGCTGCAGGCTTCGACCTTTCTGGCCTTGGGTTTGCTTGTCTGGGGACGCGGAGGCGCGGCGGTCAAACTTCTCCTCCTCTGGGCCACGGCGGCGGGTTTTGCCGGACTGACGCTGTGTCTTTCGCGGTCCGCTTACGTGGGCATGGCGGCGGGTTTGGCCGCGTTCGCGCTGGTCAGTTTCATGGTGGCGGCCCGGGGGGCCGTGGCGCACCGTTTCTGGTTCGCGGCGGGTGCCTTGGTGGCGGTCGCCGTGTCGCTGTTTCTGGCTTTTCCGTTGGCGCTGGAAAGTGTCGCGGTGCGCGTGCGTTTGGATGCGATGGGACTCGATGCTTACCGCGAGTCTCTCTGGTTCATCGTGGTGCCGCCGATGCTCGCGCTGGATCCTTGGTTCGGAGTCGGGGCCAACATGTTCGACCAGTTGTCGCTGCGCTACCGCGGCGCGAGTCTCGCCTCCTGGCCGGTGCATGCGCACAACGACTGGCTGCAGTTGCTCGTGGAATACGGGCGCGCGGGCTTCGCGCTGGGCTGTCTGTTTTTTGTCGTCCATTTCGCATCGGGGTGGCGGACCGCATTGCGTCTGGCACGCGAAATTCCCCCGGCGGGCTGGTTGCCGCGCAGCACGGACTTGGGCTTGGTCACCGGTGCGCTCGCCGTGCTGGCCGCGCAGGGCGCGCATTCGTTTTTCGACTACCGTTTGCACGTGCAGGCCGCGGCCTTGCCGGTGGCGCTGGCCGCCGGTTGGATCGCCGCGGCACGCACAGGACGGCTGTCCTGTGGCGGTGCGGAGCGGTGGCCTGCGTGGCTGCTGCCGCTGGGGTTGCTGCCGGCGGTTGCGGGCGGGCTGCTGCTCTGGTCGGTGGGACGCGAGGCGCGGGCCGAGCAGGCGGCTTTCGCGGCAATCAATGCCATGCAGCGCGGCGAGCCGGATCGTGCTTGGAATTTGGTCCGCGAGGAATTGCGGCGGAGTCCGCGGCATCCGCGCTTGCTCGTTGTGGCCGGCGAGTCGGCGGGTCTGTTGGGCAACCGGGCCACCGCGGAAGCCGAACGGTCCGCCTGGTATGGACAAGCCGCCTCGTCCTTCGCCGGGGCGGTGAGCGTCCGGCCGTGGTTGCCTTACGCCTGGCGGGAATTCGCGCTGGCCAGCGATTGGAGCGGCCGCACGGATGTGTCGCTGCCGTGGCACCTGCGGGCCATCGGACGCGAACCGGACCGCGCCCGCGGCTACGAATACCTCGCGCTCCATTTCTGGAAGCAAGGACGCCACGAAGAGGCGGCACGGCTTTTGCGGCTGGCCCAGCGGCTGCCGGGGTCTTCCTTGGCGCGCGATTTTCTTGAACGCATCGAGCGCGAGCGGCAGATGTCGGCGCCGCAGGGCGAAACTTTTTGACAGTCCTGCAGACCAGGGCCGACGATCAAGTGATGTCTCTCCGCCTCCGGATCCTGCCAAGAACCCTGCCGCTTGCGGCCGCCGGGGCCTGTCTCGTCCTGATCGGAGGTTGCCAGTGGGAAGTCAGCAAGCTCCCGCTGCCACGGCCCAGTCCGACGCCGACGCCTTCGCCCACCCCCGAGGTCGAGTTTGCCGAAGCAACCTCTTTTGGCGTCGCGGCGACGGAGGTCACGCCGGCCGAGCAGGTCGCGCTGGCCAACGCGAATCTGGTGACGTCGGCCAGTGCCAGCGCGCTCGAGGAGGCGACCACCTTCGAACGCGCGGTCCGTCGCTTGGCCGTGGCGCCGGTTTCGGCCGCCGGTGAGTGGCCGGCGGCGGTCGAATCGCTCGCCGCAGCCCAGCGTGCTTACCAGACCACCGAGGCGGCGATCTTTTACGTCGATCCCGAATCCCCGGAGGAATTGGCCGCGCAGCCGGATCCGTTCGGGGCCGGTGCGCCGGCTCTTGATGCCGGCGATGCTTTCGCCGAGGTCGACCGGCGTCTGGCCAAGCTGGGGCGTTTGACCGCCGGCCGAACCGGCGAGGAAACGCTTGGCGAGGCGCTCGAGACTTTGCCCGAGTTGGCGGCTTGGTCCGGCCGGCTGCGGGCCGATCTGCAGGTCCTGGCCGACGCGTGGGATCCGGCCGCGGCGGCGGGGTTCCGGGAGAAATATTTTCTGGCCTCCCCGGAGCGCGCCGTGGCCCGCATGTTCCAGGGCCTGCTGGCCCAGAGCGGGGATGTTTTGCCGCGGCGTTTGTCGGACGGACCGCTGGTGCCGTCCGAAGTGACCGGGCGCACCGACGCGCTGCGCGATCTCTATCTCGGCATTACGGAGGAGCATCCGGAAGGCCGCGGACTGCATGATCTGGTCTTCGCCGCTGCGCCGGCGCAGGCCATGGCGACCTACGGGGCCATCGCGCAGGCGGTTGCCTGGTCCGAGGCGCTCGCTCGCGCGCCCGGGAGCGGGGACACGCGCCGCCAGTTGCAGACCGCGCTGGAGCAAGCAACGAGGCAACTCGAGCTGGCGGCCGCCGCGTTGGGTATCCGCATCGTCGACGCGCCGGAGTAAGTCATAGCGCCTGACCGGCGGCGCTCGCGCTGGCCCACGCCCATTGGAAATTGTAGCCGCCGAGCCAACCGGTCACATCGACAACCTCGCCGATGAAAAAAAGTCCGGGCACGTCGCGGGCTTCCATCGTTTTGGAAGAAAGGTCGCGCGTGTCCACGCCGCCGAGGGTCACCTCCGCTTTCGGGTAGCCTTCGGTGCCGGTGAAGTCCACCGGCCAGCGGTGGAGCAGGCTTTTGACCTCCTCGCGCTCGCGGGCGGTCCATTGCGCCACCGGTTTGTCCGGCGTGTGGCGCGAGCACCAGGCTTCGGCAAAGCGTTTGGGCCAGACCGCGGACAATTGCGCGAGCGCCGGGCCGCGTCCGGCCACGAGAAATTCCGCCCCGTCCGGCAGCAAGTCGAACGCGAGCCTCTCTCCCTCGCGCCAGTAGTTGGAGATTTGCAGGATGGCGGGACCGCTGAAGCCGCGGTGGGTGAAGAGCAGGGCTTCATCGAATACCGCGCCCCCGTGGCGGACGCGCACCGGGAGCGAAACGCCGCTCAAGGGACCGAAGGCCGCGCGGTCGTGCTGGCCGAAGGTCAGCGGCACGAGACCGGGGCGGAGATCGGTCAACCGCAGACCGAATTGCCGGGCAAGGCGGTAGCCGAGGTCGCTCGCGCCGAGTTTCGCGAAGGACAGTCCGCCGGTGGCCACGACGAGCGTCGCGGCGGTGAATTCCCCCGCGGTGGTGCGCACGCGGAACGGACCGGGTCCGCTCACCTCCTCCACGCGCACGCCGCACCGGACCACAACGCGGGCGCGGGCGCATTCGGCGAGGAGAAGATCGATGATTTCCCGCGACCGCGTGTTGCAGAAGAGCTGCCCGAGTTTTTTCTCGTGCCAGGCGATGCCCCGGCTCTCGACCAGCGCGAGGAAATCGGCCGGCGTGTAGCGGGCCAACGCGGAGCGGCAGAAGTCGCGGTTGGATGAAAGGTAGTTGTCCGGCGAGGCGTGAAGGTTGGTGAAGTTGCACCGGCCGCCGCCCGAGATGGTGATCTTTTTTCCCACCCGGTCGTTGTGCTCGAGGACGAGCACCCGGCGTCCCCGCCCGCCCGACGTGGCGGCGCAGAAAAGCCCGGCGGCTCCCGCGCCGAGAACGATGACATCATGGTGCGTCATGGACCGGCCGGAATTCTCGCCGCCGACGCGGCGGCTGGCGATGCATTTGAAGACACTTTGGTCCGGGCGCGCGGTGTGCTACGCTCCGCATCCGCCATGATGAAAAAGAAGCAGACCAAAGCCGCAAAGAAAGCAACCAAGCCGGTGCCGACCCGCACCCCGTGGGCCAAGGTGCGCGGATCGAAGATCCACGGACGCGGCATGTTCGCGTCCAAGGCGATTCCCAAGGGCACGCGCGTCATCGAATACAGCGGCGAGCGCATCACCAAGGCCGAGGGCTGGCGCCGCGAGCTGGCGCGGCAGGAGCGGGGAGCCCGCGGCGGCGACGGCTGCATTTACATTTTCGAGCTGAACACCAAGGTCGACATCGACGGCAGCGTGTTGTGGAACACGGCGCGCTACATCAACCATTCGTGCGATCCGAACTGCGAGTCGCAGGTCGTGCGCGGCCGGGTCTGGATCGTGGCCATCCGCGATATAGCGCCCGGCGAGGAATTGTCTTACGACTACTACTACGACTACGACCACTACCACGAACATCCCTGCCGTTGCGGGGCGGACAACTGCGCCGGCTACATCGTCAAGGCGCCCGTGCGGTGGCGCGTGCGCCACGCGGCCTCGCGCCTGAAGAAGAAAAAGACCCGGCGCCGCGCCGCTTAGGGTTTTTCCAAGGCCGCGGTCACCGCCTGCTCCAGCCGGTTGCGCGGCGAGGGATCGGCGAGCTTCCCGTCTTTGCCCAGCAGCCACATGGTGGGCACGGACTGGATTTTGAAGCGCTGGGCGAGTTCGTTGTCCCAGCCCTTGCCGTCGAAGAACTGCGGCCAGGTCATTTTGTTTTCCGCGGTGAATTTTTCGAGGGCGCCTTTGTCGCTGTCGAGCGAGATGCCGACGATTTCGAAGCCGCGGTCCCTGAATTTTTCGTAGGTCTCCACGAGTTGCGGCACTTCCTCCACGCACGGCGGGCACCAGGTGGCCCAGAAGTCGACGAGCACGACTTTGCCCCGGAGGTCGGCGAGGTCGACCTTTCGGCCGTCGACCGCGGTGAAGGAAAGCTCGAGCGGCTGCGCCCGCATCTCCATCAGGTCCAGCCCGCTCCTGGCGGCTTGCGCGATGTCCGGATCCTCGTCCCCGGCCACCTCCTCGTAAATGGTGCGCGCCGCGGCCGCGTCGAAATTCTCCAGGGCCTGGGCCTCCGTCAGGCGGAGCGCGGGACGGCGGGCGTCGTCGGGATGTGTTTCGAGAAACTTGGCGATGGCCGCGCTCAGTTCGCGCGCCGAGCTTTCGGTGCGCACGCGGTCGAAATCGACCGAGGCGATCTGCAGGAGGACCAGACCGGCATCGGCGCGGATGTTCAGCGGGGCGTCTTTGTCGTCGGCGATGGCTCGCAGTTCCTTGCTCTGGGCGGCCAAGTCGGGCTCCTGGTCCTGCAGCATGGCGAGCGAGTTGCCGATCTGCATGAGCGCCATGCGGGCCTCCCAGCGGTTCGGGCTCTGCGGGTAGTCGCGCACGAAGGCCTCAAAGTGCCCGAGTTGCGAGGTGAGGCGTTCCGCGAGCAGTTTCTTGCCGTCCGCCTCGTCCTCCGGCAAGTCGGCGGTGAGTTGCGCGGCCTCGTTCTGCAGGTTCTCCCACGCCGCGGCTTCGTCCGGTTGGGCGAGCAGGGCGCCGGACCCCAGCGCGATTGCCAGGAGAAAGACGGGAAGAAATTTCATCGCGGATCAGTTTCCGTGTTGCCTTGTCCGCTGGCAAGTTCCCGCAAGCGGTCCGCGGCGCGCCGCACCGTCTCGGGCGAGAGCGCGTCAAGCCGTCCGTCCGGCGCCCGCAAGACGCGCACCTGGTTGTGCGGCGGGGCCCAGACGCCCGGGTCGGTCGGACCGAAGAGCAACAACGCGGGCGTGCCGACGGCGGCCGCGAGATGGCTGATCCCCGTGTCATGGCCGAGGTAGAGCGAGCCGCCCCCGAGCGCCGCGGCCAACTCCGGCAACGGACGGTTTTCCAGGTAGCGGACGCGGTCGGCGGCTCCGAGGTCGCGCAGCATTCCCAAGGCGGCGGCATCCGCTTCCCCTCCGACGATGGCAAGTTGCAACCCCGGGTCCTCCTCCAGCCAGCGGGCGGCGAGGGTGCGCCAATTGGCCGCCGCCCAGTTTTTCGACGCACTGCCGGATCCCGGGTGGAGGAAAACGGCCGGCCGCGCAGGGCGTTCGGGTGCGATGCCGAGGCGCACAGCCCGGGCCGACAACGGGACACCCAGTTCCGCCAGCGGCGCGGCCAACTGGTCGATGGCATGGGCCCCGCCGCCCGCGCGGTGCGGGCCTTCGACCAAACGGCGCACTCCGGCGGCGCGGAGGTTTTCCGCAAAGAATCCGTCGGGGTCGTAAAGATAGCTTATGACAAGGTCGAATGACGCGAAATAAGCGCGCAAAGCGGGGTCGGTCGCGCCGCCGCGGGTGAAGAAGCCGGCGAGCGGTCCGTATTCGATCGAGCGCACGCCGTCGACCAGTCCGCCGGCCCGGGCGAGTGCGGCGATCCCGGGGTAGGCGAGGACCTCGACGTGCGCATCCGGTTCCGCCTCGCGCAGCGCGGCCAGGACCGGGAGCGTGAGGAGGAAATCACCGAGGGCGCCTCCCCGGATGACGAGCACGCGGCGGAAGACCGGAGCGGACACTCGTCAGTAGCCCCGCATGGCACCCATCTGGCTGCCGAGGGCGCCGCCGCCCTCCCATTTGGCCGGGCGGTTCCACGGAATGGTGCTCAGTCCGCGCTGCGAAGCCTCGCTCGGCGGCGGGGTGACCGTCTCGCAGGCGGTCAAACCGGCGGCGGCGAGCGCGAGAAGCAGAAACCGCGTCAGCATGGCGGATCAGTCCCGCTGGGCCTGATAAATCACGGTGTCGCCCGGCATCACGCTCAACCCGCGCGGGACGGTGCGGACGAGGATGTCGGCGATCGAGGTCGAGGGTTCGACCGAAGTGACGCGAACTTTCCCCAGCAGCTGGCCTCCGCGTTGCACGAGCATTTCCGCGTTGGGCACCACGCCTTGCCGGTCGCCGAGGCTGAGCACGACGAAATTCCAGGATTGGTTGACCGCCAGAATGGTGCCTTGCAGGCCTTGGCGCATGACGGAACCGCGGCGGTCTTGATCCTTGCGCTGGAGCTGCGCGATCTGGGCTTGGAGGGCGGAGTTGCGGTCTTCGAGGCCGGCCACCACGGTGCGCAATTCGTCGCGCTCGGCGATGACGGCGGTGGCATCCGCCGTCTCGGCCGAAGGAGCGGGGACGGGAGGTGCGGTGGCTTGCTGTTCGAGTTCGGCGATTTTGTCCTGCGCCGCTTGCAGGGTGACTTCGGCATCGGCTTTGGCCTGCTCCGCGGCGGTGATTTTGGCTTTCTCCTCCTCGAGGGCCGCAGTGGCTTTATCCAATTCCGCTTTCGACTCGTTGAGGCTGGCGGAGAGCGTGTCCTTCTGGCTGCTCAATTCCGCGATCTCCTGCTTTCTCGTCTCGCCGTCCTTCTGTGCGGCAGCCAGCTCCTGTTGCTTGAGGGCCAACTCCGAGGTGGCGGTTTCCATCTCCATGCGGGCCTCCGCGAGTTTGCCGCGGTTGAGAAATCCAAGAGCGGCCGCTCCGAGGGAAAAAATTGCGGCGGCGAGGAGAAGAATCTTGGTCATGGAAAGGGGGCGACGGGTTACGGCTTGATGGGAAGAAAACTTAAGCAGCAGGCGCCGGTCCGGACAAGCTGTTTGTCAGTCGCGGGGTTTTTGTTGCACGCCACGCCGGTTGCCATGGCGCGGCCTTGTGTCTAAGCTGAAAGCGCTCCGGGGGCCGCGGAGGTCCGACCGACAAACCCCGCCAGGGCAGGAATGCAGCAACGGTAGTCTGCTCGACCCTGCCGCGGTTTCCCGGCGCACTTCCGATGGCCGTCCGGCGACCGGTTTCCATGCCTGCCTTCCTCAAAATCCCCGTCTACCTGGTCGCAGTGCTGGCCGCCGGGGGACTGGTCGCGCCATGGGTCTTTTGGGGCGGACAGGCACTGGCCGCGGCGGGGGTGACCGATTGGCTGGCCAAATTTCCTTTCCACCGCGTGCTTTCGCGCAGCGTGCAAGTGAGCGCCTTGGTGCTGCTCTGGCCCGCCTTGAAGTGGATCGGGCTGCGGCGGGTCAAGGACCTCGGCTTGCAGCGCAACCTCTCGGCCGGGCGCGACCTGGTCGCCGGTCTGTTGATGGCCGTCGGCCTCGTGGCGCTGCTCGCCGTTTTTTACCTTGTCGCCGGGTGGTTCGTCTTCCGGCCCGACCCGGAATGGAGCAAACTCGGACGCATCGTTCTCACCGCCGCCGCGGTGGGCGGGATCGAAGAGGTCATCTTCCGCGGCGTGGTCCTCGGCCTCTGCCTTTGGTCGCTTCGGCCCGCGGCGGCCATCACGGTTTCCTCGCTGCTTTTTGCCGTGGTTCATTTTCTCAAGCCGGCCCGTTCCGCCTTGCGGGCCGGGGAGGTGAATGCGTGGAGCGGGTGGACGGAACTGCTCAGCTTCACTGCGGCCTGGCCCGAGCCCGCGGTGTTGGTGGCGGGGCTGGCCAGCTTGCTCGTCGCGGGTTGGATCCTCGGCGCGGCCACTGTGAAGACCCGTTCGCTTTGGTTGCCGGTCGGTCTCCACGCCGGATGGGTTTTCGCCCAGCAAACCTCGCAAACTTTCCTACGTCCGGCCCCGGAGGAAATCTCCACCCTCTGGCCGTGGGTCGGCCCGAACCTCGTGAGCGGCGCCGTGCCGACCGGCCTGCTGCCGCTCGCCGCGCTCGGCCTCACCGCCGTGCTGGTCTCGCTCTATTTGCGCCATGTTTTCCGCCCGGTGGCGACACACTTGGATTGAGGCGGCCTCCGGCCTGCTTTACCCGCCGCACTGCGCGGGTTGCCGCAAGGCGGTGAGTGGACGTTTGGCCGGACTCTGCCGCGATTGCCGCCGCGGCCGCATCCGGCTGGACGGCCCGCGTTGCACCGTCTGCGGCCAGCCCTACGGCGGTGCCGTGTCGGGCACCTTCCGCTGCATGAACTGCGGCGACCGCGAGCTGGCCTTCGAGTTTGCCACGGCCGCCTACCGCAGCCGCGGCGTGGTGCGTGATCTCATCCACCGTTTCAAATACCACCGGAAGTTGCATCTCCGGCATCTGCTCGCGCGCATGCTGTGCGAGGGATTTCGCGATGGACGGATCAAGGCGGACCCGCCGGACGCCATGGTCCCGGTGCCCTTGCATCCGGCCCGGCAACGGGAGCGCGAATTCAACCAGGCCGAAGTGCTGGCCGCCTTGGCCGGGGCGCGTCTCGGCTTGCCGGTCATCGACGGCCTGCGCCGCACGCGTTACACGCTCACGCAGACCCACTTTCACCGCGAGGAACGGTTCGGCAATCTGGAGGGCGCCTTCGTGGCGCGGCACGGCGCCGTGGCGGGTCGCCGGCTTGCGCTGGTCGACGACGTGCTGACCACCGGTTCCACGGCCGATGCCTGCGCCCGCGAGTTGCGGGAGGCGGGGGCCTCCGCGGTGGTTGTCATCACCGTGGCCCGCGGATAGAAAGGGCCCATGGGAATCTTCCAAAAACCGGTCCTCAAGATACGGCCGAGGGCGAAGAGCAACGTGCCCGAGGGCCTGTGGACCAAATGTCCGGACCAGCAGGGCGGCTGCGGCGAGGTCGTGACCAAAACCGAACTCGAGCAGAACCTGCAAGTCTGCCCGAAGTGCCAGCACCATATGACACTCGGTGCCGCGGAGCGGATCCGCAGCCTCGCCGATCCCGACACCTTCAAAGAGCGCGATGCCGGCCTGCTTTCGGTCGACACGCTCCGCTTCCGCGGCGTGGCCACTTACCAGGAACGCCTGGAAACCTACCGGCAGAAAACGGGCCTGGAGGATGCCGTCATCACCGGGGACGCCAAGATCGGCGGCCATGATACCGCCCTCGCCGTGATGGACTTCAACTTCATCGCCGCGACGATGGGCTCCGTGGTCGGCGAAAAAATCACGCGGACGATCGAACGCGCGACGAAGAACAAATGGCCCGTCGTCATCGTCTCCGCGTCCGGCGGCGCGCGCATGTATGAAGGCATGCTCAGCCTCATGCAGATGGCCAAAACGAGCGGTGCCCTCGCGCGCCATGCGGAGGCCAAGCTGCCCTACATCTCCATCCTGACCAACCCGACCACGGCCGGGGTCATGGCCAGCTACGCGTCCCTCGGCGACCTCATCATCGCCGAGCCGAAATGCATGATCGGCTTCGCCGGCCCGCGCGTCATCCGCGAGACCACGCACCAGGAATTGCCCAAAGGTTTCCAGACGGCGGAATTCCTGCAGGACCACGGCCTGATCGACATGATCGTGTCGCGGCACCGCCTGCGCGATGTGCTTTCGCAACTGTTCGGTTTCCTCGACCGCAAGAAGTGAACTACCGCGACGCGCTCGCGTGGCTCTACGGGACGCAGACCTTCGGCGTCAAACTGGGGTTGGACAACACGAGGCGCCTGCTCGCGGCAGCCGGCGATCCGCACGCGCGGCTGAAATTCCTCCATGTGGCCGGCACGAACGGCAAGGGCAGCACGTGCGCCATGATGGATTCCATCCTGCGCACCGCCGGGCACCGCACCGCGCTCTACACATCGCCGCACCTCGTCGACTTTCGCGAGCGTATCCGGTTCGACGGACAAATGATCCCCGAAGATGCCGCGGCCGAAGGCCTCACGCTGTTGCGCGAGGCCGCGGCCGGTTGGGATCACGCCCCGACGTTTTTTGAACTGACCACGGTGCTCGCCGCCTGGTGGTTCGCGCGCCAAGGCGCGGACCATGTCGTGTGGGAAACCGGCATGGGCGGACGTCTCGACGCGACCAACGCGGTCACGCCGCTGGTCTCGGTCATCACCCCGATCGGCCTGGACCACCAAAAGTGGCTGGGCGACACGCTCGCGCAGATCGCCGCCGAGAAGGCCGGGATCATCAAGCCCGGCGTGCCGGTGGTCTCGGCCCCGCAGCCGGACGAAGTGCGTGCCGTGCTCGAAGCGACAGCGCGTGAGGCGGGGTCGGCGATTTCTTTTGTCGCGGAACCATGGGACGGCGGACCGGTCGGTCTGTCCGGATCGCACCAGCTTTGGAACGCCGCGCTGGCCTGCGCCGCGTTGCGTGCCGCCGGCGTGGGTGCCGAGGCGAGGGCGGAGATCCAAGGTTTGCGCTCCGTGGTTTGGTCCGGACGCTTCCAGCTTGTGGCGGGAAACTTTGTCATCGATGGCGCGCACAATCCCGAAGCCGTCGAGACCTTGGTCGCGACGTGGCGCGAAGTCTACGGGGAGACGAAGGCCGCGCTGGTCTTCGGGGCCCTGCGCGACAAGGACGCGGGGCAACTCCTCCGGGCGTTGCGCGCCATTGCGGATGAAGTCTGGCTCGTGCCGGTCAGCGGTCTGCGCGGCGCCTCGGCGGCGGAGTTGCATCCGTCCGCTCAAGCCGCGGGATTCACCGCGATTCATGACGTCCCGCTCGAAATGTCTCTGGTCGCCGTCCGCGCCTCCGGACGTCCCGTTCTGGTGGCCGGGTCGCTCTTTCTCGCCGGAGAAGTTCTGGCCTTGCTGCAAGGGGCGGCTAAGCCCGTTGCCTCGACCCAATGAAGGGGTCAATCAGCGCAACGCCGCGATTTCTGCAGCGCGGTCCTTCGCGCGGAAGACGGACGTGCCCGCGACCATCACCTCGGCGCCGGCCTCGCGGCATCGGCGCGCGGTCTGCACGTTGATCCCGCCGTCCACCGTGATGCGGAAATCCAGCCGGTGCTTTTCGCGCCACTCCGCCGCCGCGCGGATTTTCGGCAGCATGTCCTCCATGAACGGCTGACCGCCGAAACCGGGTTCGACGGTCATGACGAGCAGAAGATCGAATTGCCCGAGATACGGGTCGATTGATGCGACCGGGGTGTGCGGGTTGATGGCCAAGCCCGCTTTTTTGCCGGCGGCACGGATGCGGCGCAATGTTTCCGGCACATCGGCGTCGGCCTCGAGATGGATGTCCACCGAATGCGCCACCGGCAGGTAGCGGTCGAGGTAGCGGTCGGGGTTGGTGATCATCAGATGGACATCGAGCGGCCGGTCCGTGTTCCGCGACACCGCCTCGACAAAGGCCGAGCCGAACGAGATGTTGTCCACGAAATGCCCGTCCATCACATCGCAGTGGATCCAGTCCGCCCCGGCCCGCGTCACCGCGGCCACTTCCTCCCCGAGGCGGGCGAAATCGCAGGCCAGGACGGACGGGGCGACGAGCGTCTTCATGCCGGGAGGTTACGGTGAGCGCGGAAGAAATCCAAGGATTCGACTGGCAGCCGGACGTCTTCTACATGCAGTCGGCCTTGCGCTGCGCGCAGAAAGCGGCCAAGGCCGAAGAGGTGCCCGTCGGCGCGGTCATCGTGCGGAACGGGGAAATCATCGGCCGCGCCTGGAACCAGGTGGAGATGCTCAAGGATGCCACCGCGCACGCCGAGATGCTGGCCATCACGCAGGCCGAGGCCGCGGTCGGCGATTGGCGGCTCAACGAATGCGACCTTTATGTGACCAAAGAGCCTTGCCCGATGTGCGCCGGGGCCATCGTGCTCTCCCGCCTCCGGCGCGTGGTTTTCGGGTGTCCCGACGCCAAAGGCGGCGCGGCCGGCGGATGGATCAATCTCCTGCAGAGCGACGCGCTCAACCACCGGTGCGAGGTGACTGGCGGAGTCCTCGGCGAAGAATCGGCCGCGTTGCTCCGTCAGTTCTTCGGCAGGAAACGCGCGCCGATTTCCGAGAGCTGAGCGATGGTCAGCGGTTGCGCGCCGCGGGTCATGGCGCGGATCTGGCGCTGGTTGATGTCGTCGATTTGCGGGCGCACGTAGGCGCCGAGATCGCGGGCCGGTTGCGCCGGCGGAGCGGCGCGGTTCTTGCGCCATGCTTCGATCCACGCCCACTGGATGCGGCGCGACGCTTCCATTTCGTTGGCGAAGAAGCGGCGCACCGTGTCCGGATTGAGCCCCTGCTGCTGCCCCGCGGCCATGACGGTCTGCAGCATGGTTGTCTCGCGCTGTGGATCGTAGACCGGAACGTTGCGCGAATGTTTATACCACGCGATGTCCGGCGCGAGGGCCAGGCGCTGCTCGGCCAGCGAGGTCAACTCGCCTTGCGGTCCGGCGCAGCCGGCGAGCAAGGCGAGGGCGGGAAGGAGTGCGGGGCGGAGTCTCATGCGAAGTCGTTTTGCAATACGATGCGGTAACGCGCTTGGCCCGACTCGAGGCGCGCGAGCGCGTCGTTCACTTTGGACATGGGGAACGTCTCCGTGACCGCCCCGATGCCGTGGCGCGCGCAGAAGTCGAGCATCTGCGCGGTGGTGGCCGGACTGCCGAGCGGTGAGGCGGAGACGGACCGTTGCCCCATGAGCAGCGGGAAGACGCCGATGTTGAGCGGTTCGAGGACCGCGCCGACGAAATGCAGCCGGCCCTTGGGCGCGAGCGTGTCGATGTAGGAACCCCAATCGAGCGGCACATTGACCGTCACCATGATGAAGTCGAGCGAGCGGGCCAAGGGTTTCAGCTGGGCCGGATCTTTCGAGTTGACCACGTGGTGCGCGCCGAGTTTTCGCAGTTCGGCTTTTTTGTCCTCCGAGGAAGTGAAAGCGACGACTTCGCAACCCCATTTGGCGAGGAACTGCACGGCGAGGTGTCCGAGTCCGCCCACACCCACCACGCCCACGCGGTCGGTCGGTTGCACGCCGCATTGCACGATGGGATTGAATACGGTGATGCCTCCGCAGAAAAGCGGGCCGGCTTTGGCCGGGTCGACGCCGTCCGGAATGGGCACGGCCCACGCCCAGTGCGCGCGTACGCGTTCGGCGAATCCGCCGGGCCGGCCGATGATGGTGTCCTCGCCCTTGGCGCAAAGGTTGTGGTCGCCGCGCAGGCAGTCGGCGCAGCACATGCAGCTGCCGGCAAACCAGCCGAGCCCGACGCGGTCGCCGACTTTGACTTTTTTCACCTTGTCGCCCGCCGCCACGATGCGGCCGGAGACCTCGTGGCCGGGGACGAGCGGATACTGCGCGTTGCCCCAGTTGTTGTGGATGACCGAAAGGTCCGAGTGACAGATGCCGCAGTAGTCCACGGCGATTTCGACTTGCTCGTCGCCGAGGGGAGCGGGGGTGTATTCGAACGGTTCGAGAGCCGCTCCGGCGGACTTCGCGGCGTAGGCTTTGATCGTGCTCATGGGTGCGGATCTTAACCGTCACCCGCCTCGCGTCGAGTCTCCTCAGACAATCAACATGCAGTCCCCGTAACTGAAAAACCTGTATTTTTCGGCAATCGCTTCCGCGTAAGCGCGCCGCATCAGGCCGGTGCCGGCGAAAGCGCAGACCAGCACGAAGAGTGTCGATTTCGGAAGGTGGAAATTGGTCAGCAACCCGCCGGTGTGCGCGAAAGCGAAGCCCGGACGGATGAAAAGCTCGGTGCGCCCCTCGCCGCCGGCCACCGGCCCCTTCGGCAGGGACTCGAGCACGCGCAGGCTCGTCGTGCCGACCGCGATGATGCGCCGCGCCGCGTTGATGGCCGCCGCCGCCGCCGCCGGGACCACGTAGTCCTCCCCGTGCATGCGGTGTTCGTCGAGGTTGTCCGTGCGCACCGGCAGGAAGGTTCCGGGTCCGACATGCAGGGTGACGAAGGTATGCGGCAGCGCGGCCAGAATCCCGGGGGTGAAATGCAGCCCGGCCGTCGGGGCGGCGACCGAGCCCGCCGCCCTCGCGTAGACGGTCTGGTATCGCACGCGGTCATCCTCGTCGTCCTCGCGTCCGAGGTAGGGCGGAATCGGCATGTGTCCGCGCGCTTCGAAATCCGGCTCGGGCTCGAACCGGACGATGCGCGTGCCGTCCGCTTCATCGACGCTGTCGATGTGCGCGTTCGTCCCGGCGATGACGATGGTCGTTCCGGGCAAGGTGCGCTTGCCCGGACGGGCAAACGCGCGCCACCGGCCGTCGGGCAACTTTTCGAAGACGAGGATTTCGGTTTTCCCGTCGTCGGTGAGCAGGCGTGCCGGGATGACGCGCGAGTCGTTCAGGACAAGGAGGTCGTCCGTGCGGATAAACTCCGGCAACTCGCGGAACATCCGGTGGGTCACGGTGCCGGCCGCGCGGTCGACCACCATCATGCGCGAGGCGGCGCGGTCGGGCAGGGGACGCGCGGCGATCAGCCCGCGCGGCAAATCGAAGTCGTAATCAGCCAGGAGTGCGCTCACGCCCGGTCCCGGTCCTTCACCCGTTCGAGTCCGGCATGCCGCGCGGCCACGGCCAGCAGGTCGGCCACCCGGCGTTTGAGGCGCCGGGCCCGCACCACGAGGAAAACGAGGAACACCGCGTAGGCCGCGCCGGCCCACCACGGAACACCGCCGCCCTGGAACTGCTGGTAAGCGAGGGCCGAGAGCGCGAGGAAGTTGACCAGCACGTTGGCCCCGCCCATGCGCAGGCGCAACGCCACGCGCGTCAGGCACTTCGGACCGCCGTGGTATTCGGTCACCGTGCGCAGCCGCACCAGCCACCAGAAGCTCCCGTAGATCTGCACGTCCCAGTCGTTCCAGCCCGTGTCGAGCGAGTAGCTCCAGCCTTCGTCCTCGAGAAGTCTGGTCGCCTCGGCCAGCAGACGCTCGCGCCCGTGGCCCTGCTCGTTCCAGAACTCGAAACGCCCCGTGCCGCCCTCGTGGCGGACTTTGTCCAGTTCCTGCTCGGGCGTGCGGATGACGCGCTCCGGCGTGCGCTTGTATTTCAGCCACGTGAAATACCGGCTCCAGCCGCGCACCAGCGGCTGGGTGAAGGCGAGGAAGGTGACGAGCAGACGAGCGCGCACCGAATCGAATTGCGGCTCCAGCCGGGCGTGCAGCATGTATGACAAAGCCACGAGGAATGTCCCGCCGAACATCAGGTAAGGGACGATGCGCAGGTCGGGGAAGCCGATGGAGAGGAGGAACACGAACACGGTCAGCACGACCCACTCGAGGCTCGCCAGGTAGTTGGCCACTTCCGAACGCGGGGTCGGGTAGATGCTCTGGAAAAGCCCCTCGCCGAAAACGCCGTGGTAGATGAGCGGACGGTTGATCAGCCAGGTGAAGCGCGGCGCGCCGTAGATCTGCCCCTTCCATTTGGCCGTGCCGGTCGGGCCGAAAAACACGAGGTGCTTGAAGCGCAGCATCGACTCCGCCTCGCCGTAACCCTCCTGCTGTTTGCGGAACGCCCCGAGCGTGAAGCGCCGATAGTGCCAGACGATGGCCGCGGGGCTGAACGCGATGACCTGACCGCTTTGCTGCAGGCGCCAGCAGAAATCGACGTCGTCGCCCGCCTTGCGGTAGTCCGGATCGAACCCGCCGACCGAGTCGAAAGCCCAGCGGTGGAAGGCCATGTTGCAGCCCGGGATGTGCTCGGCCACCACGTCGGTCAGGAGCACATGGCTCGGACCCCCGGGCGCCGCGGCCACGCACGCCTGGATCCAGTCCTGGGCCGGCGGCGAGATGTTCGGTCCGCCCACGCCCGCGTAGTCACCCGAGGTCAGCGTGCCCACGAGATAATAAAGCCAGTCGGGATCCGCCATGCAGTCGCTGTCGGTGTAGGCGAGGATCCCGCCGGTGGACGCGGCCGCGCCGGCGTTGCGCGCGTAGCTCAGACCCATGTTCGTCTGGCGGAGGCTGACAAAATCCGGCCGCCGTTCGCGCCCCGCGCGCGCCTTTTCCCACGCGTCGACGACTTCCGGCGTGTCGTCCTTCGAGCCGTCGTCGACGAACACGATCTCGTAGTCGGGGTAATCGACGCGGTCCAGCGCCTCGAGGCAGTCGCGCAGGGTCTTGGCGCCGTTGTAGGAGCAGACGATGACCGACACGCGCGGGTATTTGTCCAGCGGCACGCGTTCGGCCAGCGGTTTGTCGCCGGCCAGGAGCTGCTGCACGGCGGCGTAAGCTTTCTTCGGTTGGCGCTCGCGCGTGATCAGACCGAAAGCCCAGTCGAGGATTTCCTGGCCGCCGCGGAACCACTCGTCGGTCCACGCGTAAATGATCGTCCCGGCCAGGCCGCCGCGCACCACGCTCTCGATGTGCCACGACAGCATTTCCGCCTGCTCGTCCTCGCTGTGGCGGATGGTGTCCATGCCGAACTCGCCGAGAACGAGCGGACGGTCCTCCGCGAGGTTCTGCAAACGCGCGAGGTAGCGGTCGAAGTCGTCCTGCCGGTGCAGGTAGACGTTGAAGGTGAAAAAGTCCGCGTTCTGCGGGAGCAGGTATTCGGTCGGTGGGAAACTCGCGTAGGAATAAAGGACGTCCGGATCCGCGCGCTTGGCCAGATAGATGAGGTGCTCGACGAATTCGGTGACGCGGGCCGGACCCAGCCAGCGGACCATGTGGCTGGGGATTTCGTTGCCGACGAGATATCCGAACACCGCCGGGTGTCCGCGGTTGGTTTTGACCGCGTCGACCACCGCCTTCTCGACCTCGCGCCGTGTTTTGCGCTGATTGAGGAATTCGATGTGCTCGGCCCACGGGATGGAAATGAGGCAACGGATCCCGTGTTCCGCGCAGGCGTCGAGGAACCACTTCGGCGGCACGTAGTAGACCCGCGCGAGGTTCAACCCCGCCTCGCGCATCATGGCCAGATCGGCGCGCGCTTTTTCCGGCGTGCCGAAATGCTCCCCCGCGGTGTCCGGTGCGAACGGACCGTAGGTCACGCCTTTGACGAAAAACTTGCGGTCGCCTTCGCGGAAAAATTTGGCCTGGACCCGGACCGGTGCGCTGAAACTCACGCCGTTTCAGCTAGGCCAAGCGCGATCTCTTGTCGAGAGGATCGCGGGATTGACCGCCCCCGCAGGTGGCGTCAGGGTGGGCCGGACATGAACATCGCCATCGCGCTGGCCCAATTCATCATGCTCGCGCTCGCCGCCATGGCCTCCCACATCCTGGTCAATTCCGGGTCCGTCCCCGCGCCGCCGGTCAGTTGGTCCGACACGGTCGCCACCTTCGTGGCCAACCAAGGCCTCTGGTTGCTGGTCATTCCCGCCGTCTGGTTGCTTCTCGCCGGATGGGCCGAAAAAACCAAAAGCCCGCTGGCCACGATCGCGCAACCCCTCGGCGCGGGAATCACGGTGGCCATCCTCGCCGTGATCGTGCTGGTGCTGGTGTTTTGATCCGGCGACCGGATTTCACCGGCAGGATGCCGGTGCCGCTCCGACAATCACCCCCGCAACCCCGCGCTGATCAGCACGGCCGGCGATGTCGGCCCCGCCGGCGGGCCGCCCGCGGGTTCGATCGAAACGGCGAAGCCTTGCATCGAATCGATCGCGTCTCCCGGTTGGACGAAGCGCCGCGCCAATCCGCCGCGACGCAGCGGCAGTTCGCCGCAATCGTGCACCTTGCCACCCGCACAAACCGCCCACACGCGGTAATGGTGCGTCGGAGGCAACTCGGGCATCCCCGCCGCCTGCACATACCAGCCGCGCTGGCCGCTGTCCCACAAGACACCGGCTTTGACCCCGGCGTATTCGCCGTAGCCTTCGAGCGGCAGGTTCAGCTCCTGCGGGTTCGGGCGCGCGTCGCGGACAACGACACACTCTTTCTGCCGCGTGGTGGCCGCGGCGCCGGCCAGGGCGAGCAGGACAACAGCCGCCGCCGCGGCCCACGCCGTGGGGCCGAAGCGCCGCGTGGCCGCCACGGTGTTCGGGCCGGAGACGCCGCCGAAGACGCGATCCATCACGCGCCCGCGCAGCGCGGCGGGCGCCTCGGCCGGGGCATCCGCCAGAGAGAGCCGGGCGGCCACTTCGGAAAGCTCATCGCGCAACCGGGAGGCGCCGGCGTCTTCCGCGCGGACGCGTTCCCACGCGGCGACATCGTCGCCGTCGAGCGCGCCGAGTGCGTCGAGGCAGGCGAGTTCTTCGATTTGGTCGCGGTTCATATTTGCGGGCCGAGTAATTCTTTCAGTTTCATCAAGCCGCGGCGGGCGCGGGCTTTGACCGTGCCGAGCGGTTCGCCCAGGCGGTCGGCAATTTCGCTCTGGGTGAAGCCGCGGAAAAAGGCCAGCTCGATGACTTTTCTCTGTTCGGGCGACAGGCGCCCCACGGCTTCGCGCAGAATCTGGCTTTTTTCTCCGGCATCCACCCCAGATAACGCCTCCCTCATCCCCGCGGATTCATCGACGACCGTCTCCTTCCCGAAATCGTCCCGCAGACGGGTGCGCCGCTGGATGGCGCGGATGCGGTCGATCGAGCGGTTGCGGGTCAGGGTCAGGGCCCAGGTCAGCGGCTTGCCCTTGGCCGGATCGTAGAGTTTCGCCTTGTCCCAGATCTGGATGAAAACGTCCTGCACCACGTCCTGCGCGTCGGCATCTTCCTTCAAAAACTTCATCGCCGTGGCGTAAAGGATGTTCTTGTAGCGGTCGTAGAGCTGCTCGAAGGCCGCCCGCTCGCGCCTGGCCACGCGCGCCAGCAGGTCCAGTTCGATGGCGCGGTCGTCTTGCTCCGGTGTTTGGCTCATGCGGCGTGGCGCAGCGCTTGGGCGACCACCTCGACCGTGCGGACGATATCCTCGTCCGTGTGCGCCGTGCTGATGAATCCCGTCTCGAACTGCGAGGGGGGAAAATACACACCACGCTCCAGACAGTAATGGAAAAATTTCGCGAACTTCGCGGTGTCCGATTTTTTCGCGTCGTCCGCATCCTGCACCGGACCCTCCGCGAAGAAGAGGCTGAACATGCTTCCTGCACGGTGGAAGGTGACGCCGGATGCCGCCACGTCCCCCCGCAAACCGTCTTCCAGTTGCCGCCCCAGCTCTTCGAGCCGCGTCCACGCTGCTGTCCGCCCGAGTTCGCGCAACTGGGCCAGCCCCGCCGCCATGGCCAGCGGGTTCCCCGACAAGGTGCCCGCCTGGTAAACCGGACCTTCGGGCGCGAGGTGATCCATCACGTCGGCCCGCCCCCCGAACGCTCCGACCGGCAGGCCGCCGCCCATCACTTTGCCCATGGCGGTGAGGTCGGGCCGGATGCCCGTCAATTCCTGCACCCCGCCCTTGGCCAGACGGAATCCCGTCATAACCTCGTCGAAAACAAGCAACGCCCCGTGCGCCGTGCAGGCTTCGCGCAGTTTGGCCAGGTAGCCCGGGCGAGGCGGGATCAGCCCGGCATTGGCCGGCACCGGTTCGACCATGACCGCGGCAATCGCCCCGCCCTCGCGCGCGAATGTCGCCTCCAGTTCCGCCGCGTTGTTGAACGGCAAAGTGATGGTCAGCGCGGCAAGATCCGCCGGCACGCCCGCGCTGTCCGGCCGCCCGTGCGTCAGCGCCCCGCTGCCCGCGCGCACCAGCAGGGAATCGACATGCCCGTGGTAGCAGCCGTCGAACTTGACGATCTTGTCCCGGCCGGTGAACCCGCGGGCCAGGCGCACGCACGACATCGTCGCCTCGGTGCCGCTGTTGACCATGCGCACTTTTTCCACCGACGGCACCCAGGCGCAGATCAGTTCCGCCATCTCCACCTCGAGCGGGTTGGGGATGCCGTAGCTCAAGCCGCGCCCCGCCGCCGCGCGCACCGCCTCCACCACCACCGCCGGCGCGTGGCCGAGAATGGCCGGACCCCAGGTGCCCACGTAATCGATGTATTCCTGGCCGTCCACGTCGCGGATCCTTGCCCCCGCCGCATGGTCGACAAAGAACGGCTCGCCGCCGACCGAACGGAAAGCGCGCACCGGGGAGTTGACCCCGCCCGGGATGCGTTGCCGTGCCGCGGCGAAGAGTTCGCGGGAGCGCGGACGCGTGGTCATGGTCCGTGACGCCGCAGCGGTCAAAGCGTGCGCAGGAAGCCCACCGTGTCCCCGACCGTCGGACTTTTCGCCGTGCGCACGTAGAACCCCGACGTGCCCACCCCGATCTGCAGGCTCACGTCGAGCGGCGCCCCGAGCATGCGGCCGACGCAAAAGCCCGCGTTGAAGTGGTCCCCGGCGCCCGTGGTGATCACCGGTTTCTCGACAAAAGGTCCCTGCACCGCCGCGCTCCCCGTGGCGTCGGCCGCCGCGGCGAAGGAGACCGGGTGGATGACGACCGTTTCCACGCCGAGCTTTGCGCGGATCTTGGCGGCGTGCGCCGCCACCGCTTCGTGCGTTTCTTCGCACGGCGCGAAGCCCAGCACTTCGCCGATCTGGCGGCCTTCCTGCAGGTTGAGACCGAGGATGACTTTGGCGTGCTTCTGGAACCGCGCGATGAGGTCGACTGCTCGGGCGATGTCCTCCCGCGTGCGCTTGGCCGGATCGGCCAGGTCGAAGAAAATCCAGCGCCCCCCGGTGACCAGCGGCATCACTTTCCCGAGGAGTTCCTCGAAAATGCGTGTCATACCCGTCAGCATCGTCCAATTGACCAGCGCGATGAGCGAAGAGTCGTTGAAAAGTTTGACCAGACGTTCGAGCGGGACGTGCCCGAGGAGGGTTTCCCAGTTCACCTCGCGCAGGCTGAGGTGCTTGCCGAACATCAGCTTCCCGTCGTCGAACTCGATGGCGTCGGTGTAGCCGGGCTCGGCCAGCGAAATCACCTCGGCCCGCGCGGCGAAGTCGGCAAAGACCGCGTGGATGTTCGGCGCCCCGAGGTTGCCCACATAGGTCACCGGCGAACCGTAGGCCCCGAGCGCGTTGGCCATGATCGGGCCGTTGCCGCCGAGTTTGACCATCTGCGGCACCATCTCGAAATTCGCGCTCAACCCGGCAGCGGCGCCGATTCTCCGGCCGAATTCGGCCATGCTCCCCATGCGGGTGTAGCTCTCGGCGCTCTCCCGCGTGGCCACCACGTGCAGGATGGTGTCCACAAAGCCGTCCAGACCGACCAGGCTGGGGGACTGTGGCAGGGTGTCCGCGCATGACGAAAGAAAGTCGGCCGTTTGCCCGGCCAGAGATGCGTTGCCCATGGACCGTGCAGAATAAAACCGCTGGTCGGACGAACGCACGCGATTTCGGCCGCCGCAAAAAGAGCTTTCGCCGACGCGCCCTCTGCGCTTTATTCGGAAATTCCCTCAGGAGTCTTAGCTCAATTGGTTAGAGCGCTGCCCTGTCACGGCAGAGGTTGCGGGTTCGAGTCCCGTAGACTCCGTTTTCTTTCCGCGCGGGAAAATTTTCCCCACCCGCGATCCTCCGCCTATCCCCTGCCGGACCCCGCGACCAAGCCCGGCTGATCTTTAATTCGCGAAACGTATTCATTTCATTCGTTTTTGCTTGAATAAATCTCCTTTCCGCCGTTTATTACTACAGTAGGTTCCCCGCGGTTCCATCCCGCGGACATCCAGCATGCACCGGAGCGCCGGCCAAACCTCGCGTCTTGACCAAGGGCGGCAGCCTGCCCGGAAAGCACGCCCCGCGCGCCGCGTTGCCACGGCCCTGCCGCAAGGCGCCCCTTCCGCCATGACTCCATTCCAGGAGCAAGCCGTCGCCTTGTTTGTCCGCGCCGCCAGCGCGCTCTCCCTCCCGCGCTCGGTCGGTCAGGTCTACGGTCTGCTTTTCGCCACGCCGCAACCGCTGAACCTCGACGAAATCATGGCCATGCTTGGCTCCAGTCGCGGCGGCACGTTCGAGGGGCTCAAATGGCTGCGGCAAACCGGTGCGATCGAACGCGTCTTCCTGCCCGGCGTGCGCAAAGAGCACTTCCGCGCGGAACTCAACCTCCGCCGCCTGGCCAACGGCTTCCTCCGCCTCCGCATCGAGCCGCACCTTGAAAACGCCAACGGACACCTCGACGCGTTGCGGGACGCGATGGACCGCGAGGGCCCCGACGCCGAATTCCAAACCACCCGCCTCGGCAAACTCGAAACCTGGCACCGCCTCCTCAACGACCTCCTCCCCGTGATAAAAGAAGTCGCCGCCGAATGAATTCAAGCGTGGAGCGGGGAGCATGGAGCGTGGAGACCGAAGACCAAACGAAATTTCGCTTCGAGTCTTTGGAGATTTGGCAGCGCGCGGCGGCCGCAACAGCTTCCTTGTTTGTTTTGGCTGAAAAGCTGGACGCAAAAAAATTCCATCGCTTCGCCGAACAACTTCGTGCCGCCACGCTCAGTATCACCAACAACATAGCTGAAGGTTCCGGCAGCGACTCACCCGATGACTTCGCCAATTTCCTCAAGTTCTCCCGCCGATCGGTCTACGAAGTGGCCAGCATGCTGAGTTTGCTGACCCAAAATGGCTATCTCGACGAAAAGGTCACTAATCCGCTGCTTGAAGAGTTGCAGCAGCAAAGCAAAATGCTCTTCGCTTTCCGCCGCACCTTGAAAACCCGCCCTAACTCCTAACTCTCTTTTCCAAACTCCAAGCTCCAGGCTCCAAGCTCCACGCTCC
>CAMDUL010000026.1 GCA_945878135.1 Chthoniobacter flavus | reverse complement strand
TCGATGCCTTTGGCCGCGTCGATGACCATGACGGCCGCATCGACCGCCGTGAGCACGCGGTAGGTGTCCTCGGAGAAATCCTGGTGGCCGGGCGTGTCGAGCAGGTTGACCACGTAGCCGTCGTAGTCGAACTGCAGCACGGTGGAGGACACCGAGATGCCGCGCTGCTTTTCCAATTCCATCCAGTCGCTCGTCGTGGCCCGCTGGTTCCGGCGCGCCGTCACGCTGCCGGCCAATTGCACCGCCCCGCCGTAAAGCAGGAATTTTTCGGTCAGCGTCGTCTTACCCGCATCCGGATGCGAAATGATGGCAAAAGTGCGCCGCCGCTTGATTTCGCGGGCCGCCTCTTCGTTTGCGTTGTGGTCACTCATGTTTCTGACGTCCGCGGGGAAACCGACACCGTTCATCCGCCGCCCTGTCCGTCCGCGCCGGCCGGCAACATAGCGCGAACCGCACCGTGTCGGGCAGGAATTTCTACGCGCGATCACCCCCCGGGCGTTGTTCCCGATCCGGGCGCCGGGCTTTTTCCCGGTGATGGCGGAGAACTCCGCCTCGTAGCCCCGGGCCAGCTGGTGGTAGACGGCTAGGTTCTCGGGTGACCTCAGTCGGGCTGGTGGGAGTTGAAAGCGGTGAGCAGGACGATGCCGGTCACGGCCAGGGCCATGCCCGCCATTTCCACCGGCGAGAGTTGGCGGAGTTCGCCGCGGAAGAGGATGCCGACAAGGATCGGACCGATGACCACCAGCGTGTTGGTCAGGCTGGACGCCTTGGCCAGGCCGAAGTGGGAGCCGACGTAGCCGAACGACAGGAACACGAAGGGGGCGATGCCGGTGACGGCGACAAGCATCCACATTTTCTTTTGTTCCCACCAGACGGTGCCGAGGGTGTCGGCCACGGTGCTGAGGCCGGCGCAGATAAAAACGGCCAGCCATGGGGCGAGGAGAAAACTTTTCATAAGCCCCGAACCTACCGGCCCGAGACCGGGGCCGCGACCACATTACCCTAGAAAAGGCGTTGAGAGGTGGAAAGCCAACGACTTGTTGATGCGGGTAGACTCACCCTCAGCCGGAACGATGCAATCGAAGCCAAAAGTAGAAGCGGCGTCCCCGCCGCTTGTCGTCCGGGGTTAAGCGGCGGGGACGCCGCTTCTACTTTTCCGAACCTTTGCCGCGAGTGGTTCACTGAACCGTGAGCACGCTCTTTCGCACAAATTCCCTGACGGTTGGTTCGCGGGCTGATTCCCAACGGCATGGTTCCGGCTCAGCGTGAGTCAGGCCGAAGACGTAATCTGCTCCTGCGAAGTCCCTCAACTTTCATCACTCAACTTTCAGCTACGTCTCTAGGCTTACCGCACCACCGGCCACAGCGGCCGCAGCGGCCGCAGCCGAGGCACGGCAAGAGGGCCCTGAGGCCCTGAACCCGCGCGTTGGCGGGTGCGTGCTGGGAGTAACTGGGGCTACTAGTCCCTGCCTGGGAAAAAGGCACCGACGCTCATAGAGCGCCGCTACACCTCGACAAAAAATTGTAGCGGCGCTCTATGAGCGTCGGTGCCTCAAAACACTTCGAGTTACTCGGGAGGCAAACGGCCGTCCTCCACTACCCGATCTCGGCAAACACCGCACCGCCCATAAGACGCGGACCCTCGTAGAGGGCGCAGATTTGGCCCGGCGCGAGGGCGCGTTGCGGTGAGGCGAAGACGATGTCCGCCGTTCCGTCATCTCGGCGGGTGAAATCGATGGCAACGCGCGGGGCGCGGTAGCGCGGACGTGCTTCGATGCGCGCTTTGGCCGGAAGCTCGGGACCGGCCGCGCTCAAGTCCGTGAGGATCGCGCGGCTGGCATAAAGTCCCTCGGTGTCGGGACGATCGTAGCCGATGACCAGTTCGTTGGTTGCCATCCGTTTATCCACCACGACATACGCGGTCTCGGGTTCGGCCGAGGCGACGCGGATGCCGCGGCGCTGTCCGAGCGTGTAGTTGTGCAATCCGCGGTGCTCGCCGAGCACGCGTCCTTCCAAATCGACGATCGGGCCCGGCTTTTCCGGAAGATATTCCTTCAAGAAATCCTGCATGCGCACTTTGCCGATGAAGCAGATGCCCTGGCTGTCTTTTTTCTCCGCGGTGACGAGGCCGGCGGTAGCCGCTTTGGCCCGCACTTCGCTTTTGAGCAGTTCGCCGACCGGAAACCACGCGCGCGCGATCTGTTCGGGACGCAGCATGGCAAGGAAGTAGGATTGGTCTTTGCCCGGATCGGCGCCTTCGTAGACCGCTTTGGCGCGGCCCGGACCGGGCGCGGTGCGCGCATAGTGACCCGTGCCGATGCCGTCGAAGCCTTCGCGCAGCGCGAGGTCGAGGAAGACGCCGAATTTTATCTCGCGGTTGCAATAGACGTCGGGATTCGGCGTGACACCCTCGGCGTAGCCCTTGAGCAAATAATCCACCACGCGCTCGCGGTAATCCTCGATGAGGTTGACCACGCGGAACGGGATGCCGAGTTTGTCCGCCACGGCGCGCGCGTCGGCAACGTCTTGCTCCCAAGGGCACTGGCCGAGCGGATCCCACTCGGCCATCCAGTTTTTCATGTAGGCGCCCTCGATCTCGTGGCCTTGCTCTTGGAGGAGCAACGCGGCGACGGAGCTGTCCACTCCGCCGGACATGGCGACGAGGAGGCGGGCCATGACGGAATCAGCGCGCGGCGCGCACCGCGGCGGCGACGGCTTTGACGCGTTCGAGGCCGACGGGTCCGGTCCAATGACCGTCGCGCTTCAGCGCGGATCCAACGATGACTGCATCGGCATGCTGCAACATGGCCGCGGCATTTTCCGCGGTGACCCCGGAGCCGACCACCACGGGCAGTTTCGTCGCGCCGCGCGCGGACGAGAGATCGGCGGTCGAAGTTTCGCGTCCGGTTGCTTCGCCGGTAACGATGACACCATCAACGCCGAAAAATTCCGCGGCCTTCACCGTTTCGGCGAGACTGACATCCGCCGTCATGGCATGCGCGGCATGTTTCTTTTTCACATCGGCCCAGACGGCGATGTGGTCCGCGCCGATTTGTTTGCGGTAGCGCAGGAGCGGACCGGCACAGGCATCCATCCATCCTTCGTCAGCCACATGGCCGAAGACGAAACCTTCGGCGCGGATGAAATCGAGTCCGGCGGCCAAGGCGACGGCGAGCGCGGCTTCGTTGGCTCCGGCCAACACTTGCACGCCGCAGGGCAAATCGGTCGCCTCGTTGATCGCGCGGCAGACCGCGGTCATCGCGGCAACGACTTCGGGCCCGACCTCGCGCTTGAGGTAGGGAATGTCGTGCATGTTCTCGACCAGGATGGCATCGCACCCTCCCTCGGCCAGCGTCCAGACTTCCTGCACCGCACCCCGGACCAGTTCGTCGACGGATTGCGAAGCCCGCGGCGTGCCGGGCAAGGCCCCGACATGGACCATGCCGATGAGGGCCGGGCGGGGTAGGGCGACTTCAACCACAGTAACAAAGATGAACCTCTTGCCGTGGGGGTGGCAATGATTTCCCTCCCGCGGCGGCGCAGGATGCTCAGAGATCAACGGCCCGCCCGGGCTCGTTGAGCGCACCGCAGGCCTTGCAACGGACCAACTGCGCTTTGCCCCCGTGCCGGATCCACTCGGCACAAAGCCGGCAGGGAAAGAGTCCGCGCCGCTCGCGCTTGCGCTGCCGCGCCCGGCGCCATTCGCCCGCCAGCCAGAGCACGAGCACCGCCGCGAGCAGCACCACGGCATAAAGCAGCGGCAGCAGCTCCGGGGGCAGACGGATCACGGCGCCACCCCCCCGGCCGGCGCCCAGACAACACGCAACACCCCGCGGTGACCCCCGGGCGGCGCCCCGAAACGCGAAAGCTGCACGGCACGCTGCGCGGCGTTGTCCAGCGCCGGCACGCCGCAACTGCGCAGCAACCAGACATGCCGCGCCGCGCCGGACGCGTCGAGCACAACAAGCAATTCCGTGGGCAAACCCGGCGCCGTGCCTTCCGGCGCGGCCGAGCGCAAGCGCACCAGCACTTCCTCCGTGACCTCGGGCCCTTCCTCGTCGAAACGCGCGATGACCGGGACAAGCCCGGGGGCAGACGCCGCCGACGGCGCTTCCAAGCGTGCGCGCACCGCGAGAGGTGGCAAGGCGCTGATCCATGTCTCGGGTGCCGCGGAGGGCGGGGCGGAAACCAAGGGGGGCAGTTCGGGCTGCAAGGCCCGCGGCGGACGCTGCCAACGCGGCGCCGGCAAAAGCCGGTTGCGGTAACGGCCGGGATCCAGCCAAGAAGGATCGCGCGCCGCGAGCAGGACGGACGCGGGGCCGTCGGGCACGATGGTGACGCGCGCCGGTCGCGGTGGCAGCGGCATGCCGCGCGGCGCCGCTTCCGTCCGCACGAGATAAATCCCGGCCGCGTGGAGAAGCAACGAAACCACGAGCATGACCGGCAGAAGCAGCCTGATCGGGTAGGTCGTCGGCCAGTGGAAAACGTGGGCCAACCGCTCGGCGAGGATCATGGCTGCGGGGGTCGCGCCGCGGCCAGGGCCACGGAAAATCCCTCGGCCAGCGCGAGTTCCGTGATCTGGGCGACGAGGGCGAGCGGCGCATCCCGGTCGGCTTTGATCACCACCTGGCGCGAGACGGCGCGCCGCGAGGACAACCGCTCGCCGAGTTGCGCCGGATCGACCACGCGGTCCTCGAAATAAACCGACGCCCCCGCGCCGCCGGTCACGGACACGATGAGCGGGTTGCGCATGGCCGGGAGCAGGAAGCGCGAGGACGGCAATTCGAGCGCCGTGCCGGGCTGCAGGAGGTAACTGCCGGAGATCAGGATGTAGAAAACGAGGAGCAGCAGGACGGTGGCCGCGCCGGCCGCCAGCGTCGGCGCACCGTTCCAGCGCACGGTGGACTCGAGCCTCATGGCTCCTCCGCCGGTTCGCCTTCCATGGCGAGAATTTCCGCCGCCGGCAACGTGCGGTTCTTCAGCAGGTTCACCATCTCGATGCCCGCGCGCTCCATGTCGTGCAGCAGTTCCTTGACCCGTGACGAAAGGTAAGCCGCGGCGATCAGGGCCGGGATGGCCACGGCCAGACCGGCCGCCGCGGCGATCAGGCTGTGGTAAACCGCGCCGGACAAATCGGCCACCGTGGCGTAGCCGCCCTGCGAGGACACGAGATAGAACGCCTCGAGCAGTCCGAGCACCGTGCCGAGCAGTCCGAGCAACGGCGCGACCCACGCGATGCCGTTGAGCAGGAGGAGATGACGCTCGAGGCGCGGCACCTCGAGTTGGCCGGCCTCCTGCACGATGTCGCGCAACTCCGCGCGCGGACACTCCCGGGCCAGCACCGCGCTGAGGGCCACGCGCGCCACCGGGCCGGGCGTCGACAGGCATTGCTGCCGCGCTTCGTCATAACGGTTGTCCCGCACGAGGTTGGCCAGGCCGCGCAGGAACTCCCCCACCCGCACCTGTGCGCGGTGCAGGTAGACGAGGCGCTCGAGAAAAACGGCCAGACCGAGCACGCTCGCCGCGAGTATGACCCACA
Organism: Chthoniobacter flavus; assembly: GCA_945878135.1. Taxonomy (GTDB): domain Bacteria; phylum Verrucomicrobiota; class Verrucomicrobiia; order Chthoniobacterales; family JACTMZ01; genus JACTMZ01. The sequence goes on along the minus strand of CAMDUL010000026.1, from coordinate 33,428 downwards.
TGACCGGGCCGCCCTTCTGCATCAGTTCCAGCATCGACCCGCATCATTCTGTCGGAGACCGTCCGCGGCAATCCCGATTTGCAGCCGGAGCCCCAAAGAAAAAGACCGGAACCCGTGACGGGCTCCGGTCTTTCCCGAGGAGGAAAGCGTTCGTCAGTTCGCCGCCGCGACCACGTTGATGCGGCGTCCGCCGCGGTCGAACTCCACTTTGCCGCTCTCCAGCGCGAAGAGCGTGAAGTCGCGGCCGAGGCCGACATTGCGGCCCGGCAGGAATTTGCGCCCGCGCTGGCGGATGAGAATGTTGCCGGCCAGCACTTCCTGCCCGCCGAATTTTTTCACGCCGAGCCGCTTGCTGACGCTGTCGCGGCCGTTCTTGACGCTGCCTTGTCCTTTTTTATGGGCCATAAAGTTAAGCTTTGATTTCGCCGATCTTCACCCGCGTGTGTTTCTGGCGGTGGCCGACCGTGCGGTGATAGCCTTTGCGGCGTTTGAATTTGTAGGAAACGACCTTCGGCGCCTTGCGCACATCTTCCACCACCTCGGCCGTGACTTTCGCGCCCTTGAGCAGCGGTTCGCCGATCTTCACCCCCGCGTCGTCGGCGGCCAGGAGGACTTCTTCGAAGACAGTTTGCTGCCCGGCCTCGACGTCGAGGAGTTCGACGTCGATGACGTCGCCCGGTTGCACGCGGAACTGACGCCCGCCGGATTGGATGATTGCGTAGGCCATAAAAGTCTCCCTGGAAAAGGGTCGGGAAAAATACCGCGACCGGGACCGGCTGGCAAGGGTTTTCGGCGGGGTCTTTGGGATTGCCAGCAAGGCAGGGGGCGGACACCATGCGCGCACTCCAATGAAGCCCTTCCTTCTCCTTGCCGCCCTGGCCCTGGCCGGCTGTGCCACCACCGCCCAAGTCGACCCGAAAATTCTCGGCGAGTTCTCCAAACCGGGCGTCCCGGCGGCCACCACCTTGAAGGTCCGGGAAGGCCTGCCCCTCAGCGTGGCCGACGTCGCCGCCTCGGCCCGGGCAGGCGTCCCCGGCCCCGGTCTGGTCAGTTACATGCAGAGCACGCGCAAAGCCTACAATCTGAGCAATGCCGACCTGGCCGCACTGCGCGCCGCCGGCACGCCGGCGCCGGTCATCAACTACATGGGCCGGTCCTACGAATTCTACGGCAAGGGCCCCAAAGCGGTCGACCAGAGCCACCCGTATTTCTCCGGAGAGAATTACAACCGCTACGGCGGCAACGTGAACGCGCCCTTCGCCTACGAACCGCCCGCCGTCGACACCTTCTTCGACTCGTCCTACGAGGAGAACCTCTACAGCCCGTTTTCGTTCAATTAAACACCGCGTCCCCAGCGACCATCCGCACGGCGTGGCCTTCCCGTCGACGCCGATGGCCCGCGTGGCCGGCGCCGTGGCCCGCTTCGAGATCGAAAACTCGCCGCGTCCGGAGAACACGGACCATGTTTATGTCACGGTCGAGGCCGGACTGCAGGCACCCGTCGTCCTGTCCCTCAACACCCTTTCCTTCCGCAACCGCGTGGCCGGACACGACCCGCGCATCCGCCTCGGGGTCCTGCGCTGGCGGTGGAGCCATCTGCCCGCGCGCGGACTGTATCCGCTCGAGTTTTTCGATTATGACACCGTGGAGCTGATCGAGAACGTCGAATACCGCGTGCTCGAACGCACCGCCATGGAGGAATATTTCGCCCTCCGCTGCGCCAATTGCCGCCGCATCGAGGCTTGGGGCGTGCCCTACCACCGGGCCGAGCCGGGACTCCACCAGATCCACTCCCGCCGGGCCAGCGCCGGCGTGTCCACCGACCTCCGCGGCCGCGACGGTGCCGTGCGCTTTTATTTCGACGAGGACCAGCGCGTCGAACTCGCCCTGCTCAAGTTCGCCGGGCAATGAACCGGAGCGGCGGCCAGTCACCGCCGGAAGCCCTCACCCGGATTCCCGGCTTGTCCTCACCCCGGCTGCCCCTGCTTGGCCTGGCCCTCGCGGCGGTCGCCGGGATTCTCTTGGCCGAATACGCCGCCCCCGACCCGCGCCTCTTGTTTGTCATAGCCGTGGCGGGCCTGCTCGCCGCCCCGTGGCGCGGCGGCACCGCCCCGTTGCTGGCCGCCGCCGCGGCCTCCTTCGCCCTGGCCCACACCTGGCAGGGACGGGAGGATGCGGGCCGCGCGCTCGCCGCGGCCGTGTTCGACGCGCCGCGCGAAGTGCGCCTGACCGGAATTGTCCTCGACGAACCGAAGGAATCTTCGCCGGGATCGTGGCGCGCGCCGCTGCGGGTCGAGAAGTGGACGATCGACGGCCGCACCGCGCGTCCGCCGGTCCGCGTAGTCGCGCGGTGGACATCCAAACTCGCACCGCGTTACGGCGAGCGATGGGAAATCACCGGCGTCGTCTCGCGCATTCCGCCACCACGCAATCCCGGACAGTTCGACGCGGCCGACTGGTGGGGACGGCGCGGCGTGTTCCTCGAAATGCGGGCCGGACGCGACACGCCGGCCCGCCGTCTCGGGCGCGGCGCCGGATCCCCGGTGCAAAGCGCGGCGTTCGCGGCGCGCGGCTGGATGCTGCACACGCTCGGGCTCGGTCTGGACAACGCCCCGGAACTGCGCGCGCTCATTGCCGGGGTCACACTCGGCGTCCGCGACAGCGGATCCGATCAGTATGCCGACGCCTTCCGCCAGACAGGCACTTTCCATTTGTTCAGTGTCAGCGGCCTCCACGTCGGCATGGTCGCACTGCTTCTCTGGCTCGTGCTCCGGCCGCTCGGCCTGAGCCGCCGCCGCGCCGTGCTCGTCATCATCCCCGCGCTTTTTTTCTACGCCCTGGTCACCGGCGCCTCGCCGCCGAGCCTGCGGGCCGCGGTCATGCTGGCCGCCGCCTTCGCCGGATTCCTCCTCGACCGCCCGGTCTCCCCGGCCAACAGCCTTGCCGCGGCGGCCTTGCTCCTGCTGGGCTATGACACCAACCAGCTTTTCTCCCCGGGCTTCCAGATGTCCTTCAGCATCGTCGCCGCCATCTTCCTGCTCTCCCCGCCCCTCCAGGAATTTTTCGCGGCGCGCCTGCGGCCCGATCCTTTCCTGCCGCGCCGGCTGTACACCCGCGGCCAAGCCGTCGCCGCGGACGCCGGGCACGCCCTGGCCTCCACCCTCGGCGTATCGGCGGCCGCGTGGCTGGGCAGCCTGCCCCTCACCGCGCTGGTTTTCCATCTCGTGCCACTGCTGGCCATCCCCGCCAACATGCTCGCCGTGCCGCTCGCCTTCGGCATCCTCGCCGTCTCCATGCTCGCCTTGCTCGGCGGCGTGTTCTCCGTCTGGATCGCCGCGGTTTTCAACAACACCTCATGGGGCCTCGCCGCCCTGCTCGTCAGCGTGGTCGGCCGCACCGCCGACCTGCCGGGGTCCTACCTGCAACTTCCGCCCGCGTGGATGCAACCGCCCGCGCGGGTGACCGTCTTCGATTTGTCCACCGGCGGCGCGCAACTCCTCCGCACGCGCGAGAGCGCGTGGCTCTTCGATACGGGCACCGCGGCCGAGGCGCGTTCCGTCATCGAGCCGGCCCTCCGCGCCGCGGGGATCGGTCGCCCGGAGGTCATCGTCCTGACCCACGGCGACGCGGAACATCTCGGCGGCGCGCCGCGGTTGCTCGTCTCGCATCCGCCGCGGCGGTGGATGACCGGTGTCCTGCGTGACCGCGCCCGCTCGCGCACCGCGCTGCACAAACTTTTGGAGGAACGCGGACTCCCGAAATCCCTTGTGCTCCCCGGCGACCGCTTCGCCGCCGGGCGCGGCACCTCGGTCGAAATCCTCCGCCCGGGACCGTCCGACCAAGCCCGCACCGCCGACGACCAAAGCCTCGTCGCCCGCGTCGACCACGGCCCCTTCCGCATCCTCCTCATGTCCGACAGCGGCGCCGCGGCCGAAGCCGCGCTGGTCCGGTCGGATCCGGCAGCGCTGCGCGCCGACATCCTCGTGCTCGGACGCCACGGGGAGGACATCTTTGCCACCGCGGAATTTCTCGCCGCCGTGCAACCGCGCGCCATCGTGCTCGCCCCGCGCGATCCTTTCCGCGACGGCCGTGACGAACCCGCGCTTGGCACGCGCCTGGCCGGAACCGGGGCGGAGATTTTCGATCAGGACAAGTGCGGCGCGGTGATCATCACCTTCGGTCACCACGGCGGCATGTTGCGCGGATTCGTCAACGGCCAGGAGGCCGGCTTGGCGCCGCGCTGACGCGGAATCTTTTTCCGTGCCCCCGCTTGACAGCCCACCGGCCAGCCGTTTATTAAATAATAGTATTGCATTATGAAAATCAATTCATTATTAGTTTTATTGGCTTTAGCCGCAACGACTTCGGTCCTCTTTGCTCATGGTCCGGGGCATGTCCATAGCTCCCGCGAGCGTGCTTCCGCCGACGCGGCGATCACCGAGGCGGTCGATGTGCAGGAGACCGGGATCCCGGTCCGGGCGGCCGACTCCGACCGCATCTGGGGGGTGAATGTGACCACCGGTTGGGAGAGCCGGCACGTGCACTACGGCGTGGACGAATCCGGCTCCTCCGGCGCCTACGTCAACGAGATCGGTGTCCGCCTTGGCGACTTCTCGGTCAATGTCTGGAACGGTTTCGGCCTCGGCAACGACCTCGTCGAATGGGATTTCACCGCCGCCTACAACGTCGAACTCGGCCCGGTCTTTGTTGTCCCCGGCTACAACCTGCGCTACGTGCCCCGCTATGCCAAAGACAGTCATGGCGAGGAGGAAGACGGACACGAGGAGGAAGGACACGGCGAAGAGCACTCGGAGCACGTCCACAACACCTACGGCAACGAGTTGTTCATCGCCCTGGGCACGACGGCTATTCCCTATGTCACTCCCAGTGCCGTCTTCATCTGGGACCTCAACAACAACCCCGGCGGATTCCTCGAATTCCGCTTGGACGGCGAGGTGCCGGTCTATGAAGACATCGTCAGTCTGCAACCCTACGCGCTGCTCGGGCTCAACTTCGGCTACAACACGACCGAGGTTTACGGCCTGAACAACTTCCAGTTCGGCCTGCAAGGGACCGTGGCGATCAACGACTATGTCTCCGCCTTCGCCGGCGTGAATTATTCCGTCGCCCTCGAAGCCCTCGAGGCCATCGACCAGGACGACGTCTTCTGGGTCAACGTCGGCCTGAGCTTCGCTTACTGACCGCTCGCTGTGAGAAACAACCGCACCGCCCCTGCTTTTGCGCCACGGTTGATAATGAACACTTTTTTTCGATACTCAAATGATTTTCGCTCTGCCTTCACACTGATCGAGCTGCTGGTGGTCATCGCCATCATCGCCGTTCTGGCCACCTTGGCCGTCCCCGCCGTCAACGGCGCCATGGAGTCGGGCCTGCGATCGAAATGCGCCTCCAACATGAAGTCCATCGGCGCCGGCATCCACCTCTACGCCGCCGAGCACAACGGCAAACTTCCGAGCATCAACTGCCTCGATCCCGACGCCACCTGGATCGAACAACTCCAACCCTACCTCGGCACCAACTACACCTCGGTCCGCGTCTGCCCCGCCGACCCGCGCGCCGCCGAGAAGCTCCGCACCGACCACGCCACCAGCTACCTCATGAACGAGCGCGTCGAGATCGACGCCTTTGTTGATGAAAAAGGCAGACTCGTCCCGGGAGCAGCCGTCTTCGACCGGCTCGCACGTATCGCCAACCCCTCCCGCGCCATCATCATGTTCCTCGGCAACACCAACAAGACCGCCACCGGCACCGACCACATCCACTCCGGTGTGATGAGATCGTGGAACGGCGTGCGGGGCGAAATCTGGCCCGACGCGTTCGGCGGCGGGGCGCCCGACGGCACCGCCGGCAGCGCCAATTACCTCTTCGCCGACGGGCATGTGCAAAACATCGCCGCTCGCGCCCTCAAAGCGCGCATCGAATCAGGCAAGGATATCACCGTCGATTTCTGACCCATGCTCCGCGCTGCCATTCTTGTCTTCACCGCAACCTTCACGCTGATGGGCGCGAGGGCTGAGGATATCCGTGTCTTCGTCAGCAACACAACCGGCGCCAGCCAATACTTCCCCGCGGTCGGACCAGGCTACGTTGTCCGCCCCGTGCCTCATCTGGATCTTAATGTCATCTGGAACGCAGACACCCAGACCTTCAGCGGCGGTTTCCGCACCGATGACGAAACACCGGTTGTCCAATTCGGACCCGAGGACGCCATCGCCTATTTGCCCGCCACCGGACAACGCCAGCGCGACGATGATTCCGAGCAATACAACTTCCAAGGCGCCATGGATGCAACTTATTGGACATTCCCCTCAAGCGCTGACGCCAGCAACAACGCCTTCACCCTCTACCTCGGATTCTCCGCCTACGGAGTTCCGCGCAACGGCACCTTCACCGGTTCGGGTGCATCCAGCACTGACCGCATTCGCTGGACTGTCCACTCCGTGGAAAACCTCACCACACCTTCCGCCACCGCCTTCTACGGCTACAGCCTCTCCGCCGGGAATGTGAACATGCAGCTCACCCTCGACCCCGCCTACCCGAACAGGGAGATGGTAATGCTCGGCCTCGGCCACACCCACCTCAACCTCCTCTTCAAAGCCCCCGGCATGTATCGCATTACCTTCCGCGTCCGCGGCACCCTCGCCGCCACCGGCCAAGAAGTGAGCAGCCTCCTGCCCGTCTACTTCGGTGTCGAACAATGGCAGATCCCGGCTTCGACCGTGTCATACACCGCCTGGCGCGGCATCGAGTTCAACCCGGCGCAAGCTGCCGACCCCTTGGTGAGCGGACCCGCGGCCGACCCGGATGGCGACGGCTTCACCAACCTCGAGGAGTTCGCCTTCGGCGGCGATCCCCTCGTGCCCGACGCCGGCCTTATCGAACCGCACCTCGAACGCGCCGGCGATTCCTGGATCCTCACCGTGCGCCAACGCACCAACGCCGCAGGCCTGACCATCACGCCCGTCGCCACCGCATCCCTGCAACCCGGACTCGCCGATTGGCGCGCCGACCTACTCACGCCCCACGGTCAACCCCGCAACGTGGCCGAGGGTATTGACGAGTTTGCTTACCTGCTCCGTGGCGGCCTGACCGGTCGCGCCTTCCTCCGGGTGCGAACGCAGCTCGCTGCCCCCTGACTTTCCCGGCCGTCGCGTGACGGCCGGAAAAAACAAAAACCAAAACACAGACGAAAGACAACCAATGAAAAAACCAACAATCAGTTCGTTCGCGCTGCTGGTCCTCGGGTTTGCCCCCGTGGCCCTCGCGCAAACCAATATCAGCTCGGGACACTGGGACATCGCCGCCCATGAACACATCCATGGAGAAGAAACAGAGCTCGAACTCGAACTGCACAGCCACGATCTGGGCGGAGGTGCACCGCTCGACGGCTCGAGCATCAGCTACAACTTCGGCACCAACGCCAAAGTCGCTGTGACCGTTGGCGCCAGCAACCTCGGACTGCTCTGGGTTTCCCCGGCTTCCGAAGTCGACGCCGATGCCGCCGGCATGCCCTTCATCGGTTTCAGCGCCGAAGAGTTGGCCGCGCCCTTCACCGGTCCGGTCACCTTCACCATGACCGGCTTCAGCTACACCGGCTCGGGCACCGGCAACTTCTACATGTTCGAGAATACCGATCTCTTCTTCGACTCGACCGCCGGTCCGGGCAATTACGGCTCGTTCAGCGTCAATGCCGGGCAGCACGGCCACGGTGAATTCGGCTTCAGCGATGCCGGTTCGTATACGATCACCCTCGTGGCCGGCGGCAACAACGGCGCCCCCGTGAGCGGTGCCCCTGCCACTTTCACCTTTGACGTCGTGCCAGAGCCTTCCACCTACGCCCTGCTCGGGCTCGGTGCCGGTGCACTCGCGCTCCTGAGCCGGCGCCGGAGTTGATCGCCACAACGTTGGTTGTCGGGCGGGAGGCGCGAACCTCCCGCCCCTCTAACCCAATCCATGACCGCACCTTCGCGCCGCTCCGCCGCCAACTTCTTCCGATTCGTTCCGGTTCAGACCCATGTCTCAGCCTCCTCCCATCCCCCCTTCGTTGCCTTCAGTTGAAAATCCCCCTCACCGGTATTCGACCAGCCGGTAAAACGCTCGCGGCCGTCCGTCGACCGGATCGGTCAGTTCGATCCGTCGGCCGTCACCGTCGATGAAGGTGTCATCCTCCACGTTCGCCCACTCGCCGGACGCCAGGTCCGTGCAGACCTGCAAGTCATAGACAAGATTCACGCGGCTGGCGAAAGCGAGCGAGACCTGCCCGCCAGCCACGCCGATGGATAACGCCGGCGGTTGCTGCGCGTGGAAGACAACCGTCATGTCGGCGCTCGCCGCGAAGGCGCCTGTGTCATCCACGGCACGGAATCTCACCGTGTAGGTGCCGGGTTTGTCCATGGTGAAAGCGCGTCCGTGCGCATGCGTGTCCCCCTGGAAATTGACGGGAAACGTCGCCCCGGTCCCCGTCCACCCGGCCGGCAGGATCCACGTCGGCGCAGCCGCCCCGACTTCCCAGAAAGCGAACGATCCGCCGGACGGCCCGGTGACCGAAACAATTTCCATCCGCGGCTCGGCGCCCGCGGCGGGATCGAGCGCGTTGGTCTCCGTGGTGAAGGTCAGCTCGCACGCGTGCCAGCCGCCGGGGAAATCCGGAAGATACCCGCTGAAGGGCTCGCCGCGCGGCACATAAAGGGCGAGTTGATAGGCCGGTCCATCGAGACCGAGCCGGTGCGCGTCGCGGGGATCGACGCCGACGTCGACATGGTCGTGCGCGCGGACCGCGCCAAGCGAGAGCAGCAAAATCAGGAGAATAGTTTTCATGGCACCAGGAAGGTCGTCTCCGGCTGACGCAGCCGCCTTTGCACTTCGGTCCACGCCAGATTTTCCACGTGCCCGTCGACAAAGAGATAGTTCGCGCCGCCATTGTGCACCTCGACGTTGACCGCCGCCTTGAACTGGTTCGGCGTGACCCGCGCCGCGCCGCCGCGTCCGCCGGCGAAGTGGAAATGCTCGCTCGTCTGGTTCGCGGCCAACTCCGCCGCCGCCATGGTCGCGCCCGGCGTGCGGCACGCGGCCAAGCGGACGCCTTGCCCCCGAACGTCGGCGAGGCTGTCGTTCCATCCGTAGGTCACGCGCGCCCGGTGGTCCGGCACGGCCGGACACTTCGCGGCGAAATTCGTGCCGAGATAAGCGCCGAGCGAATTGGTCCACGACACCCCGTGCGAGGTGCCGGGCAAACGCCCGTCGTGGTCCCCCGCGAACATCTGCATGGCCGCGCCGATCTGCCGCATGTTGGCGAGGCATTTGGTGGCGTGGCCTTTGCCGATCATGGCCCCGGCGCCCGCGTAAGCGAGCGAAGCCAGAACCGCGATGATGGCGATAACAACGAGCAACTCGACCAAGGTGAAAGCCGTGGCCCGGTTTTTCATCGGCGCGCTTTCCTCCGCAACGCGGCACCCGCCAACGCCCCGCCGGCCAACAGCATGGCCCAGGTGGAAGGCTCCGGCACCGCCTGCACGGTGACATTGACGCCGTAGGTCGGATAAGTCGGTCCGGTCTCGGTCGCCTGCGCCCCATAATTCGCGCCGCCGAGAAACAGCGAGTAATGGCCGGGCGCGAGACCGTGGAAGGTCGCGGTGACAAAGCCATCCGCATGGCCATCGCCATTGATTCCCGGCACGAGGCCGAAGTTGGCACTCGTCCCGTCGGCCGCGTGGCCGAGGTAGGTGAACGGAGCCAGACGCGCCTCGAAGAGGATGCCGCTCGTCGGATCGCCGGCCGTGACATAAGTCGGATCGTTGCCGATCGACCAGTCGGTCAGGGCGCGGAAGGATCCCTCCGTGCCGGCCGGACGCGAGGCGACGGACAGTGCGGCGCTGTCGTGCGCCAGCGCCTCCGGCGAACCCTGCGCCAAACCTGCGAACAGCGAGAAGGCCGGAAGAAAAGTTCCCGCCACGCCGGTCCCGTTGGCATTGCGCTCGACGGTGATCATGACTGCGGCGGACGTCTCCAGCGTGAAGCGGAAAAAGCGTCCGCGGTGGCTGTCGCCCCAGTCGTCATCGGTCGCATCGGCCCAGCCGAAGGAACTGCTCACCGTCTGCGTGAGGTTGCCGGCCGCCGGAGACCCGACGACGAGCGCGCCGAAGTTGCGTCCGGAATAACTGATATGGGCCTGCAGGCCCGAGGGCGCGGCCCAGACCGCCGCCAGGAGAAGAACGATATATGTTGAAGATTTCATTTTTGGATTTTGTGAAGTGATTGGTTTCTTCCGCACCGCGAGGGGCGCACACGGGGTGCGGGTGAAGCGGCGCGAACCGGCCGGATGGCCGTTCGGGAAGGCAACGCGGAAACGCTCCGCGTCGCGGGACTTAAACCAGATCCGCGATGGGGACCGGCACGGGCGGTGCGTCCGCCCGCGCCGCGGGCCTCACGTCCGCCGACGCGGGAAACACAAAGTCGCGGCAGTCACGCGGCGGCAAAGCCGCACACAACGGCGCCGGAAACGCTTCGAGTTTTTTCGTCGCCACCAAAGTCACCGGCTTGGACTGCTCCTTCTCCTTCGCCGTCTTGATCGAATCGCACATCGTGCAGGGATGCTCGCCATCGAAGGTCTTCTTCACGCCGGTGAGCAACGAACCCTCCACCTGCGTGTAATTCCACAACATCCCGGCCCAGGCCACCGTCTGCAACGCGCCCCAGTGTCCCCCCGCCACGAAAAACATCGCGACCGCGGCCGCCAGGTGGCTGATGCATTGCAGGCGTCCGGCGGCAAACATGGGAAAGAGGCTGCCCGAATCCCGCCTTACCGTCAACGTCCGCCCGCCACGGCCTGTTCAAACCGGTCGATTTCCGTCCCGTCCGCCGCCACCGATCGCACGGTCCGGCGGTGCGGCTCGAGCGTCACCTCGTGGAAGTGGTGCCACGAACCGGAGCGGCGCAGATAGGGTGCATCCGCGCGCACCGTCCGTGTGTCCACCCCCCAAGCCCCGTCGCCCGCGTAGACCACGCCGGTTTCGTCCGGCCGCCCCTCCCGCAAGGCCGGCGTGACTTTGTAGGTGTGGTCGTGATGTTCGAAAGCCAGCCTCACTCCGTGCTTCTCGAAGAGCGGGACCCAATGCGCACGCACCGCGCGCGCATGACGGTTTTCGAAATCGCGCACCGAAGGATAGGCCCCGCGGTGGTAAACGGGAAACACATGCGCGCGTCCGCGCCGCTGCTCCAGCGCCCCGGCCAGCCAGTCGGTCTGAGCCCCTTCGATCTCCGCCAGATGCCCCGTGTCAAGCAGGAGCAGGCTAAGATAATCCCCCGCATCAAGCGCCCCGTAGCTGCGTCCGTCCGCGGCGGGAAAGAGCGCAAGGTAACAATCCGCCGCGCCGCCGTCCCGCGGCAACTCATGGTTGCCGGGCGTGACGACCAGCGGCACGAGGCGCCCGTCCGGCGTGCGCAGGTGCCGGTGCACGGATTGGAAGAAGCGCCACCAGCGCCACGCCTTGTCCGGGTCGCCGTTGCAGTAGGCGAGGTCGCCGCCCCAGACGGCAAAGTCCGGATCGACCGACGCCGCAAGGCGGTTGACGCCGTCCATGACTTCGAAATCCTTGCCGACATCCCCGCCTTCCACGAAACGGACCGGACGCTCCAGCGTGGACGGCAGCGTGCGGAAGCTGTGGATCCGTCCTTCTCCCGCCACGAGGAAATGATGCAACGTTCCGGGTGTCAGTCCGGTCAACTCCACCCGGTGCAGCCGCCAGCCGGTGTGCGGGAAAATGCCGCTCGTTCCGCCGGCAAGTTGCCAGGCACCGTCACCGGCAGCACGGAAGAACACCGCCGGTTCCGGAGCGTCTTGGTCGCGGCAGAGCCAAGTCACCGTCATCGTCGTCGTCGGATCGCCGCGCCAGGTCAGGTAGAGCGGACAGTCGCCCTCGAGGCGCGGGCCCTGTTCCCCGCGCGCCAGCCAGACGGATGCCGCCGCCCCGACCAGCAGGGTCGCGAGCAAAGGGACCAGGAGGCGTTTCATCGGCGGGGCAGCCTATGACATGCCCAACTGTCCCGCCCGGCATCAACCCGGATGATGCGACAATTTTGCCACAAACAATGGCGCGCGGAAGGGTCCGGGTCAGGCCGCGCAGCAGGCGGGCGCCGCGGGCACCGGACGCGGCAAGGGTGCTGCCGCGGGGACCGGCACCACGCGCAGGAACTGCTGCGCCCGGCGCTGCGCGAAGGCACGGCGCAGGCGCTTGAGCGCGTCATCCTGCATCTGCCGCACGCGCTCGCGGGTGCAACCGAGTTCGCGGCCGATGTCTTCCAGCTTCATGGCGGGATGGCCCTCGAGGCCGAATCGGCGGACGAGCACCTGCCGCTCGCGGGGCTTGAGCACGGCGAGCAACTGGAGGGCCTCCAGCCCGGCGTCCTTCCCGCTCAGCGCCTCGTGCGGGTCTTCCGCCGTCTCGTCGGCCAGCAGGCTCCCGAAAGTCGCCCCGCCATCCTCCGCGACCGTGGCGTCCATCGAGGCCGGACGCGACGTGATGTTGCGCAAATGCTCCACGGCCGAGGAAGAGAGGCCGAGTTCCGCGGCCAGTTCATCGTCCGATGGTTCGCGCCCCAAATCATCGGCCAGCGCGTGCGCCGCGCGCCGCAATTTGGTCAGCTTGCTCATGGCCAGCGGCGTGAGGCGCATGGCGTGACCTTGTTCGGCCAGCGCGCGGTGCATGGCCTGACGGATCCACCATGCGGCATAGGTCGCGAAACGGCTGCCGCGGCTGCCGCGGAACCGCTCCACCGCCTTGATCAGCCCGAGATTGCCCTCGGAAATGAGATCCCCCACCGGCAGGTCGAGGTGGCTGAACTCGCCCGCGATCCGCGCGACCAGCCGCAGGTTGGCCGCGATCATCCGGTTGCGCGCCACCTCGCACCCCGCCTGCACCCGCTCCGAAAGCTCGACCTCTTCCGCCGCCGTGAGCAGCGGAATCTTGCCGATCTCGTGAAAATAGGAGGGGAGCATGGATTAGTGTGGAGTGTTCAGTGTCCGGTGTTCAGTTTGCAGTGAGTTCCTCCGGGAAATTTCATGCTTCGAGCCTTGTCTTCTGCGCGCGGCGCGCGGCGAGCCGGTCGCGCATCGGCGGGGTCAGGCCGAGGATCTTCTTCGTGTCCTTGAGCAACCGCTTGCGCGAGGGCCAGAGCATGAGGCTGAGCAAGCCCGCCGCCGCGAGGTAGGTCGAAGGCTCAGGGATGGCGGTGATGGTGAAGGTGCTCGTGCCGCTGTTCCAACTCGAGTTGAAGCCGTTATCGAAGGAGAACAGCGCTGCGTTGTTGATCGAACCGGACAGATCGGACCCGAAGGTCAGCGTGTTGCCCAGGCCGAAGTTGTTGATGGTGAGCAAGGCGCTCGGTGTGTAAGTGCCGAAGCTCAAGGTGCCCGCGGTGCCGGTGCCAAAGTCGAGGAAGCCGCCACCCGAAACGTTCAAGTTACCGAAGACTTCGCTCACCCCGCTGCCGCGCGTGATCGTGCCACCGGAGAGCGAGATCTCCGCTGCGTCGGACACGTTGCCGCTGGACGAAAGGAGCAGGAATGCGCCGTCGTTCACTTCGATATCACCCGCGATGGCAGCGGTATCCACCGCCTTGTCGAGTTGCAATGTCCCCGCAGTGACGGTGGTCAAGCCGGTGAAGGTGTTGGCCGAGGCGCCGGAGAGGGTCACGGTGCCCGTGCCGGTTTTGCTGATGCCACCCGCTCCGCCGAGCGCGCCCGAGAAGGTCACACTACCGCCGGATGCCGCGGTGAGGCGCGCGATGCCTTCCAGAGTGACGGCACCGCTGAAGGTCGCTGTGCCTCCCACCACCGACGATCCCAAGGTTCCGCTCAGACCACTCGCGCTGGTGCCACCGGAGATGACGACATTGTCGACCCCCACGCTGTCGCGGTTGCCGCTGCCGGTAGATCCAGAGAGAGCGACCACCCGCAGGAACACATCGGCTTGGTTGTCCAGCGCGGTCCCAAATCCCGTAAGCGTGAGAGGGGTCGTGCCGAAGGTGCCGGGATCTGCCCAAGTGCCCAGGTCGACGAAGGACGTAGGAGCTGCGCCGAGACCGTATTGGATGGTCCACGTTGTGCTGCGCGTCTGAACGTTGAGGATCATTAGGTCCAGAGAAATAGCCGACAGCGTCTCCCCCGTCGTGCTGAACTGGTAAGTAAAGGCTGCTCCCGGATCTCCAAAACTTCCCGTCTGCCGCACCCCGAGAGCACGGTCCGTGGAGGCGTTCTGCGCAGCAGCATCCGAGGTGGAAGTCAGGCCGGTCGCGGAGGCGAAGTTTTTGAAGGCACCGCCGGTATCACTCCATGCCACCTGATTGGTGGCGAAGGACGCAGTCGTGCCGAGGGAACTGGCGTTGGCGCCCGTGCGGACTGTCCAGCCGGTCGGCAATCCATCGATCCCCAGACTATTGAAATCCTGCTGGTAAAAGATATCGGCGCCGATCGCCACGGTGATGGTATTGGCGATGGAGACACCATTGGCAGCCAGCAATTCAGACTGCGCACCCAAGGCGACGTTGCCCGAGCCCAAGGCGTTATTGTTCGCCGCAATCACGCCGCCGCCATTGATGCTGGTGCCGCCAGCGAAGCTACTATTGCCCGAGAGCGTCACGTCACCACTGCCCGCCGTGACCAGCGAACCGCTGCCGGTCATCACCCCGGCGTAGGTGCCGTTAGTGGTCTGATCAAAAGTCGCCGCGGCGTTGTTGGTGATGGAGCCTTGGAGACTTGTCGTCGTGCCAATCAAACGGCCAGCGGCAATCTCCGTGCCGCCGTTGTAGGTATTCGCCCCGCTCAAGGTCACGTCGCCCGCGCCCGACTTGCGCAAGGAGCCCGTGCCGCTCATGGCTGAGGCGTAAGTCCCGTTGGTGGTTTGGTCGAAGGTCACAGCCGCGTTGTTCGTTATCGTGCCTTGCAGGCTGGTCGTGGTGCCGATGAGGCGGCCCGCGGCGACTTCCGTGCCACCGCTGTAGGTGTTGGCCCCCGACAAGGTCACCGCCCCGACGCCCGACTTGCGCAGGGAGCCCGTGCCGCTCATGGCTGACGAGTAAGTCCCGTCGGTGCCTTGGTCGAAGGTCACAGCCGCGTTGTTCGTGATCGTGCCTTGCAGGCTGGTCGTGGTGCCGGTGAGGCGGCCACCGCTGACCGTGGTGCCGCCCGTGTAGTCATTCGCCCCTCCGAGGACCAGATCGCCTGCCCCGGCCTTGGTCATGCCATTCGCGCCGGAGATTTTGCTGTTGATCGTGGCCGTGACAGAGGCGTCTGTCGTGATGGAGTTGCTCAGGATGGCCGAGCCTCCGAGGGTCAGGTCCCCGCCCGTGATGACATAACCCGTGTTGGAGAAGACCAAGCCGTTGGTCGCGGCGATCCCGCCTGCTTGCACCGTGACGGTGCCCGCCGTGCCGGCGAAGATGGCCTTCTTGCTTCCGTCCCAAGCGGCGCCCACGACGGAAGCCGCGTCAGGTGCCCAGTTCGAGCCGGCCGTGGTCCAGCTGCCCGTGCCACCGAGGGTGGAGCCGCTGGCGGTCCAATAGAGGTCGGAGCCCGCTGGCGGCGCCGTGCCGTTGAAGGTGACGGAGATGTCGTCGATGGCGAGCATTTGGGCACTGCCGGTGGTGCCACCTCGGTCGTATTTAAAGGCGAACCAGATGCTTGATCCGTCCGCAAGGCTCAGACTGCTGATGTTGACCGCGGCCAAGACAGTCCTATTTGCGGTGTTGTCTCCGTTCAGCGTGCCGTTGGGAGTGGTGAAAAGTGAATTGAAGTTGAGAGCCAGCGATGTTCCCCCCAGGGCCGCCGCCGCACTGGTGGTCGAGTAGGTGACGGTTATAAAAGAAGCGCGCGACGTCGCGATCTGCCACTGCTCGCCCGTAAACCCAAACAATATGGAGGTCACTGTGCTTCCGGTGGCGTTTTGGAACTGACCAACAGAACTCATTGTCGTTGCGTTTCCTCCACCTTGGAAAGCAAGCGATCGATCAGTGGTCGTGGAGTTGTTGCCCGCCGCATAAAAACCAACGGACGAGTTTGCAGTGCCGGTTGTAAAATTGCCGCGCGCGCCGGAGCGCCCGAAGTTACCATTACCCGTATTCATCGTCCACGCGGAGTTGCGCTGCAATTGGGTTGTGCTGTCCAGCCCCGAAGAGAACTGAATAATATTCAGGCTGTTGTTTGTGGCATTCGCACCGGTGTTTATTGTCATTCCACCGAAGTTTTCTACCACAGCAGATCCAAGCGTGGTGACTTGATACTGCGCCTTGGCATCATGTGTGGCGGCGAAGGTTGCGAGCAGCGCGAGAGCGAAGAGCGGCGCGATGCGGTGGAGCGGGGTTTTTGTTTTCATGGGATCAAGCGCGGAGCGCGGTTTTCAGTTGGCAGTTTGAAGTTGGCAGGAGAAAAAAGTCGTCAGTTTGCAGTTGGCAGTTGGCAGCTAGAGACAGCACGTTGCGTGCCGAAAGTTGGCAAGGCCGAGGCGATCGGGCGGTCGGCGGAGGTGAGAAAATTTTCCGTGGGCAAACGGCGCGCGGTTTGCACACGCGGGGGCAACGCGATGGACGGCAGGAAACGCGCCGGCAGCACGGCGCTCGGACGCGCGGCATCAAAACCCGCGAAGCGCGGCTTCGCGAACATGCGGACTTCGTTCATTGTTATGACATTCATGGCTGGTGGCATCGCCGCACGCGTCCAAACCTCGGACCAAAACACTCGTGCGACGGGGCGAAAAATGGGCGGCGCAAGCCCGATAGACAAAGCCTTTAATGTGAAGGTTCCGTCACATCGTAATTATCTGACCACTAACAACTTTAACTCTAGAAGAGGCGTTGAGAGCCGGAGTCCGCCGACGGCGGACTCCGGCTCTCATCACTCAATTTTCAACTACGTTCTTGGGTTAAATGTAACAGAGGTTACCCCGACGGAGTCAGGGGGAAGGCGGAGACCGGAGACTGGAAACCTGAGTGAGAGAGCAGTTAGTCAGAGGAGCACGCGGTGCGTGCAGTATCGAGTCGCGGGTTGCTGGTCGCGGGTAACGACGGTGGCAGACGGGGAGATTTCATGACACACATGCACACCGACACCCAATGTAGCGTCGCCGTCCCCGGCGACGGTTATTTCGTTCGATTCGTCGCCGGGGACGGCGACGCTACAGTTTTAAGGTAAAAGCAGCGTCCCCGCCGCTTCTACTTTTCCCGCGCCTGCTTTCCACCTGAGCCGAGTCCGCGAGACGGGCCTTAGCCAAAACTGAACACTGAGCCGAGCGCAGCGAGACAGGCTGAAGCGATGCAAGGCCAACTGATACACTGCCAACTGCGGCGCTTCGCGCCGCGTGTGCCAGACTTGTGACAATCTGACGGCTTGCTCTCCCCCGCGATTCCATGAACTTTTGCAGCCCATGGCCAAGTTCCTCGGACTCCTCGTTGCCCTGCTACTTCTTGCCGCTGCTGCTTGGTGGTCGCTGACCCAACGCCCCACCCCCGCACCGGCCGCAGAAGCCACCGCCGAGGCCAGCCCGACCCCGACACCGGTGCCCGAAGCGGTGCAGGCGCTGGGCGAAGGAATCGATCTGCAACTCGGACGCGAACCGGAGAAGGCGCTGGAGAAATTCGGTGAAGCCCTGGCCCAGGACGGAAATCTCAAAGGCGTGCGCTACCAAATGGCGGTGGCCGCGTATCAAGCAGGCGACAACGCGAAGGCCGCGGAGATCGCCCGCGAATGTATCGCGCAAAAAGAGGCGGTGACCGATGCGCACATTCTCCTCGGCACGATCGCTGCACGCGACGGCGACCACGCCACGGCCTCGACCGAATTTGCCGCCGCGGTCGAAGCCGAACCGGCCAACGCCATGGCCCTCTACAATTGGAGCGAGTCCCTGCGCACCGAAGGCAAACCGGCCGAAGCATTGGAGAAACTCGCGCAAGCGATGAGCCGCAACCCGGGCGAACCGCTCTACGCGCTCAAGCAACGCCTCGCGCGGATTGAAGCGGGCGACGGACTCGACGCGCTCATCGCCGAAACACAGGCGCAAGTGCAACTCGATCCGCCGGCTGGCGACTGGTTGCTCACCGCAGCGGCCATCGACCTGAGCCGCGGACAAAGCGCCTCCGCCGCGCAAATGCTCGAAGGCGCGAGGCAAAGCATGCAGCCCATCCTCTTCGTCGGCATCCTGCAGGAAGACCCGTTTTTCCGGAAATACAAGAACGACCCCGCCGTGGCTCCCTTCCTCGACGTGACGATCAACGTCAATCCCGGCGGCAACCCGCCGGAGGAGGACAGTGACGAGTGACGTGTGGCGTGTGACGAGTAACTGCGCGTGAAATCAGTCCCCTGTAGCGTCGCCGTCCCCGGCGACGGCCGTTATCCAAACAACAACCGGCGCCGGGGACGGCGACGCTACAACATCACTCAGGTTTCCCACTCAGGTATCATCCTTCGATGATCTTCCCCCGCTTGGTTCTTTTGGCCGCTGCTTTCCTCGGCGCGCTGATCCTCATTTTCCTGCACAGCTGGGGCATCGAGGAAACATGGATCAAACCTTCCCTCGCCCCGCGCGAAGAGGGCGCGGCCGGTCGCACGCAATGGGGCGGGATGATTCCGGAATTCAAAGATCCGCCGCGCATTTTCCTCGATAACGATCCGTATTACTTCATGCGCTACGCGCAAACCGTGGCCCGCGGCGACGCACTGCGCGTGCGTCACACCGACCTCGACAATGTGCCCTACGGACGCGAGGTGCATTGGAATTCGGGCTGGGTCTGGTGGCTCGTCGCCGGTGGCGCGGTTACTTCACTCCTCACCGGCGAGACACTCACACAAGCCATCGAAACGTGGGGACTCTACGCCGCCCCCGCCTTGCTCCTCCTCGTCTTCGCTTTGGTTGCGTGGTGGATCACCCGGCGCTGGGGCGCGGCCTATGCCGCTGCGTTGATCTTCCTCCTCGCCTGCCTGCCCGCCGTGATGTGGGACTACGGCTACGCGCGGCCCGACCATCATGGCATGCACAACACGGCGGCGCTGCTCCTGGTGCTCGGCTTCATCATGGCCGGCGGCGGATGGGTGGCCTCGTCACGACGGCAGGCGGTATCGGCGCCGGATGCCGCGGCAGCCCGCCGCGCCATGCTGGTCGCGGCTGCCGGTGCGGCCGCGGGATTGTGGATCGGTGCCACGCAGCAAATCTTCGTTCTGGCCGGCGCCGGTGCGGGATTGTTCGTCGCCATGTTCCTGCGCTCCGCCGAGGAGAAAGAATCCCTCGACCCTTCACTCTTCCGTCTGTGGGGCAACACCGCCGCGGTCACTGCGCTGGCTCTTTATCTTTTCGAATACGCGCCCTCGCATTTCGGCATGCGGCTGGAGGTGAATCACCCGCTCTACGCCGCTGCGCTCTGGGCCGCGGGGGAAATTCTCGCCACCATTGCCGCATGGCGCTCGGGCACGGCACCGGGCGGAGCGATGCGCGGACGCTTTTTCCTAGCCCTTGGCATTATGACACTTCCGCTGCTGGCCCTCGTCGCCGGACCCGATGCCTGGCACGCCTGGCGTGACGGCGCCATGCGGCGGCAGCACGACTTCATCAACGAATTCGAACCATTCACCAACAGCCTGCGCAACAACGGACCGCTCCATCTGCTGGCCCGCTTCGGTTTGCTGCCCCTGCTCCTGCCGCTGGCCGGCATCCTGGCCGCGAGCAGCCGCGTGCGTGCTTCGACCCGCGCCGGACTCCTCGCCGCCCTCGGCGCCTCGCTGGTCACCATCGTCATGCTCTTTGTGCAAGTGCGCTGGGCCGGATTGGTCAGCATCGCCCTCGCCTGCCTCGCCCTCGCCTCACTCCGCGCCGCCGGCGAATGGCTCGGCGAAAACAAACGGCGCCCGTGGATTCTCGGCGGCGCCTACGCGGCCACCGTGCTGCCCCTGCTCATCTTTTTCGGCTTCGGGGTTTCCGACAATCTCAAGCGCCGCGAGGCCGGCGTGCTCGACGGAACGCTGGCCTGGACCATCGCCAGCCGCGACTTGGCCTTCAACTTGAAGCGCCTTGCGCAAATGGGTCCGGTGCGGGTGATGTCCGGCCCCGGACAAACCCCCGCCCTCCATTTCTTCGGCGACGTGCGCGGCACGGCGGCGCTCTATTGGGAAAACACGGACGGTGTGCGCGAGGCGGCGGTCTTTTTCGCGGACCAAGGTGACGAGGAGGCCAAGCGCCTCGCCCGCGAGCGCGGCATCACGCACGTCGTGCTGCAACAAGACACCACCTTGGCCGAATCCTCGGTGCGCATCGCGCTCGACTCGGATGATCCGGAGTTGATCAAACAATCCCTCGCCTACCGTCTCTGCGATCCGCTCGGCTCGATCCCGCCGTGGCTCGAGCCGGTGCCCTACTACGGGTCGCCCATGGCCGCCGGTTTCCAGATGCGCGTCCTGCGGGTGCGGCCCGACAAGCTCAGCCCCGCGCAATAACCAGCAGCGCACGCAACCCGTCGCGCCACGTGATTTTTTTCCCCTCGGCGTAGGTGCGGCCGCTGTAAGACACGCCCACTTCATAAAGGCGCAGCCCAAGCCGCGAGGCCTGCGCGGCGAACTCCGGCTCGATGCCGAAACCGTCCTCCCGCAACCGCATGGCGCGCAGCTTCTCGGTGAGGAACGCTTTGTGACCGCATTCCATGTCGGTGAGGTTGAGGTTGGTCATCATGTTGGAGAGCAGGGTGAGCAACCGGTTGCCCGCCATGTGCCAGAAATAGAGGACGCGGTGCGCCTGACCGCCGATGAAACGCGAACCGAAGACCGCATCGGCCCGTCCGGCCAAAATCGGCGCGACCAGATCGCCGTATTCCGCCGGATCATACTCAAGGTCCGCATCCTGAATCACCGTGACGGGCGCGGTGAGAGCCCCGATCCCGGTGCGCAGGGCGGCGCCTTTGCCGCGATTGCTCGCGTGCGCGAGAAGGCGCACGCGCTGGTCCTCCGCCGCGACCCGCCCGACCTCGCCGCGCGTCGCATCGGTCGAACCGTCATCGACCACCACCACCTCCGCCACGGCCGCCTGCGCCAAGACGCGCCGCAACACCTCCGCCACCGTCCCCGCCTCGTTGTAAACCGGCATAAGCACGGCCAGCTGGCGCCCGGTGGTTTCCATGGCGCCGAGCCTAGCACAGGGGGGAGGGTATGGGGAGGAGGGAAAGGATGCAGTGAGAAGGATGAAGGATGAAACCTGACTGGAGCGCAGCGACAGCCGAGTAGCGGGATCGCCGGAGGGCGAGATCAACCTGGTCGCGGCGGTGACTATAACACAAGCAGGGAGTGTGGCATCGGCATCTTGCCGATGATCCCCGTCACACCATCGGCAGGATGCCGATGCCTCTCCATGTAGCGTCGCCACCGGCCTTGCGCCGGTGGAACGCAACGGGCCAAAGAGCGCATGCGCGCACTTTGTTTGGCGCCTCGCGCCAAAGCCCGTTGCGTTCGACGGACGCAAGGTCCATCGCGACGCTTTCAGAACTGACCACTCGCCACTGCGGCGTCTTGCGCCGCAGCCCACCCGCCCCCCGCCCCTCCGTGAGAGCTCTCCGGCCGTTCTGATTTCGCTTTAGCGCCCCCTCCCCGGTCGACATCATCACGCATGATCGTTTCCTTTGCCGACGAGGATACCGCGGAGTTGTTCGAGAAAGAGAGCAACCGGCGCTATGCGCAGATCGCCCGCGTTGCCTTGCGCAAGCTGATCGCCGTGGATGCGGCGGAACAGGTGCAGGACCTTGCCGTGCCGCCGGGCAACCGGCTTGAGCCGCTCAAGGGCCGGGCGGCCGGATGGCACTCGATCAGGATCAACGACCAATGGCGAATCGTCTTCCGCTGGACCGCCCAGGGACCCGCGGAGGTCGGCATTACCGACTACCATTGACAACCACCCATAGCGCTATAGGATATAGTAATGAAAACACCGATCACTCCGGGGGAAATCCTGCTCGAAGACTACCTCCAGCCGATGGGCATTTCGCAGAACGCCTTGGGCCGGGCCTTGGGCGTGAGCCCGCGCAGCATCAATGAAATCGTGCTCGGGCGTCGTGCCGTCACGCCGGAGATGTCTCTCAAGCTGGGCAAGTTTTTCAAACAGAGCCCGCAGTTCTGGTTCAACATGCAAACGAATTGCGACTTCCGCCGCCTCATGAAGCAAGCCCACCGCATCACCGCCAAAGTCAAAAGCGACTTCACCAAACTGGCGGCGTGAGGTGCGTGAGGAAAGGTGTGAAGACCACAAGTAAACCCCTGCGCGTCCCGACAATGTCCGCGCGCGAAGGCCGCGCGCTGGATTGGTCGAAAGTGCAGAAGGTCATTCTTCCCAACCTCAAAGGGAGCACCGAGACCATCTCCCTGCGTATGCCGGCGCCGTTGCTTCACGCCATCAAACGCGAAGCCAACCGCCGCGACGTGCCCTACCAAAGCTTGATCAAAATCGTGCTCGCCGAGCGCTTCGCCGCGGCGAAAGCCTAGACATCGGAGGAGTTTTAAGTTTGTAGGTCTGTAAGTTTTAAGAGCGATCCACCGGACGACTCAGAGCGTCGCAGCGCTCTTAAAGTAGAAGCGGCGTCCCCGCCGCGGCGGACGGACTCGGGAATGACGATCGGCGGGTAGGGACACGCGGCCTCTCTGAACCGGAGCGCCGCGTGTCCGTTTTGCAGAGCGCGGACGAGCGGGCCGCTCGTCCCTACCTTGAGTGCCAAAGTCCGCAACCTTTTCAGGTTCGGTCTCGCCCGCCACCCGCGCGTCGCCGAAGCTGTTCTCCATTCCCGCCGCGTGACACAATCGTCACCGCGCGGAACTCGCCCGGAAACGGGCGGCGCATTTATCCTCGAGTCATGCCTCGTTGCCAACGTTGCCGTTCGGGATCGGCGGTCAAAGGGTATTGCGCTCGCTGCCAGACGTGGGATCCGTTCCCCTGGAGCCGCCGCATCGCTTACGCGGCGGTCCTCGGCGCCTGCGCACTGGCCGCAGCCGCCGCGCTGCTCGTCGCGCGCTGATCGGAGTCGTGCGCCCGGCACCGCCGTTTTTTATGACAGCAAAAAGGCGCCTTCTCACGAAGGCGCCTGTGCGTGGAGTGCCAACCAGGGGAATGAAATCAGCGGCGCGCGCGGCGGCGGAAGCGGTAAGCGGCAAAGCCGGCGCCGGCCAAGGCGAGCAGCGCGTAGGTGCCGGGCTCGGGGACAGCCGTGGCCGTGGCCATGTCGAACCGCCAAGTCCCGCCGGCGTAAGCGGAGGAAGTGCCCGACTGGCCGTTCCGCGCCACTTCGTAAGCGGTATCCGCCGCATAGTTGACACCGCCGTTGACCTGGGTGAAAGCGTCCGGCGAGAACACGCTGACCACGCGGAAGCCGAAGTCGGGATTGTCGAGGGCCGCGAGATCCGAGATGAGCAGGGTGTTGGCGTTATGGAAGGTGTCGCCCGCGCTCGCCGCCGGATCGCCGAGTATGGTCGCAGTGCCGAGATTCCAGTTGGCGCCGCCATCGACGGTGTAATCCAGACGGAACCAACGGCTTGAGGTGTTGCTGGTCCGCAAGTCGAAGCTCAACAGGATGCCGTCATAAGTCGGGCTGGTGAATCCGGCGGTGGACAGATCGAAGCGCACACCGGCCGTTCCGCTGGCCGTGCTTTGCGCGGGATAGGTCGTGGTCTGGTATCCGAAACCGCTTTGCACCGGATCGCTCGATCCGCTGCCGGAGTTGAAAGTCCCGCCGGTCGTGCCGCCGATCAAGGAAACAGTGCCGTTGCCGATGTTCGGCGTGGCCGTCCCGTTGGTCACACCTTCGGAGACGGTCTGGAAATTCCACTGCGTGATGATGGCCTGCGCTTGCACGCCCGTGGTGATCGCGCCCGCGAGCGCGATTGTGGTGAGGAGTTTTTTCATGGTTGGATGGATGGTTTTTGGTCGGTTGGATGATGCCGCGCAGACGACCTTGCGGAAGTCACACGGTAAAGGCAACCGGGGACCGCGGGAGGCTTAAGTTGTGAACTCTTTGTCACAAGTGCGGGGCCGGGTGCCGCGGTCACGGGGCCAGTTCCATGCGCAGGCGCAGGAATTTGCGGGTTCCGGTGGCGGGGGTGCGATAAATGCGCTCCTGGCAACCGTCGGGGACACTATTGGTCGTGGCGATGAAGCCCACGCCGTCTACGGTCCACGACCCGGGCACGGCCAGGTCGGCGGCCGCTTGTCCGGTCACAGTCAACCCCGTGCCGTTGGTCCGCACGACCGCGGTGAGGGTGAGGAAATTCGTCCCGCCGGAATTCGTCAGGCCTTGCACGGGCGTGAAGAAAGATGCGCCCGGGGCGGCCGCGCCGAGGGCGAATTCCTCGAGGGCGGTGTAACCGTTGCCGTTGACATCGTCGCCCGGGGGCACGCCACCCGACCACGAGGCGTAGGTCTCCCCGGTGTCCGCGGCGATGGTCAGCACGAGCGTGTTGCCCTCCGCGGCCACCACCCCGGCCAACCCGGTTCCCTCGAGTCCGGTCACGGTGACCGACGAGGCGCCGGCGAGACCGCCCGAGGCGAGCAGGACCGGGTAAGTTCCGGCCACCGCGGGGCCCTCGACATGGAGCATCGCGCCAGGTTGCGCGCGGAAGGTGCCGGTCGCGATGGCGCGCACGGACGGCACGGCTTCGCCGAAGAAATGGAATCGCAGGACGCCGCCGGACAGCAGGTCGAGATCACCGCCGATGGTCAGGCGTCCGGTTTCGGCCAGCAGGTCGAGTTCGCCGCCCACCGAGACATTCCCGCCCGCGGTGCCGCGTCCGCGCAGCACGCCCCACTCTTCGCCCTCGGGTGTGACCGTGCGGGTGACGGTCACCGGTCCGCTGCCGGTCGCGCCGCCGGCCGGCACCTCGAGGGTGCCGTTGGCGACGTCCCACGGACCGGCGAAATCGGCGGCTTCGTGCAGGATGAGAACACCCTGGCCGGACTTGCGCAGGGTGCCGGTGCCGCCGAGCACGCCCCAATACTGGAACTCGCCGTCGAAGGTCGCGACTCCGTCGCCCGCGCCGCGCGAGGAGATGACCGAGCCGGTGCCGGTGACGAGGATGTCGTTGTAAAGATCAACGACCTCGCGCGCTTCGTTGCCAAGGGTGCCGCCGGCGAGGGTGATGACGGGCAACTGCGGGAGGTCGGCCCCGAATTCGTAGACGCCGCCGTCACCGGCCAGCACGAGTTCGCCGCGGGAGAGCTCGGAAGTGCCTTCGACCACGACTTCCGCCGTGGCGACCGGCACGCCGTTGAAGACGGGGTCGCCGGTCGCATCGACCTGCAACAAACCGCGGCGCACGATGGTGCGTCCGGTGTAATCCTTGAGCGCGCCGTCGAGGCGGGACTGCGCCGAGCTGTCAAAACGCTGCGCCCCGGTGCCGTCGGAGTCGATGATGACATCGCCCGCGCCGCTCAAATGGCCGTCGAGGCGGACGTTGCCGCTGCCGGCGACATTGACGGTGAGGGTTCCGCTGAAATTGGTGAAGGTCCCCACCCCGCCGAGACCGCCGACCGTCGCGCCGTGGCCGCCGAAATCGAAGGTGGTGAAGCGCGCGGTGGTGACGAGCGAGCCGGAGGGAAGACCCTGCGACGCACCGAGGACCATGGAGCCGAGGGCGACGGAAGTGGTTCCCTCGTAGGTGTTGGCTCCGGAAAGGACGATCGTGCCGGAGCCGAAGCCGGTCAGCCCGTTGGTGCCGGCCAGCGCGGCGGAGATGGTCGCGGTGTCATTCGAGGACACGGCGACAATGCCGTCGGAGAGCGTGATGCTGCCGCTGCCGGAGAGCGTGTAGCCGCCGACCGTGAACGCGAGGGCGCGCGCCGATTGCGCCGTGTTCACCTGCACGGTGCCGGCGGTCCCCCCGAACGAAGCCTCCTTGCCCGCGATCCACGCGGTGCCCGAGACGGGCGAAGTATTCGTAGACCAATTCGCACCGGCAACGGTCCAGAGACCATGACCGCCGAGCGCGGTGCCATTGGCCGTCCAGTAAAGGGTCGCGATTTCCGCAGGCACGATGGTGGCGGCGGTGCCGGGCGAACCGGTGTTCGGCACGGCTCCGGTCGTGGTGAAGGTGGACTGCCCGTCGAGCAAGCCGTTGGCGCTCACTTTGCCCGACTCGGTCGCCACCGCTTCGCCGGAGGGAGTGTAGGCCCAGTAGAAGGACTTTCCCGTGGTGGCGGCTCCGAAGCTGGTCCGCGGTGTGACTTCGACACCGAGCGCATCGAAAACCACGACGCCGTCGCCGCCCGAGCTGAAGCCCACGCCGCTGCCAGAGTAGTAGCCGATCGGCACGCCAGCGAGAGTCCAGAAGGTCTCGAAGCCCGGGATCGCGGCACCGCCGGACGATTCGAGAAATATGACAGACTCGCCGGGCGCGATGGAGGTGACGCCATTGAGCGGGACCGAGGCGGCGAAGCTGAACGAATTGTCATCCATCTTGTAGCCCGTGATATCCGCGACCGTGTCGCCGTAGTTGGTCAATTCGAACCAGTCCTCCGTGCCGCCGGGTCCGGACGAACTCATCACTTCGGTGATGCGGAGGATGGGAGCCGCGGCGGCGGTGGAGGCGACGGCCAGCGCGGCCACGAGGAGGGAGAGGATGTTTTTCATGGGAATGGAGGATGGATTGGTTCAGTTGGCAGCGAGTTCCCAACGCACGACGTTGGTGTCGAAAGCACGATCGACCGGGACGACTTCGGCGTGGCCGTCGGCGAAACCGATGATGCCGGTGCCGTTGTGGCGGCCGATGAAACGCCGGTCGCGGACTTTGGGCTGTCCGAGGTCGGACCCCGCCCCGCCCTTCGGCAGGAGCGCCTTCTCGTCGGGCAAACCGGCTTCGGCGAAGAGCGCGGTGCGCGCGGGATGGGTGATCTGGTGGAGACGGATCCGCGTGCGCGTGTTGTCCATCAACTGCGAATTGATGCCGTAGGCGAAGTAAGCGCTGGAACCGGTGCGGGCCGGATATTTCGCGCCCTTGACGAAAAACAGCGACTCGGGGCCGTGGAAGGTGAAGCGGTCGAGTTCGCGGGCCGCTTTCATGCCGGCCAGCGGCGGAAGCACGTTATACCACGCGTTGGTCGCGGACTTGACGCGGCTGAAGGACTGCACGCCCTCGCCGCCCTCCTCGGGCAGCAGTCCGTTGTGGTCGGCCGCGTAGGTCACGGCCAACGTGCTGATTTGCTTGATGCTGTTGAGGGCCGAGGCTCGCTGCGAGGACGACATGGCGCTGCCCACGGCAGGGAAAGCCAATGCGGCAAGAACGGCGATGATGGCGAGGACCACGAGGAGTTCGATCAGGGTGAAGGCGGACGGTGGTTTTTTCATGTCGTGCGGGTGGTGGATTCTTGGGCGCTCCGGGAGGCGGAAGGCGGCGGGAGGGGGGTTTCCACTTCGATGATCCAGGTGTCTTGCGCCTGCTCGGCACGCGGGAAAGGAACCGGCAACGGCGGTCCGTCGCCCGAGCGGAGCAGGAGGGTGGACGCGAGAAAGTCGTTGTCGGAGGACATGAGGAGGCGCAGGCGGCCGTCTTCGACCCCGGCCACGGCGAGGCCTTCCCATTTGGCGGGCATTTCCTCCCGCGGGAGACCGACGGAAGCGGTGTCGAGTTCGGCCAGATTGAAGAGCACGGTGCGGGCCACCGGCGCGGCATCGGCCACCTCGTCGCGGCCGAGAATGTCGGTGGCTCCGGCCGGGTCGAGGAGCACCACGGCTTTCCAGCGCGCCGGATCCGGAGCAGCCGATCCGTCGGCCCCGTGGTTGTCACGCTCGAGGGCGAGCAGGCGGCCGTCGGGCAACGTGGCCAGCGCGCCATAGACGAGATGCGACGCTTTGAGCGGCGCGCCGGACGGGGCGGTCGCGTCGAGTTCGGCGGCCGCGGGGAAAACCACGCGGTAGGCCGCCACCGCGGCGCCGTCGCGGCCGTCGAAAAAAAAGAGCCGGGCAAACCCGGCCTGACGTCCGCCATCCTGGGCCAACCCGCTCTGCAGGATGGCGGCGAGCCGCCCGTCGGGCAGGAGGGTCAGTCCCTCGAACCCGCGGTTGGGGTCGCGGCCGGAGACAGCGTTCTTGCGGCTGTCGTTGACGAAGTCGCGGCCTTGCGCGGTGGACGGCAGAACCTCGGGCGGCACGACAAAGCGCCGCACGAAGCGTCCGTCGGGCGCGAACTCGCGGACGGACGGCATGTATTCCTCGGAGACGAAAAAATTCCCGCCGGGCGCGAGGGCCAGGCCCTCGGGATCGAGGCACATGCGCCCGTCGGCGCGTTGCGGCGGCTCGGTCGCGGGTAAATCGGGGAAAAGCCCGGTGAAAGCGCGGCCCTCGGAATCGCGCAGCACCACCGTGCGGACCAGCTGCAGGTCGAGCTTCGACCCGTTGCGTGTCATAGTGAAAACTTGCAAGCGCGGACGGTAATCAATGGTGCCGTCCCCCGCCCCGCGGTCGCTGAGCATGACGATTTCGCCCGAGGGCAGAACCTCGACGGCCGACCCGATCCCGCCGATCGTCTCGCCTTCGGCGTCGCGCGCCTCGGCCGCGATGCGCCCGGCGGCGACAAGGCGCGCGTCGGCTTCCGCGCCGGACAGCGGCGCGGTGGCGGCAAGGATGAGGACGGCGGCGAGACGCTCCACGGCAAACGCATCGTGCGCTCACCCCCACGGGACCGGGAGGGCGGAGTTGTGAACTTTCCGTCACAACCGGGCAAAGGGAAAGATGCGGTCGGCTGGCCTCCTGCCCGTATCAGTTGGTCGCTGTAGCGACCTGTCTCCGCTTGCGCTCCGGCTGGGCCATACGGCTCGGAGAGGCCAGCCGTCCCTGCCGCAGGTGGGGAAAAGTCACATCGCTAAAAACGCCGTGGCGATGCGAAGTCGGAAAAGATCTCAGCCGGAACGATGCAAAACATTCTGCCCTTTCCGGCGCTGGCACAGAGGCGCGCCTGGGCGAAAGATGACTAACTGATTGGTGAGCGTCTCTGCGCCCCAGCGGAGAAAAGGATGCGACGGCGAGGACGCCGCCGCTACAATGTCGTCTGGAGGTGTAGCGGCGGCGTCCTCGCCGTCGGTGCCCTGCTCGAATCCGCACCCGTTTTGAATTTTCACGGCTCAGACTTTGCCGCCTTAAGGTAGGCACGAGCGGCTCGCTCGTCCGCTCTCTTTCCGACGGACACGCGAGCCGCGTGTCCCTACCTTCAGAACCACAAAGCCAACAGGCGCCTTCTTGCGAAGGCGCCTGTGCTATGGAGTGCCAACCAGCGGAGAAAAATCAGCAGCGGGCCCGGCGGCGGAGGCGGTAGGCGGCGAGGCCGGCGCCGGCCAAAGCCAGCAGCGCGTGGGTGCTCGGCTCGGGGACGACCGCGAATTCGAAATTGTCGATGGCCACACCCTGACGGGAGCCCCCGCCGGTGCCATTGTCGCCGAAAAACGTGAAGGTAACGACATCGCCGCCACCAAGCGCTTGCGACACCGAGGTGCTGAGACTGAGGGTCTCCCAGACTCCGCCGTCAGGATTCACGCCAGTCGCGTTGGTGTTCGGAGCAAGATAAGTTAGATCATTCAACAGCGTATCCGTCCCGCCGTTCAGCGACCAACTGACCGCCCACCCGTTGGTTCTGCCACCGAGGGCTGAACGCCAGAGCTCGGCGTCGTAACCGACGTCAAAGCCAGTTAGCGAAAGGCCGGCGCCGACCAGAAAACTGATGGAGGCATTGATGGCACGAGAGGAAGAGGGCAGAAAGCCGAGGGAACCATCGAATGTGGCACCGGAGCCCGTGTCACCATAAGACCACTTGCCGCCCGCGGTGCTCGAACCGGTTCCGGTGCCTTGCCAAGCGGAGTTGGTCGCGCCAACTGCATTAGCAGTCGTCCAGTTAACGGGATCGGCTGCGCCAAGGAAGCCGGTGAAGTCATCGGCGTAAGTGAATGTTTCGGAGGTGATGGATACCTGCGCCTGTGCGCCCGTGATGATTGCCCCCGCGAGAACAAGGATGGTGAATAATTTTTTCATGGTTGGTGGAAGGTGTTGTGAGGTTGGTGGTTTCAATCGGGTCGCAATACGTCGAGCGACAAGCTTTAAAGAAATACGCGGGGAGCAGGGTGACAAGGGGGGAAATGTGAACTTTTCGACACATGGCAAATCGCTGAACACGAACCGTTTCAGTCGTTACACCCATGCAGCTTACGGCTCGGAGAGCTCGCGCGTCCGTTTGTTGGGGAGCGGACGAGCGGGCCGCTCGTCCCTACCCTCTGAACGAAAGCCAACAGGCGCCTTCTTGCGAAGGCGCCTGTGCTATGGAGTGCCAATCAGGGGAGAAAAAATCAGCAGCGGGCCCGGCGGCGGATGCGGTAGGCAGCGACGCCGGCGCCAGCGAGGGCGAGCAGGGCGTAGGTGGATGGCTCGGGGACAACCGAAACGCCGACGCTCTCGATGGAGACACCGGCTTCGGGAACGCTCACCGAACCGAACTGCGAAAGCAGGATGGCACCGAACAAAGGATCGCTCACGGTGCCCGTGGTATAGCCCGCCGTGGCGTAGAGCGAGAGGTTGTCAAAATCGGGACCGACGTAGAGGTTGATGAAGTCGTTGGCGTTACCGGCCACCATGTTGATCTCGGCGCGCAGGGCGTAGTCCTGCCCGATAGTCAGAACATTGGTGCCGTAGACGAACGGGTAGCCGGTTTGGCCGTTGACCCGCGCACCGAAAACAAAGCCCGTCTCCTGGGCGAGGGCGACGAGGCGCGCATTCTGGAAGTTGCCGCTGGTCGTCGACGTGGTCAGCGTGTTGAGCGCCGCGAAGTAGGAAGGATTGCTGGCCGACGGAGCAGAGACATTGAGAAAGAGATCAAAGTTGAGGACGGTGGAACCGCTGGCCGGCTGGGTGATCTGCTCGGGAAAGGGCAGGAAGGCATCTTGGTTGTTGACCGTGGCACCGCCGGGCCAGGACACACGGCCATTGGTGACGGTCAACGGCAAGGTGCTCTGGGTGTTGTATTGCGCCCAGCCGTTCTGGCCGGCCAAAGCGCCGTCGGTGTAGCTCGGGCTGGAGAAGTCGGCGGAGGCGAGGTCTTGCGAGCGGACATTGGCGGGGAAAAAGGCCGAAGCGAAGGCGCCGGCCAAGACAAGGGTGGTGAGGAGTGGTTTCATGGGTGGTGAGAATGGGTCGGAGCTGGGAATTTGGGTTGGGTGAGATTTCATTAAAATCACCGGTGACCGGGTTGACAAAGCCAAAAATATGAACTTTTCGTCACATTTTCAGCCATCTCAATTTTATGGCGTTGCCTAGCAGGAGCGGTGCTGCCGCCCTTCACGGCAGATGGGGCCAATCTGGCCGCCGTGGAGGTGCCGGGGCCTGCCGCGCAGAAGGGAGCAAGGTTCGCGTGCGAATGGAGTGGAGCGGCAAAGGGGGCTGTCGTAGGTCCCGCGCGCGACCCGTTTGAAGCTTCCGCCGGAGACAGGCCGTTGTCAGGGGGGCGAACGGACAGCTTCGCTCATCCTCTTCCATCCGTGGCCGGCCGGAGCTCTCGTTCTTGGCATCAAAGATGCTGCCTCAAGAGGCCATGAAGCGTGCGAAAATCGAACGGATCGGGGTGTTGACCAGCGGGGGGGATTGTCCGGGACTCAATGCGGTCATCCGCGGCGTGGTCCGGGCGGCCCACGAGCAGGGGTGGGAGACCTGCGGGTTTTCCGACGGCTACGAGGGGCTCCTTTCGCCGGTGCGCTACCGCAAGTTGGATCCCAACGGGGTGGACAGCATCATGCCGATGGGCGGGACGATCCTCGGGACGGTCAATCGCGGACGTTTCGCCGCCAAGGTCGGCGCGGGGCAGAAAGCGGAAATTCCCAAAGCCATCCTGAGCGAAGCGCGCGAGACGTTCGAAGGACTCGGGCTCGGGGCCCTGGTCTGCATCGGCGGCGACGGGTCGCTGAGCACCGCGCTTCAGCTGCAAAAAGCCGGTGTTCCGGTCGTCGGCGTGCCCAAGACGATCGACAATGATTTGTCCGCGACCAACATGACCTTCGGTTTCGATTCCGCGGTGGAAGTGGTGGTCGACGCGCTTGATCGTCTCCACACCACGGCGCGCAGCCACAAACGGATCATGGTGGTCGAAGTGATGGGACGCCACGCCGGGTGGATCGCGCTGCACGGCGGACTCGGCGGAGGGGCGGATGTCGTCCTCATCCCGGAAATCCCCTACGGCAAAGACGTGCTCGTCCGTTTGCTCAAGCAACGCAAGGCCGACGGCTTCGGCAGCACGATGATCGTGGTGGCCGAGGGCGCGAAGGAGCAGGGCAAGAAACTGGTGACCAAGAAAGCCGGGGTGCGCGGGCGGGGCGAAGTGCGGCTCGGCGGCATCGGCGAGCAACTCGCGGAAGATCTCGAGGCGGCGACCGGCCAGGAGGCGCGCTTCGTCACGCTCGGCCACCTGCAACGCGGCGGCACGCCAAGCGCGCTCGACCGCATCCTCGCCACGCGCTTCGGGGTGGGCGCGGTGCGACTGATCGCCGGGGGAAAATTCGGGCACATGGTCAGTTACCTCGACGACCACGTGGGCGGCGTGCCCATCGCCAGAGCGGTGAGCAAACTGCGCACCGTGCCACGGGACTCGGAGACGGTGGCCTCCGCGCGGTCGGTCGGCATTTGCTTCGGGGACTGAGGCGAAAAAAAGAGGGCGGGATTGCTCCCGCCCCCCGAAATCAACCATTCCGTGGTGCCTGGACGTCGGCACCACCGACCGGTCAATCTCTGATCATCGCGACAAAACCGGCCGCCATGGCCGCAAGGCACGCGACACCGATCCACAGGGTTGCTGTCATCATGGGTTCACCTCCTTCGGTTGGTTTGTTCCGGGGTGAACGGGAAAGAACAGTCGGGCGGGACGCGCCGCGGACAACTCCAACCAACGCGGGACACCCCGCGGCGACCAATGGAAAATTGTCACAATTTGTCCGCATTTCCGGGCCGTCGAGGCAGGCGGACGCCCCTCGTGGCCTTCGTTACCTTCTGTTCAAATCCACCGGAGCACCGCTCCTTCAATACCACCAATCGCGGTCGCCGGATTTTTTGGACGGCTTGGACTCGCGGGGCGCCTCGTCGGCCCCGGGTTTTTCCAGGAGGTGCGCGGGGAGTTCGGCGAGAAAGCGGGAGCGCCGCTGGAAAGGCTCGCCGTAACCGCTGTTCAGGCGGATGAGCGGATAACAAAGATGCAAGTGGTCGCGTCCGCGGGTCACGGCGACATAAAAAAGCCGCCGCTCCTCCTCGAGCGAGTCGGGTTTTTCCAGCGAGCGGGAACCGGGGAACATGCCCTCGGTCAGCCATATGACAAACACCGCGCGCCATTCGAGGCCCTTGGCCTGGTGCACGGAGGACAAGACGACGCGGTCCGTATCGGTATCCCGGCG
>CAMDUL010000025.1 GCA_945878135.1 Chthoniobacter flavus | reverse complement strand
CTCGGTGAGGTCGCGTCCGCCGCAGGCCGGGCAGTATGGGGTGCCGTCTTTTTGTGGAAGCTGGTCGGCGCGGTGGCGAGCCTTGCAGGTTCTGCAATCAACCATCGGGTCGCTGAAGGTGTCCTCGTGGCCACTGGCTTTCCACACGGCGCGATTCATGATGATGGATCCGTCCATGCCGACCATGTCCTCGCGTTCGTGGACATTGCGGCGCCACCAGAAATCCTTGAGGTTGCGTTTCAGTTCGACCCCCATCGGGCCGTAATCCCAGAAGCCGTTGAGGCCGCCGTAGATTTCGGAGGATTGGAAAATGAAGCCGCGCCTCTTGCAGAGGCTGACGATTTTTTCCATGCGCTGTTGTGGGGCGTCTTTGGCCATGATGAAGCGGGAAGTTTACGCGGGCTGCGGGGGATGGACAAGGTTGCGCGCGGGACACGGTCCCCCGGAATGTGCGGGTCCCGGCCGAGGTGCGGTCTGGCGCGTCAGGCGGCGCCGAGGTAGGCCTCCCGGACGCGGGGGTTGACGAGGAGTTCGGATGCCGGGCCTTCGAGCACAAGGTTGCCGGTTTCGAGGAGGCAGGCGCGGTGGGCGAGGCGCAGGGCCATGTTGGCGTTTTGTTCGACGAGGAGGATGGTCACTCCGCGTTCGTTGAGCTGTCGCAGGACAGCGAACACCTCCTGCACGAGCTTCGGGGCGAGACCCATGGAGGGCTCGTCGAGGATAAGGAGGCGGGCGTCACTCATCCGCGCGCGGGCCAAGGCAAGCATTTGTTGTTCTCCCCCGCTGAGGGTTCCCGCGAGTTGCGCCACGCGTTCGCGCAGTCGGGGGAACACATCCATGACCATCTCAAGGTCGTGCGCGCGGCCGGCTTTGTCGCGGCGGATCCATGCGCCGAGTTGCAGGTTTTCCATCACGGTGAGTCCGCCGAAGATGCCGCGTCCCTCGGGCACATGGGAAAGGCCGAGCCGCAGGACACGGTCGGGCGTCAGCCCGCGCAGGTCGCGTCCTTCGAGAACAACCGAGCCCTCGAAGGGCAGCATGCCGGAAATGGCGCGGAGGGTGGTGGTCTTGCCGGCCCCGTTGGCCCCGACCAAGGCGAGGATTTCGCCCTGTTGCACGTGGAAGCTGATGCCTTTGACCGCGCGGATGTCGCCGTAGCGCACCACGAGATTTTCCACCCGGAGCATGGTTTCACTCATGGCCGTCCTCCGGTCCGAGGTAGGCCTCGATGACTTTGGGGTTGGCGCGCACTTCGGCGGGCGTTCCTTCGGCGATGGTTTTGCCGAAGTCGAGCACGGTGATACGGTCGCAGAAGGTCATGACCAATTGCATGTGGTGCTCGATGAGGAGCAGGGTCACGGAAAAATGGTCGCGCAGCCAGCCGAGGAATTCGACCAGCTTGAGGGTTTCGGCGGAGTTCATCCCGGCGGCGGGCTCGTCGAGGAGGAGGAGTTCCGGTTGCAGTGCCATGGCGCGGGCGATCTCCAGGCGGCGTTGCGAGCCGTAGGACAGGTCACCGGCACGTTCGCGCGCCACGTCGCCGAGGCCGAATTTTTCCAGCATGTCGAGGCAGCGGGTGATGGTTTCTTTTTCCGCGCGCCGCGCCGAGGGGAGTTGGACCATGGCGCCGGGCCACGAATAGCGGGCGTGGGCGTCGTGCGCGATGCGGACATTGTCGAGCACGGTGAGGTCGCGGAAGAGGCGGATGTTCTGGAAGGTGCGGGCGATGCCGCGGCGGGCGATGGCGCTGGGGCGGTGTCCGGCCACGGATTCGCCGCGGAAGCGGATGTCACCGCTGGTCGGCGCGTAGATGCCGGTGATGACATTGAAGGCGGTGGTCTTGCCGGCGCCGTTGGGTCCGATGATGCCGTGGGCGTGGCCGGGGGTGACTTGGAGGGAGAAGTCCGAGACGGCGACCAGGCCGCCGAAGCGCATGGTCACATCGCGGACTTCGAGCAAGGGCTTCATTTTTTCCCCTCCTTGGCGGGAAACTCGCGGCGCGGGACGAACCAGGGGAATTCGCGCATGCCCATGATGCCGCGGGGACGGAAGATCATGAGGAGGACGAGGATGAGCGGGAGGATGACCATGCGCCAGGTGCCGAGGGGTTGCAGCACCTGCGAGAGGAAGGTGAAAGCGGTGGCCCCGAGGATGGATCCGGCCAGCGAACCGATGCCGCCGAGGTAAACCATGACGAGGATCTCGGTGGATTTGACGATGTCGAAGACGCCGGGGTTGATGAATTGGAGCTGGTGGGCGAAGAGCGCGCCGGCCACGCCGCCGAAAAAGGACGAGACGACGAAAGCGGCGAGCTTGGCTTTGCGCGTGTCGACGCCCATGGCGTTGGCCGCGATTTCGTCCTCCCGCACGGCGACGATGCCGCGTCCGAAACGCGAATAGACGAGATTGCGGATGGCCCAGAGGGTGAGCACGGTCCAGACCGCGGTCCAGAGCAGGGTGGTGTGGTTGCCGATGCCGAGAAAACCGCGTGGACCTCCGACATACGGGATATTTTCCAACCCGGACTTCACGATCATGAGGAAGGCGAGGGTGATGATGGCGAGGTAGTCGCCGCGGGTTTTGAACGAGAGCAGACCGAGGAGAAATCCGACCGCGCCGGCCATCAGTCCGCCGCCGATCACCGCGAGCGGGAACATCCACAGCGGGTCGCCCCAGGCCAGCCATTTGACCGAGACGCAGGCCGAAAGGTAGGCGCCGAGGGCCATGA
Organism: Chthoniobacter flavus; assembly: GCA_945878135.1. Taxonomy (GTDB): domain Bacteria; phylum Verrucomicrobiota; class Verrucomicrobiia; order Chthoniobacterales; family JACTMZ01; genus JACTMZ01. The sequence goes on along the minus strand of CAMDUL010000025.1, from coordinate 42,443 downwards.
AACCGGCGTGGCCGACGGAGAATTCGCCCATCCAGCCGTTGACCAGGTTGAGGCTGACGCAAAGGATGATGTTGATCCCGAGCGTGATGAGGACGAAGCGCACGTAGTCATCGACCAGACCGAATTGCTCGATGACGAAACAGGCGGCGAGGCCGGCGACGAGAAAGGCCAGGAGCACGCCGCGCGGCGGGGGTTGTCGGAACCACCGTGTCATACTTTTTGCACAGCGGGACGCCCGAGAAGCCCGTAGGGTTTGAAGATGAGGATGACGAGAAGAAGCGAATAGACGACGAGGTCGCGGTAAGTGGAGGGCAGCACGGTTACGGTGAAGACTTCGACCGCACCGAGCACGTAGGCACCGAGGACGGCGCCGCGCACATTGCCGATGCCGCCGATGACCGCGGCGACAAACGCCTTCCATCCGACGAGCACGCCCATCGTCGCGCTGATCACGGGGTAGGCCGAGGCGTAGAGCACGCCGGCCGCGCCGCCCAGTGCGGCGCCGATGGCGAAGGTCATGGCAATGACTTGGTTGACCGGAACGCCCATGAGCGGGACGGTGATGCGGTCCTGCGCGATGGCGCGCATGGCCATGCCGTAGCGGGTGCGCCGGATGAAGAAGTCGAGGGCGATCATCAGTCCGACCGAAACGCCGATGATGAGCAACTGGAGGGAGGAAATGGAAACGCCGCCGAATTGCCAGGTCACCGGGGTGAACAGTTCGGGCATCCGTTGCGAGTAGGGGCTGATGCTCAGCGTGGTATTCTGGATGACCAAGCCGCAGCCGAGGGCGGTGATAATGGCGGAGACGCGCGGGGCGTTGCGCAGCGGACGGTAGGCCAGCCGTTCGATGGCCACGCCGAGGATGGCGGTGGCCAGCATGACGATGATCAGCGCGGCGACAAAGGGAACGGGCAGGACGAGCAGGAGGAGGAGGCAGAAGAACGAGCTGACCATGAAGACATCGCCGTGGGCGAAGTTGATCATGACCAGCACGCCATAGACCATGCTGTAGCCGAGGGCGATCAGCGCATAGATCGAACCGAGTTGGAGCGCGTTGATCGCTTGCTGCGCGAAGTAATCCATGCGCGCGCGTCAGGCGACGGTCAGGGCTGGGCGTTGGTCACCCACTGGAAGGCGCCGTCTTTGATCTGCAGGACGACCGCGCTCTTGATCGGGTCGCCCGAGCCCGGCTCGAAGCGGAAGGTGCCGGTGACGCCTTTGTATTCGCGGATCTGGGCGAAAGCTTCGCGCAGGGCCTCGCGGTCGTTTTTGCCGCCCGCCTTGAGTGCTTCGGTCACGAGGCCGCAGGCATCGTAGGTGAGGGCGGCCACGTCGTCGGGGGCCTGTCCGTATTTCGCGGTGTAATCCGCGATGAATTTTTTGGCCTCGTCGGTCGCGATCTGGGTGGAGAAGTGGTTGCAGAAATACGAGCCGTCGACGTCGGCCCCGCCGAGCTTGATGATTTCGGGCGAGCTCCAGGCGTCGCTGCCGATGAATTTCGCGGTGATGCCGAGGCGGCGGGCCTGCTGGGCGATGAGCGGGACGTCATTGTAGTAGGTCGGGAGGAAAATGACGTCGGGATTGGCCTCGCGGATATTGGTCAGCTGGGCCGAGAAATCCTTGTCGCCGGTGGTGAAGGTTTCGAAGGCGACGATTTCCCCGCCGGCCGCGGTGAAGGTGTCGCGGAAAAGGGTGGCCTGGCCGAGCGGGGCTTCGGACGAAACGTCATAGAGGATGGCGGCTTTCTTCGCGCCGAGGTCGTTGGTGACGAATTTGGCCAGCACGATCGCTTGGAACGGATCGGTGAAGCAGCCGCGGAAGACGTAGCGTTTGGGTGCGCCGGTGGCCTGGTCGGTGGTGGTTTTCGGGTTGGTCGACCACGGCGAGATCATGACGCATTTGAGGCTCTCGGCGATTTCGCCGGCGGGGATGGCGCAGGCGCTGGAGTTCGGACCGACCATGGCGACCACGCCCTGGCTGGAAATGAGTTGCTGGGCGACCGAGGCGGACTGGTCGGCTTTGGCCGCGTTGTCGCGGACGATGAGGGAGACTTTTTTGGGTCCGTCGGTCAGGGTGACGCCGCCTTTCTCGTTCAGTTGGTTGAAGTACAGTTCGGCCGCGTTCTTGCTCGAGGCGCCGACGGCGGGGATGTCACCGGTCATTTCGAGGTTCATGCCGACTTTGACCGTGTCTGGGTCGGAGCCGCCGCAACCGGCGAGGAGCATTGAGGTGGCTGTGACGGCGAGGAGCGCGGGGATTTTTGACATGGGACGTGTTTAGGGGGGCACCCCCATCGGCCGCAAGGATCATATTTGCGGCCGGGCGGCAGGACGCGGTCCGGCTCAGAGCGGCGGCGTGAGGATGCGGACCTTCGGATCGAGTTGGCGGCGGTCGCGGTAGATGAGGGGCGGGGTGGTGGAGCGCACCTCGTAGCCGGCGAGGACGAATTCGGGATAGAAGCCGTTGCTGGCCGGTTCGTAGACTTTGCCGCCGGTGAAGTTGCCCTGGAGGCGGTATTCGGTGTTGTTGTCGATGCCGAGGGTTCCGGCGGCGCGGTCGGGTGCGAGCTTGCTGTTCTCGTTGAGCATGACGAGTTGCGCCTTTTTCCACGGCTCTCCGGGACGACGCACCCAGCCCCACATTTTGTAGTCCTTCTTGTAGTAGCGGCGTCCGATGAAATAATTCCCGGGCGCTTCGGCGGCGATGGCGGCCGCGACTCCCGGATCGACGCGGGACATGGTCGTGGTGGTTTCGCAGCCGGCCAGCAGCGCGGCGCAGAGGGCAAGAGGGGCGAGTCGGCGCAGAAGCATGGCCGCCAAGGTAGATTTCCGGGGTCGCGGGTCAAGGCATCCTGCATTGGATTCCGGCGGCCGGCCATGGCATGGTGCGCGCATGATTTCGCTCTTGGGAGAAACCATGGAGTCGCTGACCGGGCGGCTCGGCGCGCTGGGGCACAAGCCTTACCGGGCGCGGCAGATCATGGAATGGGTCCATGAAAAGCGCGTCGGCGATTTCGGGTCCATGACCGATCTGCCGGCGGAGTTGCGCGCGGAGTTGGCCCGGGAATTCCCCGAGCAACAGCTCGAGCAGGTGCGTCTGAGCGGATCGAAGGACACGACGCGTAAATTCCTTTTCCGCCTGCCCGACGGTCAATTCATCGAAAGCGTCTTCATCCCGGCATCCCCCGCGCTTTACGGGGAAACCTCCGATCGCAAAACACTTTGCGTCTCCACCCAGGTGGGCTGCGCCTACGGGTGCAAGTTCTGCGCCAGCGGGCTGCGCGGCTGGAAGCGCAACCTCTCCCCGGGCGAAATCACGGCGCAAGTCATGGCGGCCGAACAGGCCACGGGCGAACGGGTGGACAACATCGTGTTCATGGGCATGGGCGAGCCTTTGGCCAATTGGAAAAATCTTTCGGTCACGCTCGAGATCCTCAACGCCCCGTGGGGCTTCGAGATCGGCGCGCGGCATATCACGGTGTCGACCAGCGGGCTCGTCCCGCAGATCCGGGAGCTGGCCGATCATCCGGTGCCGGTGCGTTTGGCCATTTCCCTGCACGGCGCGAGCGACGAGGTGCGCGAGCAGATCATGCCGGTGAACAAGAAGTATCCGCTGAAAGAATTGTTCGAGGCCTGTGCTTACTTCACTTCGAGGCGCAAACAGAAGCTCGGCTTCGAATACATCCTCATCGCCGGGGTCAACGACTCGCTGGAGCAGGCGCGTTTGCTCGCGTCCCATGCCCGCCGGCTGGATGCCAAGGTCAACCTCATTCCCTACAACACGGTGGAAGGCCTGTCCTGGGAACGCCCGAGCGAGACGCGGCAGCAGGAATTTGTCCGGGCGGTGCGCGACGGCGGCGTGGTGGCGACCATCCGTCGCGAGAAGGGTCACGATATCGACGCGGCCTGCGGGCAATTACGCTTGCGCGTCGAGGACGAGTTGGCGGCGGCGACGTGAGCCGCGGGGCTTCCCGGGGACCACACGCCCCCTTGCGTGTCGCATGATATGGAAATTGCCGGCGAGGGCGCCGATGAGCACGTCCGGGGCAGCTGTGCTCCCCGAGGCCGCTTGAAGGGCGGTCGGAGCGTCCGGAAGTTGCCAAAAGCGCCTCCCGGACGTAACAATCTGCGCTATGTCCACTGTTCTCGAGACTCCCGATGCCGCCGCGCGCACCCGTGCGGCCGAAGCCGAGGCCCGCAAGCAGGGCGAACTGCTCGGGGAGACCCTGACCATCAACATGGGTCCGTCCCACCCGTCGACGCACGGCGTGCTGCGCATCGTGCTCGAGTTGGACGGCGAGGTCATCACCAAGGCGGACGCGGACATCGGTTACCTGCACCGCGGCGACGAAAAGATCGCGGAGAACATGCAATACAACCAGTTCGTGCCCTACACGGACCGTCTTGATTACCTCGCGCCCCTGGCCAACAACGTGGCTTATGCGCTGGCGGTGGAAAAATTGATGGATTGGACTCTTCCGCCGCGCGGCCAGGCCATCCGCGTCATTTGCTGCGAACTGGCCCGTATTTCGTCGCACCTTCTCGGCATCGGGGCTTACGCCATGGACATCGGGGCCATGACCGTCTTCCTCTACACCTTCAAGCACCGCGAGGTGGTTTACAATTTGACCGAGCAATTGACCGGCGCGCGCTTCACCACGTCCTACACGCGGATCGGCGGGATGACACGCGACATTCCGCCGGGCTTCGACCGGCAGGTGCGCGCGTTCATCGACGAGTTGCTGCCCAGCCTCGACGAGGTGGACAAACTGCTGACCCGCAATCCCATCTGGCTCGACCGCACCAAGAATGTCGGGGTGATCAAGAGGGAAGACGCCATCGCCTACGGGCTGACCGGCCCGAACCTGCGCGGCTCAGGCGTCGACCACGACTTGCGCAAGGCCCATCCGTATTTGAGCTACGAGCAATACGATTTCGACGTGCCGATCGGCTCGGTCGGCGACTGCTTCGACCGTTACCTGGTGCGCATGGAAGAAATGCGGCAGAGCGCGCGGATTCTCCGGCAGGCCCTCGACAAAATGCCGTCCGGCCCGATCCACGTGGAGGACCCGAAAAACGTTCTGCCCAAGAAAACCGATGTGATGACCAAGATGGAGGAACTCATCCACCAGTTCATCATCACCACGCAAGGCATCGACGCGCCGGCCGGCGACGTTTACTTCGGTGCGGAAAATCCCAAGGGCGAGCTGGGCTTTTACATCCACAGCAAAGGCGGCGGAGTGCCTTACCGCCTGAAAATCCGCGCGCCCAGTTTCGCCAACCTCAGCATCGTGCCCTCGCTCCTGCCCGGCCATTATGTCAGCGATGTGCCGGCCATCCTCGGCAGCATCGACTTTGTCATGGGCGAGTGCGACCGGTAGCGGTCTGTTTTTACCGCTCGCGGTAAGTGATCCGCGCCTTGGAAAGATCGTAGGGCGAGATTTCCATCTGCACTTTGTCGCCCGGGACGATCCGGACGAAGTGCTTGCGCATCTTGCCGCCGATGTGGGCGAGGACCACTTTGTCGTTGGCCAATTTGACGCGGAACATCGTGCCGGGAAGCACTTCGACGACTACGCCTTCGGCGGGGATGGATTCTTCTTTGGCCATGCGGTCAGGCAGTCAAGCCGCTGGGCGGCTCGAAATCAACCCACTTGACCAAAGAAGCCAGAGACGCCACTCCGCCGTTATGCCATGTCCAGGGCGGATCCTGCATGCGTCCGACCGGGCAAATCCGCGAGGGTCGCAGGGCGGCGAAGCGGCCGGCCAGTTCCTCCGTGCAGGGAAAAAGTCCGATGGCACCGACATGGCCGGCGGCCGGACCCATCGCATCGGCCAGATCCTCCGGCAGCGGTTTGACGAAAATCACCCGGTTGAGCGGCGAGGCGTTGAACCAAAGGTCTTCCTCGTAAATGACCGTCCAATCGAGGTTGCCGCCGCCTTCCCAAAGTGCCACGCGCAAATCGCCCGCGGCGCGGAAGCGGTAAGCGGCGCGCAGGTTGGCGATCTCTGCTTTTTCTTCCAACGTGAGCGGACCGCGTGGATGCGTGCGGTTGAAGTGCTCCATGGCCGAGGCGAGATGTTCGGCATAAGCACGGACGAAGCCCGGGCGGCTTTCCCGCACGTAAAAAGCCTGCGGGGAAAGACAGCCCTGCTGGTCGAAGAGCGACGCATCGCGCGCCGCGCCCGCGCAGGAGGCGAATTCCGGATCGTCCCACACGATGCCGAGACTCGCTTTGTGCCCGTGGCCGATGAAAATTTTTCCGGCCGGCGTCCGGGCGCGCAGCGCGGAGACGGTTTCGTCGGACCCGTAGACGATCACGGCATCGACCGACGACAGCCAGGAATCGGGCAGATCTTTCGAGGATTCGGCCAAGGCCTGCATGCTTTTCGGCAAGCGCGAGAGGAATCCGTCCACTTCGGCAAGGCCGTTGCGCGGCAGTTTCACCAGGTTGCGACTTCCCAGCAGCAGGCCTCCGATGAGGGTTTGCAGCGCGGCGTGCGGCGTGTTGCCGCTGACCACGTGCAGAATCGTGCCGGGAGCCAAGGCTTTGGTCCGCGCACGCCCGTGCGGAACCCATCGATCCAAAGCTTCGGCCGAACCCAACTCGGCCTCGACCCACGCGAGCAAGTCCGCGGCCGAGGTGGGACCGAGCAGCGCGCGGAACGGTTCCGCGGCGGCCGCGAGGGCGTGGGCTCTTTCGGTTGTGGTCATCGTGCCAACCATTCGTCCGCGGCCCGGGAACAACCGCGCGGCAGGGCGGCAGGGTCGCGCCCGAGCAGTTCGAATGAACCCTCCCGCCTGATCGCCAGGTCCTGTGTGCGGATGCCGGCGACCGACCCGACATTGGCCGCGTCGTAAACGAGCAAGATCCCGGTCTCGCCCTCCCCGACTTCCTGCAGAGTGACAGGATCGGCCACGATGGCGCAGGCCCACGGCGGTCCGTGGTGCCGGCCGCGCGGACCGCGCGCGTAGAATTGGGAGCTGAGCTCGGTCATGCCGTATTCGTTGATGATGTCCTCCGGTGCGATGCCGAGGGCGTGCGAGATTCTGCCGTAAAGATCCGTGCGCGAGATATTGCGTCCGCTGCCTTTGTAACCGCCGGTCTCCATGGCCGTCGAGCCGGGCGGAAGTCCGAGTCTCCGGTCCCCCAGTTGCTCACAGAGGTGCAGGAACCCGAGCGCGGTGCCGAGCAGGCACACGGATGTGGTGGCTGCGCGCAACCGGTCGAAGTCGATCTCGCCGCCGGGCGCGATGAAAGCCTCGCGCGGAGCCAGCGTCGCCAGCATATGGCTGAGCGAGGAATGCGGGGATTCGTCGGGATGCGGCGCGATGACGAGGAACGGTCCGGTTGGCAGCCCGGCATGGCGCCATCCTTCGAGCACCGCCGCCTCGTAGATTTCGAGCGTGCGGAAATGGTGCTGGCCGAAACCCTCGCCCGTGGTGCCGCTCGTGCGGAAGGTCTTGATCGTTTCTTCCGGGGGAAAACTGCGCAGGTCGGCATGCTTGAAGGCGTCCTGCGGAACGCAGGGGATCTGCCGCCAGTCGGCAACCTGTTCCGGCACGCCCAGACTCCGGCAAAAGGCACGGTAAGCTGCGTTGCGGCGAAAGTGGGAAGCATGCAATTCCGGCAGCACTTCGCCGGGGGAGCGCGTGTCGGGGCTCCGGATCCAGGCGAGGAGCATGGTCTCGAGCGGGTGGGCGGTCATGGGGGACATCTTGCCATCGGGGCGCCCGGCGGGAACGCAATTTTGGCCTCGCGCCGCAGCGTGCGCCGGGGGCAGTTTCGCGGGGTGAGACCCGTCCGGAGAGCATGGACCGCCGCATTATTGGGTGGGTGGCTGGCGGTCTCCGGTCCGCTCCCGGCGCAAGTCGATGCGCCCGAAACCGGCACGGCGCGCGATGTCATCATCCAGGCGGACAAAGCTTACAACGAAAAGCGCTACCCCGACGCGGTCGCCGGATACGAGGGCTTTCTCCGCGACTTCGGCAGCTCGCCGGAAGCCGCACCGGATCTGCCGCACGTGCGTTACAACCTCGCGGCCGCTTTGATGCAGGCGCAGAAATTCGACGCCGCAATCGAAGTCATCGGGGAAGCGCAACTGCTCAAGGACATCACGCCGGACAAGCAGGAGAACCTCGCCTTTTGGCGCGGAGTCGCGCTCATGCAGGTGGGCAACCACGATCAGGCCAACGAGGCGTTGGAGGAATTTCTCACCAGTTTCCCCGGGTCCCGGCGGCGCCAGGACGCGGCCTTGCTCGCGGCGACCTCGCTCATGGTGCGGGGCAAGAAGGGCGAAGCGGCCGGCGCTTTCGAAGCGATCCGTTCCGACGTGAACAGTCCCCACCGCGGCCGTGCTGCCGTGCTCGGATTGCACACGCTGATCGAGACCGGCGAGGACGCCGCCGCGCTCGAGTTGCTTGCGGCGGAGGCGCCCCGGCAAGACCGGATCACGCAGATCGCCACCTTCCAGACGCTGGCCATGACCTTGGGTGAAAAGTTCCTCGAGGACGGCAAGCCGCGCGAGGCCATCCGCGCCTTCCAGGCAATCTGGCCCCGCGAACGGCTGGTCGCACACCAGGAGAGACGTCTGGTCGAAACGAAGGAAGAGCTGGCCGTCCTCGAGGCGGCGCCGGACGCCGACATCTTCGCCCGGGCGCAGGCGCGCCAAGTGGCGCGCGAGACCGAGGCGGAACTGGCCAGGCTCGGCAAAATTCCCTCGTTCGATGCTTCCGTTCGCTTCCGCCTGGCCGGCGCTTTCCACCAGCAAGACCGCTTCCGGGAGTGCGCGCTCCTGCTCGACGACATGCTGCGCGAAATGGAGAGCGACCCGCTGGTCGAACAGGCTTCCCTGACCACCCTGCAAAGCTGGATGGCCATCGAGCGCTATGACAAAGCGGCGGAAACCGCCGAACTTTTCGCCGCGCGGTTTCCAGAGTCCGAACAGCTTCCGCTGGTCCTCTATCTGCAGGGGATGGCGGAGCAGAAGCGCGGCGACCACGAGGCGGCGCTGGCCACGTTCGGCGAAGTGGTGGAAAGATTCCCGAAGTCCGAACAGGCTCCCCACGCTTTCTTCATGAAAGGCTTCACTCTCCTGCTGGCCGAGCGCAACGACGAGGCGGCCGGGCTTTTTGCCGAGTTCGGCGGGAAGTACCCGGATCACGACCTCGGCGAACCGGCCGCTTATTGGCGGGGTTCGGCGCTGGCCTTCGCCAAGAAATTCCCCGAAGCGCGCGAGGTGCTGGCGGCTATCCCCGGTCGGTATCCCAAGGGCGTGCTGCACGGCCCGGCGGCTTTCCGCCACGCTTACTGCGCGCAATCCATGCGCGACTACGAAATCGCGGAGAAGGAACTTGCCGCATACCTGGAGCAATATCCGGACGGGGAGGAGAACGCGGAAGCCCGCATTCTGCTCGGTGATGCCCTGCTGGCGCAGGCGAAGTCCGACGAGGGCAAAAAAATTTATGCCAGCATACACGGCAAGGCCGGACGATTCCACGAAGAGGCGCAATTCAAACTGGCCAAGGTCTTGAAACTCGAGGAGGACAGCGAGGGATTGCGCGATCTGATGCGGACTTACCTCGCGCAGCATCCGCACAGTCCGCGCGCCGCCGAGGCCCTCTTCCTCATCGGCACGTCCTGGCGTCAGGAAGACCAGACTGAAAAAGCAAAGGAGGAATACCGGACGGCGATCGGAAAATTCGGCAATGATCCCGAGGCGCATGCGGTGGAGGATTTGTTCCTCGGTCTGGGCCGGCTCTACCGGGGCGATCAGGAGAAGCTCGATCACCTGTCCGAATTGCGCGCCATGCGGTCGGCGGCGGAAGCCGGGCAGCAGGAGGTCCTGGCCGTGCGCACGATCTGGGCTCTGTCCCAGGCGGTGAAGAAATCCGACCCGGAGCTTTCGCAGGCCCTGCTGCGCGAGGCTTCGGTGCTGGTCAACCCGGCGGTGACCGGCTCCGTGGTGCTGGCGGACTGTGCCGCATCGCAACTGCTCGCGGCAGCGGCCGAGAGCGATCCCGCCGAGGCGGCGCGCCGCCGCGAAAAGGGCGCCGGTCTTTACCGTGACCTGCTCAAATGGCACCCGCGCGCTCCCCAGAAAGACCGGGCTCTCGGGGCGTTGGCCGGACTCGCGCTCGAGCGGCAGGACACCCAGACCGCTCTCGACTATTACGCGCGCCTCGAGCGGGATACACCTTGGTCGCCGCTGATGGGCGACGTTCTCATGACCCGTGCCGGGCTCGAAGCCGGCGAGGGAAGGTTGGACGAAGCTGCCGCCTCCTACACGCGTTTGCTCGGGGTGGAAAATGTTTCCGGCAAACTCAAAGCGCAGGCACTGCTGGCTCTCGGCGAACTGGAGATGCAACGCAACCAACCGCGGAGGGCCATTCCCTACTACCAGCGCATCTATGTCCTCTACGGCAAATGGCGCGAGGCCGCCGCCAAGGCTTACCTGCGCAGCGGCGATGCCTTCGAGCAAATCAACGACCGCGAGGCAGCGCGCAAGACCTACGAGGAACTGGCCGCGAGCGAAGATCTCGCGGCCTTGCCGGAAGCGGAGCAGGCGCGGGAGCGGCTGAAGAAGTTCGCTCCGGCAAAGGAGGAGGCGTCATGATCGTTCGTCCCGCCGCTCTGCTCGCCTTGGCCTCCGTCCTCGCCGTCGCTTCGGCCCAAGACAGCGTCGAACTGGCCGACGGCACGGTGCGGGCGGGCCGCGTGGTCGGCGCGGACGAAAAGGTGTTCCGTTTGAGTATCCCTGCACCGGTGGCCGGACAACCCGCGGCCACCGTTTCGATCAATCGTGCGGATGTCGAACGGATCGTCTTCGGCCCGGATGCCGATCTCGAAGCGGTGAGCAAAGACCCGGTCATCGGCCGCACGGCGTTCGCGCGCGTTCTCTGGCAGAGGATGGAACCTTTCCTTGCCATGCCGGAATCGCCGGCCGCCAAGGCCGGCATCGTCTATGGCGACATTCTTCTGCTCTCGGAGGATCCGAACCGCCACCGCGAGGCCCTCTCGCTGTTCACGCGGGTCGAAAGCGAGGCGTGGGACGAATCCGATCGCGAGAGCGCCATGCGCGGACGCCTCAAGGCGATGCTCGCTCTGGGACAGGCCGAGGAAGTTTCGCGCGAAGCCGAAGCCTTGGCCTTGCGGGCGGAGGACCCCGGTCTCCTCCTCGACACCAAATTGCTTCTGGCGGAAACGCGGCTCGCCGCCCTGCGCGAATTGCTCGGGGAAAATCCGCGTTGGACCGAGGACCCGCCGGTGCGCGCGGAGCGCGACAAACTGCTCAACGAGGCCCTCGATCTGGCGCTCCATCCGTTTCTTTTCCACGGCACTGCGCAAGAGCAGGCCGCCAAGGGTCTTTGGCTGGCGCGCGAAGCGTATCTGCTCGCGGACCAACCCGCCGCGGCACGCGAAGTTGCCACCGATATCACCACGATGTATCCCCAGACCCGCCACGCCGCCCCCGCGCGCGAGGCTCTGCAGAAAGAAAAGCCCGAACCATGAACGCGAAAAACCACCGCCTCCTCCTCCGTCTCCTGCTGCCCGCTGTCCTGGCCATGGCCGGCCTTGTTTCTCTCCGGGCCGAGGAGGAAACACCCCCCGTCCCGCCGCCCGGGCCGCCACCCGCCGTCGAGAAGAGCCTGCTCGATCTCTTCCGCGCCGGCGGTCCCCTCATGTGGCCGATCATGCTTTGCTCGGTCGGCACCATCGCGGTCGGCGTCTACTGCTTCCTCCAGATCAACCAGAGGAAGATGATGCCGAAAGCGCAGGTCGACGCCGTCTCGCAATACATGCAGCGGCACGACGCCAACTCCGCCTACCAACTCTGCCAAAGCTCGCCGAATATCTTCGCCAACACGATGTCCTCCGCGCTGCTCAAAGTGAATTTCGAACGCGACCTGGCCAACAAAGCGTCCATGGAACAGTCCGCCGGCGAGACCCTCGTGCAGGAAGAAACGCGGCTCATGATCTGGGTCAACTACCTGAACATCTTCGCCACCATCGCGCCGATGCTCGGCTTGCTCGGCACGGTCACCGGCATGATCCAGAGCTTCGACCAGCTGGCGGCCGGACGGAGCGAGCCGCAGGATCTGGCGGGCGGCATCGGCGAGGCCATGCTGACCACCGCGGGCGGACTCATCGTCGGCATTCCCGCGATGTTCCTCTACTTCTACTTCCGCAACCTCCTGCAAGTTGCCATCGGCAACATCCAGAAACAGGTCACCTTCATGATCGATATCCTTTCGGGCGAGCTGAAGCTGGAGGGCGCCACGCACCCGCCCGAAGCGGCGCAATAGGGGACCGGCCACCGCCGTGAAAATCATCCGCCGCTCCGAGGACGACGTGGGCTTCCAGCTCGCGCCGATGATCGACATGACCTTCCTCCTCCTCATCTTCTTCATGGTCACGACGAAGATTTCCAAGGAGCAGATCAAAGAGGAGATCAAGCTGCCGGTGGCCAGCAATGCGGTCATCCCGCCGGAGGTGAGCAACCGCGACATCATCAGCATCGACGGGGAGGGCCGCTATTTCATCGGGCAGACCCCGGCGGACAAGAAAGCCCTCGCCGGCTACCTGAAAAAGCGTTTTGAAAATTTCCCGCCGCTGCGGCTTTACATCCGGGCGGACAAAAACACGCCGGGCAAGCAAATCAAGGAAGTCATGAAAATGGCCGCCGATGCCGGGGCGATCGACGTCATCTTCGGCAGCTACCAATCCTGAGTCATGCGAATCCGCCGCCGCGACCACCAGCTCGTCGAGATGCAGATGGGGCCGATGATCGACATGGTCTTCCTGCTCCTGGTTTTTTTCATGGTCACGGCCAAACCCGTCAAGCAGGAGAGCGACATCAGCCTCGGGCTGCCCGGAACGGTGGCCCAGGAGGAAGCCCTCGATCTGCCCGACGAACAGCGCATCCGCATCGAAGACGACGGGAGCATCATGCTGAACGACTCCGTGCTCGGCGCGCCGGCCGACAGCCAGCTCGGGGAACTGGTCGGCACGCTCAAGCGCTTCAAGCAGTCGGCCGACGCCAACAAAAGCGAAGCACTCGTGACCCTCGATGCCGCCGACGGCACCAACCACCAGCGCATCGTCGACGTGCTCAACGCCTGTGCGCGCGCGGACATCACCGGCGTGACATTTTCCGACAGCGCAGGGGAGGAAATGTAGGACCATGACGCCGCCGGTGCTCGATCCCCAGCAGGCGGCCAGGGCGCGCCGGCGGAACATCATCGTTTCCGTCATCGTGGCCAGCGTTGCCCTGCATGTCCTCGCCGCCCTCCTCGCCGGGCTCTGGATCGTGGCGCGCTACCTGTTGCCGACGCCCGCAACGTTCGAGGTGAAAAGGGAAATCCGCATCGCCGCCGAGGAGCGTCAGCACCGCATGAACATGGAGCAATTCGACGCGCTCAAGCCGAAGCCGACCTTCGCGGACAAAATGTCGACCGCCCGTCCGGCGGAATTTTCGCTGCCCGACCTGCCGGCCATGCCGCTCGACGCTTTGGCCGCCCTCGATCCGGGCGACCTGGTCTCCGGCCAGATCGACACCTTCGTCGGCGCGGCGGGGGCCGGTGCCGGCACCGCGGCGGGGGGAGGAGGGCGGGGCTCGGCGGTGAGCTTTTTCGGCATCTCCGACCTGGCCACGCGCGTGATTATTGTCATAGACGTCTCCGGAACGATGTTCGAGCGCCAGCCGGGGAAATTCGAAGCGGTCAAAGCGGAGGCGTCGAAACTCGTCGGCGGCCTCGGCATCAACACGCTTTTCAATGTCATCATCTACGAGGGCGGTTCGGTCGCCCTGTTCCCCGAGCCGCAGCCGGCCAGCGAGTCGAACAAAGCCCGGGCGGCCGCGTGGATCGCCAAAGTCGACGGCGGCGGCCGCAAGTCCTTCAAGACCACCTACCGCCGCATGGGCACCGCGCTCTACGAGGGCGGGGGGACGCGGACGGATACCGCGCTGAAGCAGGCGCTTTCCATGCAGCCGTCCACCGTTTTCCTGATCAGCGACGGGGAAATGAGCCGCAACGTCCAGACCAGCCGCGAATTCGGCTTCGAGAGCTCCACAATCGAGGAACGCGACCTGCTCGGCATGGTCAGGGACCTGCAGGAAGAATTGGACGAACCGGCCCGCATCCATGTCATCCACTTCCTCACCACCCAGGCGCGCGAGGAGGAAGAGGACCTGCTCAAGAGCCTGTCGCGGCGCAACAACGGGCGGTTCCGCCAGGTAGAGGCGAAGGATTACTGATCGCCTTGCTTCCCGCGGGCCAACCGCGGCTTGAACTTGGCCAGCGGTTTTTCCAGCAGGTGCCAGGAGAGCGCGGCGGCGCCGATGGACAACCCGGCGAGCAACCAGACGCGGAGGGTGTTGTGCGCCGCGGAGGTGATGCCCGCCCGATCCAGCCATGGTCCGAGGAGAATGTGCACGAGCACGTGGTAAAGATAGACGCCGAGGCTGATTCTCCCGATGTAGACCAGCGGCGGCCAGGCGAGGAAGCGGCCGAACCATCCGGTCCAGCCCTGGGCGGTGGCGGCGATGATCCAGCCGATGAAGACGGCCTCCCAGATTTCGATGGTGGCGATCCACGGGTCGGTCTGCGGGAAATAGCGGAGCCAACGCGCGACGAGGAGGCAGAAAAAAGCGAGGACCCCGATGGACCAGCGTTGCCGGTCTGTCATAATGACTGTGCCGAGCCTGCCCCGGCCGAGCCAGGCGACAAACGCCCCGGTGGCGAAGGAGTCGAGGGAACCGAAGACCATGGTCCAGCGGACGACCGGATTGATGTCGCCGAGCACGCAGCCGAGGCGGTAGGCGAAAGCAACGACCGCCGCGGCGCCCAAGACCGTCAGGAACCACCGCCGCGGCGTGAGCAGGATGACCACCGGCCAGAGCAGATAAAATTGTTCCTGCACGGACAGTGACCACAAGTGCGAGGTGACTTCCGGCCAATAACCGGTGTGCACCACGTGGAAGTTGGAGAGGAAGGCCAGATGCCATCCGAGGCTGGTGCGGACCTCGCCGAGTCCGAGCAGCACGGCGATGAGGAGGGACAGATAAAGGGGCGGGAGAATACGCAGCAGCCGGCGTGCGTGGAACACCGGCAAAGCCCTCCACACCCCGCAACCCGCGGCGTGCGCCCCGTCCTGCGCCTGCCAGAGCCAAAGCGTGATGAAGTATCCGGTCAGGGCGAAGAACAACCGGACGGCAATCGGCCCGTATTCGAAAAATTCCGGGATGTGCAACCCGAAGTGGTGGCCAAGCACGCCAATAATGGCCACCGCGCGCAGCCCGTCCAACTGCGGTTGGTAGACCCCGCCGGTGCCGCGTTCGGGAGGGGCGGGAGCGGAGACGGCGGACGAAGCGGGCATGGTTCGGCGCGGGGGCGGTGAATTCTGGCTGGCCGCGCCGCGGGGAAAAGCCTAGAAGATGGCCAATGGTGGTCATTCTGGAGAAACTCCTCCTCCTGCAGGAGCGCGACCAGCGGTTGCAGACTTTTCTCCACGAGATCAACTCCGTGCCCGGCGAGAAAGCCGCGCTGCAGCGTGAACTCGAGTCCGCGCAGCGCACGCTCGAAAGCGACAAATCCCGCGCCACGCAGATCGAGGTCGAGCGCAAGCGCCTCGAGGTCGAGGCGGACGGCAAACGTGTGCAGATCGCCAAATACCAGACCCAGCAGCTCGAAACGCGCAAGAACGAGGAATACGCCGCGCTCAAGCACGAGATCGAGCGCGCCGCGGCCGACATCACCGCCATCGAGGACCGCGAACTCGAGCTGATGCAGGAACTGGAGGACCTCAAGCCGTCCATCGCCTCGGCGGAGCAGAAGCACGCGGCCGAAAAGAACCGCGTCGCGGCGCTGATGAAAACCGCCGACGACAAGGTCGGGGTGTTGCAGGGGCGGGCAGACGAGGTCCGGGTCGAGCGCGACGCCATCGCCGCGGAGGTGCAGGCGGCCGACGAGGACCTCTTCGAGTTGTATGAGAAGCTTTTCCGTTCGAAAGCGGGCCGCGCCGTTGTTCCCCTCGAGGGCAACCATTGCTCCGGTTGCCACATGACCGTCACCCCCGCCACATTGCGTGACGCCAAGGTCGGCAACGAAGTCGTCTCCTGCGAGCAGTGCGGCCGCATTGTCTACACCCTGCCGGAGTGACCCCGGGGGAATCGCGCCGCCCCGCGCCGTGAAGACCACGATCTACTACGCCGAACTGGCGCCGTTCCGCGAATTGTTCCGCCACGGCCGGCCCGTGCTGTGCTACCACAAAGTGGTGCGCAAGCCGCTCCGCGCGCGCGTCAGGTCCACCTTCATCCCGCCGCGGCTCTTCGCCGCGCAGATGGCGGAATTGCGGGCGGACGGATTCCGCACGGTCGGTCCGGACGCGTGTTTGGAGGGAGGCGGCGGAAAGGAAGTGGTGCTGACCTTCGACGACGGCAGTGCCAGCGTGCAGCGTTCCGCCTCGCCGGTCCTGGCGCGCCACGGCTTCACGGCCATCAATTACCTCGTCTCCGACCTGCTCGGCGGGATCAACCGTTGGGATACGGACCTCGGGGAAGTGCCCGACCGGCTGATGGACGAGGCGGAGATCCGCGAGTGGTTGGCTGCCGGCCACCAGATCGGCGCGCACACCCGCACGCATCCGGTGCTGACGGAAATTCCGGCGGCGCGGGCCCGGGAGGAAATTGCCGGGAGCAAGAAGGCCTTGGAGGACCGCTTCGGCTTCGCGGTGAAACATTTCTGCTATCCCTACGGCGAAGTCTCCCCCGCGGTGCGAGACATGGTGGCGGAGGCCGGCTTCGAGACGGCGGTCACGACCGTTCCCGGCATCGCGCGGGCCGGCGTGGATCCTTTTCTCATCCCCCGCCTCGGTGCACGCGGCCACAGCTTGAATTTCCGCAACGTCCTGCGGTCGCTCACCGGAGGACGCCCCGGGTTTTCTTCCGAAGATGTCCGCGGTCTGCATCCCGCGGCCTGACGGTGCTCAGCGGCCGGCGCCGCGCGGCTCGAATTCCTCGCGGAATTTGGCGACGAAGCTTTGGGTCGGCCAGGCGCAGGCTTCGCCGAAGGCACAAACCGTGCGGCCGGCGATGTGGTCGGCAATGCCGACCAGCTGGCTGGCGTCGGTCGTTTTGACATCGCCGTGGAGCATGCGGGTGGTGACTTTCGACATCCACAGGCTGCCCTCGCGGCAGGGGGTGCACTGGCCGCAGCTTTCGTGGGCGTAGAAATCGTTGATGTTGTTCAGCACCCAGAGCATGTCGCGCGAGTCGTCGAGGATCATCACGCCGGCACTGCCGATCATCGAGCCGGCGGCGGCCAGCGAGTTGGCGTCGAGCACGAGATCCATGAGGTCTACCTCGACCGTCTCCTCGGCGCCGTCGGCGGTCTTGCGCTTCATTTTGTATTTCTCGCCGGCCCGCAGGACCTTGGCCGAACTCCCGCCCGGAATGATGGCCTTCAAGGTACGGCCGGGTTTGAGTCCGCCGCAGACTTCGTTGATGAGTTGCCCGACGGTGACCTGTCCGCACCCGAGTTCGTAGTATCCGGGATTTTGCACGTCGCCGCTGACGCACAAGGTGCGCGTGCCGCCGTCGCCGGGAGAGCCGAGTTTGGCGAATTCGGCCGCACCCAGGGCGATGATGTGCTTCACGTGGCAGAGCGACTCGACGTTGTTGACGATGGTCGGGCAATTGTAGAGGCCGAAGACGGCGGGGAAAAAAGGCGGTTTGATCCGCGGGTAGGGGCGCTTGCCTTCGAGCGATTCGAGCAGGCTGGTCTCCTCGCCGCAGATGTAGGCGCCGGCGCCCTGGTGCACGAAGATGTCGCAATCGAATCCGCTCCCGCAGACGTCTTTGCCGATGAAGCCTGCCGCGCGGGCCTCGGTGATGGCTTTTTCCACGATGCGCGCCGCTTCGGGAAACTCGCAGCGGATGTAGATGTAGCTGAGGTGCACGTTGAGCGCCCAGGCGGCGATCATCATGCCCTCGAGAAGCTGGTGCGGGTCCTGGTGCAGGATGTAGCGGTCTTTGAAAGTGCCGGGCTCGGATTCGTCCCCGTTGACCACGAGATAGTGCGGCTTGCCGTCGTCGCGCTTGATGAATCCCCATTTGACGCCGGTGGGGAAGCCCGCGCCGCCGCGGCCCCGCAGGTTGGAAGCTTTGACCTCGGCGGTCACTTCTTCCGGCTTCATCTTCAGCGCTTTTTTCAGCGACTCGTAGCCGCCGTGGCGCAGGTAACAGTCGAGGGAAGTGTCATAGTCCTCGCGGCCGACGTTCTTCAGGATCATGCGGCGCTCGAGCGGGTGGGGAGTACGCCGCGCCGCGGCGTTGTCGCGCCCGGAATCCTGCAAAACGGCGGCGGCATCGGAGGGTCGGAGTCTCTCCACGAGGTGATCGCCGACCAGCGCCACGGGCGCCGTGCCGCAGCTGGCCAGGCATTCGACGAACTCGATGGTGTATTTGCCGTCCGGGCTGTTCACCCCGTGCCCGTGATCCGGCGCGTCCATCGCGCCGGCGGCCTGCAGGAGCGCTTCGCGCACCTCATGGGACCCCGCCATGGCGCAGGACAAAGTCCGGCAGACGCGGATCGTGGTCTGGCCGGGAGGGGTCTGGCGGAACCAGGGGTAAAAGGTGACGAGTTCGAGAATGTTGATCGGTTCGAGGTCCAGTTTGCGCGCGATCCAATCGACCCCGCTGTCGTCGACGTAGCCGAAGTGGTTCTGCCAGAGGTGAAGCAGCGGGACCGAGGCGCTCCGCCGGGATACCGGATAGTGGGTGATGGTTTCCTCGACCCGCGCCACCAACTCGGGCGGCAGGTGGTCGGTTTGGCGGGTCGCGGCGGCGGTCATGAGCGGCAATTTGTCCGCCAAGGATACGTTCGCTTCAAGAAAAACGATGCCGGGCACTTGCCACACCGGGTCCGATCTGCGAACTTTGAAGGTCTGGAAACCAATAAAACTATGAGCGAAAAAGAAGCCAAACAGGCTGCCGAGAAGTTCAAAAGCAGCAAAACGCATGCCACGGAGGCGGCCAGCGAGTTCAAGGAAGCGGCCAGTGCCAAATTGCACGACCTGCGCGAGACTTTCAACCAGCGTGCCGGGGAATACCGCGAGCGCGCGAACCAGGCCTGGTCCGACACGACCGGCCGCGCCCGCACCCTTTCCGAAGACGGGGAGGACTACATCCGGGAGAATCCCCTGCAGGCCGTCGGAATCGCCCTCGCCGCGGGATTCATCCTGGGCGTCATCATGCGTCGCTGAACGCGCGGCGCATGAACGCATCACCCGGCGCGGACCGCCCCGAGGAGGTGCCGGAGACCCCCGGCTTGCCAGCCGCGGCCGGCGCTTTCAACGCGGCCTTGGTTCGTTTCCTGCAGGCCTTGACCGGCCTGCTCGGTCTGGAACTGCGCGAAACCGGCGCGCAGGCCCTGCTGCTCGGTGCTCTGGCCGTGGCGGTGATCGTCGCTGCCGTGTTCGCCTACTTGTTCCTGCTGCTCGGCGCGACCATGTTGCTCGTCGGATGGCTCGGGGGCGGATGGCTGGCCGCACTTTTCGGTCTGTGCCTGTTCCATGTCATTCTCGCCGTGGTCCTGGCGCTCGTCCTGCGCGGGCGCGCGGCCAAACCGCTTTTTCCGGGGACCCGTGAAGCGCTGAGTCGCGAGATGCAAAGACTCTCATGAACCGGGAAGACTACGTGCGGGAATTGGAAGCGGCTGGCGGCGAATTGCACTCCAAGGTCCGCGAACTGGCCGCCGCCGCCAATCCGCTCAACCAGCTGCGCGGCGAGGTGGCCCGCGACTGGAAATGGTGGCTGCCGGGCGCGTCGGTGGCCGGATTCGCCGTGGCCCGCTTCCTGCGCCTTCCGGCCGGCGGCGGTTCGTCGGGCGGGGCACCGCAGGCCTCCGCGGGCGGGGCCGGGTTCTGGATTCCGGTCGTGCTCAAGCTCCTGCCGGGCACGCTGACCCAACTGGTGCCGCTTATTTTGAGTTTGCGCTCGGGCCGCAAGCCGTAGAATTTCCGCCGCCGTGTCCGATTCCCCTGTCGCTGCAACCGTCGAGGTCGTCGAGGAACATCCCCCGACCGTCCACGCTCTCGCGCACGTCGACCAGTATCTTGCCATCGGCAAGGAGTCCGGGGCCTCGGACATCCATCTCAGCGTCAACGTGGTGCCGATCTGGCGTCGTTTCGGCACACTCGAGCCCATCTGGCTGCAGGCCGACCGGCTCGCCGCGGCCGACACCGAGCGCCTGGCCATGGGGTTCCTCAACGACGCGCAGAAAACTCTCCTCGAGGAACGCGGCGACGTCGATTTCGCCTACTCCAACGAAAACGGGCGTTACCGCACCAGCGTGGTGCGGCACCGGCTCGGCTACGATCTGGTCTTCCGCATCATCCAGACGCATGTGCGGACGATGGACGAACTCGGCCTGCCGCAGCAGCTCAAGATGCTGACCCAATACCAAAACGGCCTGGTGCTGGTCACGGGATCGGTCGGCAGCGGCAAGAGCACGACGCTGGCCGCCCTAGTCGAGGAGGTGAACCGCACCCGCCGCGAGCATGTCATCACCCTCGAAGACCCGATCGAATACCTTTTCACACCGCAGGGTTGCCAGGTCAACCAGCGCGAGGTGCACACCCACACCGAATCGTTCGGGGCGGCCCTCCGCGGCGCCTTGCGGGAGGATCCCGACGTCATCATGGTCGGCGAAATGCGCGACCTCGAGACGATCTCCCTGGCCATCACGGCCTCCGAGACCGGCCACCTCGTCCTCGGCACGCTGCACACGGGCAACGCGGCCCGCACGCTGGACCGCGTGCTCGACGTGTTTCCCGTCGACCAGCGCGAGCAGATCCGCATCATGGTCAGCGAATCCCTGCGCGGGATCATTTCGCAGCAGTTGGTGCCGCGAATCGACGGGTCGGGACGCGCCCTGGCCATCGAGGTGCTGATGAACACACCGGCTGTGGCCAACGTCATCCGCGAGGCCAAAACCTTCATGCTCCCGGGAATCATCCAGACCGGCAAGAAGCTCGGCATGAAGCTCATGGACGATTCGCTGACCGAGCTTTTCTCCGCGGGTCTCATTTCGGCCGACGAGGCGGTGTCCCGGGCGGAGCAAAAACAGCAGATGAAGCAGATCTGCGGCATGATCTGACCCGACCCATGGCTTACATCGACCAGTTCTTCGAAGTCCTCATCAACGCGGGGGCGTCCGACCTCCACCTTGCCGAAGGGCAACCGCCGAAAATCCGGCGCCACGGCGACGTCATTCCCATCCGCGAGGAAATCCTCACCTCGGAGGAGATGAATTACCTGCTCAGCGAAATCTGCACGCCGAAAAACTGGGAGCGTTACCAGCTGAAAGGCGATCTGGATTTCGCCTACGAGATGAACGAGGACAACCGCTTCCGTTGCAATTACTTCAAGCAGGTGCACGGGCTCGGTGCCGTTTTCCGTCTCATCCCCACGCGCATCGCCACGCTCGACCAACTCGGTCTGCCCCCGGTGATCAAAGAATTCGGCCACCTGCGCGGCGGCCTCGTGCTGGTCACCGGCCCGACCGGCTCCGGCAAGAGCACCTCGCTGGCCGCCTTGATGGATTACATCAACACGAACTTCGCCCGCCACATCGTGACGATCGAGGAACCGATCGAGTTCGTGCACACGAACAAGAAGAGCATCATCACGCAGCGCGAGGTGCCGGAGCATTCGGTCAACTTTCCCGCCGGCCTCAAGGCCGCCCTGCGCGAAGACGCCGATATCGTGCTGGTCGGCGAGATGCGCGATCTCGAGACCATTTCGCTGGCGTTGACCGCCGCCGAGACGGGCATGCTCGTGTTCGGCACCCTGCACACGAACAACGCGCGCAAGACGGTCGACCGCATGATCGACGTTTTTCCTTCCGACCAGCAGTCGCAGGTCCGCACCATGCTGGCCGCCTCGCTGCGCGGCGTGGTGGCCCAGCTCCTGCTGAAGAAGCAGGATGGCGGCGGCCGGATCGCGGTCAACGAGATCCTCGTGGTCAACAGCGCGGTGGCCGCCATCATCCGCGAGGGAGCGACCCAGAAGCTGCAGGATGCCATTGTCGGCGGCAAAGCGCAGGGCATGCAGTTCATGGACGACGCCATCTGGGCGGAACTCCAGCAGGGTCGTGTCTCGCCGCACGAGGCGTTCATGAAGGCGATCGACAAGAACCGGTTCAAGGCTTACCTGCCCGAGGAAGAAGCGGCGCTGGCCAACTCGGCGGGTGGCGTCGGCTGACAACCGCCCTTGCTGCCCGCCACGGGCCCCGATAATGGTTGAGGGCGGGCTGCGTTTTGTCCGCGGCCCCCGAGCCATGATCAAGTCCACCGTCCCGCCCGAGGAACTCGCGGCTTTTCTCGAAGCGTGCCACGCCGACCCGTTCCACACCCTCGGCATGCGCCGGGCGGGCCGATCGCTGGCGGTGCGTGTTTTTCTGCCGGACGCCGCCGCCGTGACGGTGGTCGACACGGCGGACCGCACGCGGACCTTCCGGGCGGTCCGGATGCACGATGCGGGGTTTTTCGAGGCTGTCCTGCCCGCGGGCACGCCGGAGTTCCCCTATGCTCTCCGGGTGACGGACCACGACGGCACCGAGCGGGAGACGCGCGATCCCTACTCTTTCGGGCGCGTCCTCGGTGACACGGACGTGCACCTGCATGCCGAGGGCAACCACTGGGACCTTTACGAAAAGTTCGGCGCGCATCTCCGGACGATCGACGGCGCGGCCGGCACCGTCTTCTGCGTCTGGGCGCCCAACGCGCAACGCGTCAGCGTGGTCGGTGATTTCAATAACTGGGACGGCCGCGTGCACGTCATGCGCAAGCTCCTCGGCAGCGGCGTGTGGGAGATTTTCATACCCGGCGTCGGCGAAGGGGCGCATTACAAATTCGAGATCAAAGGTTGCCACGGCGATGTCTTCCTCAAGAGCGACCCGTTCGCCTTCTACGGCCAGCACGGGTTGCAAACCGCGTCCATCGTCTGCGACCTCGACCGTTTCAAGTGGTCCGACGAAGGTTGGATGAAATACCGCGCCGAGCAAGCATGGCACAGGAAGCCGGTCAGCATTTACGAGGTGCACCTCGCCTCGTGGAAACGCATGGCCGAGGACAACAACCGGCCGTTGAGTTACCTCGAGCTTTCCCACCGGCTCATTCCTTACTGCCTTGAGATGGGCTTCACCCACCTCGAGCTGATGCCCGTGGCCGAGCACCCGTTCGACGGATCGTGGGGTTACCAGGTGGCGGGTTATTACGCGCCGACCAGCCGCTTCGGCAACCCGGACGAATTCCGCCACTTCATCGACCACTGCCACCGGGCCGGGATCGGCGTCATTCTCGACTGGGTGCCGGCTCACTTCCCGAAAGACGCGCACGGTCTGGCCGAGTTCGACGGCACGCATCTTTACGAGCACGCCGACCCGCGGCAGGGGGAACACCGCGACTGGGGGACGTATATTTTCAACTACGGACGCAACGAGGTGCGGAATTTCCTCATTGCCAACGCGCTGTTCTGGTTCGACCGCTACCATATCGACGGGCTGCGGGTGGATGCCGTGGCCTCGATGCTCTATCTCGACTACTCGCGCGAGGGCGGACAATGGGTGCCCAACTGCTTCGGCGGGCGGGAAAACCTCGATGCGATTTATTTCCTCAAGCGCTTCAACGAGGTCAGCTACGAGCGCTTCCCCGGCATCATGACCATCGCCGAGGAATCGACCGCTTGGCCCGGTGTTTCCCGGCCGACTTACCTCGGCGGCCTCGGCTTCGGGTTCAAATGGAACATGGGGTGGATGCACGACTTCCTCCACTACATGAGTCTCGACCCGGTCCACCGGCGCTACCACCAGGGCAGCATCACCTTTTCGCTGCTCTACGCGTTCCACGAGCATTTCATCCTCGTGCTGAGCCATGACGAAGTCGTGCACGGCAAAGGTGCGCTGCTGGGCAAGATGCCCGGGGACATGTGGCAGAAGTTCGCCAATCTCCGCCTGCTCTACGGACTGATGTGGGCGCACCCGGGCAAGAAACTGCTTTTCCAGGGCGGCGAGTTCGGCCAGTGGGACGAGTGGCGCTACAATCAGAGCCTGGACTGGCACCTCACGCAGTTCCCTCTTCATGCCGGGCTGAGCCGTCTGGTGCGGGATCTCAACCGCATCTACAAGGAGCATCCCGCGTTTTACGAACTGGATGACACCGAGGAGGGGTTCGAGTGGATCGATTTTCACGATGCGGACAACAGCGTTGTGGCTTTCCTCCGCAAGTCCTCCGGCGGCCAGCACGTGCTCTTTGCGGTCAACGCCACCCCGGTGGTGCGGGACGGTTACCGGGTCGGTGTCCCGCGCCCCGGCGTTTACCGGGAAATCCTCAACACCGACGCCGAAGTTTACGGCGGGAGCAATGTCGGCAACCTCGATGGCGTCCGCTCCGAACCCGTCCCATGGCAGGGGCGGGAGCATTCCATCCGGATCAACTTGCCGCCGCTGGCCGTTGTGGCCTTTCTGGCGGAATAGGATTTGCATCCGGTCCCGAAG
The DNA here is from genome assembly GCA_945878135.1 of Chthoniobacter flavus. Classification (GTDB taxonomy): domain Bacteria; phylum Verrucomicrobiota; class Verrucomicrobiia; order Chthoniobacterales; family JACTMZ01; genus JACTMZ01. The sequence goes on along the minus strand of CAMDUL010000025.1, from coordinate 17,882 downwards.
CCTGTTTATTTATCCCGACCATGAAATCCCCATTCCGCTCCCTGCGAGGCTTCACCCTCATCGAACTCCTCGTTGTCATTTCCATCATCGCCATCCTTGCTTCCCTGGCCATCCCGGCGATTTCCAGCGCGCTGGTTCGCGGGCAGATGACCCAGACGCTGAACAACGCGCGTCAATTGACCATCGCCACGCAGACCATGTCGATGGACACCACGACGGCGGGTGGCGGAACGGCATGGACCATGGGTTCGGACGGTCAGATGCTCAACGTGGACACTTTCACCCAAGAACTGATGACCAACAAATACCTCACGGTGTCCGACTTGCGGAAAATCTTTGCCGCCCCGGGCGTGATCGTGCCGACCACATCATCGAACTTCACGGCCGAAAATATCGCCTTCAGTATCATGGAGACCCAGGAAAGTTCGCCCTCCGACCACCCTTTCCTCATCACCAAGAACTGGGAAAATGGCAAATTGACGACCAACGCTCCCTATGGAGACAAAGGTTTTATCGTCTTCCGCAAGGGCGGCGATGGCGGCACTTTCAGCCGTGCCTCGGATGCAACCAACCCTTCGGCGGTGACGACGAACTACGCCGACCTCAAGCCGTTGCAGTAGTCTCTTCCCCCTCAGCCCCGAGCGCGGCGATGGCCTGCAAAGTTTGGCGGCTGATCAGCTCGTAATCCGGTCGCTCCTCACCTGCATCGCGTCGCGGGAAGAACGGTTGGCCGATCCTGACTTCGACCGGCGCCGGCTTGGGGAACTTCGCCCCCTTGGGAAAGGCCTGGTATGATCCAGTCACCAGAACCGGCACCACCGGGGCCCCGGTTTTCGCCGCGATCATGCCCAGTCCCGGCCGGGCGGGTTGGAGTTCGCCATCCGCACTGCGCGTGCCCTCGGGAAAAATCAGCACGGCACCGCCGTGGCGGACCACGCGGATCGCGCCCATGAGGGCGCTGCGGTCGGCGTTCTTCTGGTCCACCGGAATGACGTTGAGTTCCGGAAGGATCGGACCCAAAAGCGGAAGATCGAGCAGCGATTTTCGCGCCAGATAGTGGATGGCCCGCCGGCAGGCGATACCGACAAGTGGCGGGTCGAGGTAGCTGCAGTGGTTGGCCGCGATGATGCACGGGCCTTCCTCGATCATGTTCTCCGCGCCGATGACCCGGTAGCCGAAGAAGGTCCTGGCCAGAGCCTTGCTCAGCGAATAGCCGAGCAGATACCAGAGGGTCATCCGTTGCTGCTGCATGCGGCGATGGCGCAGCCGAGGCCCTGCCCGGCAAGTTTGTCCAACATGGCGGCGACGACGCCTTGGATATCGAGCGTCGAGCTGTCGATGACCGTGGCGCCGGGAGCGACGGTGAGGGGATCCGTGCTGCGCGTGGAGTCGATCAAGTCACGCCGGGCGATTTCCTCGACCTGTCCCTGGTTGCGGCGCCGGCGCTGGCGGACCTGCGGCGGGGCGTCGATGTAGAATTTGTAGGGAGTCTCGGGAAACACGGCCGATCCGATGTCCCGTCCTTCCACCACCGTCCGGCGTCCTTGCGCATGCGCCCGGATGGCCGCCGAGAGGATGTAGCGGACCGCCGGCACGGCGGAAACCGGGGAGACGCAGGAGTTGATCGCTTCCGAACGCAAATGCGCACGGGGATCCCCGCCGTCGATCAGCGGATAGTAATCCGCGCCGTCGCAACCGATCTCCACCCGGGCCTGACCGGCGGCCGAGGCGACGGCTCCGGAATCCTGGCAATCGACGCCGTGGTGCAGGCAGTGCCAGGTCATGGCCCGGTAGAGATCGCCGGAGTTGAGGAACCGGTAGCCGAGCCGGGAAGCCAGCGCACGCGCCACCGTGCTCTTGCCTGACGCCGCAGGACCGTCGATGGCGATGACGGACGTTTCCGGCGTTGGGTGGGACTCAGCGGCGGCCATGGGCGATGCGTTCAAGTTGTCCGGCGAACCCCGGGTAAGATGTTTCCACGCACGAGGCGTCCTCAATGACGGTTTCCCCGTCGGCGAAAAGTCCCGCGATGGCGAAGGCCATGGCGATGCGGTGGTCGCCGTGGCTTTCGAGGCGCGCCCCGTGCAAAGGCCGTCCGCCACGAATTTCCAATCCGTCCGGATGCTCCGTGACGTCCGCTCCCATGGCCGCGAGGTGGCGGGCGACCACGGCCAGCCGGTCGGACTCTTTGACCCGCAACTCCGCCGCGTCCTTGATCACGGTGGTGCCGCCGGCCAGCGCGCCGGCCACCGCGAGAACCGGCAACTCGTCGATGACATTCGGAATCTCGGCGCCGCCGATTTCCGTGCCGCGCAGGGAGCGTCCGACAATCTCGATCCGGCCGCAGGGCTCGCCGGGGCCCTTGGTCTCTTCCTCTTCGCGCAATTTCGCTCCCATGCGAAGCAGCACGGCGAGGATTCCGGTGCGCGTCGGATTCAAGCCGAGGTTGCGGACCCGCACCGAGGAGCCCGGTTGCGTGGCCGCGGCCACCAGCCAGAAGGCGGCGCTGGAGACGTCGCCCGGCACGTCCACGTCCCGGGCCCGGGGCAACGTGCCGCCGCGGACGGAAACGCTGGTCCCCTCGCGCGTCACCGGCACGCCGAAATATTCCAGCAAGCGTTCGGTGTGGTCGCGCGTCGGCACCGGCTGGTCCACGGTGGTGACGCCGTCGGCGAAGAGACCGGCGAGCAGGATGGCGCTTTTGACCTGCGCGCTGGGCACGGGAAGGCGGTAGGCGAGGGGTCTGAGACCGGCGGTTCCGCGGATGACGAGGGGCGGGCATCCACCTTCTCCTTCGGCTTCGAAAACGGCCCCCATTTGCTGCAGGGGCTCCATGATCCGCCGCATCGGCCGGCGCGAAAGGGATGCGTCGCCGGTCAGACGGCAACGGAACGGTTGCGCGGCGAGGAGTCCGGACATCAGGCGCATCGTGGTGCCGGAGTTTCCGCAATCAAGGTCGCCTTGCGGCTCGCTGAAACGTCCCCGCAAGCCATGGACAACATGTTCGCTCGGCGAGAGGCTCTCGATCGTCACTCCGAGTTGCCGCAGGACGCGCAGGGTGCCGAGGCAATCCTCCCCGGGAAGGTAATTGCGCAGCCGGCAGGCGCCGTCGGAGAGCGCGGCGAACATGGCGGAACGGTGCGAGATGCTTTTGTCGCCCGGCACCTCGATGTCCGCCTCGATGAGCGGCGCGCGTTGGACTCGGATTTCCATGGTTACGGCGTGGCGGGGATTTGTCCGCGACGCGCGGCGGCGCGTGCGAGAAAATCGCGCAGCGCCGGCGTGTCTTCCCGCTCCAGCAGGGTGCGGACCGCCGCCACAGAATCGCCCAGTTTGCCCAAAGCGGCGATCACCTCCGCGCGGTTGGAGGAGAGGATCGCGGTCCACAGTTCGGGGGAACCCGAGGCCACCCGTGTGGTGTCGCGGAAACCGCCCGCACACATGGCGGCCGCTTCCGTGCTTTCGTCCTCGAGCAAGTTGACCAAAACAGCGGCGGCCACGTGGGGCACATGACTGGCTACGGCGGCGGCGCGATCATGGGCTGCCGCCGGCATGGAGATGGTCCGCATGCCGACAGAGCGCCAGAAATCCTCCACCACCCGTGTCGCTTCCGGACGGGAGGACGGCGTCGGTGTCACCACACAAAGGGCGGTGTCATAAAGGTCCGCGCGTGCCGCTCCGAGGCCCGCAGCCTCCGATCCGCACATCGGATGGCTGCCGACGAAATTCCGGTCGGGCGAAAAAATCCGCTCCAGTTCCGCAACCACGTTTGCTTTGACGCTGCCCACATCGGTGACGGCGCATTCCGGGCCGACGCCCGGCGCGGCCGCGGCGGCAACCTCCGCCAATTTGTCGACCGGAACGCAGAGCACGGCGATATCCGCGCCTTGCGCCGTTTGCGCGGCATCGGTGGAAGCAAAGTCGGCCAGGCCCCGGTCGCGCAGGTGCTGCAGTGCTTCCTCGCGGCGCCCCCAGACGCGCAAGCTCGTCCCCGGATGCCGGGCACGCAGAGCCATGAGCAACGAACCTCCCATGAGGCCCGGACCGAAAACGGCAACGGTGGTGTTATGGCCGCTCATCACGCGGCTAACATGACAAGCCGCGAGCGGAACCTCACGCCGGAAAATACGCGGTCAGGGAACGAGGAAGATCCGTCCGGTATAGGGATCCTTGACCTCCGTGCCCGGAGGGAATCCGCGCACGTCGACAAAGCCGGCGTTGGGCGCATGCGGACTTGTGACAAATCCGGGTTTGCCCGGAACAGGGATGCCATAAGAAATCTCGGGAGTCGGCAGGCTGACCGGTGGCGGCGTCGGCGCGGGCGTGGGAGTAACCACCGGAGTGACGAGCGTGGAATCAGTGACCCCTGCGGAGGTGTCCGTGCCGCTGAGCGGCGGCAAAGTGCTGGCCGTCGTGGTCTGGGGTTGGGCCGGGGCCTGTGGCAGCGTCTGGGTTCCGCCGAATCCGTAGCGATTGCGCGGGGTCGGGGCGGGCTTTTCCTCGGGTGTGCAGGCGGCGACCAAAGCGGCGACCGTAAGAGGAGTGATCAGGGCCGGAAGGCGGAATCTCATGGGTCAAACAGGAACAGACTTCACCACGGATCGCAAGGCCAATCTCAATCCGCCGCCCCGTCCGCAACCCGCATGGCCTCCCGAAGTCGGCCCTGGATGCGGCCGTCGAAGAGCGCGCGCCCGATGATCGCGCCGGCGAGGCCTCCGATCTGTTCGAGCTTCACCAGATCGGCGGCCGAAGAAACTCCGCCGCTGGCGATCACTCCGATTGGGACGGCGCGGACGACTTCGGCCGTGGCCGCCAGATTCGGACCCTGCAGCATGCCATCCGTGGTGATGTCGGTGTAGATAATGGCCGCCGCGCCCGCCGCGGCCGCGCCTCGGGCCAGATCAAGGGCGCTGAGGCCCGTGGTGAGAGTCCATCCCTTCACCGCGACCATCCCGTCGCGGGCGTCGATGCCGACCGCGATTTTGTCCCCGCCAAAGCGCTCCACCGCACGCGCGATGAAGTCCGGCGATTCGGCCGCGCGGGTGCCGATGACCACCCGGGCCACGCCCGCGGCCAAGGCGCGCTCGATGGCTGCCTCGTCGCGCAGACCGCCGCCCAATTGCACGGGCAGGGCGATTTCCCCGGCGATGCGTTTGACGATTTCCAGGTTGGTCTGCTCGCCGCTGAAAGCCGCGTCGAGGTCGACGACGTGCAACCAATCGCCGCCCCGCTCCGCCCATTCCCGGGCCACGGCGGCGGGGTCGTCGGAGTAGACGGTTTTGTCCTCGGCCCGGCCTTGGCGCAACCGCACGGCCTGGCCGTTCATCAAGTCGATGGCGGGATAAAGCAGCATTTCAAGAGGCGCACTCGCGCACGAAGTTTTCCAGCATGCGCAGGCCGGTGGCCTGGCTTTTCTCCGGATGGAACTGCATCCCGTGCACGCGTCCGTCGCGGGCCGCGGCGGCGAATTCCACGCCGTGCCGGCTGGTGGCTGTGACCAGACCGGCGTCGGCCGGAACGGGGAAGTAAGAATGCACGAAATACACGCAGGCCGGATCCGGTGCGCCCGCGAAGAGCGGTTCGCCGGCCCGCCATTGCAGGCTGTTCCATCCCATGTGCGGGACCTTGAGACCGGGTTGCGCGGGGAAGCGCACCACGCGTCCGCGCCAGTGCCCGAGCCCCGCCGAATCCGGCGACTCGTCGCTCGCTTCGAACAAAATCTGGTAACCCAGGCAGATGCCGAGGTAAGGACGCCCCGCGGCGAGCCACGCGCGGAGCGGCGCGGTCAGACCGCGCGCTTCGAGGCTCCGGGCGCAGTCGCCGAAAGAACCCACGCCCGGCAGCACGACGGCGGCGCATCCGGCCAGCGCCTGAGGTGTGTCGCAGCGGACAACCAGCGCCCCCGCCTTTTGCAGCGCTTTCTCCACGCTGCGCAGGTTGCCGCTGCCATAATCGATCATGGCCACGCGTGGCGGTTCGGCCATGGATCAGAGCTGTCCCTTGGTGCTGGGCACGCCTTGCACGCGCGGGTCGATTTGCGTGGCCTGGTCGAGGGCGCGGGCCAATCCTTTGAAGACGGCCTCGGCCATGTGGTGCGTGTCGCGTCCGTCGAGCAGCGCGACGTGCAGATTGAGTCCACCCTGTACGCTGAAGGCGCGCAGAAATTCCTCGATCAGTTGGAACGGAAAATCCCCGATCGGACCCGCTTCCTCCGGCGCTTCGTAAGCGAGGTAGGGACGGCCGCTGCAGTCGAGGGCGATGCGCGCAAGGGCATCGTCCATCGGCAGGAGACACCACCCGTAGCGGCAGAGCCCTTTTTTGTCGCCGAGCGATTCGCGCAGTGCCTGGCCGAGGGCGAGACCGACATCTTCCACCGTGTGGTGCGCGTCGACATTGAGGTCGCCTTTGGCCGTGAGTTGCAGGTCGAAGAGCCCGTGTTTGGCGAACAGTTCGAGCATGTGGTCGAAGAATCCGACGCCGGTGGCGATTTGCGCGCGGCCGCTGCCGTCGACGGCGAAGGTCAGCTCGATGTCGGTTTCGCGGGTCCGGCGTTTGACGGTGGCGGTGCGGTTCATGATGCGGCGGGTTTGGCTTCTTCCTTGGCCCGGCGGGCGGCTTCGTCCTGCGCTTTTTTGAGCGATTCCTGCAGCGGGGCCAAGCGGCCATACTGCGACCAGAGTGCCTTTGCTTCGTCCAGGCTGGTTTTCGCTCCGTCGAGATCGCCGGCCTCGATTTGCTCCGCGGCGCTGCGGGCCTTGGCGACGGCCTCCGACATTTTTTGCGTGTCGATTTTCTCCAAGCGTGCCTTCTCGCTGTCCGAGAGCCTGGACAATTCCTCGAGCGCTGTCCCGTCGGGCAGGACGGGCAGCCACTTGCCGCCGCTTTGCCTGACGCGGTCGATTTGCGCCTGCACGGCGGCCGTTTCCTGCGCGATGCCCGCCTCCATCTGCCGGCGGCGGTCCTCGCTGGCCAATTTCAATCCCTCCTCCTGCTCGCGCGTGCGCCGGTCGAGGTCGGCGCTGGCCCGGACGATGGAAGCACGGAGTTTTTCGATCGAGGCGAGAGCGACCGGCACGGCTTCCGGGTAGGCGGACGATGCCGGGTGGTTCTTTTCCAGGACCTCGAAGGCGGCCAGTGCGGCGGCGGGATCGGGGGTGGCTTTCATTTTGGAAAGCTGCACCCGTCCGCCGATTTCGGTCCGCTCGGCCGGGGAGGCATCTTTGGGGATCCATTCGCCGTCCACCTTGACCTCGCCGGACGCGAGGCGCGCGCGTTCGGATTCGAGGGTCGCGGACAACTGCCGGGCCTGCGGCATGTGTCTGCTGTAGGCGTAATTCTTCATGAAGAGCCGCACGGGCTCGATCAGGACGTCATAAACGGCGGGATCGTCGGCCGTGCCGGGTGCGGTAAGGCCCGCGATGTCCTCGAAGGCGAGATCGTCCGGTCCGGCCCGCCGGATCTTGGCGACCTCGGCGCGCGGATAAGACTTTTCCTCGCGGATGGTCGGGCTGGTCTGCACTTCGATGCGCACGGTATCGGCACCGACCGAGAGGATTTTCCCTTCGACCGTGGTGCCGTCCTGCAACTCGATGGACTCGGCGCCCGCCGTGGTCCAAGGAAGGCACAGCAGGATGATCAATATCAGTTTTTGCACCGGTTCAAATTAGCGATTCGGCGGTCCGCCGTCACGCGGCAATGCGTTGCCTGATCTCACGACCGATGGCGAGGCAGGCGGTGGCGGCCGGGCTGGGGGCGTTGACAACATGGAGGGCACGCGGACCGGACACGAGGCGGAAATCCTGGACCAGTTCGCCGTGGCGCGAAATGGCCTGCGCGCGGACACCGGCACCGCCGGGTGCCAGATCCGGTTCGCGCAGTTCGGGAACAAGACGTTGCAGCGAACGGCAAAAAAGTTTTTTACTCAGCGAGCGGAGGCTTTCGTCCCAGGCCATGCGCGGATGGCGGGCGAGGAATTTCCACAGTCCGGGAAAGCCGGCCGCATCGGCCAGGTCGCGCGCGTTCCACTGCGTCTTGCCGTAGGCTTCGCGTCCGAAGGCGAGGACGGCATTGGGTCCCGCCTCGGTGCCGCCGTGGATGAGTCTTGTGAAATGGACGCCGAGGAAAGGGAATTCCGGATCGGGCACGGGGTAGATGAGGTGGCGGACAAGGTGCGCGGCCCCGGGGCGCAGTTGGTAATATTCGCCGCGGAACGGGACAATGCGGTCGGCCGGGTCGAGTCCGGCGAGTCGGCAAACGCGGTCGCTGTGCAGCCCGGCGCAGTTGACGAGAAAATCGCCGCGGAATTCTCCGGCCGTTGTTTCGGCGGTCCAGCCGCCGGAGGTTTCGTGCAGCCGCGTCACCTTCGCCATGGTGACCAGGCAGCCGTTCATGGCGAGGATGTCGTCGCGCAGGGCGCTGCACACCGCGGCGTAGTCGACGATGCCTTCCTCCGGCACGTGGAGCGCCGCGACACCGGCCGCGTGCGGCTCGAGGGCGCGCAAGCCATCGCGGTCGAGCCGGCGCAGTCCGCGCAGTCCGTTGGCCTGTCCGCGGGTTTCCAGTTCGCGCAAGCGCGGGACCTCGCTTTCATCGACCGCCACCACGACCTTGCCGCAGATTTCGTGCGGGATGTTTTTCTCGCGGCAGTAGGCGGTCATTTCGCGGATGCCTTCGACGGCGAGCCGCGCCTTGAGCGAACCGGGTTTGTAGTAGAGGCCCGCATGGAGCACGCCGCTGTTGTGCGTGCTCTGGTGGGCGCCGACCTGCGGCTCCTTTTCGAGGAGAGTCAGCGAAGGCACGCGGCCGGAGCGGAGCAACTGCCAGGCAGTGGCCAGCCCGACCAGGCCGCCGCCGATGATCAGCGGGTGTTTCACGGGTGCAGCGGCAAAGAAAAAGCGGCCCTGCATACGCCGGGCCGCTTTGCGCAAAGACGTTTGGCGCGCCTTACCGCTTCTTCTTGAGCAGCGGGAGGCCGGTGCGCTCGTTCTCGGAGACTTCATAGCCGGCGGGAAGCGCGTCGATCGCGCCGTCGCCGGGTTGTCCCGCGAAGTAGTAGAGGGTGACTTCCTGTCCGCCGCGCAACTTCTGGAGACGCGCGTGGAGGAAATAAGTTTTACCGCTTTTTTTGCTGACTGTGCTGAATGCCATGGTGGTTTGTTTCCTTTCTTGGGTTTTGGGTGGGAGTCAAGAGGGTCAGATAACCCCGGCCTTCTTGAGAGTGGCGTAAGCCCCGTTTTTGTTGATCGTCTTCAGGGCGCGGGCGGTGAGCTTCACTTTGACGAACCGCTTGAGCTCGGGAACCCAGATGCGCTTTTCCTGGAGGTTCGGGGTAAAGTAACGGGGTGTGTTCGCCGTGACGTGGCGGCCGACGCCGCCTTTCTTTTTGGCCATACCGCGGCGGTGGATGGTCGATCCGCGCTTGGGTTTGGCTCCGGTGATGGTGCAGACTCTGGACATACGTTTTTTTCGGGTGCTTCTGATTGGTCAGGCTTGATGTTGGTGGACGAGGCCCTTGCCTTCAAGCATTTCAAGATCGGCATCGACCATGATCTGGACGAGTTCCTTGAAACGGACTTTCGGTTCCCAGCCGAGCTGGCGCTTGGCCTTGGCCGGGTCTCCGATGAGGAGGTCGACCTCGGCCGGACGCTCGTAGCGGGCGTCATACTTCACGTATTTCTCCCAATCAAGCCCCGCGTGACTGAAGGCCTCTTCCACGAATTCCTTGACCGTGTGGGTCTCGTTGGTGGCCAGGATGTAATCGTCGGGTTCGTCGGCCTGCAGCATACGCCACATGCCCTCGACGTATTCGGGAGCGTAACCCCAGTCGCGCTTGGCATCCATGTTGCCGAGGTAAATCTCCTTCTGCAGGCCGAGTTTGATCGCGGCCACCGCGCGGGAAATCTTGCGGGTCACGAAGGTCTCGCCGCGGCGCGGGCTCTCGTGGTTGAAGAGGATGCCGCTGCAGGCAAAAAGGTTGTAGCTCTCCCGGTAGTTCACCGTGGCCCAGTGGCCGAACATCTTGGCGCAACCGTAAGGACTGCGCGGCCAGAAGGGCGTGGTTTCTTTTTGGGGAACCTCCTGCACCTTGCCGAACATCTCGCTGCTCGAGGCTTGGTAAAAGCGGGGCTTCACACCCGACTCGCGAATGGCTTCCAGGATGCGGATCGTCCCCACCCCGGTCACATCCGCCGTGTATTCGGGAATGTCGAAGCTGACCCGCACATGGCTCTGGGCGCCGAGGTTGTAGACTTCGTCCGGCTGCAGGTCGTAGAGCAGCTTGGTCAGGTTCACCGAGTCCGCCAGATCACCGTAATGGAGGAAAAGGCGCACCCCGTTGACATGCGGGTCCTGGTAAAGGTGGTCGATGCGGGCCGTATTGAACGTGCTGGCCCGGCGGATGATGCCATGCACCTCGTAGCCTTTGGCCACGAGGAGATCGGCCAGATACGAGCCGTCCTGTCCGGTGATTCCTGTGATGAGTGCCTTCTTCATATCCGGTCCTTAAGAACCGGACAGAGTAAGGGCGCCCTCCTGAAGGGCAAGCAAACTTTCGATCCCGGCCCGCCCGACCCGCAGCATCTCAAAAAGCGCCTCCTCGCCGAAGGTGGCCTCTTCCCCGGACCCCTGCACTTCGACAAACTCCCCGCTTTGGGTCATGACCAGATTCAGGTCCACGCTCGCATCCTTGTCCTCGATGTAATCCAAATCGAGAAGGACCTCTCCCCCGACCACGCCCACGCTGACCGCGGCGACGCGTTCTTTGAGGGCCGTTTCTTTGATTTTTCCCTCCGCGATCAGTTTCCGGAAGGCCAGCTCCACCGCCACGCAGGCCCCGCTGATGGCGGCCGTGCGCGTCCCGCCGTCCGCCTGCAGCACATCACAATCCACCCACAGCGTCCGCGGTCCGAGTTTTTCCAGATCGACCACGGCCCGCAGCGAGCGGCCGATGAGCCGCTGGATTTCGGTGGTCCGTCCGTCGAGTTTGCCGCGCGAAATGTCGCGCTGTTTCCGGCCGAGGGTGGCGTAAGGCAGCATCGAATATTCCGCGGTCAACCAACCGCCGGACACCTTCTGCACCTGCATCCACCGCGGCACGGCCTCGTCGATGGTCGCCGCGCAGACCACCTTGGTGTTGCCGAACGAGACCAGCACCGACCCCGCGGCGTGCGGCGCGATGCCTTGCTCGAAGGTGACCGGACGCAAACCGTCCGCCGTCCGACCGAAAGAACGTTCCATCCGCGCATCTCAGAGCGGATGCCTCCGGTTGGCAAGCACCGAGGCTACGGCTCGATCGGACGTCCCGCGTCCTTCGGTTTGCGGAAGAGCGCGATCATCACGCCCTGGATGACCAGTTCGTGCGCGGGGATGAGGTCGGGATACTTCGGGTTCTCGGCGCGGAGGAACGGGCGGCGGTTTTTGACGAGGTAGCGCTTGAGCGTGGTTTCGCCGTCGATGAGTGCGGCCACGATGTTGCCGTGGTTGGGTTCGCGCAACTCGAGCACGACAAGGTCGCCGTCGAGGATGTGCGCGCCGGTCATGGAATCCCCGCGGACCCGGACGGCGAACGTCCGCGCCGTGCGGCGGACGTCGAGCGAATCGAGGTCGGCGTAGACACAGCCATCCGGACGCTGTTCGCGCGTGTCGGGAAAGCCGGCGGGGATGTCGCCGTAAACGGGGATGGCGGACACTTCTTTGCGGTCATCGCCGGTGACTTGCAAAGCCCGGGCCGCGCCCGGGCCGCGCTGCAGGAGTTTCTTCCGCTCGAGGGCGCGCAGGTGCGAGGCTGCGGCGTTCGGGCTGGCGAAGCCGAAATGCGCCTGGATTTCGCGCACGGTCGGCGGCAACCCGTGCCGCTCACGGTGTCGGCCGATATAGTCGAGGACTTGCTGCTGGCGCGCGGTGGCTTGACTGGACATTTGTCCAGTATTCACCCCGTGGCTGTCGCGGTCAAGCGGACCCCGTCCCGAGCAATTCCTTTCGCCGGCGCTTGGCTTCCTTGCGGTCTTTTTTCAACTGCGCGTAAAGGCGGTCCTTCTGCTCGGCGGTGAGTTTGGCCGTCACCTCCGGATCGCCGGCTTCCTCGAGGTCCAGCGAGGTCACTTCGACCGGTCGCAGGGCCACGATGCGGTTGCCGCAGATGATGCCGATGTTTTGTCCGGCCACCGCGTCCTTCAAGTGCGCGCCGAGATGCTTCTTGGCTTCGGTGATGGTGACTGTCTTCACGGTTGCGGGGAGGGCCACGCGATGATCACGCCGAATAAGGCCCCGAAAAGGGCGCCGCGCCACCACGTGGCGGTGAGCGGACAGGTGCCGGACGTGCATTGTCCGAAATAGCCCAAGGCGGCACCGACGGCTGCGCCGAGCAGGACGGGAAGGACGAAGCGGGTCATGGAATGAATTTACCCCGCAGTGGCGGATTGCAAAGCCCAAGCGGACCGGTTTTGCTCGCGGCATGTCAAAAGCGCTGGCTTTGCGTCCGAAGGGCAAGCACCCGCTGCACGTGCTGTGGGAGGGCGAGTTCTGGCCGCCGGCTTGGACCGCGGATCCGGCGGCGGACGGCCTGCGCGAGCGCGTGCTTTCGGGGTTGCCGAAATTCGAACGCGCGGACGCGGCGTGGGCTTCGGTCGGATTGCGGTCCGACAAAGTCCTGCAGGAAATCTTCCACACCGAGGAGGCCATCACGCCGGCGGACGTGCCGCGGCTTTGCTGCGGCCTGCCGGGTGTCGACGGTTGCCTGCTGGCGCGGCGGCACGAAGTGCTGGCCGAATGGACCATGCCGCTCGATCTGCGGCAACGCGAGTTGCTCGAGTCGGCCTCGGGTGCGCTGGACCGCGCCGCCGACGCCCGCGGGGCCGGTTGGGGCGAACCGCGGGGGATCACGCTGCATCTCGAGGTCGGCGGCGCGAGCTTGCTGCGGTGCGAGGCGTTGCAGTTGCTCGTGCTCCACGAAAAGCGCGGCTTCGCGCCGGGCGTGCGGGAAAAATTGGCCCTCGCCCTCGGGGCCGTGGCGCGGTCGTTGAAGGCCGGGGCCTGACCTCCGCCGCTACTCGAACCACTCCTGCGGCAATCGCTCCGCTTTGGCGCCGGGCATGCGGATGAGGGCGAGCGATTGGCGGCAGGTCGCCAGCACAGTGCCGTCCTCCGGACGGACGATTTCGAATTCGACGCGGAACCGCACGCGTGCCAGTTCGCTCACCCCGCCGCGGACGAGCAGGCGCTCGCCGACTTTTCCGGGCGAGCGGTAATCGATCTCCGTGCGCAGGACGACGGGATAGAGCCCGGTCTCGACCATCTGCCGCAGGGGCATGCCCATTTTTTCGGCCATGATGGTCCGCGCCTCCTCGATGAATCGCAGGTAAGCAAGGTTGTGCACGACCGCCGCGCAGTCCGTGTCGTAGAACATGACGGTGACCTCGTGCTCGATGCGGGGCAGGTGCGCGGCGGGCATGGCGCGAGTCTGCCCGCGTCCGGGGTTTTCGGCCAAAGCAAATTTCCCGCGGATTCCGTTTGCACGCGGCGGCGGATGGCCCTATTAGCGCGCACACAGAAATGAAAGACTGGGACATCTCCTCGGCGCTCGCGCTCTACAATGTGGAACGTTGGGGCTCGCCCTACTTCTCGATCAACGGCCGCGGCCACGTCTGCGTGCGTCCCGACGGCGTGCCGCGGCGCGAGATCGACATGATGGACCTCGTGGCCGAAGCACGGGAACGCGGCCTTTCCTTCCCCATCACCCTGCGCTTCCAGGATCTGCTGCGCCACCGGGTCCAGACGGTCAACGAGGCTTTCGCCGAGGCGATCAAAGGTTCCGGCTACGGCAACGTTTACCGTGGTGTCTTTCCGATCAAGGTCAACCAGCTGCGCGAGGTCGTGGAGGAAATCGTCGAGGCCGGCGCGCCGTTTCATTTCGGCCTCGAGGCCGGCAGCAAGCCCGAGCTTCTCGCCGCGCTCTCCGTCCATGCCGACCCCGAGAGTCTGATCATTTGCAACGGCTACAAGGACGCCGATTACATCCGCATCGCCATGCTCGGCCGCAAACTGGGCAAGCGTCTCGTCATGGTCGTGGAAAAAATCGAGGAACTCGCGCAGGTCCTTTCCATTGCCAAACAGGTCGGCGTCGAGCCGTGGATCGGCGCGCGCGTGCGGCTGGCCACCAAGGGCTCGGGCAAGTGGGCCACCAGCGGCGGCGAGGACGCCAAGTTCGGTCTGTCCACCGCGGAGCTGGTCCAGGCCAGCGACCTGCTCAAGCGCGAGGGCATGGCGCACTGCCTCAAGCTGGTCCATTTCCACGTCGGATCGCAGATCACCGACATCGGCACGATCAAGCGCGCGGTGCGCGAGGCCGCGCGTTTCTACGCCAAGCTGCAGAAGCTGGGACACGATCTCGGCTACCTCGATGTGGGCGGCGGGCTGGGCATCGACTACGACGGTTCGCGCACGACCTTCGACAGTTCGGTCAACTACACCCTGCACGAATACGCGCGCGACGTGGTCGCCGCCGTACAGGAAGTCTGCGACGAGGAAAAAACGGCGCACCCGATCCTGGTCAGCGAGAGCGGACGCGCCATCGCCGCGCACCATTCGGTGCTCATCGTCGAGGCGTTCGGGTCCATCGAGAAAGTTTCCCGCGGTCCCGAGGTCAAAGCGGACGAGGGCGACCCCGCGGTTGTGCAGGACATCCTCGAGATTTACGGCAAGCTGGGCAGCAAGCACCGGCTGGAGAGTTTGCATGACGCCCAGGAGATCCGGGAAAAAGCCGACTCGATGTTCTCCCTCGGCCTGCTCGACCTGCGGGCCAAGGCCAAGATCGAGACCGTCTACTGGCGCATCGCGGCCAAGGTGGTCGAACTCTTCCGCGGCGTGCGCTACGTGCCCGAGGAGGTCAAGGAACTGGAGGTCTCGCTCGGCGACCAGGTGCTCTGCAATTTTTCGGTCTTCCAGTCGCTGCTCGACCACTGGGCGCTGGGGCAGTTGTTCCCCGTCATGCCCCTGCACCGCCTCGGCGAGGCGCCCGACCGGCAGGCCACGCTGGTCGACATCACGTGCGACTCGGACGGCAAGGTCTCGCGCTTCATCGACCTGCAGGACGTCAAACCGACGCTCCCGCTGCACCGCGCGGAGGAGGGGAAGCCCTACTACATCGGATTTTTCCTCGCCGGGGCCTACCAGGACATCATGGGCGACATGCACAACCTTTTCGGGCGGGTCAACGAGATGCACATCTTCCTCGATGACGACGAGGAGCGCGGCTACTACGTGGAGGAGATCATCGGCGGCAACACCATCGGCACCGTCCTCGCGCTCACGCAGTGGGAGAAAAGCGAGTTGGCGCGGCGGATGAAAGTGCAGGTCGATGCGGCGATCAAAGAAGACCGGCTCAAGCCGAACGAGGCCATGCGCCTGCTCGACGACTACGAAAAGGCGCTCGAAGGGTATACGTATCTCAACTGTTTTTCGGAGCCACTGGCGGCTGGGAAAGTGTCATGAGTCGGTGGATCACGGCGGAACGGTGCGATAAACGCAGTTGAAGGGGACGGTGCCGTGCGCCCCACGCGGTCGGTTCTCTCTCATTCATAACAGCATGCGGACAATCTTCTGGGATTGAGTTTTCGGTTGTGCACTCCCAAAGGTGGGCTATATTGAAGAGGATGAAAATGGTTGGCTCCCCCTCTGAAACCGCGGATGCCAATCGACCGATAACTATTCGTGTCGGCTACGGCTGGCCGAAACGCGACGGAAAATCAAAGCCCGAGGATCATGTTTGGGCATTCATTCGCGAGCGGATCAAGGTTGTTTCTGATTCATTATCTAAAACCCAAGTGAAGCGCGGCGGCCGCACCTTTACTTGCCACATCAATCGCCTCCGAGCCATGCACGGCGGCAGTGTGCTGGATGTTTTGCTGCAGCGCATCAGGGAGGCGGACATTCTTGTCTTCGACATTACAGGGAGGAACCCCAATGTTCTCGTCGAGATCGGCATGGCCTTGGCTATGAATGGGTGCAGTGGCCGAGTGTTCGTTTTCCAGGAGGTTGACGACGAAGGTAATCCAGCCGAGGGCGCCAAGCATCCAACTGATCTAAACGGCTACTTTTTCACCCGCTACCGCAAGGTTCTGGAACGCGGTCGTTCCACCTGCCGACTAACCGAAAGTCAGGCTTTCGTTGCTGCTTTGCGCTCGCGGATTATGGACGCTGCAAGAGCGCGAGGCATTTGGCGGGATGCCGTGGGGACAACGGACGACGAAGATTAGAGCGGGAAAAATCGGAAAATCTATGAAGAAAGAGCAACGCGCGCCGCAGATCTGGTCTGTGTTGATCATGGCTGCAAAAGCTAGGCAGACTCTTACTTACAAAATGGTCAGCAAGCTTACAGGACTACAGATGAAAGGAATTGGAGCAATCCTGTTTCCGATCCAAGATTATTGCGCCGCTGAGGGGTTTCCAAAATTGACGGCTTTGGTGGTTCATGAAAAGAGCGGTCTTCCGGGCGACGGATTGAGACTAGAACCATCTGAATTTGCCAGGGTTTTACAAGAGGTGTATTCCCACGATTGGCTTGCTCAGTCGGCACCCGAACAGAACGCTTTTCGGCAGTTTGCCGGAAAGCGTGGCAGACGTTGAGGAGGAAAAGTGTATTTCTGTGGACCTCGTCACTTGTTGCAGTGGACTTTGCCTTGGGTTTTGAGCGCATCCGCGGCTTGGTGCCAGTTTCCTTTGCCGATTCCTGAACGACCGAGTTCGTTTCCGCTTGAATCCCCAGCTTATAATGACGATTATGCTGCGTACGCGTGGGGCGATAATCGGAGTGGCCAGACGACCGTGCCCAGCGGTCTGAACAGAGTTGTCCAAGTCGCGGCGGGTCATGAGAATACAGTTGCACTAAGGAGCGATGGAACGGTCGTGGACTGGGGTGATAATTTGCGCGGCCGGACGACCGTGCCCCACGGCCTGAGCGGAGTTGTCCAAGTTGCGACGGGCGGGGGGGATGGCCGGACTCACACGGTTGCGCTAAAGAGCGATGGAACGGTCGTGGCCTGGGGCGATAATTCCTATGGCCAGACGAGCGTGCCCAGCGGCCTGAGCGGAGTTGTCCAAGTCTCGGCGGGGGGGTCGTCTCACACGGTTGCGCTAAAGAGCGATGGAACGGTCGTGGCCTGGGGCTGGAATAACTCTGGCGAGACGAGCGTGCCCAGCGGCCTGAGCGGAGTTGTCCAAGTCGCGGCGGGCACTGGGCACACGGTTGCGCTAAAGAACGATGGAACGGTCGTGGCGTGGGGCTGGAATTTCTTTGGCCAGACGACCATGCCCAGCGGCCTGAGCGGAGTTGTCCAAGTTGCGGCAGGTGCTTTTCACACGGTTGCGCTAAAGGACGACGGAACGGTTGTGGCGTGGGGCGATAATCGGAGCGGGCATACGACCGTGCCCAGCGGCCTGAGCGGAGTTGTCCAAGTTGCGGCAGGCGGGTCTCACACGGTTGCTCTAAAAAAAGACGGAACGGTTGTGGCGTGGGGCGATAATTCCCTTGGCCAGATGACCGTGCCCAGCGGCCTGAGCGGAGTTGTCCAAGTTGCGGCGGGTGGGGGTCATACCGCAGCGGCGGCTCTCGGCGGTGATCCGGATGGGGACGGTCTAGGTACTAGCGTTGAGCTTAACATTTACGGAACGAATCCGAACAAGGCGGACACCGACGGCGACGGGTTGAGCGACGGTGCGGAGGTGAACACGCACAAGACCGATCCGAACAAGGCGGACACCGACGGCGACGGGTTGAGCGACGGTGCGGAGGTGAACACGCACAAGACCGATCCGAAGAAGGCGGACACCGACGGCGACGGGTTGAACGACGCTGCGGACGTGAACACGCACAAGACCGATCCGAAGAA
>CAMDUL010000024.1 GCA_945878135.1 Chthoniobacter flavus | reverse complement strand
CGTGAAATGAAGGCCCATTGGTCGGAGATCGAGGACCAAGTGCGGGAGGGGGCGTCTTTTCTGGTTCTCAACCGTGGCAAACCCGCCGCGCGGATCGTGCCGGCTGCACCGCGCGAGGTGCTGGTGTGGGATGATCATCTCGCCACGGCGATAACACCGGTCCGCGGGCTTTCTGCCGAGGAGACCGTGCGGGCCGACCGGGAGGGCAGGTGGTAGCCGGTGCTCTATCTCGATACCAGCGCTCTGCTCAAGTTGTATGTCAAGGAGCGGGGTTCCACCGAAACGCAGCGCTTGATTGCGGGGCAGCGGCATCCATTGCCCGTGTGGGAAATCCAGCAAATGGAGTTCGTGAACGCGCTGCGCTTGAAAGTTTTTTGGAAGGACCTCTCGCCGGCCGATGCCGAAAGGCAGATCGACTTGTTCAAAGAGCGCCGGCGCCGCGGACTTTACTACCATCCGGAAATCGACCGGTTGGAACTGGCGGAAACGTTCGAGCGATTGAGTCGGGACACGGTGCGCCACGGCGGGCGGACGTTCGATGTCCTGCACGTAGCCTGCGCGCTAATCTTGGGTGCGCGTCAGTTCGTAACCTTCGACACCAAGCAAAGCCTCGTAGCGCGCCAAGCAGGCCTTGAGGTTCCGGAACTCTTGGGCTCCGAAGCGTCATCATGAAAATCCGCAAAGCCTTCGTCATGTCGGTCAACCCCGGCGCCGAACAAGAATACGAAAAGCGCCACAGTCCGATCTGGCCGGAATTGGAGAAGGTGCTCAAAGACCACGACGTTTCGAACTACTCGATCTTCCTCCACCCCGAAACGCGGCAACTCTTCGGCTACGCCGAAATCGAAAGCGAAGAGCAATGGGCGTCCATCGCCTCGACCGAAGTCTGCCAAAAGTGGTGGAAGCACATGGGCGACATCATGCCGTCGAATCCGGACCACAGCCCGGTCAGCGCTCCGTTGCGCGAAGTTTTTCACATGGGTTGAGCCGTGCTGTGGGCTTCCCTTTCGAGAGAAGGGGGGTAATATTGCTTGCAAATTCGGAGAAGCATTCCGAATTTACAAGAATGATTGCTAGACCGGAAGCTGGGCAGCGCATTGCCGAGGCCTTGAGGAGGGCGCCGATTTGCGCGGTCTTGGGGCCGAGGCAATGCGGCAAGACCACCTTGGCCCGGGAAAAGTTTGCCGCGGCGCCAGAAGGGGCGTTCTTCGATTTGGAGTCTCCCCGCGACCAGTTGCGCCTCCTCAACCCGGAGTTGGCGCTGGGCGCTTTGCGCGGTTTGGTGGTTTTGGACGAGATCCAGATGAGGCCGGATTTGTTTCCGGTGTTGCGTGTTCTGGCGGACCGTCCGGGGTGTCCGGCCCGGTTTTTGATCCTCGGTAGTGCTTCGCCGGAGTTGACCGGGCAGTCCTCGGAGAGCCTGGCGGGGCGGGTGGAGTTTGTCGATTTGCACGGGTTCGATCTGGCGGAGGTCGGAGCGGAGCGTTGGCCGGAATTGTGGCGGCGTGGAGGTTTTCCGCGGTCGTTCCTCGCGGACAGCGAGGCGGACAGTGCGGCGTGGCGCGAGGGATTTATCCGCACTTTTCTGGAGCGTGACCTGCCGCAAGCGGGCTTGCGGTTGCCGGCGCCCGCCATGCGTCGATTTTGGACGATGCTGGCGCACAGTCACGGCCAGCGCTGGAACGCCTCGGAGATCGCCCGATCCATGGCTTTGAGCGACAAGACCGTGCGTTCCTACCTCGACACGCTCACGCAGACCTACATGGTCCGCCAGCTGCAACCATGGTTCGAGAATGTCGGCAAGAGGCAGGTCAAATCCCCGAAAATCTACCTCCGCGACACGGGAATGCTCCACGCTTTGCTGGGGTTGGGCGACGCGACGGAGTTGTCCGCCCATCCGAAAGTCGGGGCATCGTGGGAAGGTTTCGCCTTGGAGCAGGTGCTGCGGCGCAGCGGTCCGGGCGGCGGTTATTTCTGGGCCACGCAAAGCGGGGCGGAACTGGATTTGCTCCTGCTGCGCGGGGCGCGGCGCGAGGGCTACGAGTTCAAGTTCAGCGAGGCACCGCGGCCGACCCGCTCCATGCGCGTGGCCATGGAGGATCTGCGCTTGGACAAGCTACGGATCATCTGTCCCGGCCAGGCGCTGGTCGACTTGGGAGGCGGCGTGGAAGTCTGCGGCATCGAGCGTCTTTGCGAAATCTTCTGAGTTGTTCCTTGATCACGCGTCGCTGTTTTTGCTTCCGGATTCGCGATGCAGGCGGACGTGTTGTGTCATAGCCGGGGTGAGTTTGG
Organism: Chthoniobacter flavus; assembly: GCA_945878135.1. Lineage (GTDB taxonomy): Bacteria > Verrucomicrobiota > Verrucomicrobiia > Chthoniobacterales > JACTMZ01 > JACTMZ01. The sequence goes on along the minus strand of CAMDUL010000024.1, from coordinate 44,116 downwards.
CGCGCAGGCCGGTGGAGCGGGTGTCAGCCGCTGGGGTGGCGCGCAGAGAGCAGTGTGACTGTTATGCGGCCGGGGCTATTTTTGGAACACAAGCACGCGCAGGTCGTCGGGCTGGAGCAGGACTTCGAGTTCGACAAAGGGAGCGCTCGAGCGGCTTCGGATGTCGGCTACGTTTTCTGGTAATGCCTGGAGGGTGAGACTTTGTTGCTGGACGGTTTCGTATTCGGTGCGGCGCGTGAGAACCATGCGGCGGGCGGCGAGGGGGTCTTTGGCCATTTGCGACAAGGAGGCGGGTGGCACCTCCGGGTTGGCGAACTCGGGTTTGAGGTTGTCCTCTTCGGCCAAATCCCGCCTCCACCGTCCGGCCACGCTGGTGTCGTCGGCGAGGGCAACGGTGCGGGCGCGGGAGGTTTCCGGCCCGCGCGGTCAACGTCCTCGGCCGTCACGGCATACGCACCCGCGAACAAGCGCGCCAGGCCGACTTGCTCGAACGCCTCGCCCGCGAGCGCAACTGCGGACGAAAAACGATGGACGAAATCGCCCGGTGGATGGAAGGGGGCGGGGAATCGGCTGTTATTCAAAACGGCCAAGAGGTCGCAGTGGCTACCATGGGAGGTGTTTGAACCAACCTCGACGACATCAGGCGATTATTTCGAAAGCAAAGAACAGAGTGAGCCGGTATCCGAGTCCGTCCATTGCTCAAATTGGGAAAAGCTCAACCCTCACGGATTTCTAGCTCTTCACCGCGAGGAGGCTCTAGCCCGCAAACTCGCATCACCGCGCTGGAAGTCCCTTGGCGCCACGCCGTGGATTCGTTTGAAGACGCGGGAGAAGTGGTAGGGGTCCTCAAAGCCGACGGCCTGGCCGGCGGCTTTGACCGAGAGGTCGGAGTTTTGCAGAAGTCTCGCGGCGTGCTGCATGCGCAGGCGGGCGAGGAACTGCGAGGGTGTTTGTCCGGCATGCTCGCGGAAGAGTCGGGAAAAATACTCCGGTCCGACGCGGCACGCGCGGGCTGCGGCACCCGGACCGCGCAAGGTGGTATAATTCGCCGCGAGGTAATCGCGGCAGCGGTCGAAGACACCGCGGCGGCGGGCGGTCAGGCCTTGTTGGTGTTCCGGTTCCGCCCCGAGCCTGACCAAGAGGGCCTCGAGGATGGCGTTGGCCACTTGACCTTGCTGCCGGGGTGGCAGGCTCCCGCACGAGAGCAGTTGCTCATACAACTCCACCCCGCTGCCCGCATTGGCCAAATGGCGGACGCGCTTCTCGTGCAGTCCTGCCCCCCGCAATTTTCCCGCCGCTGCCGTGCCACGGAAGTCGGCGAAATACTTGCTGTGCGGACCATCGCCGACGGCACGCACACCCCCCGGACGCGACGGACCGTAGACCACCACGGTCCCGGCGGAGACCCGAGTCCAACTTCCGCCCCGCAGCACCTCCCAGGCCCCGCTCTCGAGCAACTCGACGGCGTGCCAGCGGAAAGAGGGCCGATCGAAGCAGAATTCTCTCCTGCACTGCTCGTATCCCGCTCCGACCAAAGCAAGCGGGCGCGTGGCGGGGGTATCCATGAAAATGTAGCGTCCATGCCGGATATGCGGCGCGACAAAGCCGGGAGGAGGGGTTCGGCAGAGAGTCATGGAAATCAAAAATATCCATGAAGTGATCAAACCGATCTATGGAAAAACGTGGTCAATTCGGGAAAATTTTCCACAGCTCTACCCAAGAATGCTCAAAGGAATCCATCCCGCCATCGGCCCCGACCTGCTCAAGACACTCGCGGAGATGGGGCATGGCGATGAGATTGTCTTGGCCGACGCCCACTTCCCCGGGCACAGCATTAATGCGCGAGTCCTGCGGGCCGATGGCTTGGCGGTGCCCACTTTGTTGGCCGGTATCCTGCCGCTTTTCGAACTCGATGCCTACGCGTCGCCGTTGCTCATGATGGCGGCCGTTCCCGGCGACACCCTCGATCCCGCCGTGGAGGAGAAATACCTCGTGGTCATCCGCGCCGTTTGTCCGGACGCTCCCGTTCCGGAGCGCATCGACCGCTTTGCTTTCTACGACCGTGCACGGAACGCTTATGCCGTGGTCATGACCGGAGAAACCGCAAAATACGGAAATATCATCCTGAAAAAAGGAGTCACCGGAGACCGGAAAGCGGAGAATTGAAACCGGAGACCGGAAAGCAAAGAAACCTTTGGCATTTGCCCAATACTGAACACTGAACAGCGAACACCAAAACTCATCCCATGACCAATCCCGTCCTCACCAATCTCCCCAAAGTCGGCATTCGCCCGACCATCGACGGCCGCCTCGGCGGCGTGCGCGAGTCGCTCGAAGAGCAGACGATGAACATGGCCAAGGCCACGGCCAAACTCATTGCCTCGAAGCTGCGCTATCCGACCGGCGAACCGGTCAAATGCGTCATTGCCGACACTTGCATCGGCGGCGTGGCCGAGGCTGCGGCCTGCGCGGAAAAATTCCGCAAGGAAAACGTCGGCGTGTCGCTCACCGTCACGCCCTGCTGGTGTTACGGATCGGAAACAATGGACGCCGATCCGCTGACTCCGAAAGCGGTGTGGGGTTTCAACGGCACCGAGCGTCCGGGCGCGGTCTATCTTGCCGCGGTGCTGGCCGGCCATACGCAAAAAGGTCTGCCGGCCTTCGGGATTTACGGCCAAGACGTGCAGGACGCGGGCGATAAAAAAATTCCGGCCGACGTGGAGGAGAAGATTCTGCGCTTCGTCCGCGCTGGTCTCGCCGCGGCGACGATGCGCGGCCGCGCCTACCTCGCCATGGGCGGAACCTCCATGGGCATCGCCGGATCGATCGTCGATCCCGCGTTCTTCGAGCATTGGCTGGGCATGCGCGTCGAGTCGGTCGACATGACCGAATTCATCCGCCGCATCGAGCGCGGCATTTACGACAAAGCGGAATTCGCCAAAGCGCTCAAGTGGGTCAAGGCCAATTGCCAAGAAGGCAAGGATTGGAACAGCGCGAAGACCAAGCGTTCCCGCAAGCAACTCGATGCGGAGTGGGAAACATCCGTGAAGATGGCGCTCATCGCGCGCGATCTCATGGTCGGCAATCCGCAACTGGCCAAAGCGGGCTTCGGCGAAGAGGCGCAGGGGCATTATGCCATCGCTTCCGGTTTCCAGGGCCAGCGCCAGTGGACCGACCACATGCCGAACGGCGACTTTCTCGAGGCCATCCTCAGCACGTCCTTCGATTGGAACGGCCCGCGCGCCCCTTACATCGTCGCCACGGAAAACGACGCGCTCAATGGCGCGAGCATGCTCTTCGGTCACCTCCTGACCAATACCGCGCAGATTTTCGCCGACTTGCGCACTTATTGGAGTGCGGACGCGATGAAACGCGTCTCGGGCGAAACTCCCTCCGGTGCGGCGGCGCAGGGGATTCTGCACCTGATCAATTCCGGACCCGCCGCTCTCGACGGTTGCGGCGAACAGACGATCCACGGCCAACCGGCCATGAAACCGTTTTGGGACATCACGCCGCAGGAAATCAAGGCATGCCTCGGCGCGACGACATGGCACCCGTCGATCACCGAGTATTTTCCCGGCGGCGGGTGGAGCACGCGCTATGTCACACGAGGCGGCATGCCGGCGACCATCTACCGGCTCAATCTCGTGCACGGACTCGGACCCGCCTTGCAAATCGCCGAGGGGCAGACGGTCGAGTTGCCGGCCAAGACCCACCGCCTGCTGGAAGAACGGACCAACCCGACGTGGCCGACCACATGGTTCGCCCCGCGTCTGACGGGACAGGGGCCTTTCGGTGATACCTACTCGGTAATGAATAATTGGGGCGCGAACCACTGTGTCATGAGTTACGGCCACATCGGGGCGGACCTCATCAGTCTGGCCAGCGTGCTGCGCATCCCGGTCTACATGCACAATGTAGATCGCCAGCAGGTTTTCCGTCCGAGTGCCTGGGCTGCCTTCGGCACCGACGACCTCATGGGTGCCGACTTCCGCGCTTGCGCCAATTTTGGGCCAATCTACTAGAGTTCTACGGCGCGCAACAATCTGCCGCACACGTCCAGCGTGGCCGCTTGACAGGCGTGGCTCCTTTTTGCTTAAGGCGGGAGGCATCAAGACTTTTCACTTTTAAGATCCCCGGCTTATCCCTCGCCCTCCCGCTCCGCGCGACGGAAGGCCTCCACCTCGCGCTTGAGCGGTTGCCAATAAGTGCGGTCCTTTTCCTGCTCGGCCCGCACCTCCGCATCGAGGGCCTCGCGCAAGCGCGGCAGGTCGCCGGCGATGGCCAGACCAAGGAGCGGACGCCGGTGCAGCAACGCGTGCGACTCATCGGTGAAGCGGGAGACGAGATCGAGAAGTCTCTCGGGCGTTCTGGTCTCAGTCAGCCAGAACTTGATTCTATCCGGGCTCGGTGAATTTCCCGCGCCCTGCACCGTGCCTTGAGGGAAGCCTCGCCATGCACCGGAAGACCCTGCGCGGTGAAGCCACGGTCCCGCCGGGCACGACCGCCGGACTTCGCCTTCCGGGGTCAGCGCACCAAGAAACTCTCTGCTGGTAGCCACCGCTTTACTGCGAAAGTCAGAGCACCATGAAAATCCGCAAAGCCTTCGTCATGTCGGTCCACGCCGGCGCCGAACAGGAATACGAAAAGCGCCACAATCCGATCTGGCCCGAGTTGGAGAAAGTGCTCAAAGACCACGACGTTTCGAACTACTCCATCTTCCTGCACCCCGAAACGCGGCAACTCTTCGGCTACGCCGAAATCGAAAGCGAAGAGCAATGGGCGTCCATCGCCTCGACAGAGATCTGTCAAAAGTGGTGGAAGCAAAACGTCGAAATCATGCCGTCAAATCCGGACCACAGCCCGGTCAGCGCACCACTGCGCGAGGTGTTCCATTTGGATTGAGCTTTGTTGCCTCGGTCGCTGGCCAACCAGCGTGTCTGGCAGTCCGGTGTCCTTGCTGGTCGAGTCGCGCCGCGGAGTGCTTCAAGCCGGAAACAGGCCTTGTCCTGGGTGAAGCCTTCGAATTCGCCGGTGCCCGGTTTGAGAATATGGGTCGTCGGGGTGCGGCCCCGAGCCGAAGACAGCCTTCTTCTTCGATCCGGATACCAAGGCGGCCAAACCTGTACTCGCGGCTTGGGTCGATTGACAGGAACTGGAAAAAGGGTAACCTGTATAACATGAAAGCAACCATTGATATTCCGGATGATCTTTACCGTCGGGTCAAGGCCAAGACGGCTCTCAAGGGGCGGGCGGTGCGTGATGTGACCATCGAGTTGTTCCGCAACTGGCTCCACGAGACCGACACCGCCACGCCTAACCGGACTGAGCGGCCGGATAGCTGGGTGGATCAACTCCTTGAGCATGCCGTGCCGGCCGACCGTCCCGGTCCCACCGCGCGGGACATCCTCGAAGAGGAACGGAACCGTCTGGAGCGTTCCGCCCGATGATCATGATCGATGCCAGCGTCTGGACGGCCTTTTTCGAGCCGAAGGACGGTTTCCACGTCGAAAGTGTCGCCTTCCTGCGGGAGTGCGAGCGGCGCCGCGTCGAGATGTTCGCTCCCTCGCTGGCCATCGTGGAAACAGCGTGTGCCATGGCCCGCAGACAGCAGGACGGTGCCAAGGGTTTGGCCGTGGCCCGGAGCCTGCAGGCGATTCCCGTCCTGCGATGGGTGGACGTGGATATGACATTGATCGACGAAGCATTGATTTGCGGGACGCGTTGCCTGCTCCGCGGAGCCGGCGCCATTTATGCCGCCGCCGCGGCTTCGACCGGAACAACGCTCGTCACGTGGGACAACGAACTGATCGAGCGGGCCGGTGGTGTGACCCCGTCGGATTGGTGCTCGCGCAAGTCCAAGTGAAAAGGCGCCCGGCCGTGCCTCTGCGGAGGTCGCGCTGACCAAGCTCACTTGTTGCCCTACACGAAAAACACCACAATCCGACGGCGCCGTCCGTGGCGCCAAAACGCCCGGAGCGTCGGTGCTTCACTCCCCCAGCGTGATGCCGTGGCGGGCGAGGGTGATCCGTCAGGTGCTGTGCACGGCACCTCGGCGGGCCTCGAGCTTCCGGCGGATGTCTTGGCAGCGCTGTTCGTCGAGAGGGTAGAAACGGACGAGCAGGAGCATGCCGGTGGCCATGACGATGGGGAAAAAGACAAAAAGGGCGCGCATTTTGAAGAGGGTTTCTTCGGTCTGCGAAGCCTCCAGCTTCACGTCGAAGCCGGAGACATCGAGAATGACTCCGGCCAGCAGGACGGAGAGGGCGAACCCGAGTTTCTGGATCCAGCCGAGGATGGCCGTGTAGCTGCCCTCGCGCCGGCAGCCGGTCTGCAGTTCGTCATAGTCAATGACGTCGGTCTGCATGGAGGGCAGGATGATCCACACGCCGGTCACGGCAGGTCCGACGAGGGCCGCGCTGATGACTTGCCAGTAGGGATGGATCGGGGTGACGAGGAACCATTGCGAAAGGGTGGCGAAGAGGAAAGCGACGCCGCAGATGACCAAGGCGGTTATTTTGCCATAGTTCCGGTCCAGCCAGGTGAAAATCGGGATGGTGACGATAGAGGTGATCATCATCGCGGTGCCGGCGTATCCCGCGACCAGCCCGGCGGCGGTTTTGTCGCCGTGGAACACGTAGTAAAGGCTGACGTAGAAGCCCAAGGTCCCCACGGTCTGCATGCCGATGGTCATGAGGAGCATCATGCCGACAAGCACGAGGAAGATACGGTTGGTTAGGGTGTCCTTGAGGCTGCCCCAGAGGGAAATTTTCTCCTGTTTGGAAGCCTGCGCGTAGAACGGCTCCTTGACGAAGAGCATGGGGATGAGGCCGAAAGTGAGGAAAAGCGCGGCGGTGATCAGCGAGAGCCACTGGGTACCCTGCAGCATGGAGTCGAACTGCTCGAGGGTGATGAACCACATCAGCCAACCCATCGAGATGGTCACGATGTTGATGATGACGGCACGGAAGGCGATGACGCGGGTTCGTTCGTGCGTGTCGGGGGTCATTTCCGCCACGATGCTCCAGTAAGGCACCGAATAGACGGTCAGAGCCGTGTAGTAGGCCAGCCCGGCGCCGACGAACCACAGGAAGATGTGCATCGGGCTCCATGACGGGGAGATCAGCCAGATGAGCGGAAAAGTGACCGCGCAGAGCACGGCCCCAAGAACGATGAAAGGTTTGCGGCGTCCCCAGCGCGAGCGGTAGTTGTCCGAAAGCGTTCCCATGAACGGATCGGTGAAGGCATCCCAGAGCCGGAAGATGGCCATGGCCACGCCGACCAGAGTGGGGCTCACGGCCAAGCTGGTGTTGAGGACGACGAGCGCGATGCGGTCGATGATCTGGTTGCCGGGAATGAGGGCGACGGTGGCCGCGGAGTAGAGCGCTTTCTGCGAGAGCGGGACTTTGTCCTCGGGCGCAGTGCCGTAGTGGGGTCCGGGCGGGCGGGGAGACATGAGGGGCAGTCTGGCATGGCGCAGGTCGCGCAAACGAGCTGTTACGCTTTACCTAAAGTCGGAGCTGCCGGACGGCCCGGCGTCACTCCCGGACCGCGACCCCGAAATTTTCCGGATTTCCGTTCTGGACCAGGGGGTCCCGGTAGTCGCGCGCCCGCAGGGCTTTGACTTCCATCCGCCCCGAGGCCGCGGGGTCGATGCGGATGACGTGATCGTCCGCACCATCGACTGTGACATTCGCCAAGCGGATGTCTTTCGCGGCTTTGGGTCCGTGCACGGTGATGGCGTCGCCGCGGGCCTGTTCGATGGTCAGTCCGTCGATCACCAGCGGGATCTCGATGTCCGAGTGCAGAGCGTAAATCCAGAGCGATCCGATGGCTTGCCCGATGTAGGAATCGCCACCGGTGTCCTTGAAGGTGTTGTTCTCCGCGCGGATGGTCCCGCTGAACGGGATGGCGTCGAACCCCGAACTGAGGAGCAAGCCGCCGCCCGAAAAGACGCCGCCTTCGACATGATTGCCGATGATGCGGTGGTCCTTGCCGCCGTAGACGGCCAAGCCGTTGGCCAGCCAGGGGAATTGGATGAGGTTGCCGATGAAGCTGTTTCCGGTGCTGGGCTGACCGGCAGCATCCGGGGTGGTGGGGGACCACGTGGCAAGCGCGTCATCGCCGGTGTTTCGCAAGTGGCAGCGCTCCACGGTCGAGTAGCTTGTGCCGTCGCAGAAATTCACCCCGTCGGCCATGAGGTTGCGCAGGCGGCTTTCGGACAGCAGCAGGTTTTTCGTCCCGTAAGTTGTCCAGAATCCGCACTTGTGGTGCTCGAGCCAGATGCGGTGGAAGGTCGAGCCGTCACCGAAATTCCCGTGGAAGGCGTTTTCGGGAATATTGTCCACCCGGCGGTCGACCGTCCCGAAAATGGCGAGGTCCGCCACATGCAAGGGCTCGCCGGTGCCGTCGAACATGGTGCCGGGACCTTCCAGCTTCGAGCGCCACATCCCGGCGCCTTGGATGCGCACGCCGCCAAGTTTCATGCGCGGCCCGTTCAGGCGGAAGACCCCCTCGGGAATCCAGATGGTCGCACCGCTCTTTTTGGCTGCCTCGACGCAAGCGGCGAACGCCGGCGAATCGTCGCCGGCATCATCCGGCACCGCGCCGAAGTCGGTGAGGGACAAACTTCCTTCCGGCCGCGGCACGGCCGCTGGCACGGTCTCGAGTTCGACCAAGTCGAGCAGCACGTAGTCCGACGGCCCGGGTTCACCAATCTGCAACCTCACTGTGTCCCCGGACTTGATCGGGCCGACCATGGCCTGCGACTCGTCGAAGAAATGGTGGGCTTGGCCGAGGGAAGGATCGTTGGACCACGGGAACTCCCCGTAGATCCAAGCAAAGCGCGAGGTCAGAGGGATTTCGGCGCGCGGTTGCCCGTTGACGAGCAGTGCGATGTCCATTTCGCGTCCGCCACCGTTTTCCGCGTCGGGGATGCAGTAGCGCAGGACCATGGCATCGGCGGGTGCTTGGGCGGTGAACTCGATATAGTCGCCGTCCTTGTCGAGGCGAACATAGGTGCGTCCCGAAGCCTCGGCGTCAGGGGTGAGATATTCCCGGGACGGCCCCCTCACAGTGCCGCTTGTGCGAGCCGCTTCCGCTTCGTAGGTGAGCCAGGCGAAGGGGGCTGCGGAAGCATTCCCGGGGGATTCGGGCGCCAGGGAGGGAAGCGGGCGTGGCGAGCAGGCAGTGAAAAGAGCGGCGAATAGCACGGCAACATGGGGGAGCAGGAGTGGGCGAGGGAACGCGCGCTTTTGCATCTCAAGGAGGATGACATGGGAGGCGGGATGGCTCAAATTGCCGTGGGTTTACGTAAACAAGGCAGCCTCCGTGCTGTGCTCCTCGCCTTGGTCGCCTCGCGCGCTGCGGAGAGTGCCCAGCCCCGACCGATTCCGTACAAATGGCCTCAACGGGCTTCCCCGGTTTCAATGCGGAGAAATCCCTTGGCATTACCGGAGACCGGAGATTCGAGGCGGAAGGTGCGGTATTCGTACTCTGCGGCGAGCGCGGACATCCCTGCGCTGGCCGGGGGAGAGACTTCCGTGACGGCGCGGTTCCATTGCTCGAGATCACTGCTGCCGAGGACGCGGTAGCTTATGCCGTCGATCACCGCGGTCGGGTCGGGGGTCCCAAGGAAAATCGATCCTCGTCGCACCGGCACGGTGAGGGTCAGGAAGCGGCCATCGCCCATGTCCTGCACGGTGCTCCTCTCACGCGCGGCGTCGCTGCCGGGGCCGAGCGGCGCGAGCCCGAAGGCAAAATGGTAAAGGTTCGGCCGGCCCGAGACCGGTTGCACGTAATCGGGCCGGTCATTCACGCCCGGGGATAGGCCGGCGCCCTCGGCCCAAGCAGCGAAGGCCGCGGTCGTTGAGGAGACAGCCAGCTCCATGGCGTTGAGGTAAAGCAGGGTGTTGGCGGAGTTGGCGGCGGCCACCGCCTGCAGGTCGACGAAGATTTCGCCGAACTCGTTCGGCCGGATGCCCCGCAGTTCCGCCACCGTGGCATCATTGCCATTGTAACCGCTGCTGCCCAGGCCGGCCCCGCTGGTTTGCAAGGTGGCCGAGGCGGTTCCGGTCCGCCCGGTGGCCCGATAGACGGTTGACCGGGCGCCGTCCATGGCCCGTGAGCCGAAAAAACGCAGGTCGTAGGCGTAATCGGGATGCAAGCCCGACAAAACAAAGCCCGCCAACTGCCCGTCGCCGCCTCCCCCGGGCAGTCCATCCGTGGTGGAATAAAAATAATCCTGTGTGGCGCTGGCTATGCCCAAGTTGCCGAGCGTGGTCGCGGTCGGGTTTAACAGGCCGCCGTTGAGCTTGCCGTAAGCTAAAAACCCCCCCGTAACAGTCAGGCTCGCTCCGGTGGCCGTGCCGTTCGCGGTTCGCAAGCCGCCGAGTTTCTCGCCCGGCAGGATTTCGGCGCCACCGGCCAGAGAGTGCCAATTGTTCCAGAGGTTGCCTCGCGTGTCGGCCCCTCGGGTCGCATCGCCGTGGGTGCCATCGTCCGGACCAAAATCGAAAAGCAACGTCGAGCCCGGTGGGGGAGGGCTGTTCGGGTAGGGCAGGCGGCTCTTATCCGGGAGAATGCCGCCGGCGAGCAAGGACTCGCGGATGGATGGGGTCCACCGTTCGTACCCCGACGGGCGGAGGTGAAGATCATCGATGTAATAATACCAGAGATCATCCGGTCCAAGATCGGGGCTGGAGGGGTTCAGGTTCGTGTGGGCCAAGTTTTCGAACTGGGGTGCGAGATCGACGAAATGCAGGTGGTTGTTGCCGGGCGCTTCGATGAACTCGCGGATCAGCCGGTTGGCCTCGCGTCGCTGCTCGTCCATGGCACCATCGGCGGCCAGCAGCGGGTTGCGGGTCAGGCCGAGGTAAAAGATCGGCGTGCCCGGAAGCGCTGCTGCGGTCTGCTCCGCAAAGGTCCGGAAATCGTCGGCCACCTCGGCCGCGGGCCGACCGCGGTAGATGTCATTGGCTCCGGCAAAGAGCACGATGGCTCGCGGGGCGTAGGCATGCACTAACTCCGGCGCAAGGTCGATGGTGTCACCGAGGCTGGCACCACCGAATCCGCGCTGGATGACACGGAAGTCGGCAAAGTCGCGCGCCAAAGACTCCCAGAGTCGGATGCTGGAACTGCCGAGGAAGAGGACGGCGCTGCGGGGAAAGGGAGCGAGTGCGTCTTGGTCAAGCCAGCGATTGGCGTCCGCGCGGTAGCCGGTGATCGCCGCCGGCTGGCTGGTCGTGGTGATCTGCAGGGCATTGATCAGCGCTGCGGCGCCGTCGGCCGAGGACGCTTCGAGCGTGATGGAACGGTCTGCCGCGGGAAGGATCCCGGGCAAGGTCACGAAATTGGTGCGGTTGTGCTGCGCACCGGCATTGTCCGCTCCCGGGCCTGAGACTTGAAGGGAACCGTGCGCAGTGCCGGCCCCGGTGACGGTGAAAGTTACATGAGCCGCGACGCTGCGCTCGGCCGAAGCGAAGACGCGGAGGTCGTAGGCATTGCTCCGGCTCAGATTGGAGAGCCGGACGCGGACAGGATCACCGGGTCCTGCTCCGGTGACGCCATCGTTGACCACTTGCGTATCGCCCAGATATTCGTCCGCCGCCACGGGCACCACTCCGAGCGAAGTTACCGCCGCCGGCGTCGGAGCCATGAATTCCAACCTGTAACCGGTGGCACGCCCGGCTCCGTCGGCGAGAGCGGGGACGCTGTCCACACCGCTGATATTCCAAATTTTGCCGTTCGCGGAGATGGCGGCATCGCCGGCCGTCCGCGGACCGAAGTCAACGAGGACCTCCTGCCAGCCAGCGGGCAGGAGCGGCGCGGGAGGTGTGACCACTTCGAGCTGGTCGAAGTAGGGCTGCCGCAAGGCGCTACCGCTCAGCAGTTGCGAGGCATAGAAAGCCAGCGAGGAGATCCCGCCGTCGAACGAAATGTTGGTCTGGAACGTCCCGCGACCATCGCGGTCGGTGGCGAACACCGAAAGCAAGCCCGGTGCCACCATGGCAAATTGCCACTGCATGGCGTTGGTGCCGTAGCCGAAACCGGCATCGGCGCCATTGACCGTAATCGTCTGGCTGCCTGCATTGTTGACGTTGAGAATCTCGTTGGTTCCCGACCGCAGGCTGAAGCCTTTGTTGCCATTGGTTCCATTCGTGCTTCCGCTGTCGAAGTTGATCCCCCAGCGGAAGCGCAGCTGCTGGCCGGGCGCCAGTGGAGTATCGAGCGGCCGGCTGGCGTTGACAAAGGCTCCGGAGCCCCCCGGGTTGGCGTAGAGGCCGAAGGCCCGAGTGCCCAGTCCGCTGAGCCCGGCATTTACGGGATTGCCGACGAAAACGCCGGCATAGCGGTTGGTTACCGTGCCGGAGGCATTGGTGTAAGAGCCGCCATTACCGACGATGGTCCATGGGGCAAAACCAAAACCCCCGTCCGACCCGTTGGTCCAGCCGGGCTGGCTGGTTCCTCCGTAATTTGACGAGGCATCGAAGGCATTGGTCGACACTTGAGCGCCCGCGGCGAGGGGCCAGACGGAAAGGGTCAGCGCCAAGCCCAGCCGCGGGAGCGGGCAACGGGTGAAAGACATGGCGGTTGAAGCCCAGCCTCAGCCCTACCGCTTGCGTCGCAGCCGGTTGAAGACGGCAGCCGCGAGGCCGACGGTCGCCAGGGCCCAAGTGGAAGGTTCGGGCACCGTGGTGATCTGCATATCGTCGAAATATTGGTAGCGGTTGAGGCTATTGTCCTGCTGGCTCGTGACGTAAAAGCGGAAGGTGTCAATCTGGCTGCCGATCGTCAGGTTGGTGGTGAAGGTGCCTGTGCCGTCGCGGTCGTTGGCCAGCACACTCAACGTCGTGGCATTGTCCATGGTGAAAGACCAGGTCATGGCATTGTTGCCGAAACCGAATCCAACGTTGCTGCCGTTGAAGGCGATGGCCGAGGAGTTTCCGTTGTTCACGTTGACCAATTGGTTGGTGCCGGAAAGCAGCACGAAGCCCTTGTTGCCGCCGATGTTGCCGCTGTCCCAATTGATGCCCCACTGGAGGCTGAAGGTTTGGCCCGCCGCGAGGGGGGACAAAAAAGACCGCTGGGCCACGGAAGCCGCATTGGTGGTGTAAGCCCACATACGGAAGGCGTCCGATCCCATCCCTTGGACCACCGCACCTGGGTTGGAGCTTATCCCGGTGGTGGCACTGCCGCCTGGGGCAGTGCCCGGATTATTGGTCAGCGACCAGCTGGAGAACCCGAATCCGGCATTCGCGCCGTTGGTCCAGCCTGGTTCACCGGCACCGGCATAATTGGCCGAATTGTCCGATGCATTGGTGGTGACTTGGGCGACGAGGCTGACGGGTGATACGTTTGCCGCCAGAGCGACAAGAGCGGGGAGGAGTCGGGAGGAGTTCATGGATCGTGGTGGTTGATGGTTTGGTTGTGTTTCGTGTGGTGGAAATGCTGGTTATCTTTGGTCAGGGTTTGGGTTCAAGGCTCGGTCGCCACGGTGATGTTGTTGGCATAAATGCTCTGGCTGGCGGCATTGTGTTCCTCTGTGGGATCAATGTTGCCCGCGAAGAACTGAATCTGACCGATGGTTTCGTCGGTGGTGAACGTCTCGGAGAAAATACTGGAACCGTTGTTGAGCACGCTGATCCGGATTGCGCCCGCGAGCTGGGTGACATTCAGGGTCAGCGCCTGCTGGTACCCGTTGTCGAGAATGGTGGTCGGGGCACCCAGCAGGGTGCCGAGGGCAACCACAGGGTCGCCCCAGTCCTGCCAGACGGTGAATAGATCCGACCCCGCACCACCGCCGACTCTCTCCAAGGTGAACCCCTTGGTGCCATTGTTGAAAAGAAAACTGATGTCGAAAGAAAGCGATTGGCCCTCGGATAGTGCGCCATTGTCCAAGACAAAGAAGGCGCGGGCGTAGCCTTGGTCGGCATTGGTGTGCGCTCCAGGGATAACATTGAAAGCCTGCGAACCAATCGAGGTCCGTCCTCCCTGCGAGGAATCGCCGATGGCGAAAGCGGATCCCGGAGCTTGCACTTGATGCCAAGTGCCAATCGAACCAACGACTCCGTTGGTCCAACCCGCCGTGGTCAGAGTGGTGCCGGACTCGGTGCCTAGGGCGGCGGAAAGAGCCGGGCTGGCCATCACGCCGAGAAGAGGGAGAAGCAGAATCTTCTTCACAGTGCGATGGTTTGGTGACGCCGCGTTCGGGCTGGACGGTCGGATTGGGAGGTTCTAACGAAGGCCGCGGCGAAGGCGATAACCAGCGAAGGCGGCTCCAGCCAAGGCCAAGAGTGCATAGGTGGAGGGCTCCGGCACAGCTTCGATGGACATCGAATTGATGAATCCCCATGTGCTGTCGTTCGCGCCCTCCCACTGGATGTAGAAGATGTTGTTGGCGTTCGACGGGCCGACGAGATTTTCGAGGGTTAGAACGCTGTTCGGATTTCCTGTCCCGTCGGTGGTGCCAGTGGTCAGCAGGCCGGTGCCCAGCAGGTTGGTGTAGAGCTCGTCGTCGAAAACGCTGTAGCGCGTTTGCTCGTTGCCGGCCGGCACGAACTGCTTCGTTCCGTAGAAAGTGAGATTGTAGAGTTGCCCGGCCTGGACCTGCTGCAACTGGAAACGTCCCACGCCGGTGGTGCCGTTGTCCGACCGGTAGAAGTCGATGGCGGCCTGCCCCACCGCGAGCAATCCGAGCGAACCGCCGAGGGCGCTCTGCGCGGCGCTGATTTCCCCGGCGGTGGGCGGGTTGCTCGTGGCGCCGGCGATACTGTTGAAGCTGTCGGTGCCGCCAAAGCCGGCGGGGGCCCAGTCGATCGTCGTTGCGTTGCCTTCCGTGTCGATCAAGTCGGCCGCGTAGCCGAAGGCAACGCTGTTCCAGTTCCCCGGCGACGTGACGCCGCGGAAGGTCGTGTCGTTGCCGAAATCGATCAGGACTTCCTGGGCCGGCGAACCGGCTGCGAGGCCAATAAGAGCGAGAAGCGGGAGGATTTTTTTCATGGTCTTGGTGTGGAGGTCGGTAAAGGAACTTTCAATCTATACACTCTACACACTTGCATTAAGGAGCAAGCACTTTTTTGGATTATTTGTCTGCCATCTTCCGCTCATGGCAGCTGGTCGCCGTTCCGGATTTTGCTGTCCAGGGCCAAGGCGTCTTTCCGCTCGAGCATTTTGGCGCCACCGTCCAGATAGAGTCCGATGGCGTGCTCCCCCGAGCCCCCGTATTCGTAGGCCAAGCTGAACCACGGATCGCCGGAGACGGGGAACTTTGAACTCTCCAAGTAGGGTCCGGTGCCGATTTCGGGGGCTGAGTTGGTATTGACCCCTCCGGCATACAGGTAGGGAACCTCGCGGCCTTGGCCGGCCAAGGCGGCCGGACGTCGGAGGGGGCGCCCGCTCCACAGGTGGAAGAACTTGTGCATGGCGTAGCTGCCGTGGCCCTCCGAATAGTCGACCGAGCCGTATTTCGAAGCCATCAGCGGACACCACATGGTCTGACGGTAGGCCCCCCGCATGGCGGCGGGATCGTACCATTTGGCGGACGGTTGGACCGTGTTCCAGACCAAGCGCCGCCAGTAGGTGGTGCCGCTCTGGTCCGGGAAAGTCCTGGGAATCGGTGGAGGGGAACTCCAGCCCACCACGGCGGGCGGATAGAAGCCGTGGTCGGCCACGTAGGATTGCACCAGCGTGTGGATCTGGCGGAGGTTGGCCAGCGATGCGCCGGTCTGCGAGGAGCGGAGGGCGGATTTGACCGCGGGGGTGGCGATGGCGGCGAGGAGCGCGATGATCGCGATCACCACCAGGAGCTCGATCAGCGTGAACCCCGACCGCTCGCGGGGCAGGGACGCGGGGCAATTCGGCAGGGCGAGTCGTCGGGCGGCTTTCATCGGGGGCGCGCACCCAGCGTCGCACGTTCCGGGGCGGCCGCCAGAGGACGCGCTGCTTTACCTAAAGTTTGCGCCGGTGCGGTAGTGGATGACGCGGGAGAGGGTGCCGGGATCGTGGTTCAGTTCCGGCGCGGCACCTTTGGCAGTTTCGCCGCCGGCGAGCTCGCGAAGGGTCTGGCCCGGGACGAAATGCATGCGGATGTCGACCCCGGTGTAGTCCGAGCGTCCTTGCTTGCGCTGTCGCTCGAGCATGGCGAGGCAGGTCTCGACCATGTGGTCGAAGTCGGGGAGCATGCCGGTGATTTTCCGGCCGCCACTGTCATCCGTGCCGATGGCGACGACGCTCAGGTCGCGGGGGATGTCTACTTTTTCCAGCGGTCCGACCCGCACCAGGGCCATGGCGCGACCGAGAGAACCGGCGACCACGGCGGTGGGCCGGTTTTTGCCGCCCCGCGTGGTGAGGCGTCTCAGGTGGGCGGAGACCGTGGCCAAGTCGCTGTTGACCACTTGGCGCGATTCCTCCAGGAGCATCTCGTCCGCCCCCAGACCATGTTCGGCCATGGCCGCGAGGAAGCCCTCGCGGTGCATGACGGTCTGCCGCGGGTCCGGCTCGATGCTGTCTTCCGAGAACACGATGCGGCGGTGCCCGGCGCGGATGACGCGGCAGGTCAGTTCGTAATAGGCCTCGCGGACGTCCGCACTGATCTTCGGCGCGCAGGATTCGTAGGGAGGCACGAGGAAAACCAGCGGCAGATCTTCGGGGTGTTCGCCGTAGCGCCGCGCGGGGCGGAACGGGGTGAGGGAAATGATGCCGGCGCAGTCGGTGCCGAAGACCGCACCGCGGCGGTTGGCCGACGGCGTCTCGGTCCCGGGCGGGAGGACTTTGACCTCGGTCACCAGGCCCTGGCGCCGTGCGCCGAGCAGGATCACGTGTTCATACCAAAGGATGAGCGGATCGCCGGTTTGGCCGGGGGAGACAAGGACCCCGACTTTCTCCGGGGCCTTTTTCCTCGACTGCGGGTGGGTGGACTTGAGGTAAGTGCCGCGGTAGCCGAGGGTGCGCACGTAGCCGTCGGCCTTGAGCCGGTCGTAGGCGGTTTGGATGGTTTTGGTCCCGAAATTGAGCTCCTTGGCCAGATTGATCACCCCCGGGAGGCGTTCATTGACCTCCCAGCGTCCCAATTCGATCTCGCCGACCAAGATGTCATAAACCTGCTCCGCGTAATTGAGCATGTGGTGCGGGACGATCTTCTTCCCGAAAAGGACGCGTGGTTTGGACATGGAGGACTCCCACCTATACACCCAGCTGCCTCCCGGCCCAAACCGAAAGTCGGCTGGCGGGCGCTTCGTGACTCGGGTCAGTCGGGCGGGAGGAGCAAAAAGCCCGCTCAGCGTGGCGACTGGACGAACCCGTCGCGCACGGGGCGCCGCTGGCCGGAAATGCCGAGGCTCTCGGGAATCAGCCGGCGACGCACGGGCCAAATCATGAGCACCAGCAAGGCCAGAGCGACCAAGATTGTCGAAGGCTCGGGAATGGCCGTGATGGTGAACGAGTTGCTGTCATAAGAGAAAGCGTTGTTGAAAGAAAAGAAACTATTGGTCAACGCGCCGCCGGCCGGCAGAAAGGAACCGACATCACTGCCGAACCTCAGAGCGTTGCCCTCGGCGAAGTTCTGCACGTTGAGGAGCTTGTCCGGTGAGTAGACTCCGAAGCGAAGCGTGCCGGTCGGGCCGGTGCCGAAATCGAGGAAAGAGGCGGCGGTAAGTTCCAGTGCGCCGAAAATCTCGTTGACGCCCGCGGCACGCCGGATGGTGCCGCCCGAGAGCGTGACCAAAGCGGCATCGCTCAGCTGGTCGCCGGCGGCCAAAAGCAGGGTGGCCCCGCCGGCGACCGTCAGGCTGGTGATCGACTTCAGCGCCTGGCTGGACCCCGCGCCGGCCGCCGCCAGTGTGCCGCCCGAGAGCGTGACGGAGCCGGTGAAATTGTTGTCGCCGGACAGCGTGAGTGTTCCGTTGCCGGACTTGGTCAGGCTGCCGGAATCGGAGAGCGAACCGGAATAAGTGCTGCTGGAGCTGCTGTTGACGTTGAGGCTGTTTCCATTGGAAAGAACAATGTTACCCGCGCCGGTGAGTCCGCCGAGGTTGTAGGTGTTGCTGCCGGCCAAGGCGAAGACGATGTTGTGGTTCGTTCCTTTGTTGAGCGTTGCAGCCTGCATGGCGTTGACATTGGAAAGGAGGAGGGACCCGCCGTTGGCACCGGCGTTGATCGTGCCGGAGAAAGTGTTGGAGCCGCCCAGAACGAGGGAACCGCTGCCATACCAGTTGAGCGTGCCCGAGCCGGAGATGGCCCCGTTAAATTGCATGCCGCCGCTGAACGCGTTGAGGCTGTTGAAGCCGGTGACGCTGACGTTTCCGCTGCCGAGGTTGAGCACTTGGCCGTTGCCCCAGACTTGGAAGGTGGCCGAGTTGCCGCCGAGGACAAAGTTGTTGTTGCCGGTCAGAGCGGTGAGAGCACTGGAGTTGTTCAGCGTCGTGGTGCCGCTGGCCACGGTGATCGTGCCGGTGCCGAGACCTTGTGCGGCGTTGACCACGAGGCTGCCGCCGTTGAGTTCAAGGTCGCCGGTGCCGAGTCCTCCGTTGGCGTTGAGCGTCAATGTCCCGCCGGTCATGCTCAGAGTGCCGGAGTAGTTCCCGCCCTTCGAAATGGTCAGGCTGTTGGTCCCGGTGAGATCCAGATCACCTGCGCCGGTCAGGGCATAAATGGTGAAGTTGGTACCCCGCTCGATCGTGCCGCCGCCATTGGTCATGACCAGCGTGGAGTTGAAGTAGATGCCGCTGGCGTTGTTGACCTGCACGGTTGTCCCTTCGCCGATGACGGTGTCCACGGACCGCGAGTCGCCGTTGGTGTAATTGCCGATGGCCACGTACGTGGATCCGGAGTTGAGCGTGTTTGTGCCGCCGCCGCGAAATCCGAGATACCCGTAGAGCGACATGGTGTTGAGGTAGCCACTACCTGTGCCGCCGTCGCCGGCAAAGCCGACATAGAGCGTGTTGCCCGTCTGCGGAGCCAAGCTCGTCAGCGTAGCGACATTGCTCTGGTTTTGCGCCGAGCCGACACCGACGTTGAGAATCGTTGAGCTGACTACGTTGGAAAACGTGTTGTCCGTGTAGGTGCTGTAGCGGGTGACGTTGTTGGCGTTGAACTTGTGTGAACCGAAGAAGGTGAGGTCGTACGACAGTGAAGAATTGAGTCCCTGCAAAACAAACTTCGAATCGGTGTAGTAGTCGATGGCTGCGGCATCCGAGCCGCCGAGCAAGCCCAGCGCTGTAGAGTCGATCTGGACGTTGTCCAAGTTTTGCTGGGTTACAGGGTCGTCTGTGGCCCCCGCAGGTCCGTTGAAACTGTCGGTCCCACCGGCCGTGCTGAAACCAAACCCGATGGCCGTGTTGGTTCCGGTGACATCAGAAACGCCGGAGTAATACGCCCCGGAGTATACACTGTTCCAGTAGTTGCCATTGGCATCGGCCCCGACCTGGCTGGCTCCGCGGAAGCTGTTGCTGTTGCCGAAGTCCAGAAGAATGGTTTGCCCGCGTGAGGACGCCGCCAAGACAGCGGCGGTCGCGACGGCCATGAGGGCCGTGCGTCGGATTCCTGTGGAGACTTCCGCGAGGCGCATTTTCTGGGGGGGGTGGACGGGGGACGTCTAGCTTGTGTGCGTGGAGAACAAGCTCATACAAACTATACATAAATACACGTCGAGCAAGGGAAAATGCGGATTTTTTACCGCTCGCAGGACGCAAGGTCCGGAAACGGAGTCGCCACGGAGTCGGAGGCCGCCGACCGCGGGCCCACCAACCCCGGTTTCTCCACGGAAGCGGGGAGGGAAGCTCCGGCAGTTCAGACCTCGCCGGGATGCTGCTCGGTCGCCGGTGCAGCTGGTTCACCGGTGACGATCCAGCGCCCGATTTCGCGCAAAGTTTTCGCGCCGCAGTTGCGCTCGCCCCGCAACAAGGTCAGCGCGTCCCGGTTGGCAGCTTCGGCACGGGTGCGGATCCCGAACCGGCTTAGGGCGTTGATGGCGCGGGACGAGAGGCCGTGAAGTTCCGCCGCGCCGCGCAGGCTTTTCAGCAGACGGCGGTGGCGGGAGATCGTGAGAGAGATGGCTTGGGGGCTCACTTCGAGCTCGCGGGCGATCTCTCGGAAGGAATAGCCGAGCCCTCGGAGCGTCGCGATATCGCGGACGCGGCGTGGCAGATTATCGATGGTGTCGAACGTGGGGTTCGTCCCGGGCGCGCGCGCGTGCATAGTGGTGGACATTCAGGCGGAGGCGGTGCCGAGCATTGCGTCGAGACTGATGGCGGAGAGGTCCTCGGCGCGCAGGGTGGCCGACGGATGGTCGGCCGCGGAACCGACGGCCAGCACGCGCATGCCGGCGGCCAGTCCTGCTTCCACTCCGGCGTGGGCGTCCTCCACCACGAGGCAGTGCTCGGGGAGGACGCCGACGCGGTGAGCGGCGAGGGTAAACACCTCGGGATCCGGTTTGGACCGCGTGATGTGCGTGCCGTCGGCGATGGCATCGAAAGCCCCGGCCAAGCCGATGGCCTCAAGGATGGGGCCGGCGTTCTTGCTCGAAGAACCGATGGCGATCTTGACGCCGCGTTGCCGGAGGCCGTCGAGCACGGTGGCAACTCCGGGCAGGATGTCGGCCGGTGAGAGCCTCTCCAGCAGGCCGCGGTAAATGGCATTCTTGCGCTCGGCCATTTCGAGTTTGAGCGCATCGCTGTAAGGCTTGCCCGCCTTCTCGAGAAGAATATCGAGCGATTCCATGCGACTGACGCCGCGCAGGCGCTCGTTGTCTGCGCGATCGAAGGGGATGTCTTCGGCGTCGGCCAATTCTTTCCACGCGAGGTAGTGGAACTCGTCAGTCGAAACAATGACGCCGTCGAGATCGAAGATAACTGCTGCTATGTTTGCCATAAAATCAGGTTTGATCCGCTTCAGGCAACCGTTGCCGGCACGGACTGAATTCTGAGACAGTCAACGAGAAGATGGGATTCGCCGTTGAGAATGACGTGGGCAGGTCCCGTGCCTTCGCCGCCTTCCACCGTGATGCGCTGCGAGTCGCGGTTGAAATCGACGTTCAGCATGTAGCCACGGAAGACGATGCGCAGGCGGATTGACTTCCATGTCTGCGGCAGGCGGGGCTGGAACGAAATGGCGTCATCCAGCAGACGCATGCCGAGGAATCCGTAGACGATGGTCTGCCACGTGCCGCCCAGAGCGGCCGCGTGGAGTCCGTCTTTCGTCGCCCCGCGCAGGTTGTCGAGGTCGAGTCCGGCGGCTTTGAGGAAATAATCGTAGGCCTGCTCCGGACGTCCGATCTTGTTGGCGAGGATGGAGTGCGTGTTGTAGCTGAGGGACGAGAAGTGCAGGCACATCGGCTCGTAAAAGTCATAGGCCCCGGCCGACTGTTCTTCGGAGAACTCGTCCTGCAGGAGATACATCGCGAGGATGATGTCGGCCTGTTTGACCACCCGGTGGGTATGGCGCATGGCGTAGGCCTCGTCGGCCGTCAGGCCCTCGAAACTCAACGGCTTCTTGGCGAGCAGGAACTCGTCCTGCAGGGGAAAGTCGCGGCCGGGCACGTTGGGCACGGCGAGTTTGTCCGCTGCGTTCAACCACGCGGCAACTTCGCTGGCCGTGATCTCGAGTTTCTGGACGAGCCGGGCGCCTTCGGTCGGATAAAGCGCGGCGATCTTCTTCACCCAGCGTCCGGCGAGGCGGAGATGGCGTCGTGCCAGGAGGCTGGCGTAGCCGTTGTCTTTGCCATGCTTGTCCAGTTCATCGGGCCCGACGGTGTCATGCAGATGGAAAACGCCTTTGCTGTCCTCGTCGAAGCGCGACATCCAGAACCGTGCGCTCTCCGCGATCATTTCGAGCCCCTGTTCGAGCATGAATTGCGTGTTGCCGGTCGTGCGCACGAATTGGTCGATCGCGTAGGCGATGTCCGCGTTTTGGTGCCAGAGGTATTCCCCGATACCCCAAGGCCCCTGTTCGAAGCCTTCGTCGGAATCGGTCATCCACGGGAATGCGGCACCTGATCCGCCGAGGTGTTTGGCGTTGTGGCGCGCGCCGTCGAGCGTGCGGTAACGAAAGGCCAGGAGGTGCTCCGCGACTTCGGGATGCGTGTGAAGGTATTGGGGAAGAAGGAATGTCTCGCTATCCCAGTAGTAGAGGCCGTGGTAGCGGTTGTAAGCGTAGGCCCGCGCGGGAATGCTCATGTTGTCCGTGTGGAACGGAGCCATCTGCAACATGCTGAAGGTGGCGTAGCGGATGTAGGCCTGATCGCGCGCCGGGCCGTCGATTTTCACATCGGAAACGGACCACAGGTGTTCCCAAACGGAGGTCGATTCGGCCAGAACGGCATCGAAGCCCGACTGGACCGCCTCGGCTGCGATGTCCGCGGCGACCTTCGGAACTTTGGCAGCATCGATATTGTCACGCGAGCTGACCACCGCGACTGCGCGCGTCACTGCAGCGGGGGCCTTCGCCACGAGTTCCAGCGCCACGGTCTGGCGCAGCATGGCGGGTGTCGGCTTGGCCAGCGTGCAAAGTCCGCCGGCGGTGTCGCCCGCGATCGAGACAGTGTGATTGGTGCCGCGGGTGCCGACGGTGAGCACGCCGGCGCCGGATTTGCCGGCCGTCATCCGCGGATTTTCCAGCACCGCCTGGGGCAGGTGGGGAAGCGTCCGTTCGCCGCAACGGAAGTAGGCCGGTGTGGCTCCATCGAGGTCGTAGCGCAGCGTGGCCGGGCCGCTCCAGTCGTGCGCCTCCAGAGTGATCTGATGCATGGCAAGGTGCGGAACCGCGGCGGAAAGGAAGCGGCGGAAGAGCAACTGCGTGCGGCGTCCTCGCGGGCTTTCCCATTCAACCGAGCGGGTGAACAGCCCGTTGCGCATGTCGAGCATGCGCGTGAAGCTGTGAATCTTGCCCGAGGACATGGAGAACGCTTCGCCGTCGAGTTCGATCGTGCAGCCGAAAATCTCCGGCAGTGAAATCATGGTCAGAAGGGGCCATTCGGGGACGATTTTCACCTGCTTGGCCGCGGCTGCATCGACGTGGGCGAAGACGCCTCCGAGGTATCCCTCGCGATGGCTTTCGAGTCCGGTGTTCACTTCCTCCTCGTAGCCGCGGATCCCCATGTAGCCGTTCGACTGGGTGAAGATGGTTTCGCGGTAGATGTTGTCGTCCGGCGTCCATGCGGTTTGGGTCAGGACCCACGGGTCACCCGCGGCATACCATGGTTGTTCTGATGATGGCTTCTTCATGATGCTGGCTCCTCCGGCGGGATTAGGCCGCTTTTGGTTTTGACGTGGCGCAGGAGAAGGCGGTTGCCGGTCGGCGTGGTCTCGCCGTGATCGTGTCCCTGCAATTCGTAAAGGGTGATGTCCGGGTGCCCGGCGACCTTCATCATGCGCACGAAATAGGCGTTCTCCTCGTAGCGACCCCACAACTCGAGTTCGCGGTCGCCGGTTATGACAAGAACCGGAGGAGCGTCCTTCCGCACGTGATAAAGTGGGGCCATCTCATCGACAACCGGCTGCAGGTTCGAGCCGCCGCGTTCCTGGCGGACGGTGAAATGGGTCACCATCTGTCCGGTGAGGGGAACCAGTCCCGCCAGCTTGTCCGCATCAATCCCGTGCGCCGCGAGGTATTTCTTGTCCAGTCCGACCATGGCGGCGAGGTAGCCGCCGGCCGAGGCGCCGCTGAGATAGATTTTGTCCGGGGAACCGCCGTATTTCGCGATGTTGGCGAAAACCCAGGCAACCGCCGCGGCGGCATCCTCAACGTAAGTAGGCGACTTCACGCCGGGGCTGAGGCGGTAACCCGGCGCGACCACGACGACTCCTTGGTTCTTCAGCTCCTCGGGAAGAAATCGCTCACCCTCGGTCAGGCCGCCCCCATGGAACCAGATGATGACCGGCAAATCCTTGCCGCCTTCAGGATAGTGGACGTCGAGCGCGCAGCGCCCCTTGGTTGCTTCGTCGGCCTTGGCCAGGGAATGGTAGGAAATATCCGCCTCAGTGCGGTGGGGACTGGCGGCCGCGTCATCAGCCCGTGCGGTGCAGACGGCGGCGAGGACAAAGATGGCAAGCTGGCGGTGAACAGGCATCGGGCGGCAGCAAGCCACAGGCTGCGCGGTCCGACAAAGGGCCGGCGACTTTACCTAAAGCCCGAGCGCCGTCCGCCGACCGGAGAGACCGGCGGGCCTGCCGCACGAACCCAAGAAAGGCGCATGCTCAAGGGTTGCCGTCCGGCCACCTCGCGCGGAAGAACATCTTTGTGTTCCACCGGGCCGCCTGGTCGCCCCGCTCCGTGATGGTAAGTTGGTAAATGCCCCCGCCGTCGGCTTGGATGGCGGGGGCATAGCCGCCGTCCGTGTGGTCTCGGAAGGGTGCATCGATGTCCCCGGTGTATTCGAAGGCGACGGTCTCGTGCGCGCGGCCGGCAAACCAGTGCGTTGCGCTTGTGGCGTCCGCATTAATGTCATAAACCGCGAGACCGATGGCGTGCAAGCGCAGGTCCGGCGGCGTGGCCGGCGGCGCCGGTTCCTCGAAGGTCAGAAGCAGCTCCTGAAAAGTGCCGACCATGCCGTCGTCGGCCACCAGGCGGACCCGGTAGGTCCCGGGGGAGGAAGCGGTGACGGTGGTCGAGAGGTTGCCTGCATCGGCAAAGTCGAGGACTCCCGGGCCGGACATTTGCCGCCACTCGGTGGAGGCGGAACCGGGCGCGCGACCCGTCAAAGTGATGGCTGCGCCGGCTGCCGCGCTCATGTTGTCCCCGGCGGCGATGTCGAGCGCGGGTGCCCCGAAGCCGCTGCCTTGCAAGTTGTCGAACGTCGCTGTGCCCAGCACTCCATTGTTGTGGCTGGTCACGGCCAGCCCGATATAAACGGGATCGCTCATGGCCGGGGAAACCGCAGTGCCGGATGCGGTCCAGTTGATCCCATCAGGCGAGAGATGGGCGCTGATGGTTGTGCCGCTGCGCACCAACCGCAACCAAACCGGATAATTGTAGGCGCCGAGCGGCTCGTGCAAACTCGCCTGATTGGCGACCGGGCGGTGTTGCAGCGCCAGACCACTGGCGGTGGTGCCCGCCAGCAGGGCATGGGCGGATCCCGCCGTCAGGTTGTCGCGGATCATCAGTCCGGCCTTGGCCCAGGGATCGGTGTTGCCCTGTCCGAGCAGGCGCACCTGGACGAAGCCGTCTCCCGTCAATTGCGCATAGCGGAAGTGGAATCCGTCCGCGCTCCCCCAGATGTCCGCGCCCGAGGCCTGCACGGTCCACGTTCCGCCGGATTCGTCGCTGCGCCCCGCCACGCCCACACTGCCGATATCCTGACCGGATCCGGCCGAGGGAATTCCCACCGCCACGGCGACATCGGCAGTGGCCGTCAACTCGTTGTCATAAACGGTAAGGCGCAGGAGATAGTTGCCGGCCGTGCTGAAGGTTACGCCGGTGTCGGTTCGGGTGGCATCATCGAATGCGACTGCGGCCCCGGGAGGAGCTGTGACGACGGACCAAGTCGTCGTCAAATTTGCCGGAGGATCGGGCAAACCGTCGTCGGTCACGGTCGCTCCCAGGATGAGTCCCGCGCCTTCCGGCAGGGAGACGGACCCGGGCAGCCCGAGAGAGATTACCGGCGCCTCGTTGTTCTCGGGTACGACGAGAACGTTTGCGCTCTGGGCTGAACCGCCGGTTGTGGTCACGCGGATGCGGCCGTCCACAGCCTCGGGGGGGACGGTGAAGGTGAGGGTGTTGTCGTTGACAATATTGTACGACAACGCGCTCTGTGCGCCCACTTGGACGAGCGAGGTGCTGCCGAGGTAGCTGCCGTTGACAGTGACTATGGCCCCGCGCACGGCGCCGGAGGGCGTGAAGGACGCGATGACCGGGGGCGGGGGCGGGGGGCTGTTGACGGTGAAGTTGGCCGACTGGTTATTGATGCCAGCCGCGCTGGTCAGGTTGTCGAAGGAGGACTCGCCGGAGGCCTGGGCGGTGACCAGTGTGCCGAAAGGCGTGTCGCTGAAACTGATCCGGGTGAAGAGGATGTTGTCGAAGCCGGCCGAGGACACTTGCCCGATCCGGCTGAAGCGGATGCCTTCGTAGCGGGACGTCACGATGTCGATGTCGGTGAAGCGGATATTCTCGACGTTGGTATACCAGGTTTGCAATTCGATCGCGCCGGCCTGCTCGTTGAAAACCGTCAGGTTACCGGTGCGTTCGAGCGTGTTGTCATGAAAGTGGATGAGCTGGGAACCGAAAGGATACCCCTCGAGGACGCCGTTGAGGTAGACAAAGACCGTATTGAGACGCAGTCCCGGTCCGGCCAGCTGGTCGCGAATGATGTTGTGGTGGATCTTGTGGCCTTCGCCTCCGAAGATGCCGATGCCTCCCGCACGGTAAACCGACTCGATGGTGTTGTAGCGGAACTGGATGTTGCGCGTGGTCGGTTTGTTCTGCGTTCGTCCCGCGGCGTAGGTGGCCAACCCGTCATCGCCGCACCCGCGCACGTGGGTGTTCTCCACCACGGAGTTGCGCGTGCCGCTGGCGTAGTTCACGCCGTCGGCGAACGCGTTGCGCAGGCGGCAACTGCGCATGACGAGGCCGTCGGTGTAGATGTCGGGGTCGTTGCTGTAATCGGCGATCCACGCCCCGGTTTCGAAGTGTTCGGTCCAGACGTTCTCGATGAGCGATCCGGTGCCCCAGAAGCCTTTCAAAGCGTGGTAGCCGAGGCTGCGGGCGCTCTGCGCGCTCTTCATGTAGAGGTCCCGGACGACGGTGTTGGATCCGCTCCCTTTGATGCCACCGAGCGCCTGTCCAGCGTAGGCGGAGCTTGCGTTCCGCGAGAAGACGAGTTCGGTTTGCCACATGCCGGCGCCCTGCAGGACAAAACCGGGGGGCAGGATGATTTCTTCCTCGAGGCGGTAGGTTCCGGGCGGGAGATAGAGCTTTTTGCCCTGAGCCGCTGCTGCAGCCACGGCATTTTTCAGCGCCGTCGTGTCGTTGGTTGTCCCGTTGCCCGCGGTCCCGAAGTCGGTCGCGATGAGGTAGGAGGCGGCATCGGGCAGGGGCACCAGTTCGGCGGTTTCCGTCTCAACCACATCGATCCAAGTCATGATGTCGCCGCTCTCGCGACGGAACTCGATCGTGTCGCCCGCAGCGAGCGGGGCCTCCAGCTTGATGCGGGCCTCGTTGAAGCGCTTGGCCGGGGTCCGCCCGGCTCCGGGTGACTGCAGTTCGTTGCCCTGGCTGTCGAAGTATACCCACGCCTGGGCGGAGGTGACCGGGATCTTCTGTTCCGCGATTACGCTGCCCGACCGGCTGACCCGCAGGGTGATGGTGCCGGACGCGCCGTCGGCGACGCTGTAGCGCAGCGTCATGGCATCCGCCGGGGCGGTGGCGTTCCATTGCACGTGCGTGCCGAAGCCATTGAGCAGGATGAAGCCGCGCTTCTGTGCCTCCGCGGCGAGGGCGACGGGTCCTTCGTGGTAGGCCGAGCGGATGACTTCCGCCGGAGCGGCGAGGGTGCCGATGTTGTCTTCGTCATAGGTCGTCCACGGGAACAGACCTCCGCGCGGCAACTCGGGCAGGATCCAATCCTGCAGGGTGTCCGCCGGGTCGTCCGAGCGCACGGTCGGCGTTCCACCTTCTGTCCCGGCGGTCAAGGTGGCGCCGCTTCCTTCGATCCGCAGTCGCGAGACACCCCCGGCGGTTGTCATCCTCCACGCTTGCCGCGGGTCGTCCGGATTCCACGGCGCGGTGGAAACAGCCCCGCTGTCCGCGGCGGCCCGCAGTGCCTCTCCGGTCACGCGGTTCACGATCCAGACGAGGGTGTTGTCCGCCCGCGTCATGAGATACCAGTGGGCGTGCAGTTCGGTCAGCGGCCATGACGAGCCGGTCAGGACTCCGGAGGCCGGATCGCCGTTGATCACCCGCCCGGAGGCTGGATTTTCCACCCGGACGTAGAGGAGGCCCCGGGCGTCGACAGGGCGGGTGCCTTCGATGATCTGCAGGGCGTTGAGAAAACCCTGGCCTCCGCTGCTGCCGCGCACTCGGACATAAATCGCGCCGCCGGCGCTCGGGCGGATGTCGCGCAGGACGGCCACGGTGCCGCGGTTGTGGTTTCCCTCGATCGCCGGGGCGCGCACGGGCAGGCTCGCGGAGGCGGAGAGGTATTCGAACTCCGCGTCGGAAAACGCCTCGTACACCGTGACGGCTTCCGTGGTGTATTTGCGGGAACCGAAGAGCTTGAAAGTATAGGTCAGCTGCGGATCGAGTCCCTGGATGGCAAAACGGGCGTCCTGGACCGGTGTCGCCTGCCCGGGCGGCGTGTGGGAGACGGTGGCGATGTAGTCGAAAGCCGCCGTCGCGTTGCCGAGGTCGCCGAGTGCGGCTGTGTCGAGGTCCGCGGCGGCAACTTTGGCGGGGTCGAGCAAGAAATCCGGCGGTCCCGCCGTTGTGTCACCAGCCGGGCCGTTGTAGCTGTCCGATCCGAACGGCGTGTTGAAGCCGAGGTCGATGGAACTGGGCGTGCCCGCCGTATCGACCAAGCCGTTCAGTTGCGGTGAACCGGTGACAGGATGAGGCACGGCGTTCCAGTGGTTGCCGTTCGAGTCGGGCGATGCGGGGTCCAAACCCCGATACCCCTTGGAAGAATTGAAATCGATCAAGTAGGTGCGCGCCTGGGCGGAGCCTCCGAGCAGCAGCAGGGCGCAGCCGAAAGCCAGACAAAGGGATGGCCGGCCCCGACCGCAGGGCTTGGGGATCAAAACATACACACTATACACAGACCCGCGGACTCCGCTGGCGTTCAAACGGTAGTTTGACCATTTGCCGAAGGTCCCTCATCAGGTCTGCGGAGGCAGGACGGCGGTGAGGCGCAGGAATTTCCGGACGTCCGTTTCGCGCGCGACCTGATAAATACGCCGTTCGCAACCGGCGGGCACGCCGGTTTGGTCGGGGTCCACCAAGTAGCTGACGCCACCGGGCAGCCACGGACCGGTGGCGAGGTTGTCGGTGGTCTCGCCGGTGATCACGAGGGTCGGGTCGCTGGTGCGGACAATGACCGACATTTCCAGATGGGTGGGGGTGAGCACACTACGCGGCAGGTTCCCGTCGGTGGCTGTCGGGCTGCTGGCGCCGCCGAAAGCGTATAAGGAAACCAATTCCGGGGTGGGGGCGAGTCCGCCACTCCACTCCGCGAAGGCGTTGCCGGAAGAGGCGATTTCCACGACCATCATGGCATTGAGGTAACCGCTGCCCGCATCGTCCGCACCGGTGAACCCCACGTAGATGATGCCGTCCGGCTGCGGGCTGACATCTTCCAAGACGGCGACCTGTCCTTGGTTCTGGTCTCCGAAGACCCCGACCACGAGGTCCACCGAGGCGACCGGTTCGGTGAACGTGTTGTCGGTGTAGGTGGTGTAACGGGTCGTGCTGTTGCCTGCGGGAAATTTCCGCGAACCGAAGAAGGCCAGTTGGTACGTCTTGTTCGGGTCGAGTCCCTGGATCTGGAAAGTCGAGTCCACGTAGAAGTCGATCGCGCCCCGCTTGGAACCGCCGAGCGGACCGAGCAGGTAGGAGTCGATCTGGACGGCATCGATTTCCGCCGGTGTCACCGGATCGCTGGTGGGGCCGGCCGGGCCATTGTAGCTGTCGGTGCCCGCGGCGGCGGTGAATCCGAAGTTGATGGTGGTGGCAGCGCCGGTGCTGTCCACCAAATCAGGATAGAAGGCCCCGTTCCATACGCTGTTCCAAAAATTGCCATTGCTGTCGGCATCGGTCTGGCTGACCCCGCGGAAGCTGGAGTCATTGCCGAAGTCGATGAGCACCGCGGTGCCGGGTGCCGGAGTGAACGGAACCGCCTCGACCGACAGGGAGTTGAGGTAGCCGGCCGAGGGATTGCCGACCCCCGTCCACTGGACATAGATGACTGGCAAGGCGGGGGTGACATCGACGGAAACAGTCGAACCCGGATTGCCCGTGCCATCGACGCTGCCGGTCGTCAAAACGCCCGAGCCCAAGGAAATGCTGTACTCGGAGTCGGCAAACACCTCGTAGCGCGTCTCCTCGTCGCCGGCCGGCACGTATTGTTTGGTGCCGTAGAAGGTCAGGCGGTATTTGGTGCCGACGGCCAGGCCCTGAAGTTGAAAGCGGCCGGAACTGGTGGCGCCGTTGTTCGACACGTAATAGTCGATGGCTGCCTGGGCGGCGCCCAGATCGCCGAGGGCCGTTTTGTCGATCGCGGCGTCGGTGGCCGCGACTTCGTCCGCCGTGACCGGATCGCTGGTCGGTCCGACGATGCTGTTGTAGCTGTCCACCCCGCCCAAGGCGTCCGGCGCCCAAGCCAGAGCAGTCGCCGAACCGGTGGTGTCGACGAGATTGGGGACGTAGCCGTAGGCCACACTGTTCCAGTTTCCGGGGGTGGTCACCCCGCGGTAGGTGTCATCGTTTCCGAAGTCTATCAAGACCTTGGTCTGCGCCACAGTCGTCGACAGGCAGGTGTGAAGGGTGGCTAAGGCGATGGTGGAGGCGAGAAGGAGGTTTTTCATGGGAGGTTGGGATTTGTCGGGCAAAGCAAACACACTATACACCGAGCGGCAACGCCAAACTCCAGCAGGCGGGGACAACCGCGGCGGAACCGGCGGAAATCCCTCTTTCGGGACTTGAATTTAGGTAAAGTGAAAACAAGTCTCCAGACTATGGCTTCGACCCCTGCACCGCGCGCCACCCTGCGCGACATAGCCGCCCGGGCGGGGGTCACCCGGATGGCGGTCTCCCTGGCCCTTCGTGGCAAGGCGGGGGTTTCCGCCTCGACCCGCCGGAAGATCCTGCGTCTGGCCGAGCGTCTCGGCTACCGCCCCGATCCCGAGGTGTCGAAATTGCTCGCCCGCATCCGCAGTCGGGCTCCGGCCGAGATCGGTTCCGGTCTGGCCCTGCTCACTTCCGGCGTCACGCCGGGGGACTGGAAACGCCTCGTGACCGAGCGGAAGTATGTCGAGGGCGCGACCGAGCGGGCCCGCGAATACGGCTACCGGCTGGAGGAGTTCTGGCTGAACGAACGGGGAATGACGCGCGACCGGCTGGCCGGCATCATCTGGAACCGCGGCATTGAAGGGGTCATCATT
Source organism: Chthoniobacter flavus (assembly GCA_945878135.1). GTDB lineage: Bacteria > Verrucomicrobiota > Verrucomicrobiia > Chthoniobacterales > JACTMZ01 > JACTMZ01. The sequence continues at coordinate 13,037 of CAMDUL010000024.1, read as the reverse complement.
GCTCCGCTGCAAGGCAAGCTTTCCGGTCGCGGTGCCCGGGATCTCGATTTCGATCTGGAGCGCTTTGCCGCCGTGGAGATCAGCGAAACCTTCGAAACCCCCGACCTAGACCGTTCGATCCACGACCAATACACGTCGATGCAGCGCTGCCTGCACGAACTGTGCACGCTCGGCTACAGTCGCATCGGTTTCGTCATCGAGGACTCCCTCGATCTCCGGGTCAACGGCAAGTGGACCGCGGCTTTTCTCGAGCACCGTCACCGCCACGGGGCAGGGGACTTGGTCCCGCCTTTGGTTTTGCCCGGGCCCCGTCAATCGTCCTTCGACCGGTGGTTCGAGCGCTACCGTCCGGAGGTGCTGGTCAGCATCGACCGTCTGGGGCTCGCTTTGCTCAAGGCGCGAGGCTGCCGTATTCCACGCGACGTCGGCTACGCGTCCCTTGATCTCGATGGGGAGGATTCACCCGACCTGGAACTCAGCGGCATCGACCAGAACTCGCGCCAAGTCGGCGCCGCGGCGGTCGACATGCTGGTGGCCTCCATCCAGCGAGGGCACCGTGGCGTGCCCGAGCATCCGGTGCGGCTTGAGGTGGAGGGAACCTGGCGTTCTGGTGCGAGCACGAGGGGGAGCCCGAGGAAAAGGGCCGGTTGACCGCGGCCTTAACGGGCCTTGGCCAAGGCGACTTGGTGCGGCGCAGGATGGCCTGCGACACCTTGCCGAGCCGCGGCCCGGGAGTGGCCATTCCCACATTCGCGGTTGGAGCCCGGTTGCGGCCTCTTTACGTCAAGTTGTTTTTCCTTTGGGCCCGTGCTCTTTCGATGGTCTGATGTTCTCGCTATGCATGACGATTCATCTCGTAGGTTGGCCAATCTTTCCCGCCGCCGGGCGCCGTTTTTCAGCTTGGCCTTGTTGATTTTGGCCGCCCTGTCCGCCCAATCAGCCGACCCTTACACCGAAAAGCTCCAGGCAGGCGATGCGAAGTCCGCCGCAGGCGACCGGACGGGAGCCGCTGCCGATTACGAGGCTGCAGTGGCCGATGCGCAAACGCCGACCCAGCGTGCCTTGGCCTTGGGCAAAAAAGCCTTGGCCCTGGTCCAGGAGCAGGATTACGCGGGGGCTCGGGAGGCGGCGGACAGCGCGCTGGCGACCAATGCATCGATCGAACCCGTGGCCGAGGTCACCGCGTTACAGGCGCTCGCCAAGTGCCAACTTCACGAAAAGAACTATGCCGGTGCGCTCGAATCGATGATCCGGGCGGATGGCCTTTCCGGAGTCGAATGGGCCCGGCCGGAGTTGGCCATGATCCGTGGCGATGCGGAGCGGGGCAGCGGGAAGTTCGACGCCGCGATGGCTTCCTACCGGAGCATCCTCGACATGCCGGAGGTTTCGAACGAGTTCAAGGGCGTGGCTTGGTTGAATATCGGGCTCACCGAGCAATACAGCTTGAACAACGGTGCCGGCGCCAAGGAGGCCTACATGAATGCGGGCGATTTGAATCCGGGCCTCAAAGCCGAAGCCGAAACCCATCTCGCCAAAATCCAGTAGGTGCTCATCGTGACGCTCATCGCCAGCGGGGTGCACGCCCGCGCCTCCGCGCTCCTCGCGTCCGCCTTCCTTTTGCTCTTCTTCCCCGGCTGCAAACCCACCGCGCCGCTGCCGCCGGTCGAAGCGACGGCTCCGGAGCCGACCGCTTCGCCATCGCCGGATGATGCCGTCCCGGCGCCGGGTGCCCCGCCACCGCCGGCGACCGAACCGGCACCGGTTTTGTCCGCTTTGTCCGGAGGCCAGACCAAGACGCTGCTCATGCATTACATGCCGTGGTATGAGACACCCGCGGTGAGGGGGCAGTGGGGTGCGCATTGGACCGGGCACAGCAAGGAACACGATCCGGAAGTCATGAAAGAAAATGGCTTACCCGACATCTGGTCGAAGTTCCATCCCCTGATCGGGCTCTATGACTCGACGGATCCCGATGTGCTCGAATGCCAGCTCCTGCAAATGAAACTCGCCGGAGTCAATGGCGTGATTGTCGATTGGTATGGCACTTATCCGGCGGCGGATTACCCCGCGATCCACGAAGCCACCAAGGCGATGTTCGATGCGGGCGGGAGGTTCGACATGAAATTTGCCGCGTGCTACGAGGACCGGTCCCTCGAGTTGCTTGTGAACTGGGGAAAAATTTCTTCCGAGGAGGTTCCAGCCCAACTGGCCGAAAATCTCAAGTGGGCTGCGGCGGAATGGTTCGGCGCGCCTCAGTATTTCCAGTTCGAAGGCCGTCCGCTGCTCCTCAACTTCGGTCCCATTTACGTGAAGGACAAAGAAGCGTGGGCCGAAGCGGTTGGCGCGTGCGATCCGCAGCCCGCTTTCTTCGCTCTCCACCACTTGTGGCAGGACGCCGGGGCCGACGGGGGCTTTTCGTGGGTTCATACCGAGCCGTTCGACGGCGAACCCGGCGAGGCGATCATCGTGCAGCGGCTCGCAGACACCCACAACTACCGTTCCACGGATCCGCTCAAGTCGATGCCGTCCGTCTATCCGGGCTTCGAGGACGTTTACGAAACCAGCTTGCACGATCTCGGGCGCCGCGAAGGCCGCACCATGCGCGAAACGCTCAGGGCCGCGATGGAGGGGCCCTGGCCCATCGTGCAACTGGTGACGTGGAATGATTACGGCGAGGGCACGGTGATCGAACCGACCCACGAGGACGGCTACGCGGCTCTTGAGGCCATTCAGGATGCACGCCGCAATGAATTGGGCGCTGCCTTCACTTTCACAGCCGAAGACCTCCGGCTCCCGGCGCGCCTCTTGGCGCTGCGGAAATCGGGGAAAACTGAAAAACAGGAGTTGGACCGGATTTCCGGCCTGCTTCGCGCTGGTCAATGCGAGGAAGCGGAAGAGCTGCTCAACGGTTTTGAGTCGGGCAGCGCAAATTCTCGCTGATCCAAGCATAGTTATAATGGCCGAGGAAACTTGCCATGCTGCGCACCGCGATGTTCATGGTCTCCGGGCCCGGATAATCAGCCGGGAACAAGCCTTCAAGGTGTCGGGAACTCGCCGGATTCGTTCCAAATCGGCGTCGACTACACAACCCGTTATTCGGTGGCTGCGCCGCTCTTGGATCGACGAGGCGCTTGATCTGATGAATCGCTACGTCGCGTTGCTCGGGGTCGGCGCCAGACGCGATCTGCAAAATGCCGAAGTCCTCCGCGGCCAGCAACTCTTTGCCACGGCCTCTTGCGTCGCCTGCCACACCCCGGAGCTGACCACGGGTAGTTATCATCCGCTGGGCGAATTAAGGAACCAGACGATCCGCCCTTACTCCGATCTACTCCTGCACGACATGGGACCCGGCTTGGCGGATAACGTGGATGACGAAGGCGCATCGCGTGCCGAATGGCGCACCGCACCGTTGTGGAATATCGGACTCTCGGCCGGAGTCAGCGGCGGGGAGGGCTATTTGCACGACGGACGCGCGCGGACGCTGGAGGAGGCTATCCTCTGGCACGGTGGCGAAGCCGAGCAGGCCAAGGAAAACTTCCGAAACATGCCCGCTGCAGACCGCGCGGCAGTGATCAAGTTCATCCGGTCCCTGTGATCCGGGCCTGCAGGTGCCGCCACGATCATTATTCGTTTTCCTGGCCAACTGGAATTGTATCCGGCGCAAAACGGGGACTGCGGAAAAACAGGAGTTGGACCAAGTCTCACAACTGCTCTCCTTCGCGGCCTTTTCCGTAACAAGAGCGCGGTAGGATCCGATGATGACCTGCTCCGAGTTGCCGGACTACTCCGCCAGCGTGATGCCGTGGCGGGCGAGGGTGGTGCCGGTGGCCTGCTCGTAGCGGGCCACGGCGATGTTGTAGTCGGCCATGGCGCGGATTTCGGAGATGGCCGCGGTGGCCAGGTCGCGTTGGAATTGCAGGACCTCGAAGGTCGTCGCGATGCCGGCGCGGAGGCGGGTTTCGCCGGCGGCGAGGGTTTCGGCGGCGAGGAGGCGCGCCTGCTTGGCGGCGTCGATACGTTTCGCGGCGGTCTCGACCTGACCGGCGGCGTTGTCGGCTTCGACCAGGATGCTTTGCTCGAGGCGTTTCAGTTCGACGATCTGGCGGGCGGCCTCGAGTTTGGCCGCTTCGAGGTCGCCTTGGCCGGTGTTGTTCGGGATGGGCACGCTGAAGATGCCGCCGACGGACCAGGCAAGGCTGTTGGTCTCCACCGTGCGGTTGATGCTGTCGGAGAGGTCGTCGTCGATGCCGTTGCTGCCGAGGCTGGCCACGAGGTCGAGCTGCGGGAGGGCGGCGTTGCGGGTGAAGACGACGTTGATCTCGCGCTTTTGCAGTTCGAGGAGCGCGGCTTGGAAATCCGGACGGTTCTGCACCGCGGCAGCGAGGTCGGCTTGGCGGTTTTTCGCGATGCCGGGGGCGCGCGGGGGCGGGGCGATGTCGAGACGGACGGACAACACGTCCTCGACGCGGTTGGTCACGAGTTGCTTGAGGAAATTTTCGTCGTCGGCCTGCTGCCGTTCGGCCACAAGGACGCGTTCCTCGCGCGCGGCGACGTCGGTTTCGGCCTGGAGGACATCGAGCGGGGACATGACGCCGATTTCGGCGCGGCGCCGGTTGTCGGCGGCCAGTTGCGCGGCGAGCGAGCGCGAACGCCGCTCGACCTCGGCGTTGCCGCCGGAGAACCACAGTTCGTTGTAGACTTCGGCCACGCGGGTCACGGTTTCGATGACCTGCCGCGCATAGGCCCATTTGGAAATGCCGAGGTCGGCGCGGGCCAGGCGGACGGAGGCCAGATTGACGTCGGTGCCGAAGCCTCGCAGCACGGGCTGGGTCACGGTGAAGCCGGCGAAGGACGCGTAGCGGTCGCTGTAGTCGTTGCGCGAGTTTTGGCGGTTCTCCAAGGTGACGCCGACTTCGTAAGTCAGGCCCCACGGGGTCAGTCCGCCGATGTTGGCCTCGGCGAAATCGCGGACATTGCGCGTGTAGAGTCCGGGTTGGATGAGCCCGGCGGCCGGTTGCGGTCCGCTCGTGACATTGAGTCCGGTGAGGTCCTCTTCGTTTTCGTCCCGGGTGTAGGCGAGGGTGAGGGCGGGATCGAATTTGCCTTCGGAACTGCGCACTTTGGCCCGGCTGATGAGTGGATCGTAGGACGCGCCCTCGATGGCGAAGTTTTTCTGCAGCGCGAGTTGCACCGACTCGGGGTAGGTCAGGGCCGCGAAATATTCGCTGGCCGGTTTGGCCTGGGCCGCGGTGGCCAGGACCGTGAGCAGGATCGGGAGAAATCGCGGCATGATCGGCTATTCGTAGCGCAATGCGGCGATGGGATCGAGGCGCGAGGCGCGCCATGCGGGGTAGAGTCCGCTGAGCACGCCGACGGCGCTGGCGAAGCCGACACTGATGAGCACGGCGGAGGGTTCGATGACCGGCGGGCTCTCCAGCGGGGCGAGGTTGCCGAGGAGTTCGAGCAGGACCACCCCGGCCCCGAGGCCGAGAAGTCCCCCGATGATCCCGATCGCGGTGCTCTCGGCCAGGATCTGCAGGAAGACATCGCGCCGGCGGGCGCCCACCGCCAGACGCACGCCCAGTTCGCGCACGCGCTGCGAGATGCTGGCCAGCATGATGTTGGCGATGCCGATGCCGCCGACGAGCAGGCTTATGCCGGCGATGAGCGCGCCGCTCAATTGCGTGGAGCGGAGGCTGGTTTCCATGCGCTCGAACCAGTCCTCGCGCGTGTCGAAGTCATAGTCGTCCACCCCGCGCCGCGTGCCGCGCAGCAGTTTTTCCACTTCGGCCAGGGTCTCGTCGAAGCGGGTGAGGTCGCGCACGCGGAAATTGAGGTAGTCGAGCTTGGCCATGGCCAGCGGCGGCGTGTCGGCCTGGCCGGAACGGAATTCGTGGTACATCGTGGTGAGCGGCACGATGACCGATTCGTTTTTCCAGCTGAACATGTCGCGGCGTCCGCCGCCGCGTCCGCCCCCCATGGCCAGCCGCGCCGGCGGTTTGTCGCCCCGGGCCGCCGCCTCGCGCCGGAGGCGGTCCTGCTCGCGCTCGTAGAGCGCGAGGATGCCGACCACGGCGAACGGGCGCCCGTTGATCGTGATGGTGCGCCCGAGGAATTCGGCGTCGGTGCCGTGCTCGTCGGGCCAGAGTTCGGCCACCTTGGCGTCGCCGAGCACGACGACCCGGGCGCCGCGTTGCAGGTCGAGGTCGGTGAGGAAGCGCCCCGCGGCCATGGCGTGCTGCGAGACGGTGAAGTTGTCCGGCCAGGTGCCGGTGACGCGCGCGCTGACCGTCGCGCCGTCGGACGCCGAAAGCGTGGCGCCGGCCTGCATTTCCGGCGCGACGTGCGAGACGAGGTGCGGGATCCCGCGCAGGGCCTCGGCGTCGGCGAGGGTCCGTCCGGGGGAAAGCGCGGCAAGGTCGGCAAATTCGAGCGAGACCTGTTTGTCGCTGATCCCGATGCGTTCGAGTCCGCCGAGTTGCTCCATGGTATTGCGCCAGCTCGCGGCGATGCCGGCGGTCAGGGCGAACATGGCGAGCAGGCTGGCCACGCCGAGGATGACGCCGAGCATGGTGAGAAAACTCCGGAACTTGTGTTCGCGGATTTCCTGCAGGCCGATGAGCATGCCGGACAACCAGTTCATGTCGCGGCGTCTTTTATGACACGTCCGTCGGAAAGCTCCACCACCCGCGCGGCGCGGGCGGCCACGGCGGGATCGTGGGTGACGAGGACGATGGTGCGGCCGGCGGCGTGCAGGGTCGCCAGCAGGCGGAGCACATCGGCACCGTTGGCCGAGTCGAGGTTGCCGGTGGGCTCGTCGGCGAGGATGAGGGCGGGATCGTTGACCAGCGCGCGGGCCACGGCGACGCGCTGGCACTGTCCGCCGCTCAACTGCGAGGGCCGGTGGGTCAGGCGGTCGGTCAGGTTGACCTGCGCGGCCGCGGCGGCGGCGCGGCGGCGGCGCTCGGCGGCGGACACGCCGGCGTAGACGAGCGGCAATTCGATGTTGCGTTGCACGTCGAGGCGCGGGAGGAGGTTGAAGGCCTGGAAGACGAAACCGATGCTGCGGTTGCGCAGGCGGGCGAGGCGGTCGGACCCGGCGGTGCTGACATCCTCCCCGGCCACGCTGACGCGGCCCGAGGTGGGCGTGTCGAGGCAACCGACGAGGTGCATGAGGGTGGACTTGCCGCTGCCGCTGGTGCCGGTGATGGCCACGAATTCACCCGGGTCGATGCGCAGGCTGACGCCGTCGAGAGCGGCCACGGGATCGGGTCCGGTGCCGTAAATTTTGCGCACGTCGTGCAGGTCGACGGCCGGCGGGGCGTCAGGACTCGAGGTCATCGGGCCTTTGCAGCAGCACGCTCTCGCCTTCCTGCAGGCCGGAGCGGATTTCAGCGTGGAAGAGGTCGGTCGCGCCGACCTCGACGGGGCGAGGTTCGGGAGCACCGTCCGCTCCGCGGACATAGACCACGCGTCCTTGCCGCGTTTCGAAGACGGCGCCGAGGGGCACGGAGACCGCATTGGTCGCGGTGGCCAGCGGCAGGCGGATGGCCACGGTCATGCCGGGACGGAACCCCGAGGTGTCGCCGCCGAGAACGGCCTCCGCGGTGAAGCCTTTCACATTGTTTTTCGTGGTGGCCAACGGGGCGATGAAGGTGATCTTTGCGTCGGCGGTGTCGGAGTCGTCCGCGCCGCCGAGGACTTCAACCGTATCGCCCAGCTGCACCTTGCCGATGTCGAGCTGGTTGACGTGCGCGTCGACGATGAGGCTGGAGAGGTCGGCGAGGGTGGCGAGGGTGGTGCCGGCGTTGACGCTGACGGCGGGCACGACGATCTGTCCGGCGATGACCGGGACCGAGAGGATGGTGCCGTCGGCCGGGGCGGGGACACGGGTCTTGGTGATGCGGTCATCGACGGTTTCGAGGCGGCGTTGGGCGCGTTGCAGGGCGTTCTCGGCGAGCCGGTGGTCGGCATCGAGGTTTTCGTAGACTTCCTTGCTGATCAGTTTTGCTTCGAAGAGTTCGCGGGCGCGTCCGAGGTTTCCGGCCAACTTTTCCACGGTGACGCGGGCGCCATCGATCTCGACCTGCGCCGAGGCGCGCTCGATCTGCAGGTCGCTGTCGTCGATGACAAAGAGCAACTCGCCTTCCTTGACCTGCTGCCCGCTTTCGGCGTGGACTTCCCGCAATTTTCCGCCGACTTCCGGTTTGATCTCCACTTGGAAAGCCGGGGCGATGTCGCCGCTCAGGCGGATCTCCTCGCGGATGTCACGCCGCTCGGCCGGGGCGACGGGAGTCTCGCGTTCCGCCCGCGGGGTATTGTCCCCGCAACCGGCGAGCAGGAGCAGCAGGCCCGGGACGGCGAAACGGAGGACGGGGAGGGTCAGGGTGGAAGTCATGGAACGGAGCGAAGGGGGATTATCGCCCCGATTCGTGACGGAAGACAACTTCGACCGGATCGGCGGCCGGCGACACAAACATTCCCGGGGGCGGATGGCGGGGGATGATCACCGCAGCAGGCGCTGCTTGAGCTCCGGAGGCAGAACGGGCGAGGTCTGGACGAAGGCGTTGGCGGCCGGAGCGTCCGAGCGCCGCCACCGGCGCACCACGTTGGCGACGGCGCGGTCGCGGACGCCCGCATCGCTGATCGTGGTCGCCCACTGCGCTGCGGTGGAGGGGTCGGTGCGGGCGAGGGTGGAACTGTAAGCCTCCGTTGCGGCGTTGCGGGCGCCCGGGTCGGTCAGGTTTCCGATCCAGGCAGCCGCTTGGGTCGGCGAGGACGACGCCCAGGTGCGGGCCACGGATCCCACGGCGCGGACGCGCATGCCGGAATCGGCGATGGATGTCGCCCAGGAGGCGGCCGCCGCGGGGTCGAAGCCCGCCCACTGCGAACCGAGTTGGCTGGCGGCGCGGGTCGCGTAGGGTGCGGCTTCCGGCCGGGACAACAACGCGGCGGCGGCTTGCGGGTCGTTTTGCGCGTAGCGTTGGAAGGCGGACTCGATGAAGCGCTCGCGGAGCTGCGGGGTGCCGATGCTTTGCCCGTAGGCGAAGGTGGCGGCGGGATCGCGTTGCACCCAATCCTGGGCGAGCAGGCGCAGACCTTCGTTGCGCAGACCGGGGGAGGCTTGCTGCATGACCCAGGCGGCGGCCGCGCCGGGATCCGCTTCGGCCCACTTCGACACAACGCCGCGCATGGCAGCGCCTTGCACCGTCCCTTCCAGTTGTCCGACCCACTGCAGCGCACCGGCGAGATTTTGTCCGGCAAAGCGCGCACCCACGGCGGTGGCCGCGACCGTGCGGGCCGAACCGGCGGGGAGGTTGCCCACCGAGGAAGCTGCACCGACCGGATCCGACCCGGACCAGGTGCGATAGATTTCCCGCAGGGCGGCATCGCGCGCCATGGGCGAATCGAGCGAGGCAGCCCAAGCCGAGGCGCCGGCCGGGTCTTGCTTGGCGTAGGCCTCGGCCGCCTGGCGCAAGAGGCGTTCGCTGCCTCCGTTTTTGAAAGCTTCGGCTGCGTAGGCGGCGGCGCCGGCGGGATCAAGTTCCGTCCAGCGCCCGACAAGATCCCGCTCGCGGCGGTCGGTTGCCTCGCCGGGCGGCGCATCGTCGAGGGCGCGCAGATTGTCCATCACTTGCGCCAGGGTCAGGACGGGTTTCGGTCGGCTCGTGGCTTGGGCAACCGCGGGTGCCGCTTCCGCCAAATCATCCCCGGCCCGGATCTCGGCCAGCGAGAGCGAGAGTTCCGCGCGCTCGCCTTGGGAGCCCGGGGCGGCATCGCCCGACTCGGCAGCCGCCGCCGTGGTGTTGTCTTCTGCACGGAACAGGCCACCGGCCGCGTAGCCGAGAAGGCCTCCGACGATGAGGACGGCTGTGAGCGGGAGTGGGGACTTCATTGCTTTTATTCTCTGCCGGGAAAACGGGCGGGCCAATCTGTAAAACCCCGGCCACGCGGGCCGGTTGTCGTCATGGCGGCATTTTTTTCCGCAACCAGGCGCGACATGGCGGGGTTGAATCAGTCGATGTCCACCTCCGGCGCGCTTCCATGGAACGAAGAATCCGCCGCGCATCTGCTGCGGCGGGCCGGTTTCGGTGGAACACCCGAGGAGGGCTCGGCTCTGGCCGAAGCGGGTTTGCAGGGCGCGGTCGAGCGGTTGTTGTCCGACCACAGCCACGGCTTGCCGCCGCCGCGCACCGATCCCGCCGAGCACATCCGTCGCCGGCGGTTGCAGCAGGCGCGGCGCACCGATGCGGAGATGGACCGGGGCGAGGCCCGGGACTTCCAGCGGGAGACACGCGAGACCTTCGAGGCGCTGAGGATGTGGTGGCTCGGGCGTATGCGGGCGGACGGCGATGGAGTCCGCGAAAAGCTGACCCTCTTCTGGCACGGGCATTTCGCGACGAGCCAGACCAAGGTGCGGTTCAACCACCTCATGCTGGGGCAGAACGAAACGCTGCGCCGGCTCGGGACAGGCCCGTTCCGCGAGCTCTGCGCCGCCATGGTGCGGGATCCGGCCATGCTCGTGTGGCTCGACGGGCGGCAAAGCCAGGCCAAAGCGCCGAACGAGAACTTCGCGCGCGAGGTCATGGAACTATTCACGCTCGGCGAGGGGCATTACACCGAAGAGGACATCCGCGAGGCGGCACGTTGCTTCACGGGATGGACGGTGCGGATGGAAAACGGCGAAGCATTCTTCGCGGCGCGCCGTCATGACAATGGCCGGAAAAAGTTGTTCGGAAAGTCGGGCGACTTCAACGCGGAGGAAGCGGTGGACATCATTTGCTCGCAACCGCGTTGCGCGGCATTCCTCGCGGCCAAGCTGTGGACGTTTTACGCCTACCCGCAGCCGGCGCCGGATCTGGTCAAGTCGCTCGCCGCGCACTACCGCGAAAATGATCTGCGCACCGGCGACCTGCTACGCGTGATTTTCACGCATCCGGAATTTTATTCGCCAAGGGCCCGCGCCACGCAGGTGAAAAGCCCGGTGCAATGGATGGTGCAGGCCGCGCGCGAAAGCGGGCGCCAGCTCCTCCCGCCCGGCATGGCCTTGCCGCTGGCGGCGGAACTCGGACAGAATCTCTTCATGCCGCCCAGTGTCAAAGGCTGGGACGGCGGGACGGCGTGGATCAACAGCGCCACGTTGATCCGGCGGAGCAACACCGGGCGCCTGTTCGCCGTGGCGGCGCCGCCATGGCCCGTGGCGGAGGCGGACTCCATGGACGCCGTGGCGTGGGAAAAGGTGGCGCCGCGGGAAGCACGGGTCGATGCGGGCGCGCTGTCCCGTCGTTTGGCCCAAGTATTCCTCGCCGCACCGGCCGCACCGGCCACACGCCAGCGGCTGGATGCCATGCTGGCCAAGAGCGATTTCCCCTGCGGCGACGACACGGTGCGCGAAGCGTCGATCGTCCTGCTCGGCTGCCCCGAATACAACCTCTGCTGACCATGACCGACCCCTTCTTCACCCGGCGCAAATTCCTCCGCACCGTGATCCTCGGCGGCGCCATCGCGCCGACCGTGCCGTCCTTCGTCAACCGCACCTTCGCCGCGCTCGACGGCGTGGCCGCCTCGAGCTTCACGCCGGTGACCGGCAAGGACGACACCATCTTGGTGGTCATGCAACTCGCGGGCGGCAATGACGGGCTCAACACTGTCATACCCTTCGCCGACGATGCCTATTTCAAGGCCCGGCCCGGGTTGGCCATTCCCGCGGACAAAGTCCGCCGCCTCGATGACTATTGCGGTTTGCATCCGTCGCTGGAAAATCTCGCCGCGTTGCTGGGCGAGGGGCAGGTGTCTATCGTTCAAGGTGTCGGCTATCCGAACCCGAACCGTTCGCATTTCCGAGCCACCGAGATCTGGCACACGGCGAGCGACGCCGACAAGAACGACGCCTACGGCTGGCTCGGCCGCTACTGTGATGCGGCCTGCGCCGGTGAGGATCCCGGCGCGGGTATCGCCATCGGCGATCAAGTGCCGCAGGCGTTGCGGTCCGAGTCGGGCAAGTCCATCGCCATCGGCGCACCGCAGGACTACCAGTTCCAGGACGGCATGGACCCGGCGCCGATGGAACCGGACGACGATGCGTCCGCGCCGGCCGGCGGCTCCATTGACATGCTGTTCGGCGCATCCGATCCGGATGTGAATGTTGCCGATTTTCTCCAGCGCACCGCGCTCGACGCGGTGGCGTCCTCGTCCCAAGTGCAGGACATCCTGCGCAAATCCCACCGCGGGGCCGACTATCCCGCGACCGATCTCGGACGCCGACTGCAACTCGTCGCGCGCTTGATCGGCGGCGGCATGCCCTCGCGCGTTTACTATGTTTCGCTCGGCGGTTTCGACACGCATGCCAACCAGTCCGGCGCGCACGAGCGGCAACTGTCCGTCTTCGACCAGGCCGTCGGCGCGTTCTGCCGCGACATGAAAGCGCAGGGGAATTTCGACCGCGTGATGCTGCTGACCTTCAGCGAATTCGGCCGCCGCGTGGCGCAGAATGCCAGCGGCGGCACCGACCACGGCGCGGCCGCCCCGCTCTTCCTCTTCGGCGGCGCGCTCAAAGGCGGGTTGGTCGGCCAACATCCCAGCCTGACCAAACTCGAGCGCGGCGACCTCGTCCACCACACCGACTTCCGCAGTGTCTATGCCACCCTTCTGGAGCAGTGGCTGAAGACCCCGTCGGCTCCCGTTCTCGGCCGCGACTTTGGTCGCCTGGCGTTGCTGCGTTCCTGAGCGAAGTCAGCCGGGGCGCTTGAGCGTCCGCTTGCGTGCGACCGGCAGACACTCCGGGCTTGCAGTCCGGCGGTTAAATCGTAAGTGGTTTCATGGCTCGTCGCGCGCCCAAGGCCGTCAAATTCGAAAAGGAGCTGGTCTTTACCGACCGGAATTTTCCGCTGGCTGTCTTCATCCTCGACGACCATCCGGACTACCCGCAGCACGTCCACGATTTTTCGGAGATTGTTATTATTGCCCACGGGCGCGGGGTCAATGTGGTGGGCAACGAGGAGTTCCCGCTGAAGGCCGGCGATGTTTTCGTGCACCAC
>CAMDUL010000023.1 GCA_945878135.1 Chthoniobacter flavus | reverse complement strand
TCATCGGCAACATGTCGGATAACTCGAAGTCGCGGTTCGGGCGGCGGCGTCCGTTCATGTTCGTCGGCGTGCTCGGATGTGTGGTGCTCCTGCCATTGCTTTGGACGCTGCCCATGACCGAAACGGCGGCCAACCCGTGGTATAGCAATGTCCCCTTTCTCTACATCGTGGTCATGGGGAGCCTGCTCGCGCTGGCCTACACGTTTTTTGTCGTGCCTTACACGGCCCTGGGTTTCGAACTGACCCCCGATTATGACGAACGCACGCGGGTTGTGCGCTGGCGGATGTATATCGGCTTGTTCGGCTCGCTCGCGGCCGGCTGGCTTTTCCGTCTGGCGGCCGACGAATACTGGCCGAGCCTCGGGGTCGGGGCGTTCTGGGTCACGGTCGGGGTGGCGGCCATCGTCCTGATCTCGGGAATGATCCCGGTCTTCGGGTGCAAGGAGGAACTGGTCATCGAGAAACAAGAGCCGATCAAGTTTTTCGAGGCCGTGCGCTATACCCTGACCAACCGTCCGTTTGTCATTCTTTTCATCGCCTACGTGACGATCATCGTCGCCCTGTTTTCCGCGCAGAGCATCGCGCCTTTGCTCATGCAGCACTACGTGTTCAGTGGGGATGCCATCCGGCTGGGAAACTTCCAAGGCATCTTCATGACGATTGGTATGGTTACGTCCTACTTTAGTATCCTCCTCATCGGTTGGATTTCCATGCGCACGAGCAAGCGCACGGCCATGGTGGCCGGCCTCAGTCTTGCCTTTGTCGGCACGGCGTTGGGCTTCTTTGCTTTGGATCCTCGTTGGCCTTGGTTGCTCTTTGTCACCGGTTTCATCGGGTTTCTCGGACTGCAAGGATGCTGGCTGATGGTGGACTCCATGACGGCCGACGTTTGCGACGACGACGAACTGCGCAGCGGTCGCCGCCGCGAGGGGATGTTCAGCGCGGTGAAGGGTTTCGCGCTGAAGGCCGCGCAGGGGCTGACCTTCGGTCTCGGCGGCTATATGGCCACCGCGGCGGGCTACGATCCGCTGATGGTCGACCGCACCGGCCTCGACGAAGCCACCGCTTGGAAAATGAAGGTCGCGCTGGTCGGTTTCCAATGTGCGGGCCTTCTTCTCGCCATCGTCGTCATGTGGCTTTATCCTATCACGCGCCAGCGCGCCGAGGAAACGCAACGCAAACTGCGGGCCGCAGCCCATTGACCACTCTTATGCCAAACCCGACTAAACTTCCCGGCAACGCCAAATGGATTGGCGACCGCCGCCGTGCCACCAAGGGCGAACCGCCATGTCCTTATCTCCGGAATTCCTTCGCCCTGCCTGGTCCTGTCCGGCGCGCCACGCTGCAGTGGACCGCGCTGGGGGTGGCCGATCTGTTTCTCAACGGCGGCAAGGTCGGGGAGGATTTTCTCATGCCGGGTTGGTCGGATTTCCGCAAACGGACCCAGGTGATGAGTGCCGATGTGACCGCCATGCTCCGTCCGGGCGACAACACCCTCGGTGCCATGTTGGGCGACGGATGGTATACCGGCACATTGCTTTGGAAGAACGAGCGCAATCACTACGGGACGCATCCGCAGTTGTTGGCCCGACTTGACATCGAACTGCGCGACGGACGCAAGGTGAGTGTGGTCACGGGACGCGGCTGGCAAACGCGCACCGGTCCGGTCATTGGTGCGGACATCTATCACGGCGAGACCCACGACGCCCGGCGGGATCTCGGAGACTGGTGCGTGCCGGGGGCATCGAAGGTGGGTTGGCGCGCGGCGGATCTTTTCCCCAAATACCACGGAGAACTCGTCCCGAAGGTCAATGAAGCGGTGCGCGTCACCGAGACTCTCAAGCCGCGCAAAATCACCGAGCCGCAGCCAGACAATTTTGTCTTCGATTTCGGACAAAACCTCGCCGGGGTTTGCCGGCTCAAGGTGCGCGGCCGGCGCGGGCAGAAGATCACGCTCAGGTTCGCCGAGATGCTCAACGCCGACGGCACCGTCTACCGCGAGAACCTCCGCCTGGCCCGCGCGACCGATACCTATATCTGTCGGGGTGGGGGAACCGAAGAATGGACGCCACGGTTCACCTTCCACGGGTTCCGCTATGTCGAAGTCACGGGTTTGCACCGGAAGCCGTCCGCCGAGCTTCTAACCGCCCTCGTCTTGCACACCGACATGGTTCCGACCGGAAAATTCCGCTGCTCGAACCCGCTACTCAACCGCCTTGATCGCAACATCAGCTGGGGCTTGCGCGGGAACTTCCTCGATGTCCCGACCGATTGTCCGCAACGCGACGAGCGTCTCGGTTGGACGGGCGACGCCCAGGTTTTCGTCGGCACCGCGGCCTTCCACTACGATGTCCGCGATTTCTTCCGCAAGTGGACGCAGGACCTGCGCGACGGCCAACGGGCCGACGGCGCCTATCCTGACGTCGCGCCCGATGTTCTCGGAAAATACGGCCCGCACCAGTTCGGTAATGCGGCATGGTCCGACGCCGGCGTGATCTGTCCGTGGGAGATTTACCGGCACTACGGCGAAAAGAAAATCTTGGCGGAGAATTACGACGCGATGAAGCGCTGGATCGGATATCAGCAGCGCACTTCCAAGAACTTGATCCGTCCGCGCACGGCCTACGGTGACTGGTTGGCCATCGACGCGGTGACCGCGCAGAACGCGCCCGTGCCTTGCGACTTGGTCGGGACGGCTTACTTCGCGCACACCACGGACCTCATGGCCAAGATCGCCGGCGTGCTCGGCCGGAAAGGTGGCGCGCTGAAGTTCCGCAAGCTCCACGGGCGGATTGTCGAAGCCTTCCGTAATGCCTACGTCACGCCCGACGGACGCGTCGTCGGCCACTGCCAGACGGCTTACCTGCTGGCCCTGGCCTTCGATTTGCTGCCGGCCAAGCTTCGGCCGAAAGCCTTCGCCCATCTCGTCGATCTCATCGAGGCGAGGGGATGCCATTTGACCACCGGCTTCGTCGGTACGCCGCTACTTTTGCCCGTTCTCACCCGCTTCGGTCGCACCGATCTGGCTTACAAGATTCTTCTACAGGAGGACTATCCGTCCTGGCTCTACACGGTGCGCAACGGCGCCACGACTATGTGGGAGCGTTGGAACAGCTACACCAAAGAACACGGCTTCGGCGACGTCGGCATGAATTCCTTCAACCACTACGCCTACGGCGCGGTGGGCGAGTGGATGTATGCCGTCATCGGCGGCCTCCGCCCGCTGGCCCCCGGTTACAAGAAGATCCTCTTCGCCCCCGAACCCGGCGGTGGCCTCACCTCCGCGTCATGCGAACTCGACACCCCGCTAGGCCGCGCCGCGTGCCGCTGGCAACTCCGCGGGCGAGCGCTACGCGGCGAAGTCATCGTGCCGCCCCGCACCAAGGCCGAACTCCGCCTGCCCGGACAGCGGACGAAGAAGTTGTCACCGGGCCAGCACCGCTTTATCGCCAAGCTCCGAAAATCATAAGATCCACAGAGGCTTCATCATGCCGGTGAAAGTCCGCGACGCGGCACTTGTCTGCGGGAATAGGAGGAAAATCGGGAGGCAAGGTTCCCGGCCGCGAGGCAAATGGAGAAGAATGTCCGCGAAGAAACAGACGGGCAACTTTTGGCTGCGTGAGCGAGGTGTTTAGCTTCGGAGGCGAGCCGTCTCTTGCCCGTAGGCCTCCGCTTCGGACAGCCAGGCGGCACCGACGGGTACGTTGTTACGGCGGCAAAATTCGTCCCAAACGGCGCCCCACGGGAGGGACTTGGCTTCTTCGAGCAGGGCGAGGCGGGCTGTGAGGTTGCCGTTGTCCTCCGCTTCGCGCAGTTGCTTCGAAGGCTCGAGCAGGGCGAGGAGGAGGGCTTTCTGGGTGGCGCGGATGCCGACGACCCAGGCGGCCACGCGGTTGATGCTGGCGTCGAAGTAGTCGAGGCCGATGCTGGTGCGGCCGAGGAAATCGCCGCGGACCAATTCCTCCATGACCGCGCGCGTCGGGTCGTCGAGGAGTACCACGTGGTCGCTGTCCCAGCGCACACCGCGGCTGACGTGGAGGAGCAAACGCGGGACGAAGAGGAGGACGGACGAGATTTTGTCGGCGAGGGTTTCGGTGGGATGGAAATGGCCGGCGTCCAGGCAGACGGCTTTCTGCCGCGAGACGGCGTAGCCGAGATAGAATTCATGCGAGCCGGCGACGTAGCTTTCCGAGCCGATGCCGAAAAGTTTGCACTCCACGGCGTCGATCTCGTCTTGGGCGGGGAGTTTTTCCGCGAAGATGGCATCGAGCGATTCGAGGAGGCGGCGGCGCGGGGCCACGCGGTCGACCGGCAGGTCCTTGTAGCCGTCGGGGATCCAGACATTGACCACGCAGGTCGAGCCGAGGGCGCGTCCGATGTCCGCACCGATCTTGCGGCAGCGTTTGGCGTGCTCGATCCAGAACTCGCGGATGCCTTGGTCGCCGTGCGCGAGGGTGAAGCCGTCGGCGGCCTTCGGGTGGGCGAAGCAGGTCGGGTTGAAGTCCATGCCCAGGCCCTGCGACTTGGCCCAATCGATCCAGCCTTGAAAATGCTTCGTCTCGATCTGGTCGCGGTCGACTTTTTGGCCGCCAGTCTCGAGATAGAAGGCGTGGAGGTTGAGGCGGTGCTTGCCGGGGACGAGGGAAAAAACTTTGTCGAGGTCCGCGCGCAATTCCTCCGGCGTGCGGGCGCGACCGGGATAGTTGCCGGTCACGGCGAGGCCGCCGCCCGGATCGCCGGCGGAGGCGGATTCGAAGCCGCCGACGTCGTCGCCCTGCCAGCAATGGACCGAGATCGGATGTCGGGCGAGGACTTGAAGGGCTTTTTCGGCATCCACGCCGAGCGCGGCGTAGGCATCGCGCGCTGTCTCGTAAGGTGAGGGCATAACGGGTTTTTAGGATTGTCCGTTGCCGCCGTCCAGCCACTGCTCGATTTCACCGAGCGTTTTCCGTCCGCAGTTCCGTTCATTCTTGAGCATTTCGAGCACGCTCTGGCGGCGCGCTTCCTCGCGGGTGCGGATGCCGTGGCGCCCGAGGGCATTGACGGCGCGGGCCGAGAGATTGTTCAACTCGAAAGCTCCGCGCAGTGATTTCAGCGTCTTCCGGTGGCGGGACAGCATGAGCGAGACGGCCTGCGGGGTAACGCTGAATTCCTGGGCGATCTGCCGGAACGAGTAGCCGAGCCCGCGCAACATGGCGATCTCGCGGACCCGTTGCGGCACGGCATCGAGGTGGTTGGAAGGTGAGCCCGTCGTGGAGACCGGCAAGTCTGCGGTTTGATGGTGCATGGTGGTGGATTGGTGGTGGAAAGTGCTCATTAGCGCAGGAATGCTTCGACCAGACCTCCGTCGACCGTGACAATCTGACCGTTGGTTTTGGAAAGACGGTCGGAGAGGAGAAGGAAATAGGCCTCGGCCTGGTCGGCCGGAGTGATCGGCGCCTTGGTCAGCGTGCGATCGGCGTAGAATTGGGCGAGTTTTGCGGTCAGCGACTCGTCGCTCTCGTTTTCCGAGTAGGCGATGCCGTATTTGGCCAGCGACCCGATGACGCGGTCGCGCGGGAACATGGCACTGCCTTGCACCACGGTGGCCGGGGCCACGCCATTGACCCGCACCAGCGGGGAAAGTTCGACGGCCAGCTCGCGTACAAGGTGGTTGGCCGCGGCTTTTGAAGTGTCGTAGGCCACGCTGCCCTTCTTGGCCACGGCCGCATTGGCGCTGGTCGTGAGGACGATGGCGCCGCGAAGCCCTTGTTCGCGGAAAATTTTCGCCGCCTCGTCGGCCACGAGGTAGCTGCCCGTGACATTGATCGCGTAGGTCAGCGCCCATTTGTCGTCCGGGATGTGCCCGCTCGTGTCGCTGGGGACAAAAATGCCCGCCGTCACCGCGATGGCGTCGAATCCGCCGTAGGCCAGGATGACGCGGTCGAGCATTTCGCGGATGCTCTCGCGCCTGGTGATGTCCACTTGCGCGGCGATGGCCGGACCACATCCGGAGATGCCCGTGCCGGCCACGCCGATTCCGAGGCCGGTCTTGGCGAGGATTTCGTCAGCCGTTCTCTGCGCGGCCTCAAGATTCAAATCGGCGCAGACAAGCTGCGCTCCTTCGCGGACGAGCCGCAATGCGGTTTCACGTCCGATCCCGCTGCCCGCTCCGATGACGATGACCACGCGCCCGGCCATTTCCTTTTCCGGCGGCATACGGCGGAGCTTCGCCTCTTCCAGAGCCCAGTATTCGATGTCGAAAGCTTCCTGCTGCGGCAGAGAAATGTAGCCGCCGAGAGCCTCTGCGCCGCGCATCACTTCGACGGCGCAGTTGTAGAATTCGGCGGTGACTCGCGACTCGGATTTGTCCTTGCCGAAGGCGACCATGCCGAGCCCGGGGATGAGCACGACGGTCGGGTTCGGATCGCGCATGGCGGGGGAATCGGGGTGTTTGCAGGCCTCGTAATATTTGGCGTAGTCCGCACGATAGGCATCGAGGCCGGCGGAGAGCTTCTCTTTGAGTTTGCCGACGAAGGTATCCAGTTGCGCGTCGTCCAATCCGGACGGCACCGCATCGAGGGCAACGTAGAGGGGTTTGATCTTCGTGCGGAGGAAGTGATCCGGACAACTGGTGCCGAGTCCGGCCAAGCGCGGGGCATCCCGCGAATCGACAAAGCGTAGGATTTTCCCGTCGTCCTGCACGGTGGCAACGAAACGCCGCGAGCGGCTGACCTGTCCGCGCAGCCAGGGAAGCAGACGGCACCAAACTTTGGCCCGCGTTTCCGCGGGAAGGGCCGCGTGTCGCTGTCCGCCGAAAATTTTCTCTTCGCCTCCTTTGCCGGCAATACGCTCCTCGATGGCGGCGGCGGCGCGGTCGATGAGTTGCAGCGAGCGCTCGTAGCATTCGCGCCCGGTCTTGGCCCAGTTGATCAGGCCGTGCTGCCCCATGATGAAGCCGATGGCTTCGGGGTGGTCCGCGCATGCCTTCTGCATGGCGAGCCCGAGTTCGAATCCCGGACGCATCCACGGCAGGTGCACGACTTCGTCGCCATAAATCTCGCGCGTCGCTTCCTTGCTGCGCGCGCACGCGGCCACGGCGATCGCGGCATTGGGATGTGTGTGATCGACGTGCGGGTGGGGGATGAAGCTGTGCAGCGGCGTGTCGATCGAGGACGGGCGCGGATTCAGATTGAAGGTGCAGTGCGCATACATGCCGACCATCTCGTCCTCGGCCGGGGACTTGAGACCTTTGTCCGCACGCGCGGCGTAGGTTTTTTGCAGGCCGATCAGTTTGTCTTGGTAGAGCGAGGAAAAGTTTTCCCTCTTCGAGGTGCGCAGGTCACCGCCCGATCCCTTGACCCAAAGGACCTCGACTTTGTCGCCCGTGACCGGATCGGTTTCGGTGATTTTTGCCGAGGTGTTCCCTCCGCCCGTGTTGGTGATGCGTTGGTCGCGCCCAAGGCAGTTCGAGCGGTAGACCAGTTCGTCCACTCCGGAAAGCTTGCCGGCTTCTTCAGATTTCCAGTGGTTGGTAACGTGCGTGAGGGTGTCGGGAGATGCCATGAATTGTGGGAAAATGTCGGTATGGAACCAAAATTGGCAAGCAGAAACTTCTTAAGTTGACTAAACTCGGCACAAAACACACATTTTCCCAAACCCTGCCCATGCTCGCTATTGATCGACACCGCTGGTTGCTGGATGAATTGAACGAACGAGGCAGCCTCCGCACGTCGGAGGTTGCCGAGCGGGCCCGTGTGGCCGAGGAGACCATCCGGCGCGACTTCGAGAAACTCGAGGGCGAGGGGATGCTGCTGCGCACGCATGGCGGTGCCGTTCGTCTCGAAGCCGATCGTCGCGAGTACCCGGCCGGCGAGCGCGCCCTGCAGCACGCCGTCGAGAAGCAGGCCATTGCCCGCGCCGCGGCCCGTCGGCTTCGTGCAGGCCAGACGGTTTATTTCGACGCCAGCACGACGGTGCTTGAACTGGTCCGCGTCATGCCGGACATCCCGCTGACCGTGGTGACCAACAGCATCGAGAATGCCTTGGCCCTTTCCGAGAAACGCGATGTGTCCTGCGTTTTGCTCGGCGGAACCATGCATCCAAGCTCGCTGTCCTGCACGGGTTGGGCGGCGGAAAAATCACTGGAGATTTACCATCTCGACGCGGCCTTTTTGTCCTGTCGCGGCATTGATCTTGACCGCGGCTTCAGCGATGCGACCGAGGGACAAGCCCAGCTGAAGCACTCCGTGGTCGAGCGCGCCGCGCAGGTGTTCCTCCTCGCCGACACCTCGAAGTGCGGCGTGACTTCCAGCTACTTCTTTGCCGGTGGCGCGGATATCGATATTTGGATCGCCGAGACAGTGCCGCCCGCGCACTTGGCTGCTGCTCTCGCCTCGCAGGGACTGCGCATCGAGCCCGCGAAGGGAGAAGATCGATGAGCAAACGCGTTTACCTCGCGGTCGATCTCGGGGCGGACAGCGGCCGCGTCATGGCCGGTATCCACGACGGCCAGAAGCTCGTGCTCGAGGAGATGGCGCGTTTTCCCACGGGCGGCATGCAGTTCCCCGACGGATGGCATTGGGACTTGGCGCGGATTTACGCCGATATCCGCAAGGGTATCGCCAAGGCGGTTGCCGAACACGGTGACGCGGTGGCCTCCGTTTCGGTCGACACTTGGGGCGTCGACTACGGCTTGCTCGATGAACGGGGCAGGCTGCTCGGCTCGCCCTACATGTATCGCGATGCGCGCACGGACGGGATGCTCGACGCGGTTTCCGCTCTGGTTCCCCCGGCCGACCTTTACGCACGCAACGGTATCCAGCCGATGTTCTTCAATACGATCTACCAACTCTTCGCCGAAACGCGGCAGAGTCCGGGGGCGATGGCTGCCGCGGCCCGCATTGCCTTTGTTCCCGATTTGCTCACTTACTGGCTCGGCGGCGAGGCGTGCGTCGAGCGGACCATCGCGAGCACTTCGGGTCTGCTCAAAGCGGGCAAGGCCGAATGGGACCTCGAGTTGGCCGACAAACTCGGCATTCCGCGTGCCCTGCTCGCGCCGATCAGCGAACCCTGCACGACCGCCGGCGCGCTGCGCGGAGAAGACGGCGCCGCGTCGAAGATCAAAGTCGTCCTCTGCGGCAGCCACGACACCGCATCCGCCGTGGCGGGCGTTCCGGCCACCGCGACAAACCCGCTCTTCCTCAGTTCGGGAACTTGGTCGTTGCTCGGGCGCGAGCTCGACGGGCCACTGGTCACCGATGCCACGGCCGCTGCGAAGTTTTCCAACGAGCAGGGCCTCGCCGGCACCACGCGTTTCCTCAAGAACGTCGCCGGCATGTGGCTCCTGCAGGAGTGCAAGCGTAACTGGGAGCGCGACGGCGAGAAGCTGGAATACGAATCCATCGTGAACCAAGCCGCCGGCACGATGACCGATTCCTTCATCGATCCCGACGCGCCGGAGTTTTCCCGTCCGTGCGACATGCCTGCCGCACTTTCGGCGTGGTTGGAAAAAACCGGCCAGACCGTTCCGCCGGGTCGCGCCGGCCTGACGCGCGTCATTTTTGAAAGCCTCGCCCTCAAATACCGCGTCCTCTTGCGTCGCATGAAGGGCTGGATGCCGGACTTCCCCGAGACGCTGCACGTGGTCGGGGGCGGTTCGCGCAATGCCTTGCTCAACCAGATGACGGCCGATGCCTCCGGCTTGCGCGTGCTGGCCGGACCGTCCGAGGCGACCGCCTTGGGCAATGTGGTTGCGCAAATGATTGCCTGCGGCGATCTGGGTTCGCTCCAAGAAGGCCGCGAACTCATCCGCGCTTCCTTCGAGATCGGCGAATTCACGCCCCGCGACACTAGTGCTTGGGATGACAAAGCTGCACGGTTCGAAAAACTTTTGCCCGGAACATGATCAATCTCGCTACCCGACCAACGAGCAAACGCGTGCAACTCATGGCCACGTGTCTGTGCGACGCATTCTATGACGACGTGGCCAAGGCCACTGTCGAAGTGCTCGAGCACGCCGGTTGCGAAGTTGTCTTCCCCGAAAATCAAACCTGCTGCGGGCAACCCGCCTTCAACTGCGGACAGTGGCCCGCCGCCCGCACGGTCATGCGCCACACGGCGCAAGTCTTCGCCGGGGACGAACCGATCATCGTCCCCTCGGGATCCTGCGCGGCCATGATGTTCCATGGTGCGACCCTCGAGTTCGAGGGCGAGAAGGATCGCGCTGCCATCGAGCAAGTCGGCGGACGCACCTGGGAACTCGGCGACTTTCTGGTCAACGGTCTCGGGATCAAGGAATGGCCGGGGGAATTCCACGCCCGCATCGCTTTCCACCGCGCCTGCCACACCCGCGGCACGGCGAGCGGCCCCGCCGTCATGCAATTGCTCGAGTCGATCAAAGGCCTGCGCGTCCTGCCCTTCGGCGAAGCCGAACAATGCTGCGGGTTCGGCGGCACGTTTTCCGTCAGTTTCCCCAATGTCTCGACCGCCATGGGCGAGCTGAAGCTCGAGCATGTCGAAGCCGTCGACCCCGACTACCTCGTTTCCGGCGACATGAGCTGCCTTATGCATCTTTCCGGCCTCGCCGAACGCGAGCACCGTCCGATCAAGACCCTCCACTTCGCGCAAATCCTGCGCGATGCCCTGCACCACCGCCATGGCCAAGCAACTCATTGACACCTACGTGGCGGAACTTCCGCCCACCGTGCAAAAAGCCGTGCACCAAAGCACGGCCACGACCACGGAGAAACGCTACCAACTCCTCGGCGACGATTTCACCGATTCCGACGCGCTGCGCAAGTTGGCCGGATCCATCCGGCAGCACACCCTCGAGCACCTCGACACTTATCTGGCGCAGGCCGAGGAAAGCCTCACCGCACGCGGGGCCAAAGTTCACTACGCGGTCACTGCGGACGATGCCTGCCGCGCGGTCACGGAAATCCTGCTATCGGCCGGCATCACCAAAGTGGTGAAGTCGAAGAGTATGGTCACCGAGGAAATCCACCTCAACGACTACCTGGCCAACCACGGCATCGAGTCCGTCGAGAGTGACCTGGGTGAATACATCGTGCAGATCGACGGCGACCATCCGAGTCATATCGTCCGGCCGATCATCCACAAAACCCGCGGCGACATCGCCCGCAGCTTCGAGCGCGAGGGGTTGGGGGACTACAATGACGACCCGGAAACCATCACCCGACGCGCCCGCAAATTCATGCGCGGCAAATACCTCGAAGCAGGCGCGGGGATCACCGGGGCCAATTTCGTCACGGCCGACACCGGACGTCTCGTGCTCGTGACCAACGAGGGCAACTCGCGCTTCTGCCTCGCCCCCGCCAAGGTGCACATCGCGCTCGTCGGTATCGAGAAGGTCGTGCCTTCCGATGCCGACCTCGCGGTGCTGCTCAATCTGCTGGGACGCTCCGCGACCGGACAGCAACTCACCGTCTACACCGAATTCATCAACGGCCCGCGCCGCCACGACCGTCCATCGGGTCCGGAGCAAATGCACGTGGTCTTCGTCGACAACCGCCGGACCGAAGTGCTGGCCTCGGATTGCAAAGAAATCCTCCGCTGCATCCGCTGCGGCGCCTGCCTCAATGTGTGTCCGGTCTATCGCCAAGCCTCCGGCCACGCCTACCGCAGCGTTTATCCCGGTCCGGTCGGCGCCGTGCTTTCCCCGCTGCTCGCCGGCGACAAATTCAAAGAGCTGGCCGATTTGCCCAAAGCTTCGAGTCTGTGCGGCGCGTGCAACGAAGTCTGCCCTGTCGATATTCCCATTCCCGATCTGCTCCTGCGTTTGCGTCGCCGCGCGCACGAGGAGCATGTGCCTTCGCCCGGCACGCCGCCCATGGCCGGCTTCGCGCTGCTCGGCAGCCATCCGCTCATCTGGCGCTCGGCCATGACCTTCGGCGCGGCCAAAGACTACCTGCCGCTCGACAAAATGCCGGTGCCGTATCTCGGTTCGTGGCTCAAAACGCGCACGCTACCCAAGTGGCGCGGCGGCAAGTTCCGCACGTGGATGAAATCGCGCCATGGGCGCAACGGGGGCAACGGCAAGTGACCGCGCGCGAAAAAGTTTTCTCCGGCATCAAGTCCGCCCTCGCTCCGCTGCCCGAGCGCGAGGCCCGGCCCGCCGTTCCCCACGGCGTGGCCGATCCGCAGTGGTTGGCCGGCGAGGCCGACAACGTTGCGCTTTTCAAAAAGCGCGCCAAGGTGGCCGGCACGCTTTGTTTCGATACTCCCGGTGGTTGCCTGTCCTGGCTGTACGAACAGCAGGCCAAAACGGTCTACCTGCCGGAAGCGCTCGCCTCGCTCGACGCGAAGTTTGCCGAGTTCGTCCAGCTCACCCACGATTACACCCGCGGGCGGGTTGACGAAATCGATGCCGCCCTCACATTGGCCCACGGCGCCATCGCCGAAACCGGCACCATCATTCTGACCGACGAATCCACCCCCGACCGTTTGGCTGCTCTCGCTCCGTGGACCCACATCGCCGTGGTGCGCAAGGATACCATCCACCGCTCCGTGGCCGACGCCCTCGCCGCCATGCCCGACGATCCGAATATCATCTGGGTCACCGGACCGTCCAAAACCGCCGACGTCGAAGGCATCCTCATTCAAGGCGTGCATGGCCCCGGTGTGCAGGGGTGTCTGTTGGTTTGATTCCGGCCGGCAGGCCTTCGACCGGGATCCTCAGTCCGCGGCCCAGTCGAGGATTTCGCGGATCGTTTTTTGTCCGCAATTGCGCTGGTTTTCCAATCGTGCCGCGAGATCCGGAACGGCCCGGGCCCCGGCACGATTATGGATGCCGAGACGGCCGAGACAGTTGACGGCGCGCGGCGAGAGTCCGGCCAACTCGGGGCGACGCCCCTCGACCTTGAGCAGCGCACGTTGCCGGGCCAGCATGACCGACGCCGCCTGCGGGGTCACGCCGTAGGTCCGTCCGATCTGGCGGAAAGTGAACCCCAGGCCCCGCAGGGCCGCGACGTTCCTGACATGGAGAGGAATTTCCTCGAGACTGGGTATGCTCATCTCGCGGGCCTTCGGCGCCGGAACCGCGGCGCGCTCGACGTCCGGGAGCGGCGGGATTTCAAGTTGGTTCACTGACATGGCCGTTCAGCATCCACGGCAATCTCAAGGGGCGCAAAAGGAGGACCACTTTCCCCTAAAGCAGAATCACTTTCGGGAAAAGCCGGCCTTTTCAATTCCGGGGATACGGACGGCGGAGATCGGTGCCGGCCGGGATGCGTTGCACGCTCCAATCGAACATCAAGGCGAGCCGGTGGCTTGCGAGAACCGGCTTGGCCGGGGCTTTTTCACCGACCATACCGCTGGTCAGCATGCCCCCTGAATCCTTGATCAATTCGCGGTCCGATTGGATGATCGCCCAAGTGCGGCTGGCCGGGAGGGACGAAGCGATCTTGGTGTAGGTATCGGCGGGTTTGAGCGAGGAGCTTTGCTGCCCATCGCGTCCGAAAGGATACAGATCCGCGGCCATTTGCGGGTAGGAGCTCCGGTGGATTTGCGGTCGCAGCACAAAGGGCGGTTGCATCCAATACGCATCGGTCGGTCCGCCGTTCTTCTTCACCTCTGCCGCCCAGAGGGGATCGGTGAGGAAGTCCAATTTGCTCTCGGTGTTGGGCTCTCCGGTCACGCCACAGTAGCGCGCGAGGTGCGCGGAGAGCCGCGTGCCGGGGTCGTTGTAGGCACCCGAGCCTTTGTGGTTGGGTGAAATGATGCGGAACCAGGGATGGGTCGACGGTTGGAGCCCGTAGGAAATCGGATCGCCCCCGCTGGTTGTGCCGGTGGCCGGCATTTTCATGCCATTGTCGCCGATGTAGTTGGAAAGCGCCGCACCCGCCTGACGCAGACCGGAGGTGACTTTGGCCGCGGATCCTTGGCCCAGCATGCGTGAGAACGACGGGAAGGCCAGCGCGGCGAGCACGGCAAGGATGGCGATGACCACGAGCAGTTCGATGAGAGTGAAGCCGGTCCGGCGGACGGAGGGACGAAATTTCATGCCTCACTTTTAAACATAAAGCACCCGGCTGGTAGGGGGTGCCGGACTATTCAGTAAAGTCCTGCGACTTTACCGTAGAGTGGTGGACGCCAAATGGCAGGCCAAGCGTCGTGCGGGCGCGGCTTTTGTCAGCTCCGGACGAATCGTCCGGCAAGGATCAAAGCAGTCCGGACATCGAGGATGAAAAGCGCAGCCTGCCGGCAAGTTGCCGGTGTCGCAGGTCTCGCCCGGGACTGGCGGGGGCAGAGGGATGTCGGGGTCGGCCGAAGGGGCGGCGGCGAGCAGCGCGCGGGTGTAAGGGTGGCGCGGATCGGCGAAGATTTCCTCCACCGGACCCTCCTCGACGATGCGACCGGCATACATCACGGCGACACGATCGCAGAGGTGGCGGACCACTTCGAGGTCGTGGGCCACGAAGATGGAGGTCAGTCCGAGTTCGTCCCGCAGGTCGCGCAGCAGGTTGATGATCTGGGCCTGGACCGACACGTCGAGGGCGGACACCGCTTCGTCGGCCACGATAAGCGAAGGGCGCATGATGAGCGCGCGGGCGATACCGATGCGCTGGCGCTGTCCGCCGCTGAACGCGTGCGGATAGCGGTGACGATGGGCGGGGTCGAGTCCGACGCGCGACATCATCCCGGCCACCCGGTCGTCGAGGGTGGAACCGGATGCGAGGCGGTGGATGACAAGGGGTTCGGCCACGATTTGGCCTGCGGTCATGCGAGGGTTGAGCGAGGAAAACGGATCCTGGAAAATCATCTGCATCTCGCGGCGCAGCGGCTTGAGACGGTGCGCGGGCAGCGACGCGAGGTCGACAGGTCCCGACGCTGATTGGAAGACGGCCTGGCCGGCGGTCGGGGAGAGGGCGCGCAGGATGGAGCGGGCGCAGGTGGTCTTGCCGCTCCCGCTTTCGCCGACCAGTCCGAGGGTTTCGCCGCGGGCCAGATCGAAGCTGACGTCATCCACCGCGCGGATCCACCCGGTGACGCGACGGATAAAGCCGCGACTGCGCACGGGGAAGTGCTTGCACAAACCGCGGACGCGGAGAAGGGGCGTCGTTTGCTCGGTGGTGTTCACGGGTCAATGACGGAAGAAGGGATCGTGGTGGACGCAGAGGACACGGAGGGGGTGCGGAGGAGGCAGGTGAGCTCTTTGCTGCGCAGACAGGCGGTCTGGTGGCGCGGGGAGATCTCCTGCAGGGCGGGGGCAGGGCCGGCGTCGCACAGTCCCGGCAAGCGGTGCGCGCAGCGCGGATGGAACGGGCAACCGGACGGGATGGCGTGGAGCGAAGGCACCTGGCCGGCGATGACGGGAAGATGGCGTGCGGCGGAGGTCCCGGGTCGCGAGGCGAGCAGGCCCGCCGTGTAGGGATGGCGAGGGTTTTTCAGCACCTCGCGGACCGGCCCGGACTCGACGATGCGTCCGAGATACATGACGGCAACCTCATCGGCCATCTGTGCCACGACACCGAGATCGTGGGTGATGAAAAGGACGGAGCACCCGTTCTCCGCCTGCAGTTCCTTGATGAGATGAAGAATCTGGGCCTGGATGGTGACGTCGAGCGCGGTTGTCGGTTCGTCGGCGATGAGCACTTCGGGGCGGCAGACCAGAGCCATGGCGATGACCGCCCGCTGGCGCATGCCGCCGCTCATTTCGTGGGGAAATTGGTCGGCGCGGGTTTCCGGCGACGGGATACCGACCCGTCGCAGCATTTCCACGGTGCGCCGGCGCGCCTCGCGGCGGTCCACACCGGCGTGGAGCAGGAGGACCTCGTCGATCTGGTCACCCACCGTATGCACGGGGCTGAGCGCGGACATCGGTTCCTGGAAGATCATGGCCACCCGGCTCCCGCGGATGGCCCGCAATTCGCGGGATTCGTCGCCGAGCGCAGCAAGATCGACCGGTTGCCCGTTGCCCGGACGCAGGACGATGGATCCGCCGGCGAGATGCCCCGGCGGACGGATCAGGCGCAGGATCGAGTAGGCGGTGACGGTTTTGCCGCATCCGCTCTCGCCGACGAGGGCGAGCACGCGGCCGCGGGCGAGTCCGAGCGACACGCCGTCGACTGCACGGAGGGTGCCGCCATCGGTGCGGAACTCGGTGCGGAGGCCGTCGACGGACAAGACCATGTCGCTGTTGGTTTTCATTTTTCGCCGTAAGGATCGGCCGCGTCGCGCAGGCCGTCGCCGAGGAAGTTGAAAGCCAGAACGGTCAGGACGATGAGGATGACGGGCGAAAGGATCCACGGGTAGTTGGCCACCACGTCCATGTTCATGCAGTCTTGCAGCATGACGCCCCAGCTGACCACGGGCGGACGCAAGCCGAGCCCGAGAAAGCTGAGGGCGGTTTCGCCCAGAATCATGGCCGGCACGCTGAGCGTGAGCGACACGATGATGTGGCTGGTCACGCCAGGGAGGAGGTGGCGGAAAATAATGCGGCCGTGTCCGGCGCCGAGCAACCGCGCGGCCACGGCATAGTCCTCCTCGCGCAGGGCCAGCACCTTGCCCCGCACCACGCGGGCCAGCCCGGTCCAACCGAGCAGGCTGAGCAGAATGGTGATGGCAAAATAAATCTGCAGCGGCGGCCAGTCGCCGGGCAGCACGGCAGCCAAGGCGAGCCAGAGCGGGAGTTGGGGGAACGAGTTGATGACCTCGATGAAACGCTGGATGAAGTTGTCCGTGCCGCCGCCGACATAGCCCGAGAGTCCGCCGACCGAAACGCCGATGAGAAACGTGACGACGATGGCGACGAGGCCGATGGACAGGCTGACGCGCGCCCCGTAGACAAGGCGGCTGAAGACATCGCGGCCGTAGCGGTCGGCGCCGAGAAAATACCACGGCGGCGATGAGCCGTCGGCGCGGCGTTCCGGTCCGAGGAAGTGCCGGTCCCACGGAATGAGGCTCCAGAGACGGTAGGGTTCCCCGCGGACGAAAAACCGCAGGGGCACAACTTCTCCCGTCGCGACGTAGGAATTTTTCAGCGTGACCGGATCGATGACCCGCTCAAGGGCGCGCGCATGAAGTCCGTCGCGCGAATTGAACGCCGGCACCTGCGGCGGCGCGTAGATCATCCCGGTGTCGTGCCACGCGGCGCGGTGCGGGGCGATGGACTCGGCGAAGAGGGCGGTGAAATACAGGGCCCCCAGCACGTAAAGCGAAGCCACGGCCGCGCGGTGCTTGGCGAAGCGGCGGCGGATGAGCTGCCACTGGGTGAGGGAGGCGGCGGTGCTCATGGGGCGTGTGCGTTGAAAAAATGCCGGCGATGAATGCCCAAGCTAAAGTAAAAGCGGCGTCCCCGCCGCTTAACCATGACGACAAGCTGAGGGGACGCCGCTTCTACTTTTCGGATGCGAGCAGCCGCCTTCATTTTGCTTCCCCCTCGAAACGGATGCGCGGGTCGATCCAGAGCAGGAGCAGGTCGCTGGCCAGGGTGCCGAGGATGCCGAGCAGGCTCAGCACCATGAGCATGGACGCGGCGAGGTAGACGTTCTCGCTGAGCAGGCCCTGCAGCAGGACAGGTCCGACCATGGGCAGGCTGAGCACGATGGCCACGATCGCGCCGCCGGAGACAAGTTGCGGGAAGAGGGCGCCGATGCCGGAGACAAAAGGATTCAGCGCGAGCCGCACCGGGTATTTCATGAGCAGGCGGAAGGGCGGCACGCCTTTGGCCCGCGCGGTGGTGACATAGGGTTTCTTCAACTCGTCGAGGAGGTTGCCTCGCATGACGCGGATCATGCCTGCCGTCCCCCCGAGGGCGATGACCACGATGGGCACCCAGACGTGTTTGAGGAGGTCGAGGATTTTGGGCCATGTCCACCCGGGCAAAGCGGCGTATTCGGGCGAGAAAAGTCCGGTGACATTGATGCCGAGGAACTCGGCACTGAGATACATGAGGAGGATGGCGAGGAGGAAATTCGGCAGGCACATGCCGAGGAAACCGAGGAAAGAGAAGACGTAGTCGCCGAAGGAATACTGGCGCACTGCGGAGTAGATTCCGATGGGCAGGGCGATGGCCCACGTGAAGAGAATTGTGCCGAGCGAGACCCAGAACGTGAGGGCCACGCGGTCGCCGACCATTTCGTTGACGGGGCGCAGGGTTTCCATGGAGCGTCCCATGTCACCCTGCAGCAAGCCGCGGTCTTCCGGAGCGAAGGTGAGGAACCACGGCAACCCGAGCCAGCGCGCGTAGCGCTGCCAGAGCGGCTCGTCCAGACGGAACATTTCGTGCAAGCGCTGCGCCTCTGCTTCGGCCGTGCTGTCGCCCGCGGCGCGCAATTCCATGAGACGCGTTTCGATGTGGTCTCCGGGCGGCAACTGGATGAGGGCAAACGTGCAGGCGGAGACGACCAGCAGGGTCGGGATCATGAGGATGAGACGGCGGCCGATGAACGGATGACTCACGCCGGCGGTGACGATGCCGGCCGCGGCGACGAGCAGCAAAGCGGTCCACCCATGGTCGCTGATCCCCCGCGCGCGTCGCGAGGCCAAGGTGGCCGGGTCGATGGAATCCCGGGCCGGGGTGATTTGCTCCAGCTCGGCTTTGAGCGCCGCCGCCACGGCAGGGGGATCGTTCGGGCTCTCAAAAAAGAACGTCTCGATGCCCGCATTGGACGGCGAGGCAAAGGTGTGCGCGTATATCGCGGTGCGCGGCACATTGCGGAAACCGTCTTTGACCACGACGGGCACCGGCGGCGGCGAGGAGATGCTGATGGTCCAGATTTCCTCCGCGGCAAGATCGGTGAGCCGCCGCACGGCTTCGACGCGGCCTTCCTCGGTCGGCGCGTGCAGAGCCTCCTCGTAAAGTTCCATGGCGCGGCGCGCCGGACTCCCGGGCGCCGGCTCGACCGATCCGGCGGCGCGCGGGTCGCCGCGCAGTCCGCCCCGCTGATACCAGTTGGCATAACCCACGGCGTAGTTGGCTTCGAACGTCACCGGCGCGAAGGTGCGCGGTTCGTTGATCGGGGCGAACTCGCCTTCGCCGGTCCAGACGGCGATGTCGTGGAGCATGGCCGCCTTGGTCGCGTAATATAGCGTGCGGGAGCGCTCGCGTTGCACGGCGCGGACGCCGACACGCGCCCAATCCTCGATGACGAATTGCGCGGGCCCTTCGCCGGTGAAGTCGGTGTAATCGAGATAGAACACGAGACGCGGTCCGCCGGGAAAGCGGCGCATGCCGTCGGAGTCGCGTCCGGTGAAGCCGAGTTCATCGAGCAGCGTATTGGCCCGGGCCGGATCGTATTGCACCGCGGCGTCGCGCAGGAGCGGACTGTGGAAGGGCGAGTCGGGTCCGGGTTCGGATTGCGCGGGCTGGCCTTGTCCGTTGTCGATCGAATCGATGATCTTGCGGCGGTCGATGGCGAGGGAAAGTGCTTCGCGGAAACGGCGGTCGGCGAGGAGACGGGCTTTGTCGGCCGCGGCCTGGTCGC
Organism: Chthoniobacter flavus; assembly: GCA_945878135.1. Classification (GTDB taxonomy): domain Bacteria; phylum Verrucomicrobiota; class Verrucomicrobiia; order Chthoniobacterales; family JACTMZ01; genus JACTMZ01. The sequence goes on along the minus strand of CAMDUL010000023.1, from coordinate 27,404 downwards.
CCTCCGGCACATGGCGGTTGATGTTCGGCGCCATGAGCCACATCGAGCGCAGGCCCGGATACCAGTGATAGACTTGGTAACCGTTCTTCTTCCGGTTCTCCATCAGCAGGGTGTAATCCTGCTGTGTGAGTCCGCGCGCCTGCATGGTCACATCGCCCGCGGCGATGGCGATGGGGATGATTTTCGGGCTTTTCACGTCGAAGACGAGGCGGTCGACGTAGGGCAGCTGGTTTCCCTGCGGATCGACGGCCCAGAAATACGGGTTGCGCACAAAAGTCTCCGGCGGGGCGTCGCGGTGCGTGCGGTAGACCCACGGCCACATGCGTGGGTGTTCCGGATTGCGGAAATCGGCGAGCGAGGAATACAGCGAGCGTGCCGAGTCCGTGCCGCGTGCTTTCATGGCGGCGGCGATCAACTTCTGGTTGCCTTTGACCGGATGGAATTGCCCGAGGTAGTGCTTCGGCGCGTAGGGACCGGTGGAACTCTGGTTGAGACGCTCGAGAAACGCGCCGTACGGTTCGGGGAAGACAAACTTGACTGTGTGGTCGTCGACTTTGACCACTTCGCCGGTCTGTCCGCCGATGCGCATGAAACCCGGGGGGTCCTCGTAAAAATACTTCTGGTCCTCCCACCAGTAGACGATGTCGTCGGCCGTGAACGGATGCCCGTCGCTCCAACGCGCGCCTTGCCGGAGATGGAAGGTCCACTCGCGCGCGTCGGGCGACATCTCCCAACTTTTGGCCAGGTGCGGACGGATCGGGTAACCCATGGGCGACCAGCGCACGAGGTTGGCGCCGGACAGGCGGTTGGCCACGATGGCCACGTCGTTGAGCGAGTTGGACAACCGGTGCCATTTGCCCCCGTGATTCCCGAGCCCCTCCGGTCCCTCGAGCACGAGCGGCTCCGGTCCGGTGCGACCGGCCACCGGAGGCAATTTGCTTTCCGCCACGAGTTCCGCCAGCACCGGAGCCTCGCCTTTCGGCCACCATGCGCCGCGCGGGCCTTCGCGGTAATCGACCTCGCGCTGCACGACGGGAAGATTGTCCGGATCGATCCGCAAATTGCGGTCGATGACTTCCGAAGTCCCCGCCGCGCGTGGAGTCGCGGCTCCCTGGCCCCCGATCAACCAAGCCCACACAAACAGCATCGTCGCCACGGCGACGAAGGCGACGGCCAGACGGAGGGCGGGACGGAGGAATATCATCAGGGGGCGGAGGAGGGTGATTATCCGGGAAGCGCCGCCCGAAAACCAAAGCCAAGCTTACGCGTGCTTTGTTTATGGTAAAACGCATTCGCCGCCTTGTGGCTTTGACCTGCGGACAGTCCGTGCCGAGCATCATGGCTTTCATGACACGAAGAGCATTCCTTCTCCTTTGTTCGGTTCTCGCCCTTGCCTCGGGAAAGGCGGTGGCCGCCGGGGGGTCTGAGGATTGGGACATTGCGCAGGCTCCGTCCGCCGGGCCGGCAGCGGAGCGACCGGCCGATTTCGACGCGTTCTGGGACGGTCAAATGGAGGCTCTGGCCAAAGTGCCTTTCGATCCGCAGGTCGAGACGCCTGATCCGCAGCCGGTGGCCGGGGTCCATTACGGCAAATTTTCCCTCGCAGTGAACGACACGCAGAGGGTGCGCGGGCAAATGGCGTGGCCGGACCGGGCCGGGAAGTTTCCAGCCTTGATCATTTTCCAGTGGGCGGGAGTTTATCCTTTGCAGCAGGGCACTGTGACGGGCAACGCGCAGAAGGGCTGGTTGGCGGTCAATGTGATGGCCCACGATTTGCTGATCGACGAACCGGAGGCATTCTACGAGGAACAGAAGAACGGCGACCTCAAGGATTACGGGTTGATCGGGCGCGGCGATCGCGAGACGAGTTACTTCCGGCGCATGTATCTGGGAGCCCGGCGGGTGATGGACTACGTGAAGTCGCTGCCGCAGTGGGACGGCCGGACCCTCGTCGTGCACGGGACGAGCCAAGGCGGATCGCAGGCGCTGGTGGCGGCGGCGCTGACCGACGGCGTGACCGCCGTGGTGGTCAACGTGCCCGCGCTGTGCGACCAAAACGCGCCTGCGGCCGGCCGCAGCGCCCCGTATCCTTACTGGACGGCCAAGCCCCCGGGCGACCTCGACCCCGCGGAAATCGCCGAGGCCGCGAATTATTACGATGTCGCTCACTTCGCCCCGCGGGTCAAAACACCGGTGCTGGTTTCGGCCGGATTGCGTGACCAGAGTTGTCCGCCGCACGGAATTGCGGCTATGGCGAATGCCCTGGGTGGCGACAAAGAACTGGTTTTTCTCCCCGGCGCCAACCACCAAGGCGATGGCGGGACGCATGAACCCTACCTGCGGCGCATGAGGGTCTGGCTCGACGCTTTGCGGGATGGCCGGCCTGTTCCGCCCCCGCAGTCATGAGAGCAATACTTTCCGCGCTGACCCTGACCGCCGCCAGCCTCCACGCCGCACCCGTGCCCGACCCCGAATTCATCGACAATGGCGTGATCCGCCTCGGGATTGACCGTTCGGCGGGTGGAGCGATTTTCCACTTCGGTCCGTCCGGCGAGGATTCCGCGAATCTGCTGAACCACTATGACAAAGGACGTTTCATCCAGCAGTCCTACTATGGACGCGAGGACGGGTCCGAATGGGCGGGCAAGCCGTGGCGTTGGAATCCGGTGCAGGGCGGCGGCTACCGCGGCGAAGCGGCGGAGGAGGTGACCACCGTGCGCGACGGCGACACCCTGCGAGTGGTGTCCAAGCCGCGCCATTGGGCCACGGGAGAGCGGGTCGACGAGGCGGAAATGGAATCCACCATCACCCTGCGCGGCCCTGTGGCGGAAATCGAATTCCTTTTCCGCTACAAAGGGGACGAGAACCATCCGCCGCGACATCAGGAATTGCCGGCCGTTTTCGTCGACGCGGAATATCCGAATCTCGTGTATGTCGCGGACGGCGCCCTGCAGCGAAAGGTGCCCGGTTGGCCGAACGAGCGGATTGATGCGGACGAATCGTGGGCGGCGTATCTGAACGAGGCCGACGAGGGGATCGGGGTGTTGTTTCCGGGCACGACCGAAGTGACGTGCTACCGCTACGAAGGCGATGGCAAAACGGGGCCGACCGGGAGTGCCTGTTCCTATTTTGCGCCGGTGCGGACCTTCGCGGTGACGCCGGACCTGGAATTCGGCTACAAGGTCTATCTGACCACTGGATCGCTGGAGGAAATCCGGGAGAGGTTCGGGAAAATTGCGGGGGAGGGAAAAAGCGAGTAAAGCAGACGACCGACGGCGGGGACGCCGCCGCTACAGCAATGTAGCGTCTCCGTCCCCGGCGACGGCCGTTTCGAGGGTGAAGCGGGCGGTGAAGTCCGCAACACCGAGGCCGAGATTGAGGCCGACGCGTCCGGACGGGACATAGGGCGAATCGCACCAGAGGATCGAACGTCCGTCGACCGACAGCGTGACGGTCGTGTTTTGCCTCGTCAGGCAGAGATCGTTGAAAGCGCCGGGCTTGGCTTGGTTGAGTGCTCGAAGATCCGGCCTACGCGTGAGGAGGCGGATCACGCCCAGAGAATCGACCGCGAAAGCGTGCGTGCACGCTGCGTTGTCCCAGCCGAAGACGATTTCGAGGACTTGCTCGTCGGTGGGAACATCACTTTTCCAATCCATCGCAAGGTCCTCCAGCTTGAGGACGAAGTCTCCGGTCACAAAGCGCGGCGTGAGGATCGCGCAGGGACCGGTGGCGTGAAGTGCGCCATTTTTCACGGAAGGCGGCATGCCTTCGTAAATCCAGCGTTGTGCACCGATTTCGACGGAATGCCACGGGCGATACTGCGCCATGGCCGATGGCGCGACTTCGGTTAAGACCAACTGCGGAGTGACGGGAAGAAAGTCGGGATACTCGGTGGTGAGGACTGGTGCGGAGCCGTATCGTGTCTTCCGGTCGGGATCGGCGAAGAAGCGCGTGAAGGCCGGATACGCCACGACACGGTATCGTGGGGGTCCGCCGGAGGAGTCGGTGAAGCGCGCGTCCTTCAGTCCGGTGGCCAGTAGCTCCGGGTCCGCTTGCTCCGGCTCGCGCCAAACATCATAGGTCGCACCCGCTCCGGCCGAGTCCCAAGCGAGGGCGATGCCGTCCTTGCGGCGTTCCATACGGAGGGAGAGTTGCGGCTGGGCATCCAGTTCCCAGTCGCGCAACGCCAGATAGCGCAACCGGCGCAACGTGTCCGCGTGGGCCGGTTCGCCGGCGAGGTCGTGGAGTTCCCCCGCATCGGTCGCGGTGTCGAACAACTGGTCGCGCATCCCGTGGGTGTAGATGTATTTCCACGGTCCTTGCCGCACCATGCGGGTCGGGTGCAGTCGCGGACCCCACGCGGCGGATCCGGACTGGTGGAACTCGGAGAAGAGCGGTCGCTCCGGATCGAAGCGGCCCGCCAACGCCGGGCGCAAGGAGCCGCCCTCGGCGTCCGCGGCGGCAGGGAGACCCGCGAAATCGAGCAGGGTCGGAAGCAAATCGACGAGTGAAGCGGGAGCGGCGCAGGATTGACCGGCGGGGATTCCGGGACCCGCCATGACAAGCGGGACATCGACCGAGGACGCGAAGAAGTTGTGTTTGTAGATGAGTCCGTGGTCGAAAAGCAGCTCCCCGTGGTCGCTTGTGTAGATGATGACTGTGTTCCCGAGCAGTCCGAGTTCCGCGCAGCGTCCGATGACGCGGCCGAGTTCGTGGTCCATCTCGGCGACGCACGCATAGTAACTGGCCATGATGGCGCGCATTTCCTCCGGCGTCCGCGTGGTGTGCTGCCAACCGGGAATGCCGGCGTGGCGTCCGTGTTCCTGCCAGTCACCGTGGGCTGCGGGCAACGGCATGGTGTCCGGATCGAACAAATCGAGGTATTTCCGGTGCACGCTCCACGGCTCGTGCGGTTTCTCGAAACCGACGTGGAGGAAAAACGGCCGCTCGTTACGTGCGCAGTCTTCGAGAAAAGCGAGTGACCGGTCGGCGACCAGATGGTCGAACATGCCTTCCTCATCAGCGACGAGCGTCTCGAGGAGGTGCTGGTTGAGGGTGTTGTCGCGTACCTTCAAGTCAGGGGGTGCGGCCGCATAGCGTTGCGGGTCGATTTCACGGTAGGTCAGGTCGCGATAGGGCGGGAGTTCGCGGTAGCGGCGGTTGAGGTCACCGCCTTGGACACCACTGTAATGCATGCCCGGTGCCTGCGTGTAGAAGCGCAGTTCCCGCAGGTCGAAGCCGAGATCCCAGCCCCGGGCTTCCTCGCCGTGCACATGCATTTTGCCGATGGCCCCGGTGCGGTAGCCGGCAGCGCGGAAATGGTCGGCCATGGTCCGGACACCCTCGCGCACACCAGGGAAGCGCGCCAAGCCGGCCTCTCGCTCGAGCATCTTGTGGTAAAGCGCGGTGGTGGTGTGCGGGTGGAGTCCGGTGAGGAAGGCCGCACGGGAGGGCGCGCAGAGCGGCGAGTTGCAGATGGCGCGGTCGAAGACCGTGCCGCGGGCGGCGAGGCGGTCGATGTTCGGCGTTGGCGATGATCCGTCGCGTCGGCGGACGGGCGATCCGTAGACGCCGCAGGCATCGCGGCGGTGTTGGTCGGAGACGATAAGGAGAATATTCTTCACGCAAAGTTCGCCAAGGGCGCGGAGGGCGCCGAAGAGGGGAAAGTGAGTTATTCGGGCGATTTGCTGCGGTCGAGGAGGCGGAGGCGGTGGAAGCGTTCGCGCAGGCCGTCATGACGGGTGGCCATCCACTGGTCGAGCTTTTCGCGGGCTTCGCGCAGGAGAGCGGTGCGGGCCGGGTCGAAGACGAGGTTGTGCATTTCGTGCGGGTCGGAGGCCAGGTCGTAGAGTTCGTCGGGTCCGCCGCTGTTGAAAACGTATTTGTAATGGCTCCAGCGCAGGGCGCGCTGGCTGTGCTGCAGGAAATCGAGACCGAACCCTTCGGTCACGATGCTGTCACGCCATTCCCCGGCGGTGCCTTCGATCAGGGGGCGCAGAGTAGTGCCGTCGCGGTCGGTTTCCTTCGCCGACAGTCCCGCGTAATCGAGGATGGTGGAGTAAAGGTCGCAGGTGCCGACGAAGGCGGACTCGGTCTGTCCGGCCCGGTGCACCGGCGCGGGTTCTTTGATGATGAGCGGGATCCGGTTGGTCTCCTCATACATGAAGAGGGTTTTGTCGGTCAGACCGCCGTGGACCCCGAGCGAGTCGCCGTGGTCCGCGCAAAAGACGATGAGCGTGTTGTCGTAAAGGCCGTGCTCCTTGAGAAAGCCGACCAGTTTACCGACCATGTCATCAATTTCCGTGATGGCGGCGAAGTAGGTGCGCAGCAGCTTTTCGTAGTCCTTCCATTGCCATCCGAGCGTGGTTTCGGTGCGGTGGGCGTCGTGGATGGTCGGCTTGTTGCTCTGCTCCTCGTTCCATGACGGCCAGGGCTGAATCTCCGCGTCGCGGTAAAGATCGAGGTATTCGGTCGGCGCGCAGTAGGGTCCGTGCGGGCCCCAATAGTTGAGCAGGTAGCAGAAGGGGCGTCCGTCCGCGACGAAGTCATCCATATGCTTGATGGCATTCTCGGTGAGGAAATAGGTCACTGAGGTGTCCTTTCCCGAGGTGATTTCCCAATTATGCGGATAGGGCTCGAGGTGCTTCTCCAGCGTCAGTTCCTTGCCGCGGGCGCGCAACCAGTCCCGGTATTGGGGTGTGCCGAGGCCGATGCCACCGTGGCCGGGAAAGTCATCACCGCTGAATCCGCGCGTCGAGGGCAGCGCGCCGGGGGCATCGGTCCAATCAAGCACCGGCATGGCTGCGATGTGGCTCTGGTATTCCGGATGATCACGACGGTCGTCCCCGAATCCGAGGTGCCACTTGCCGGTGAAGCCGGCTTGGTAGCCGAGTTGCTGCAGGCGGCGTCCGAGCAACGAGGGGTGGTCCGGCAATTCGTGCACCGCGCAACCCGGCGTGTAGATGTTCGTGGTGATGCCGTGCTTGGACGGATAGTAACCCGTGTGCAGCGAGGCACGGGCCGGGGCGCAAACCGGACTGCTGGCGTAGGCGTTGGTGAAGAGGATTCCGTCGCGCGCGAGGGCGTCGATGTTCGGCGTGCGGCAGATGGTCGATCCGTAGCATCCGAGCGTGGCCGCCATTTGCTGGTCGGTCTGGATGAAGAGGATGTTCGGGCGGGAGGGCACGACTTTTTTTAAGCCACGGATGGCACGGATAGTTTCATGCCAGCAATGTAGTGTAGCGGCGGTCTATGACCGCCGGAACAATTATGGCGATTGGCACCGACGGTCATAGACCGCCGCTACAAATTGCGGATGTCAGCCTCACACCGGTTGTTCGAGCAGGTGGTCGATCAAGTCTTTGAGCGGGGTGGTGGCCACGGCGCAGTGGACGTCGCCGCCGCCGTAGTAGAGGAAGTAGGTGCCGTCCTTGACCACGTGTCCGCAGGGGAAGCAGACGCCGTTGTAGATGCCCTTGGTCTCGAAGTCGGCCACCGGTTCGTAGATCGGACGCCGGGTGCGGTGGGTGACCTTGAACGGGTTTTCCAAGTCGAGCAGCAGGGCCCCCAAGCGGTATTGCTTGTCGTTCCCCACGCCGTGGTAGATCTGCAGCCAGCCGTGCGGGGTCTTGAGCGGCGGGTTGTTCGCGCCGATCTTGTCCTCCCAGTCCTCCTGACCCTTGGCCAGGAGCTTCATGTCCTTCCAGGCGAGGACATCGTTGCTCGCCGCGATCCAGATGGCCGGCCAGCGGTTGGGAAAACCTTCGCCGTGCCACTGCATGGGACGGTGGATGGTGATCCACTTGCCGCCGACTTTCTCCGGGAAGATGACGACATCGCGGTCGTCGAGTTCGGGATTGGTCAGGCGTCCGGCGCGGATCCAGTTCTTGAAGTCCTTGGTCAGGAAGAGCTGGGTCGAGGTGAGATTTTTGCTCAGGGCGACCGGAAAGGTGTCGGGGAACTCCGGACGCACATTGGCCGCGTTGCCGGTGTTGAGCCAGTATTTGCCGGGCGGGAAGGGGCGGCAGGCCACGGTGACATGATACCAGTCGCCGATTTTGATGATGCGCGGGTCCTCGACGCAGCCGCCGTCGGGGGTGTTGGCGAGGGGCGAGAGGACGGGTTGGTCGGAGGAGCGGGTGAAGTGGTAGCCGTCCTTGCTGCGGGCCAGACCGAAATGGACGGTGTGGGCGTCATCGTCGCCGGCCGCGCGGTAAAGCAGGAGGACGTCACCGGTGGCCTCGTCGAGCCAGGCGGCGGGGTTGGTCGTTACCTCCGATTCCCAGGTCGAGCCGGCAAGGGGTGAGAGGATGGGGTTCTTTTCGTAGCGGTGGAGTTGGTAGGGCATGGGAAAGGAGAGTTTTCAGTGGTTCAGTGTTCAGTTTTCCGCAAGAAGGCAACGGAAGCGCCATCCGGAGGCTGCAGTAAACAGGAAGCTGGCCGCAAAGTTAAGCTCGCGCGGGTTTTAAGGAATAGTGGACGGCGGCATCGGTGGGCGGAAAAGACGAAAACCGGGCTGACGCCCGGTTTTCGCGTGAGGGTCTGTCTTTCGCGTCAGTCGTTGATCGTGCCTTGCACGCGGTAGAAGCTCTTGCCGCTGGCCGGCACAGAGAACTGACGGCGTTCGTAGTCGGCCGGGATCAGAATGCCGCTCTGGTTGGTCGAGACCGACGGCGTGATGCCGGCCGAGCCCCACGGTCCGCTGGCGAGGTTCGTCGTGCTTTGCACATCGTAGGTCACGCCGCCGGGCGGATTTTTGCGGGCGACGAAGTTGAAGACGGCTTCCGAGCCGGACTTCGTCACGCTGAGCAGTGCCGGGGTGCCGACGGTCGGGTTGCCGTCGAAGGCAAACTCGAGGTTGTTGCTGAAGCCATCGCCGTCGGGGTCGGCCGTGCCGAGGGCATCGGGTCCGGTGAGCGACGGGTAGTTGGTCAGCCAGCTGGCGTAGTTGTTGGTCGGTCCGCTGCCGTTGGTGATGCTGAGCACGCCGGTGGCGGTGAAGCTGTTGGTCACCCACGTGAGGCCGCCTTCGAGAGCGGGCAGGTCGAGGGCCGGGGATCCGGAGATGGTGCCTTCGACCAAGTCGAAGGAGTCTCCGCTGGCCGGGACGTATTCCTCGTCGCCGATGGTGACCGTGACGGTGCCGCCCAGCGTGGCGCCGCCGGAGGCGACCAAGCGGTCATTGATGCCATTGCCGTAGACCCGGAAGCGGGCCGTGCCGGGCACGGTGAGCGTCCCGGTGGTGGTGAAGGCGCCGTCGCCGTCCGGAGCGCCGGGGGCGAGTGTGCCGTTGACTGTGACATCGCCGGCCGTGCCCGCGCCGCCGAGGGTAGCTCCCGCGTTGACCACGACTGGCGGGGTGTTGTTGCTCCCGTTGAGGCGCAGGGTGCCGTTGCCCGCGACAGTAAGCGTGCCGGCGCCGGTAAGGCTCTGTCCGATGCCGGAGTCGAAGCTGCCGGTATCGAAGGTGCTGTTGGAAGCCACGGTGGCCGTGGTGACGTTGATCAGGTTCGCCACATCGGCCCCGGCAGCGAAGGTGCCGCCGTTCAGGTTCACTAAACCGGTGGAGATGCCGTTGGTGCCGGCCGTCAGTGCACGGGTTGTGCGGAAGGTGCCCCCTTGGTTGATGTTGATCCTTCCGGTGGCTCCGGTCGTCAATCCGTTGGTCTGGTTTTGCCCGAGTATCAACGCGCCGCTACCTTGAATGTCGATCACGCCGCCCGTGGCGACGTTGACCGTGCCCAAGGCATTCGAGGCGGCAAAGGCGATGTCGCCCCCGATGTAGATGTCTGGCGTTCCAGATATCGTCAGCGTGCCGCCGGAAACATTGATTGCGCCGTCAAACTTGTTTCCGACCAGCATGCGATTGATGTCCAAGCCGATATTGACCGCGCCGCCTGAGATTTCCAGGACAGAGGCGCCGGCGAGCCGGTCGCCGATGGCCAGCGAGCCGGAAACGGAGGACAAATTGACTGTGCCATTGGTGATGAGAACGGCCGCATCACTTGAGCCTGCGACGCCGATCTGGAAGCGTCCCTGCAAGTTGGCCGAGGAAGTGGCGTCCAACTCGAAGGTGGTGGTGCCAGCGTTGAACTGGGCCGCCACGCCGGGCGCGAAGTTGATGGCCCGGCCTGCATCGACTGCGATCGCCTTGCTGTTGGTCGTGCCGGCGACGACGCCGATGGCAGAAAACGCGTTGGTCGTGGCCGTGATAGTGAGGTCGCTCGAGGCGTTATAGCCCCGCAGTGTTCCGCCGTTGAGATTGAAGGTGCGGGTCATGCCGGATACCGCAGCGTTTGTGCTGTCTGTGTTGATGATGGCCGTGGCCAGCGTGCCGCCGTTGAGATTGTAGGTGGCGGTGTAACGGTCGGTGACGGGACCGCGCGCGGGATCGGAGGGTAGCGAGCGTCCAAGGACCACGTTACTGAAGGTGGCCGAGCCGCCGTTCTGCGTCACGGATCCGGTGAGGGCATTGATGTTCGTGGTGGTGACCGTGGCGTTGCCGATATTGGCGCCGATGCCGACGACTACAGTCTGGGCGCTGGCGGTCCCGCCTCCGAACTGCAGCGAGCCGTTGGCGCCCGAATTGTTCGCGACGTTCTTGGCGATTTCGATCGTGGTGGCGGCAAGGTCGATGCTGCCGTTGCTCATGTTGATCGACGCCACCGGGTTCGGGCCGCCCGAGAAATTGCCGATGAGAATGTTGGTGGCCGCGCTCGTGCCATCGGTGCCGCGAATCTTGAGCGACGATCCCGCTGCGCGTGCTTCGATGGAGCCGGATGCCCGGTAGGCGGCGAACGTGAACTGGCTGGCGTTGAACGTCGCATTGCTGCCGATCAGGATCCGCGAGTTGATCATGGCGTTCGCGCTCGCCCCGACGACTCCGACGGACATGCTAGCGTATGAGAGAGTTGTCGTGCCGGGCAGACGCAGTTCGTTGGTGACAACGCTGGTGCCTCTGGCGCTGAAGTTCAGGGCTCCAAAGGCGTCCGAATAAGTCAAACTGCCGTTGGAAATGTCATAAGCCATCAAGGAATTGGTTGAAGCGCCGCTGGTGTTGTTGCCGATTGTCAATATGCCGGGAGTGAGAGTGGCACCGCCGAGGTTAACATTGATGGTGGATATGCTGTTGGTTGCCGCCGCTGTTCCGAAACTCAGAGTCAAAGCTGTGTTGGATGGAATCGACGCGGGGCCTGCGAAGGAAACGAGGTTCGTGCGGCTCACGGTGTTGGTGTTTGTCGCGCTGCCTCCGAAACCGGGACTGTTGATGGTAGTTGTGCCGGTGTAGGTGTTCGTCCCGTTGAGGATCAGGCTTCCAGTTCCGCCGAAGGTCAGATTGCCATCCCCCGAGACGGCGCCGTTGATGGTGCCGACCACGGCGGCGGCGCCGTTGTTGATGGTCAGAGTCGCGCCGGAGGCGATGGAAATGTCGCGGCCCGCGTCGAGGCTCACGGGGCTGGTGTTGTTGCCGGGTTCGATTTGCAGGGTGCTGGTGCCTTCGACGATGATGTCGTTGTCGGCGCTGCCCAAGCTTCCGTCTTGATTGATTCCCAGTGTTCCTGCAGCGAGGGTGATGTTGCCGGTGTAATTCTGGTTATTCGGATTGAAGCGGAATGAGAGACGGCCTGGCCCGGTCTTGCGGAAGCCATTGGTTCCCGTCACTTCCGCATACATGAAGGCGGCCAGAGAGGACGAATTCGCGGAAATGATCGGCTGGGTGTCGCCGTTGTCGAGATTCAAGATGTCGTCGGTGTTGGTCGTGGATCCAAAGATCGCGCCGTTCGCCACGTTTATTTCGCCGGCGGTGGCGGTGAAGCCGTTCAAACCGACCCCCACGGTGCCGACATTATCGAAGAAGACGACGGCACCAGCTTCGTTGGGCACAACGCCATCCACCCAGTTGGTCGTGTCATTCCACAGGCCGTTGGTGACAGCCGGGTTCCATGTGTAGAATTGCGCCTCAGCGCGAAAGGCGGCGATGACGAGGAGGCAGGAGACGAGGAGGGTTTTGTTTTTCATGGAGGGTGATTTTTGGTTTCAAGTAAGGCCTGGAGGACCGCAGCGAAAGGCGCGGGGTGTTGTTTCGTAAAGAGGCGGATCGGTGGGAGCTTGTGGTGGCATGGCTGTCCCTCTGGAAATTACGCAGGTTCCGGGGCCGGGCAAGGGGACCGGAGCGCAGGTTGTCCAAATGTGCCGCGAATGGATCGATTCCTTGGCGTGGATCTTTGGGTCACGGTGGGTGCGGGAGCGCCGTCCCCCGGTTGTGGAACACCTGTTCCAAGATGGAGTGAGCCATGATGCGGGCACAGGTTGCGGCGGACGACCGAAGAGTCGGGCGACGCCGACCAGAGGCGGCAGGCCGGGTCCAACATCAAGCAGTGTGCCACCACGCGAAAAGAAAAACCCCGCCGTGAGGCGGGGTTCTCCGAGACTTTGCGAAGGAGCGATCGATCAGCGCCGGTTGCGGCGGCGGATGACGCGGGCACCCAAGCCGGCCGCGGCCAAGGCCAGGAGGGCGTAGGTGCTGGGTTCGGGGACGACTTCAATCGTGCCGGTGGTGGCGAGGTTGCTGGTGTCCCACGAGAGTCCGCCACCCAGATCGGTGCCGGTGATGTTGTCGAAGGAACCGGCGAATCCGCCCCAATTATCGAAGATGGCAATGCTGTCGCCAAAGATCGCGGTGTAGCCCGTGTTGTCCAAGGCCAAGGTGCCCCCGAAGGTAAAGGTGTTCGAGCCTGCGCCGACAACGCGATCGAATTGCCCGGCGGTGATGCCGGTGATTTCGATGGTGAGTGTCGCCGTGGAGTCGAGCAGCAGCGAGTCGTTGAAGGTGATGTCGCCGGGACTGTTGCCGGGGTTGAGGAAGCCCGAGACCGTGGTGGCGCCGCCAATGATGCCGGAGCCGTTGAGCGTGGCACCGCTGGCGACGGTGAGTGCGCCGGTGCCCGTGGCGGAACCGGTGGTGTTGTTGACCGTGAGCGTGCCTTCGTTGACCGCCGTTCCGCCGGAGTAGGTGTTGGCCGCGGCCAACGTGAGCGTGCCTGAGCCAGTCTTGCTGAGCGCGCCGTTGCCACTTGCGAGGGCGTTAGCTCCGATATTAATTGCGTGACCGCTTTCGGCTTCGAACGCGCCGCCGGAGGCGCCGAGCACAACGTTGATACGGCCTGATGCCGTGGTATTCAACCCATCCACATTCAAGTCTTGACCCGAGGCGTTGCGGAGAGTGCCTCCGTTGACGCCGAGGGTGCGGGCAGTTGAGGTGGTATTGTAGTTCGCGCCTGCACCCGCTCCGATCGTGGCTGCTGTAAGGGTGCCTCCGTTGAGGTTGTAAGTCGGGAGAAGGACAGCCGCTTCGGTGCCGGTGCCGTCACCTAAAATGATATTGGAAATAACGACAGTTCCGCCGTTCTGGTTGAAGGTCGAATTCAAGGTCGGTGTGCCTCCGCCGGTCTTGGTGGCCATCGCGAGGGTTGAGGCCGTGAGATTGCCCGCTGCCATAGTGACCGATGAAGTGTCGGCGATGTTGGCTCCGGCAATATGCCGCCCCAAGCGGATATCGGTGACGAGCGCATCCAACGAGCCGCCGCCCAAGTTGAGTACACCCTCACCGCGGCGACCGCCGGAGCTGGTTTCACCAATGGTCAAAGTGGTCATCGCGCTGCTGCCATTGGCCCCGCGAAGGGTCAGGTTCGAGCTGCTCAAACCGGACTGGAAATCAATGACGCCGCCGGCATTGAAGCCCCCAACCTGCATGGTGGTGGCATTGAAAGTGTTGTTGGCGCCGAGATGCATTCGGGCGGTGTTGCCGTTGTTGCCGTCGGAATTGCCGCCGCCGATGAGAATGGCCGCTGCAGAGATGGTATTGGTTCCTCCGCCGGCCCCGCCTTTGGCCAGATTGAGGTCGGCAGTCGTCGTGACGCTCGCCACGTTGACGGTCTGGAAATTGAAGTTTTGGTTGGTGCGATTGAAGGTGAACGCGTCCAACCCGGCGAAGCTGTAGGTTACTCCGTTGTTAGCGCTGAGTTGCAGGACGGCATTGCCGTTGACGGTGAGGGATCCGCCGCTGCCGGTGATGGTCCGATTCGCCGTGGTGTTGTCCATGACGATGGTACGAACTGTCTGGCTCGTATCGGTCACGTCCAAGGTTGCTGCTGCGTTCTGGTTGAAGCGCAGGTTTTGCCCAGTAGGCAGGGCAGCCGAGTTGGTCAGACGCAAAGTGCCAGCGGCGATGCGGGTTTCCCCGGTGTAGCCCACATTTCCCGCGAGGGTGACGACACCGGCATCCGTTTTGACCAAGCCGTTGCCCCCGGTGGTTTCAAGAATGTTGCCTTCGATGACCATGTTGACGGCGGCGTTGCCGGATCCGAGTTGCGACTGGGTGCCGGCTAAGGTGATGGTGCGCGAGGAACCCAAAGTGACGGTCCCGGAGTTGCCGCCCGGCTCGGCCAGCAGGCGGGCACCATTGCCGATCGTGATGTCGTTGTTGGTATCGCCCAAACTGCTGTCTTGGTTGATGCCGAGCACGCCCTGGCTGACCAGTATGTTTCCGCTGTAACTTTGGGCGGCGCCGTTGAAGCGGAAGGTGAAGCGACCGGCACCGGTTTTTTGGAAGCCCTGGCTGCCCTCCAAGTTGGCGTAAAAAAAGACGTCCGAGGCGTTGGAGATAACGGGTGTCCCGCTGGATGTTTCCAACCGGAGAACATCGCTGGTTGTGGCCGTCGTTCCGAACGTCAGATTGCCGCCGCTGTTAAAGAGCGAGCCCAGCGTGTTGGTGGAGTTGGTCCAAGAGGTGCTGGCCAGACTGGTGAAGACGGCACGCGAGTCCACCCCGTTCGGCACACCGGATGGTGACCAGTTGGCGGCATCGTTGTAGTTGTTGGTCGTGTTGCCGCCTGTCCAAGTGTTCGTCGTTTGCGCCGACACATTGGCTGCGAGGGCAAGAGCGGTAAACAGAGGGGCGAGTTGTTTGTATTTCATGGCTGGTTTTGTAGGGGGTTGAGAGATGTGGTCTATGCTTACGAGGCGGAATTTAAGTTTCCGAAGCACGGGCTGCAAGGGGTGAAAGCGGGTGAAAAACTATTGTGTAAAGTCACCGAATCGAGAGGGTGGAATTGATCATAGCATCGGGGCGGCGCGCTGCTAACCGTTCAAGCGGCTCGCGGGGACGCTCGCCCTCCATGAACGGCGCGAGATCCACGCAAGGGATAACCGCAAGGAATGGTCAGCTCCTATTCGTTAAAGCGCCCGAGTTTCCGGCGGGGCTTGAGTGTCCTGACACTTTCATCTAGTAGCTGCGGCCCGTGCTTTTTGATTTGTCCAAGCTCCGCTGGCAGTTGTCCGGTTGGCGGCCTTTGCTGTGGAAGTATGCGCGGGTGCCGGAGACGACGTTCTGGGTGGAGCCGGAGTTCGGGCCGTTGGAGGGGCGTTTGCCGGGCTCGGTGCAGGAGAATTTGCGGCGGGCGGGCATTTTGCCCGATTGGCACGATGGCTTGAACTCGCGGGCGGTGGAGTGGGCGGAGCACCGGCATTGGATGTTCGAAACGGAGTTGCCGGAGATGGCGGAGGCGCCGGTCTTTTTGGCGGAGTCGCTGGACTACGCGGGGTGGGTGCTGGTCAATCGCCGCGTCGCGGGCACGTTCCGCGGTCCGCACCGCCCGGTGGAAATCGATCTGGCGTCCGCGTGGGGCGAAGAGACGGGGCCGCGCCGCTTGGCCATTGTCTTCGGCACGCCGCCGGAGGTGCACGGGCAGGTGGGTTACACCTCGGAGACGCGCGAGCTGAAGCCGCGGTTCAACTACTCGTGGGATTGGTGTCCGCGCTTCGTGCCGGCGGGGGCGAAGGGCGCGCTGTCGCTGGTGCCGAAGAAGGAGCATGCGGTCCGGTTGACCGCGGTGCGGACGGAATTGGCGGCGGATTTGCGGACGGCACGGGTGATGGTGCGGATGGAATTGCCGGAAGGGTGCGAGGTGGGGATTTCGTTGAGTCCTACTGAAAGACCGCGGCCCGCCGGGCTGGCTGCCCCTGCCGGGGTGGAAAAGAAGTTCGTGGCTACGGCGGGGGTGAATGAATTCCGGTTCGATGTCCCGTCCCCGGAGCTCTGGTGGCCCAACGGAGCGGGAGCGCAGGCACTTTATGACTTGAAGATCGTGGTGCGCGATACGGCGGGTGCGGTCATGCGGAGCTTTGCGCGCACGGTCGGGTTCAAGCAGGTCGAATGGCGTGCTTGCGAGGGTGCGCCAATGGGGGCGCGTCCTTGGATTTGCGTGGTGAACGGGCGGCCTTTGTTTTTGCAGGGGGTGAATTGGACGCCGGCGAGGATGGCGTATCAGGATGCGACCCGGGAGGAGATCGACTCGCTGGTCGGTCTTTACCGCGACATGGGTTGCAATCTCCTGCGCGTGTGGGGCGGGGCTTCGCTGGAGTCGGAGCAGTTTTATGACGCTTGCGACCGCGCGGGCTTGCTCGTCTGGCAGGAATTCCCGCTCTCGTCTTCGGGTCTCGACAGCGTCCCGCCGCGCGACGAGCAGGTCATCGATGAATTGCGCGAGGTGGCGCGGTGTTTTGTCCGCGTGCGCCAGCACCACGCGTCGCTCTTGATGTGGTGCGGCGGCAACGAATTGCAGGAAGGCTACGAGGACGGCGACTGGTCGAAGCGTCATCCCTGCGACGAGAGTCATCCGTGCCTGGCGGCGTTCGCGGAGGTGGTGGCCGAGGAGGACCCGGGGCGGCGCTGCCTGCCGACCTCGCCCTCGGGTCCGAGTTTCCTCGGCAAGCGGGAGAATTTCGGGAAAGGCGTGCATCACCATGTGCACGGGCCGTGGGGACTGGGGGATTTCAAGGACCTGGACGACTGGCGGAATTACTGGGCAAAGGACGATGCGCTTTTCCGCAGCGAGGTGGGCGTGCCGGGCTGCGCGGATCTGGAGTTGCTGCGCCGGCATGCGGACGGGGAACCGTTGTGGCCGCTGGACACCCCGTTGTGGCGTCATGCGGCGAACTGGTGGACGCAGGACCAGCGCTTTGCCGCGAAATTCGCGCACCTGCCGCCGGAGGAAGCGCTGGCCGCCTATGTGGACGAAACGCGGCGCGAGCAGGCGGAGGGATTGGCCATCGCGGCGCGCGCGTGCAAGGAGCGGTTTCCGCGGTGCGGGGGATTCATCGTGTGGATGGGGCACGACTGCTTCCCGTGTCCGTCGAACACATCGGTGATCGATTTTGCGGGCAAGCCGAAGCCGGCGTGGGAGGCGCTGAAAGAAATTTTTGCCACGGATTGAGGAAGATGGGGGAGGATGACGGAAGATGAGCGGCTGCGGCGCGCTGAGACCTGCTGCAGCCGGAGTCTCTCCAGGGTGAATACACGCGAGGTTTTGTTTTTGGGAATAGCCTGCGGTGGCTTCCGCGCGGGTGCGTGCGGATGATGATGGGAGTATGAAGAGGATTGTTTCCGTTTCGTGCGCCGGTTTGGTGGCGATGTTGATGTTGGCCGGATGTCCGCGGCCGGAGAAGACGGGGGCGGCGCCGAAAGTTTACACTCTCGACGGTGGGGCGATCGCGGCGGTGCGCGAACGGGCGCGGGCCGGGGATCCGGCGTTGGCCCCGGCGCTCGAGGCGTTGCGCCGTCGCGCGGACGCTGCTTTGGCACAACCGGTGGCGGAGATCGCGGGCAAACCGCAGGAGTTCCGGGCCAAGTCCGGAGATCCGAAGGATTACATCAGCGTATCGAAATTCGCCTGGCCGGATCCGTCGAGCCCCGGGAAGTGGATGATGATCGACGGCCGGCCGAATGAAGAGGCGATGAAAAATTTCGACGGGCCGAAGATCAAAGCGATGCAGGATCGGGTCACGACCCTGGGCGAGGGTTGGTATTTCCTCGGCGAAAAGAAATATGCCAGGGCGGCGGCGGGGCAGTTGCGCGCGTGGTTTCTCGATCCGGAGACGGCGATGAACCCGAACATGAATTACGCGCAGGCCATCAAGCCGGACGAGAACGGCCAGCCGTGGGGGATCATCGATGCCAACCGTTTTCCCGAGGTGCTCGACAGCGTGGGGATGATCGCGGATTCGGGTGAATGGACGGTGGATGACGATGCAGCGCTCAAAGCGTGGTTCGCGGAGTTCAACCGCTGGCTGGTCGAGAGTCCCCTCGGCATCAGCGAGCGTGCGGCGAAGAACAATCACGGGACGTTCTACGACTTGATCCTCGCCAGCGGCGCTGCCTACACGGGCGACGAGGCCACGGTGCGCGAGGTGCTGACGGCGGTGGGCCCGGTGCGCCTCGACGGCCAGATCGCGCCCGATGGGAGCACGCCGGAGGAAACGCGGCGGGCGGAGTCGGCGATGTATACGTTGTGGAATTTGAAGGGTCTCAGCGATCTTGCTCTGATGGGGAGCAAATACGGCATCGGTATCTGGAACTATCCGGATGCGGCGAATGCGAAGCTGAAAAAAGCCGGCGAGTTTTTGCTCCCCTACGCCATGGGGACCGCGCAATGGACATTCGGGCAGCAGCAGATGCAGCGCAAGGGGCCGCTGGGGTATTTCCGCGCCATCGCGCCGGTTTACCGGGATCCGCGTTTCGACGAGGCGATTGCGGTCATGGTGCAGGCCTCGAACGTGAACGAGATCGCGGCCGACCGTTCCGTTTTGCTGCGCCCGTGGCCGGCGGGGCGGGAGCCTTGGCTGGCCCGATGATCGGCCCGTGGTGCGTCAGGCCATGAGGGCCGCTTGTTCCCGTCCGAGGGCGTGCCGGAGCGGTTCGCCCTGCGCGTAACGCAGAAGTTCGTCGATCGCGCAGGCGCCGAGGCGCTGGCATTCCGGACCGTAGGCGCCGGCGATGTGCGGGGTGAGGACGACGTTGGGCATTTCGTAGAGCGGAGAGTCGGCGGCGGGCGGTTCCTCGCGGGTCACGTCGAGCACCGCGGTGAGTTCGGGGCGGCGGCGGAGGGTCTCGATGAGGGCGTCCTCGTCGAGCACGGCGCCGCGGCTGGTGTTGATCAGCGTGGCGCCCGGCTGCATGGAGTCGAGGAGGTCGGCGTCCACAAGGTTCTCGGTTTCCGGGAGCCAGGGAACATGCAGGCTGACGACGTGGCTGGTGCGGAAGATGGTCTGCAGGTCGCACGAACGCACGCCGTATTCACGGAGGACCTCTTCCGGTTGGATCGGGTCCCAGCAAACCACCTCGACGGGCAAGTTGCGGAGCAGCTCGGCGAGCCGCCGGGCCACGCGGCCGAAGGAGACGAGCCCGATGCGCGATCCGTAGAGTCCGGGAATATCGCGGTGCGCATGGGCGTCGCGCCACGCGACCCGCGGGTGCCGCACGAAATGCCAACCGTGTTTGAGACTGAATAGCACCAGCGAGAGGGTGAATTCCGCGGTGGTCTCGGAGTTGGCCTGGGCGGCGGTGGTCAGGGTGAGGTTGCGGGCCCACGCCTCCGGCGGCATGAACGAACGCACCGAGCCGGCGGCGTAAAAAACAGCGCGGAGATTGCGCGCTCGGCGAAGGAATTCGGTGTCGAGTCGGGGCATGCCCCAGCCGCCGAGGATGACGTCGACCGACGGCCAGAGTTGGGCCGGGAGTTCCCCCTGGGGGTTGAGGATTTCCGCGCACTCCGCGGCGCGGGCCAGTTCCTCGGGCGGATAGACGAGGTGGCGGTGTTGGGGGCGGACGCAAACGGCGGCCCGCAGACGTGGTGATGATCCGAAACCGTGGGCAGAGGCATTCACGCGGCGACGGGGAGATTGGACCATCCCGCAGCGGTGGCAAGCACAGGCTGCGAAGCGGAGGCGGATGTGGGCCGGAGAGTCACGGCGAGGAAATGGTTGCCTGCAGCCGGTGGCGATGCGATAGACGGATTGCTGTTCCGTAAAACACTCTTTTCCCATGCCCGAAGATTCCGAACCCAAACGTCCCTCGCAGTCCGACGTGGCCCGCGCCGCCGGGGTCAGTCCGATGACCGTTTCGCTCTCCCTGCGCAATCACGCAAGCATTCCCGAACGGACGCGCGACCGCATCCGCAAGATCGCCGAGGAGATGGGGTACAAGCCGGATCCGCTGATCGGCAAGTTGATGCAGCAATTGCGCCTCGGCGGGCGGCGCCGGGCCAGTTTCTCGCTTTGTCTCCTTTGCCAGCGCCGGACCAAGGGCGGCATGCAATACCAGGACTACATCGCCCTCGGGGCGAAGAGGGCGGCTGAGGGGTTGGGTTACTTTTTCGACACGGTGGAGATCGACGAGGCCATGGACCGTCCCGACCGCCTGCGCCGCCTGCTTTACAGCCGCGGGATCGAAGGCATCGTGCTGGCTCCGCTTTTCCCGCCGGCGGACCTGACCAAGCTGCTGGATTGGTCGAAATTCTCGGTGGTTTCGACCAGCATTTCGGTGCTCGGACCGGCGGTGCACCGTGTCATTCCCAACCAGTTCGCCAACGCCCTCCTGCTCGGGCGGGAGCTGAACAAGCTCGGCCACCGGCGTCTCGGTTTGCTCATCAGCCGCGACCTGGACGAGCGCACGGGCCACCGCCTCGACGCGGCCATCCAGTGGCTCAACCACGAAAACGGGGTGCGCGACCTCGAGACGCTTCGCTGGGAGCTGGCCATGCCGTCCGCAGCCATGCTCGAGCGTTGGATCAACAAGAACCGGCCCGACGCGGTCATTTCGGACTCGGTCTACAACCTCGACAAGTTCGTCGCCGAGGTGCCGGGCCTGAAGAAGCTCGCGCTAGCCTCCACCGCAATCATCGACGACGGGTCCCCCTATGCGGGTATCCTCGAAAATCCCGAGGCGGTGGGCGCGGCCGCGGTGGAGTTGCTTTCCGCCCTTTTTCAAAAGGGTGAGCGCGGTATTCCCCGGATCCCGCGCACCACCATGATCAACGGGACTTTCCATCCCGCCCTCAAAAAAAACGGCAAAAACGGCCGGACGCGGAAGGCGAAGTAGGCCGCTTTCGGAGACAGCGCGAAAGCGTTCGCCACCCGGTGTCCGGACGCGCATGATGGTCGTTACTTATGTCCAACCCGGAGGTCGTCCGTTTCGGTTTCATCGGTGCCGGCATGATCGCGCATCACAGCGCGAAGAATGTCCACCGCCATCCCCGCGGCCGCGTCACCGCTGTCTATGACACCAATCCCTCCCGCGCGGCCGACTTGGCCGCGAAGCAGGGCGTGGCCAAAGTCTGCGGTTCCGTGGAGGAAATGCTGGCCGACCCGGAGATCGACGCCGTCTACATCGCGGTGCCCAACAAATTCCACGCCGCCTCGGTGGTGGCCGCGCTCGAGGCCGGGAAGCACGTGCTGGTCGAGAAACCGCTGGCCATGAATGCCGCGGAGGGTGCGGCCATGCTGGCCGCCGCGCGCGCCTCAGGCCGCGCGCTCCTCGTCGGCATGAACCAACGCTACACCCCGGCCGCTCAGACCATCCGCGCCGCGGTGGCGGCCGGAGAGGCCGGCGAAATCTACCACGCCAAAGCCTACTGGTGGCGCCGCGCGGGCATCCCGAAGCTCGGCACGTGGTTCACGCAGAAGGCACTGGCCGGCGCGGGGGCGTGCAACGACATCGGGGTGCACGCGCTGGACGCCTGCCTCTTCATGATGGGCAATTTCGATCCGGTCACGGTGAGCGGCGCGACCTACGCCAAGTTCGGTCCGCGCGGGCTCGGCGAAGGCGGCTGGGGACAATCAGACCGCGAGCACACGGATTTCGACGTCGATGATTTCGCCACGGCGTTCATCCGCATGCGCAACGGCGCCACGGTCACGCTGGACGCGGTGTGGGCCAGCCATTACCCCGAGGAGCAGAAGTTCGGCGTGGAGCTTTACGGCACGGAGGGCGGCTTCTCGCTCGATCCGCTCCAGTTCCGCCATCCGGGCGGCGATTCCTACCTTGTCGAAGAAGACTTGCAGCGTCCCTTGGCCTTGCCGCACGGCGACCGCTTCCACAACCTGATCAACCACCTGCTGGAGGGCGAGGAACTGCTGGTCCAGCCCGAGCAGGCCCTCGTCGTGCAGAAGATCCTCGATGCGATCAACGAGTCGGCGCGCACCGGGCGTGAGGTCGTCATCGCCTGAGTTTATGAACCGACCCGCCCTCGACTTCGGAGTGCAGAGTTACTGCTTCCGCCATTTCACCGACAACCGCGCCGTCGCGGCCAAAGTGCGCGAGTGCGGTCTGGACAAGATCGAATTGTGCGGCGTGCACGCGGACTTCGACCGGCCGGACACGTTCGGCGAGGTTGTGCGGATCTACCGCGAGGCCGGGGTCGCCATCGTCTCTCTCGGCGTGCAGACCTTCGGCGGCGAGGATGGCGAGCAGAGGTGGTTCGAGTGCGCCGCGCTGGCCGGGGCCAAGCATCTCTCCGCTCATTTCAAAGTGGAGAGTTTTCCGCGCGCCATCGAAAAAGTCCGGGCGTGGTCGCGCGAGTACGGTGTCCGCGTCGGCATCCACAACCACGGCGGGTATGCTTTCGGCGGCCAACCCGATGTGATGGCGCATCTGCTGTCCCTCGGCGCGCCGGAAATCGGCGTCTGTCTCGATACCGCGTGGGCGCTGCAGATCGGACCGCGGGCCGGCAATCCGTCGGAGTGGGTGCGGAAATTCCCGCGCTCGATCTACGGCATCCATTACAAGGACTTCGTCTTCGGACCCGACGGCAGCTGGCAGGATGTGATCGTGGGCGAGGGGAACCTCGATCTGCCGGGGTTGCTCGCGGCGCTCGGCGAAATTTCTTTCGACGGCATGTGCGTCCTTGAATACGAGGCCGACCCCGAAGACCCGGTGCCCGCGCTGCGCCGTTGCGTCGAGAGCATGCGCCGCGCGGGGGCGTAGTTTGCAACAAGCCGTGGCACGGGCATCCGGCCCGTGGTGTCGATCACTCACCGGCCGGATGCCCGTGCCACTCGTGCCACCAGGGCCACCGTGATCCCTTCCGGGTCGGCGATTTCCGCGGAGGCGCTGCTTCGGTTCCGGATTGCGCCGCCCGCGGCTTCGATGCGGGTTATCGCGGCTTCGAGATTTTCCACTTCCAGCGCGAATCGTGGCGGCGCGTGCGGGCTTCTCGTCGGGCGAAGCAGCATTTCACCATGGGCGAGAGACCATGTTCCCTCTGCGGACTCAACCAAACCGAGTTCGTTGCGGTAGAAATTTTCCGCCGCACCCGGATCGCGCAGGACCAGTCCGATGTCCGCGATGCGATGCGAGATGCGCCCCGGCGGCAAGTGCCCCGCCGGATCCCGCAGCGGCCACGCCTCGGGCAGGTAGTGGACGAATTCGAGATCGTAACCGTTGGGATCGCGGACAATGAGGTAGGCGTTGCCCATCTGGCCTTTCGGGCAACGATCGGGAACGTCCTTGCCGCGGGCCCGGAAAAACTCGCGCAATCTTTCGCCGTCTTCCACCGCGAAGGCGATTTGGTGGATCGGATCGCCTCCGGGTGGCAGGCGTGAGGCGTCGAACAACTCGATCCATTGCGTTTCGCTCACGCGCATGTTGACCAGCATGAGCGCGCCGTCGCCGTAGCGCAGGCGCGAGGCCTCGGCAAACCCGAGCACGTCGCGATAGAAGGCGACGGATCGTTCGACGTCGGAAGCACGCAGTGCGACGTGCGAAAGCCGGAGGATTCCGGGGTTCATGGCTTCTGCGCGATATGAATGCGCACGTCGTCCGGAGCAAGCAATTCGATGAAAGCATGTCCGTCGCCTTCGCGGATTCCGACCGCGCCCTCGTAGCTTGCGCGATTCGGCCGGCTCTCCAGGAATTGCCGCGCCGCCTCGAGATCCGCGACCGCGAAGACGAGAGTAGGCGGCGTGTTGCCGTCGGTTTTCACCTCCAGCCGGTCTCCATTGGTTGCCGTCGCAGTGATGCCGCCGGAGGCCGTGGTCACCGCCATGCCGAGTCCTCCGGAAAAAAAGCGCGACACGAGCGCCGGCTCGGCGGCGCAGGGATAGACGATACTTTCGAGCCGCGCACCGAGCTCGCTGACCGTGGACGGACTGGCCGGCTGTCCCTCGCGTGGTCCGGTGATTTCGATCTCCGTGCCTCCCGGATCGCGGGTGAAAAAACTTTTCAGGGGGCTGTTGTCATTCCTCGCGGGCGGTGGAACCGCGGCGTCTGGTGGGGCCAACCGCTGGCGCGTGGCGGCGAGGTCGGGTGTGGTGAGGGCCGGATGATGAAGCACAGGTTGTCCTTCGCTCCGCCCCGCGAAGAGTTCGAGCGACTGATCGGCGCCGACGCGGAGGTCCACGAGCATGAGTTCACCTTGCTTTTGCTTTGCCAGATCGGCGGGGGATCCGTCCCTTCTGTAGTAGACATTCGGCTGGCCGGGCACCTTGTTCGTGCGGAACCGCTCGGGCAGTCCGAGAAAGTCGCGGTAGAATGCCAATGCCTTCTCCGTGTCCGTCATGCGCAGAGCGACATGCGCGAGGCCAGAAGCGGCGCCCGGTGACGCGGACTCCGCCGCGGTGCCGGAGAGCGGGAGCAACGCCGCCACCGCGGTGACGCAGCAGAGCGTGTAATCGGTGCGGCGGCGAAATCGGAGAGGCAGGAAAGTATCCGGTCTTATTTTCACGGCAGGCGACAAGGGGATTAAGTCCTTGATGGACGGTGCTTTGCGACAGGGGAAGCAACTTTCCACTATACCATAAAGTCCGCGCCCCGGTGGCCTGTTTGTTGAACAGTGTTAATTTTACCTAACTTCCTCGGCGCCAAGCGGTCTAACTAAGCTGGACCCGCCTGACACCGCGGGTTTGCTATGGCGACCCCATTCCCCCAACTCTCGCGCTCGGTCAGGTTTGCCTGCGTGGCCGGAGGGTTCGTTTTGTCCATTCCCTTCGCGGGCGCGGCGTGGACGCCCGTGCCGGTGCTGTCCAATTCCCCGGCCAAGTCGCAATTCCTCTCGCACGAGCTTTACTTCAGCGATTCCAGCTACGAAGTCCCGTATTACTTGAAGCACTTCGCGCAGGTGGCCAATGCGGTGGTGGAAACGGGGTTCAACCGCGTGGAGACCAATGGCACGAGTTCCGCCCTCGTGACCAACTATTATCCCCCCGGCTTCCTCGACATCCGCGTCAACCGCGACACGCGCGACAACCGTCCTTACAACGCGCGCATCATGGAGATGCAGTCCGCGCTGGCCTATTTCTACACGGCGGACCGCCCGTGGAACGTCTATCGCGGCAATGCCGCGGTGAAGATCCGCCTCGAGGAAATGCTCAAACGCTGGGTCCTGATGCAGAATGCCGACGGGCTTTTCGCCGAATACAGCGCGGCCAACTGGAGCCTCGCGCCCACCGGATTCGGCGTGATGGCCGCGGCGCAGGCGCTCGATCTTATCGTCGATTCCGGCCTGCCCTTCGACGCGACCGTGCTGGAAAACGCGCGCCTGGCGCTGCGCAAGGCGCTCATGGCGCTGTTCACCCGCAGCGACATGCAAAATGCAGCCAGCAGTTACAGCAACCAATACAGCGGTTCCTATCATGCCGCGCTGATCTACCTCGAGAATTGGCCGGATACGGAATTGAACAACGCGTTCGTGGCGGCGGTGAACGCGGCTTCCGCCACCGACCAGAGTCCGACCGGTTATTTCTACGAAGCCGACGGCCCCGATTTCGATTACTCCAACGTGCACGAGCGGAACTTGCGGATCGCGCTGACCCGCCTGCGCACGCGGACCAACGACCTGCTGCCCGTCATCGTGACGGACGAGAACCGCTGGGTGGCCTGGCTCGGAGCGAATCTGGTCCTGCAGCCGAACATTTCCACGCCGACGTTCCTGGCCAACGCGGGGATCAACACGCGGACCAGTTCCGCTTTCCAGACGCCCGAGTCGCGACCGCTCTCCGAATTCGCGCCGCTCTCCCGCGCCTTTTCCTACACGGATGCCGAATTCACCAACGCGGTCCGGGCCAAGACCGACAGCTTGCCGTCCACCCCGACCTACGGTTCGCTTTCAACCAACAGCAGCTGGAGCTATATCCCGATGTTTGTTTTCGAGGCGCTGGGCCGCACCGAAGCGTGGCATCCGACCGCGGCGCAGCGCACCGAGGCGATCAACAGCCTGCCTTACCTGGCCTCCGAGCGTTTCAACCGCGTCCTCCACAACGGCACGAGCAACAAGGAACTGACGGTGGCCGCGGCGCGCCGGTCCTCCTACTACGGGCTTTTCAACACCGGCCGGGCCAAAGACAACCGGGTGAAATTCGGTCTCGGCCTTCTCTGGAACCCCGTTTACGGCACGGCCTTGCAGGCTGTGGCCGGCGATATCAACAACTCCCTCGCCACTTCGTGGGGCACGGGGCGCACGAACATGACGCGCGTTTACGAGCAACGCGGCTCGGGCCAGACGCTCGGCGCGGTCCTCCGGCTCAACGGCAGCACCTTCGGTCTCTCCAACGGCACGAACAACTTGGCCGACGGCGTCCTCGCGGCCTCCTACAATCTCGTCGACGGCTCGTCGACCAACGGTTCGAAGACCGTGACTTTCGAGGGGGACCGGATCCGGGTCGACGTGACGCACCCCAACGCTTTCACCGAGCGGCTGCCGCTCATCGCGCCGTCCAGCGCGACGCGCACGTCCAGCGCCAACCAACTCACGCTCACCCACACCAACGGTTCCCGCCTCATCATGCGTCTGCTCAACGGCGGCAGTTTCACCGTGGCGGGCGCGGCCTCGGACAACCTGCCGTCTGCTCTCCGCCGTCACGCGGTCACGGTTACCGCGACCAACGCGTTGAGCTACGAAATTCTGGTCGCGAGCGACGCATTTGCCGCCGGGACGCTCGGCGCGCCATCGTCCGAGAGCTACGCCCCGGCCAACGCGGGGGCGGATGCCGGGGAAACCGTCACCTACGACCTGCCGATCATCAACCTGCTCGGGGCCTCCACCTCGGCCGAATTCACCGCGACCCTGGAAGCCTCCGGCGGCGTGATCCCGGTCACCACGAGCCAGGTCTACGGGACCATTGCGCCCGGTGCGACGGCCAGCCGGCCGTTCACTTTCACGGTGAACGGCAACTCCGGGGATCCCTTGACCATCACGCTTGCGCTGCGCGAAGGCGCGACCGACCGCGGCACGATCACCTACCAGACTGTCATAAGCAACCTCCGGCCGGCTGCGATCACCAGCGATCCGCCGCCGGTGTTCGTCCCGCTCGGCGCGGCCTATGCGCACACTTTCACTGCCACCGGCTTTCCGGCCCCGACCTTCGCCATCACTTCCGGCACTCTGCCGTCGGGGCTGGTCTTTTCCTCCTCCGGCGTCATCTCCGGCACGGTGAGCAACGCATTCTCCACGCGCACCATCACGGTGGTCGCGAACAACGGGGTCACGCCGGTCCAAAGCGCGGGCAGCCAGACCTTCACGCTCCGGCCCATGTTGCCTTTGGGCATCACCACTTCCTCGCTCGCGGCCGGCACA
>CAMDUL010000022.1 GCA_945878135.1 Chthoniobacter flavus | reverse complement strand
AGGCCACGCGGCTTTTCTTGTCTTGGGTCAGGCACGCGTCGAGCACGGCATCGGAAATGGTGTCGCAAACCTTGTCGGGGTGGCCTTCGCCGACCGACTCGGAGGAAAAAATGTAGTCAGAGGTCATTGGAATTGAGAGGTTAAGCACGGGTCGGGCCGGACCGGACATCGGCGGCTTTTCCACGTGACGCATCATCATATCATGATATTTTGATGCGTCCATCCGAAAAATGCAGGGCACGCTGAAAATTCTCAAGCTCCTTTCCGACCCCACCCGTCTGCGGATTTTGCGGCTTTTGGGGCAGGAGGAGCTGACCGTGGCGGAGTTGCAGCTGATTTTGGGGACGGGTCAGTCCCGGACCAGCGCCCATCTGGCCCAACTGAAGGCGGAGGGGCTGCTCTCCGACCGGCGGGCGGGAAAAAACATTTACTATTCGCGCGGCGGCGCGGTCCCGGTGGCCATTGCCGAGCTGATCGAGCGCGGCGGCGAGGAATTGCCGGAGGCCGGGGAGGACGACGCGGCGGTCAAGCTGGTCTTGCTCCGGCGGCAGGACAAGGCGGGCGAATATTTCAATCAACTGGCCGGGAAATTCGGGCGCACCTATGTGCCCGGGCGGTCATGGCGGGCCTTGGCTCACGGGTTGCTGCGGCTCTTGCCGCCCATGACCATCGCCGACCTCGGGGCGGGCGAGGGGACGCTCTCGCAGCTCTTGGCGCGGACTGCGAAGAAAGTGATCGCGGTGGACAACTCGGCGGCCATGGTTGAATTCGGATCCAAGTTGGCCTCCGAGCACGGCTTGAAGAATTTGGAATACCGTCTGGGCAGCATCGACGATCCGCCGATCAAAGCGGGCACGGTCGATCTGGCGCTTTTCAGTCAGGCCCTGCATCACGCGGCCAGCCCGGGGAAGGCCCTGGTCGCGGCACACAAAATTCTCAAACTGGGTGGGCGGCTCATGGTGCTCGACTTGTTGAGCCATTCCTTCGAACAGGCGCGCACCCTTTACGCGCACGTTTGGCTCGGATTTTCCGAGGTCGAGCTGGTTCGTCTGATCGAGAAGGCGGGATTCAAAGACGCGGAGGTGTCGGTAGTTAGCCGGGAGACCAAAGCCCCGCACTTTCAGACACTTTTGGCCACGGCGCGGAAGTAGGCGAAGTCAGCTTTTCGCCGCCGGCTTGTCCTCGAACGGCACAACGGGCGCGTCGCGCCAGAGGGATTCGAGGTCGTAGAATTCGCGTTTGTCCGGTTGGAAGATGTGGATGATCACGCCGTGGTAATCGAGGACGACCCACTGGCTGGCGGGGAAGCCGTCGGAATGGGCGGTCAGGCCGAGATTGTCGCGCAGTTTTTCCCGGATCTCCGAGCCGATGGCTTTGAGATGCGGATCGCTCGTGCCGGTGCAGATGACAAAATAATCGGCGAAGCTCGAGACTTTGCGCAGGTCGAGGATGCGGATGTCTTCTGCTTTCTTGTCCGAAGCCGCGTGTGCGGCGGCGAGGGCGATGGTTTCGGGGTCGGGTATCACGCGGGACGGTAAAGACCGTGGGTTGCGATGTAATCGCAGACGGAGTCCGGGGTCAAATAACGGATGCTGCGTCCGGCCGCAACGCGGGCCCGGATATCGGTCGAAGAGAGGCCGATGAGACGGCGGACAACGGGCCAATCGCGAGCCGTGTCATGACCGGCGCGATCGAGCACGGCGATCGTGGCGAGGCGCCGGATTTCCTCCGGTTCGCGCCACGTCTCGAACTTCGCCACATTGTCCGCGCCGATGAGGAGGGTGAATTGGTCGTCGGGGTGCCGCGACCGGAGTTCGCCCAGGGTTTCCACGGTGAAACTCGGCGGCGGGCGGTGCAGTTCGAGATCCGAAGCTTCGAAGCCGGATTCGTCTTTGATGGCAAGTCGCAGCATGGCCAGCCGGTCCTGCGCGGTGGCCGGTTTGGTCTCCGACTTGTGTGGAGAAACGTTCGCCGGGATGAAGAGAATGCGATCGAGGCCGAGTTCCTCCAAGGCGGCGCGGGCCAGGATGAGGTGGCCGTGGTGGATCGGGTCGAAGCTGCCGCCGAAGATACCGGTGTGCATAGGGGAAGTGTAGCGGTGCGATCGGATGAGGTAGAAGCGGCATTTGCCTCCCGACTAACTTGAAGTGTTCTGCGGCCGCTTTGTCAGGTAGGGCGGGGCCTTTGCCTATGGGCCATCTCCACTGCGTTCCGGTTGGACCCGCCGCGCACTTCAATCGGCGCGCCGGGGGACGTCGCGCCCTACCCCAAGCGCGGCAGGGCGGCGCCGCCTCCGAGCTCGAGGGGGAAGCCGAGGATCTGGCGGCGCAGGAGATCAAGCGCGGCGGAGGTGGTCATGTATTTGAAAGTCGGACGATCGACCGGGAACCAGCAGCGGCGGACGGTGGTCGGATGTCCCTCGGCGGCCAGGCCGACGAACACCGTGCCGACCGGTTTGGTTTCGCTGCCCCCGCCGGGTCCGGCGATACCGGTGGTGGAGAGCGCGAAGGTGCTGCCGGCCGCGCGGCGCGCGCCTTCGGCCATGGCCACGGCCACGGGTTCACTCACCGCGCCGTGGACGGCGAGCAAATCGGCCGGCACCCCGAGAGTCTGCTCTTTGGCCAGGTTGGCGTAGGTCACGTAGCCGGCGAGAAAAACTTCCGAGGCGCCGGGGACATCGGTGAGGCGTCCGGCGAGGTTGCCGCCGGTGCACGACTCGGCGACGGCGACGGTGAGGTGTTGGTTGCGCAGAAGATCGATGACCGACTTTTCCAGCGTGTCGCCCCGCGAATAAATCCATTCGCCGAGTTCGGCTTGGATGGCGGGTTCGACCGCATCGAGCGCGGTGCGGGGGCCGATGAGGCGGAAATCGACTTCGGACGGACGCGCGCAGTAGCCGACTTCGAGGTCGCCGCGGGCTTCGATGCTCTGGCCGATGCGGGCCTCGACCTGGCTCTCGCCGATACCGGTGAGCCGGTAGATGCGGCGCTCCTGGGCGGCACTTCCCGGGAGGGCGAGGCGCAAGACCGGCAGCAGGTGATCCGCGACCATGGGGTGCAGTTCGCGGGGCGGCCCGGGCAAAAGAAAAAGATGCCGCGCGCGGTGCGAGCCGAGCGTGGAGGCCGCGAAGTAAAGTCCGGGGGCGGTGCCATGGTGGTTGGGGAGCACCTGCGCGCCGCGGGGGACCTCTGCCTGGCGTCCGACATTGTCGGCCATGGGCAAGCCGCGGCGCGCGAAGCGTTCACGGATGGCTTCGAGGATGGACTTATCCATTTCCATGGGCAAACCGAGCAGCCCGGCGGCCGCGTCGCGGGTGATGTCGTCGGAGGTGGGACCGAGTCCGCCGGTCGTTATGACAATCTCGGCACGGCCGAGCGCGTCGCGGAGCGCCTCGCGCACCGGCGGTCCGTCGGGCACGCAGACCTGGCGGCTGATGGTGATGCCGAGCGGGGCGAGTTCGCCGGCGAGGTAGGCGAGGTGCTTGTTTTGCACGAGTCCGAGGAGGAGTTCGGACCCGGTGTTGATCACCTCCGCCTGCATCAGCCTTGGCAGAGGAGATGGCTCCAGCGTTTGACGCGGGCGTAGAGCGGGGCTTGGTCGCGGCGGTGGTAGACGTAGAGGAGATTGGCCAGGGTGCGGACCAGCATCTGGCGCGGGGCGGCCGGAGCGAGGTGCCAGTCTTCGAGGCGCTGGTTTTGCCGGCGGAGAATTTCCTCGCAGTCGCGGCGCCCGAGCACGCGGCCTTGATGGAAGGGGTCGAAGAGCACGCTGCCGTGGCGGGCGAGGAAATGACCGGGCAGGTTGACACCCTCGACCGGCCAACCGGCGCGCTGGCCGACGAGCATGTAAACCAAGGTGAGGCTGACGGGAATGCCCTTGCGCGAATCGAGAACGCAGGGCAGGAGCGAGTTGCGGTCGTTGTAGTAGTCGTCGGTGTTGCCGACGAAGACAAGTTCGCCGGCCAGGAAGTCGGTCATGATGTCCACGCGGTGACGGTCGCCCGAGGCACGGCGCATCCGGCGGGCCAGTTCCGCACCCCACGCGTCGAGGCGCTGGCGGTAGGCCGCGGCCTCGAAGCCGCGGAGCAACGCGGCGGAGAGCAACCAGCAGGCCTCCTCGAGGTCGGAGGCATCGCCGAAAACCGGGCAGAGAAGTTCGAACCGCTCGAGGGCTTCGTTTTGCACGATTTCGTGGAGGACATCGCGGGCGTGCAGCGCGGCCAGCGGATTGTCGCAGCCGGCAAGGTCGCGCAGGTCATCGAGGATGGCCGGGCCGTCGGAGGCGAGTTGCTCTTTGACCAATTGCACCGTCTGCTCGTCGTCGTCGGCGAGCAGGCGCACGAGGGCGTCTTTTTGCGGATGCATGGCTCCTGTTCAGGGGAATTAAGCAGTTTACCGTCCGATGGCAAGCCGCGTCCCGGGGTTGGCGGCTTGTCAGCAGGGCCGGCCTGCGCGATGTTCACGCGTCATGAAACGGTCCGGTTGCGTGCTTCTCTTCGTCTTTCTCGCCCTCTGCGCGAGTTTGTTTTTCAACCTCATCCTCATGGCCCTGCTCGGCACGGGCGGGGCGGAATCGATGACCTCGCGCGCTTTCATGCCGGCGCTGCAGGAAATCACCGTCGAGGACGGCGCGGCCGGGGCCGGCAAGATCGCGGTCATTCCCGTGCAGGGCATCATTTACACCGACGACCAGACCGAGTGGGGCACGTCGATGGTGGACGACATCAAGGGGGCGCTGCGGACGGCGATGGACGACGACAGCGTCAAGGCGGTCGTGCTCGCGGTCAATTCTCCGGGCGGCGAAGTCACGGCGTCCGACATCATCTACCACGAAGTGCTCAAGGTGCAGAAAAAGAAGCCGGTTGTCGTGGCCATGACTTCGCTCGCGGCCTCCGGCGCCTACTACATTGCCTGCGCCGCCGATTGGATCGTGGCCAACGAGACGACTTTCACCGGGAGCATCGGCGTGATCATTCAATCGCTCAACTATCAGGGTCTGTTCGATAAAGTGGGCCTCGACGCGGTGGTTTTCAAGAGCGGGAAATTCAAGGACATGCTGAGCGGTTCCCGTCCCATCACCCCCGAAGAACAGGCCTATGTCGAAGGAATGGTCATGCAGGTCTACGATCGTTTCCTCGGCATCGTCTCGCGCTCGCGCAACCTGCCGGCCGAGAGCCTGCGCGACACGTTCGCCGACGGGCGGATCATCACGGGCAAGGACGCGAAGGAAGCGGGCTTGGTCGACGAGATCGGGTATGTCGAGGACGCCTATGACAAAGCGCGCGCCCTGGCCGACGCGCCCGATGCGGGGGTCATCCGCTACCAGTCGGGGATCAACTTCCAGCGCCTCCTGCGCCTGCTCGGGGCGGGGGCGCAGTCGAAAGTGCAAGTGCAGCTCGACGGTGCGCCACGCTTCCAGCTCCAGCCCGGGCAGGCTTACCTGCTGCCGGAATTTTACGCGTGGTGAGCGGGTTGCCGGCTTTTGCGGCGCTGGCGGTGCTCGTCGGGCTCACCGCGGTGAGCCTGCGTTTCTACCTGCCGCTGGCCGGACGCGTCTTCGTGCGGCGCGAGGGACGGGTCGGTGACGCGTGGGTCGGCGCGGTTGACGCGCTGGCCGCGGGCGTGCTCGTGGCGTGGTTCGCCCTCATGGGGCGCGACGCCTTGACCGACCAGGGCGAGCGCACGGTGGAGTTCGGGCACATTGTTTCCGGCGCGGTCATTTATGCGTCGATCGTGATTTTTCTCGTCGGCCTGCTCGTCTACCGCAACATCCGGGTGGCGGATGTTTTCGGTCTCGATTCGATGGGTTTCGCGCGGACGCTCGGACGCAGTCTGCTCTGGCTGGGGGCGGCCTATCCGCTCCTCATGCTTGTGCAGGCCATGGTCTATGGCGCAGCGGGCGGCGAAATGAGTCCGCAGGAGGTCGTCGAGTTTTTGCAGAACGCGGACACGCCTCGCGACCGCCTCGCGGTGCTGGCCATGGCCGTGGTCGTGGCGCCGGTGGCCGAGGAGACGATTTTTCGCGGCTACCTTTATCCGGTGGGAAAAAAATATTTCGGCGCCTTTGCCTCGATGGCGGCGACCAGCCTTCTTTTCGCCGTTTTGCACGGGCACGTGGGGTCCCTCCCCGCACTTTTCGCCCTCGCGATGTGCCTCGGTCTGGCCTACGAAAAATCCGGAACGCTTCTCGTCCCGATGATCATGCACGCGGTTTTCAACGCCATTTCGGTCACGGCAATTCTCTTTTTGCTGTGAAGCAGACCGGCGAGGACGCGCTGGTTGCGAGGCTGCGACGCAGCTTGCGCGGTCGCCGACCCGGAGTGGTCGCGGGCATCGGCGACGACTGCGCGGCCGTGGAGGGTCCGGGTCGCGGCTTGCTCTTGCTCAAGACTGATTGTGTGGTGGAGGGGCGGCACTTCGCCCCCGATGATGCCGCCCCGGCGGTCGGATGGAAGGCGGCATGCCGCGCGGTGAGCGATCTGGCTGCCTGCGGCGGAACTCCCGCCCATGCGCTGGTCACCTGCGTGGTGCGTCCGGGGCAAACCAAGCGCTGGCTTGACGGCGTGTATCGCGGACTGGCCAAGGCCGGCCGGGAATTCGGATTCGATGTGGTCGGGGGCGAGTTGTCGCGGACCGACGGGCCGGCGGTGATTTCGGTGGCCATGACGGGCACGGTGGCGCGGCGCGACTTCGTCCGACGATCGGGGGGGCGACCCGGCGATGTGCTTTTCGTCACGGGTGTGCTCGGCGGTTCACTCTCATCGGGCTGGCATCTGCGGTTCCGTCCGCGCCTGGGTGAAGCGCGTTGGCTGGTGGCAAATTTCCGTGTGCGGGCCATGATGGATGTGAGCGACGGGCTGGCATCGGATTTGCCGCGCCTGGCCCGGGCCGGACGGACGGGATTTGTCCTCGATCCGGCCAGCCTGCCGCGTCGCCGCGGGTCGACGGTGGCGCAGGCGCTTGGCGACGGCGAGGATTTCGAATTGCTCTTCGCGGTGGCGCCGCGTGACGCGGACCGGCTCGAAAAAGCGTGGCGCAAGCGGTGGCCCGAGGTTCGCTTGACCCGCATCGGCCATCTCGCCGGGGCCGGCACGCACGAGGGTTTGGGTCGCGCACGGGGCTACGATCATTTTGCGTGATGGAAGTGGAGGCTTTCATCTTCGACATCGGCAATGTGCTGGTGCGTTTCGAGGCGGGGAAGGCGGAGCGGACGCTCGCAAAGTTGGGAGTCATGCGTCCCGATCCTGCATCGCTCGGCTTGCTCGGACGCCGCTACGAGGCCGGGGCAGTGGGCCGGGCCGAGTTTCTCGCCTCGTTGCGCGAGTCACTGGGAGGCGGGTTGTCCGACGATGTGCTCGCCAGCGCGTGGCAGGAGATCTTCGAGCCCAACGAGCCGATGCGTGAATTGGTCGAAAAACTGCACGGACACTATCCGCTCTACCTGCTCTCGAACACCAATTGTCTGCACCACGAGTATCTGGTGCGCGAATACCCGGTCTTCGGGAAGTTCGCCGACGGCGTGTTTTCCTACCGGGCGGGGATGATGAAACCGGAGCACGGCATTTTCGAGCTGGCCATAAAGCAATTCGGGGTGCGCCCGGCGGCCACGATCTATCTCGACGACCTGACGGCCAATGTCGAAGCGGCACGCGGGGCGGGTTTGCGGGCCTTCGTCTACCGGCACGAGGCGCATGACGACCTGACCGCAACCTTGCGGGCGCAGGGCGTGCAATGCGTTTGACTTGGACCGGTGCGGATTTACCCTCTCGCCCAGTGAAAGAGACGTTCGCGCAGCTGCTGGAAATTTATCACCGTCCGTTTTTCGATCTTATCCAAGACGCCCGCCGGATGCATCAGAAGCACTGGCCCGGACGCGAGGTGCAACTCTGCACGCTCCTCAGCATCAAGACCGGTGCGTGCAGCGAGGATTGCGGATACTGCTCGCAGAGCGCGCACCACAACACGGATCTCAAGCCGCAACCGCTCATGAGCACGGAGGAAATTCTTCCCCATGCGCGCGCGGCGCGGGAAAACGGTTCCACGCGGTTCTGCATGGGTGCGGCTTGGAAGGGCGTGCGTGAAGGCGACCGGCGTTTTGAATCCGTGCTCGAGACCATCCGCGAGGTCAGCAAACTCGGCATGGAAGTCTGTGTGACGCTCGGTCAGCTCAGCGACGCCGAGGCCAAGAAGCTCAAAGAGGCCGGGGTCACCGCTTACAACCACAACATCGACACCTCGCCGGAATACTACGCGAACATTGTCAGCACCCACACCTTCCAGGATCGCCTCAACACGATCGGCGCCGTGCAGCGCGCCGGCATGCAGGTCTGCTGCGGCGGGATCCTCGGGATGGGCGAATCGGTCGACGACCGTCTGCGCATGCTCGAGGTGCTCTGCAATTTCGACCCGCCGCCGGAAAGCGTGCCGATCAATTGTCTCGTCGCCGTCGAAGGCACGCCGCTGGAAGACGCGGCGCCGGTGGAAATTTTCGAACTTGTGCGCATGATCGCCGTCGCCCGCCTTGTGCTGCCCTTCTCGAAGATCCGTCTCTCCGCCGGACGCACCTCGCTGAGCAAAGAAGGTCAGGCGCTCTGTCTCTTCGCCGGGGCCAATTCCATTTTCTACGGGGACAAATTGCTGACCACGCCGAACCCCGGGGAAAACGAGGACCTCGATTTGCTCGGGACCTTGGATCTCTCCCCGCTGGCTCCGCATTCGCCGGCAGGCGTGCCGGTGGCCTGATTCACTCCGCGAGCGCCTCGAGGTGCGCCGCGACTCCGGTGGTCATGGCCTCTTTGCTGTAGCCGCCTTCGAGAACGGAAACGATGCGTTCGTGGCCTTCCTCGCGGGCCATTGCGCGTACCTTTCGCGTCAATTCCCCGTAGACTTCGCTGGACCAGCCGAGTTGTCCGAGCGGATCGGCCTCGTGGGCGTCGAAGCCGGCCGAGATGATGACCAACTCCGGACGGAATTTGCGGTATGCCTCCGCGAGTTGCCTGTCGAAAGTTTCCAGCACGGCGCGGTCGCCGCTTCCCGCCGCCAGCGGCACGTTGAGGTTGAATCCTCTTCCGGCGCCCGCACCGGTGTTTTCCGCTGCTCCGCTCGAACCCGGATAAAACGGGTATTGGTGCGTGGAGAAAAAGAAAACGGACGGATCGGCGTAGAAAATTTCCTGCGTGCCGTCGCCGTGGTGGACATCCCAGTCGATGATCATGACGCGCTTGATGCCGTGCCTTTCCTGCGCGTAGCGCGCGGCGATGGCGGCATTGCCGAAGAGACAGAATCCTTTGGCACCTTCCGGCATGGCGTGGTGACCGGGCGGACGGACGGCGGCAAAGGCGTTGCGGGCGCGTCCGGTCAGGACCATATCCACGGCGGTCAGGGTTGCGCCGACCGCGCGGACGGCGGCGTCATAAGACCGCCGTGAGATCGGGTTGTCTGAGCTTTCCCCTGCGAATTCCTTTCCGTTTTCGCACGCGGAGCGCAGCGATGCGATGTAGTCCGGATGATGAACCCTGGCCATCCATGGCTCCGGATCGATCTCCGGATCCGGCGCCACACGGGTCAGGGTTGCCCCCAAGGGCACAGCATCCAAATGCGCGGTGAGCCAGCGGAGACGATCGGCGCTTTCGGGAAAACCCGGTCCCGTGTCGTGCTCGAGAAAGAGCGGATCATAAACAAAAGCCGTATTGGTCGGGTTGACCGGAGCAGTCATGCCGCTGGTCATGGTGTGCGCCGCAGTCCAGGCGACCAATGCAAAAAGACGCGGCGGCCTCAC
Source organism: Chthoniobacter flavus (assembly GCA_945878135.1). Lineage (GTDB taxonomy): Bacteria > Verrucomicrobiota > Verrucomicrobiia > Chthoniobacterales > JACTMZ01 > JACTMZ01. The sequence continues at coordinate 37,459 of CAMDUL010000022.1, read as the reverse complement.
GACTCTCGGCCGGCACGTCCGCCCGGTTCGGGTTTGATCCGCCACCATCCGGCGAGGACGCTGCCAAGCACCGAGTGGCAGACGCTCGAGAGGGCGGACGGCACGGCGGTGAGGGGATTGGCCGCGAAATGGGTCCGCGCCAGCACCGCGCCGAGCCCGGAATTTTGCATGCCGACCTCGATGGACACCGTGCGGGCGGTAGTGCGGTCGAAGCCGCTCGCCCGGGCGAGCGCATAGCCCAGAGCAAAGCCACCGGCATGCAAGAGAAAAACAGCGAGCAGCAGTTGCCGGCCGTGGATAAAAATATCCTGCGCGTTTTGTCCGACGATGCTGCCCACGATCATGCTGATGAGCAGGACCGAAACAAGCGGGCCGGCGGGCAGCACGAAATGCGCGAATTTCGGTGCCTTGTGGTGGAGGAGCAACCCGAGGAGCACCGGCGCGAGGACAACCTGGGCCGTGGTCAGGAACATCCCGGTGGCGTCGACCGGCACATAGGCCCCGGCCAGCTTTTCGGTGAGGATCGGCGTGAGCACGACGGCGGCGAGTGTCGAGCAGGTGGTCATGACCACGGACAGCGCCACGTTGGCCCGGGCGAGGAAGGCGACGACGTTGGAGGCGGTGCCGCCCGGGCAGCAGGCCACGAGGATCAGGCCCACCGCGAAGTCGGCTGGGAGGTCCAGCAATCCGGCCACCGCCCAGCCGAGCAGCGGCATGATGGTGTATTGCGCGGCGAACCCCAAACCGACCGCGCGCGGCATGCGGGTGACCGCGCCAAAGTCCCGCACATCGAGGGTCAGGCCCATGCCCAGCATGACCACGGCCAGACCCCAGACGATCCACGGTCCGCTGAACCAGGTGAAAAGCGGGGGGTGCCACAGGGCCAGAAGGGTGGCGGTCAGGACCCACGCGGGGAACCAGTTGGCGGCGACGGCGAGCAGGCGGTGCATGGGCGGGGGCATGACGCCGTCTTCCGGTCCGGTTTGACAATGAAAAACGGCACGGTTTACTGCTGGGGTCAGACCCTATGAACCTGACCTACTACGGACATTCCTGCTTCGGCGTCCATGTGGACGGCGCCCATCTGCTCTTCGATCCCTTTATCTCCGCCAATCCGAAAGCCGCCGCGGTCGATGTCGACAAAGTCCCCGCCGACTACATTCTCGTCTCGCACGGGCACTTCGACCATGTCGACGATGTGGCCCGCATCGCCAAACGGACGGGGGCCACACTCGTTTCCAATTTCGAGATCGTCCAATGGTTCGCCAAACACGGCGTGGAAAAAGCGCACGGCATGAATCTCGGCGGCGCCTGGGAGTTTCCTTTCGGCCGCGTCAAGATGACCGCGGCCACGCATTCCAGCAGCATGCCCGACGGCAGTTACGGCGGGAATCCGGCGGGCTTCCTCGTCGAAACCAAGCAGGGGCATTTCTACTACTCCGGCGACACGGCCCTGACCCGCAACATGAAGCTCATCGGTGACAGCGCCTCGCTCAAGTTCGCCGTGCTCTGCATCGGGGACAACTTCACCATGGGTCCGGAGGACGCCGCCCGGGCCGCCACCTTCCTCGAGGTCAAGGACGTGATCGGTGTCCACTATGACACCTTTCCGCCCATCGAGATCGACAAGAAGGAGGCGGTGCGCGAGTTCGCCGCGCGCGGTCTCAATCTGCATCTCCTCCCGGTCGGCGGGTCGAAGGACTTTTGATCCTACTCCTCGAGGATCCCGTCGGCGGCCAGTGATCCGCGGGAAGCGCGGAAGACTTCGCGGCTGACCGGATAGCCGGCCGCCCGGTTGAGGCGGAGCAAGGCCGCGGCTTCGGCCGGCGGAATCATCCCGCCGGCCCGCGGATAAAGCGCGATGGTATTGCGGTCGGGAATGATGACATGGAAACCGGGGCCGAGGAGCGGTTCGAAGCGGTCGTAGAAGGCGGGGGCGAGAGCCAGCGCCGGCAAGAGCGGATCGCCGCCCTTGACGAGGATCCGGTCGATGACGCGGTGGCGGTCGCGGCGGATCTGCACATCGGCGGCGCGCAACCAGGCATCTCCCCGGTCTGCGGCCAGCGCGACCGCTTGCCGCCACGCCGCTTTCGTCGTGGCGTATTCGAATTCGTCGTAACTCCGATGCCGCGCCGCGGCGACGATGGCGGTTTGCGAACCGGGGATATTTTCATGCTGCGCGGGCCGCTCGTAGGAGGGGATCACGGTGAGTCGCCAACCTTGGTCCGCGGTCTCCCCTGCACGAGTCAACGAGGCGGCAGCCAGCAGCGCCAAAAAAGCGCGCTTGCCGTGGCGACGGGGTCTGGTAGCGGTCATCGTCGATGATTACGTATTTGGATGGCGTGCTGCGCGAGGTCCTGCCCACGCAGGTGGTGGTCGAGGTGCACGGGGTAGGCTACGAGGTTTTGATCCCGCTCTCCAGCTACGATCGTCTCCCGCAACCGGGACAACCGGTGCGGCTTCTGACCCACCTGCAGGTGCGGGAGGACGCGCATATTTTGTTCGGTTTCGCCTCGACGGAGGAGCGGGATCTTTTCCGGCTTTTGCTCACCCGGGTCAGCGGGGTCGGACCGAAGTTGGCCCTTGCTGTGCTCAGCGGCATGGACGTGATGCGCTTCAAAGCCGCGGTGGTCGATTCGGATATCGCCTCGATCGCCAAAATCAGCGGATTGGGCAAAAAGACGGCCGAACGGATCGTTCTCGAGTTGAAAGACAAACTCGGGGTCGCCGCGGCGTGGGAAGCGGCCAGTGCGGACAAAGCGCCTTCGCCCGAAGCCCGTGCGGCCAATGATGCGGTGCTGGCCCTCATCGCGCTCGGCTACAAGCAGGTTGATGCGGCCAAGGCGGTGCGTGAGGTGGCGCTGAAAAACAAAGAGGCGGGGACCGAGGAATTGGTGCGCCTGGCGCTGAAGGGCTTGGTGTGAGCGCAGCGATCCCGGAATCCGAACGCCTCGCCCGCGCGGAACGCATCCGCGCGGCCATGCCGCCGGGCGGGCTTTTCGCCGGCAAGGAATGGCGGGTTTCGCCCGAGCCGTTTGCGCTGCCGCCGGGGATGGACGAGGAATTGGAAAAGCTCGGCTTCCGTCTGCGCAAGTTCACCGAGGCGTGCAACTTGCTCTACCGCCTGAGCGCGTCGGGCAAACGTCCGGCATGGATCGCGGAACTGCTCGACCGGGGCAAGCCGCCCGAATTGGTCGACTTGGCGCGGTCCAAAGCCATCGCCGGGGAGGTGCCGCGCGTGTTGCGTCCGGATGTCATCCTGACGGAAGAAGGCTTCACCATTGCCGAATTGGACAATGTGCCGGGTGGGATTGGTCTGACCGCATGGCTGAATGAAGTTTATGCGGGCGAAGGATTCGACGTCGTCGGGGGCAAGGGGATGGAGGAGGGGTTCCGTGCGGTGGTGGACGCCGGCGACATTGTCATGTCCGTCGAGGCCGCGGACTACCGTCCGGAAATGGAGTGGATGGCCGCGCGCATCGGAGCGCGCGTGGTCGACGCGGAGAAGGTGCCGCAAGATTTGCGCGCGAACCTTTACCGCTTTTTCGAATTGTTCGATTTGCCGAACATTCCCGGATCGATGGAGCTTTTGCGCGGGGTGGCCGACGGAAAACACCGCATGACCCCGCCGCCCAAGCCGTGGATCGAGGAAAAGCTCTGGTTTGCTTTGTTCTGGTTGCGTCCGCTCGCGGATTTCTGGCGGCGCGAATTGGGCGACAAGCATTTCGCCGCGCTGCAGAAAGTGATCCCGCGCACGTGGCTGATGGACCCGCAGCCCTTGCCGCCGACCGGGGTTTACCCGGGCCTGGAAATCCAGAGCTGGGAGGAATTGAAGAAGTTCAGCCAGCGCGAGCGTGAGCTGGTCATCAAGATCAGCGGGTTCTCCGAGTTGGCCTGGGGATCCCGCAGCGTGAAGGTCGGACAGGATTTGTCCCACGAGGACTGGGTGCGGGCGATCGACGAGGCGTTGGGCGATTGGGACCGGAGGCCGTGGATTTTGCAGCGCTTTCATCACGCGCGGGTTGTCGGGATGGACTATCTGGGCACCGACGGTCACAGACCGCCGCTACAAGCGATGAAGGGACGGGTGCGGTTGTGTCCTTATTATCTCTGCGGTGAGCGCGAGACGAAACTGGGCGGCGTGCTGGCCACGATTTGTCCGTCGGACAAGAAATTGCTACACGGCATGCGCGATGCGATTCTGGCGCCGGTGATGGTGGCCGGCCACTGATCCTCGTTTCAGGGGATCCAGCCGGGCAAAGCCGCGGCCTGCTTGATCCACGCGGTCATCTGGTTTTCGTCGAAGCCGTCGTCCTCGTAGATATCGAGCCAGCGTGCGTCGCCGCTTTTCGGCGTGCCGCCGGGCGGGATCGGTTTCAACGACAGTCCGCGGAAGAAAGTGACCTTCACGTATTTGGTCAGGCAATGCGCGCCGAGGAACCATCCGCTTCCTTCCACGCCGTAAAAAGGCGAGTTCCAGCGCACTCCCTTTTGCACCCCGGGCACGGATTTGGTGATGAGCGCGTCGAGTTTTCGCCCGATGTCCTGCTTCCAACCGGGCATGGCCGCAATGTAGGCCCGCACGGGCGCATCGCCGTCGCCCTTCGGGATCTGCGGATTGCCGCCGGAGAGCAGTTTGGGTTTTTCTCTCATTTGCGTAGGCAGGATTCTCACCAGAAAATTCGGCAAATCAAGCGAAGGGCCGGATCTGGTCAACGTGCTCCGTCACCGGCGCGCCCTCTGGCTTCTTCCCGGCTTGGATCGGGGGGAAGTTGGATTACGTTGCGTAGCTGAATTCAGGGATCCCAAATGAGCATGCAACTGGAAACGGTGGTCGGCGCCGCCCTCGCCGGATACATCCCGGACCTCGCGAGGCTCCGCATGACCGTTTTCCGTGAGTATCCGTATCTTTACGACGGCAGCGAGGCTTACGAAGCCGAGTATCTGCGCACTTACACCGCCTCGGGTGAGGCCATCGCTGTGCTCGCGCGGGACGGAGATTCCATCGTGGGGGCCTCGACGGGGATTCCGCTCGCCGCCGAGACCGAAGCCTTTGTGCGGCCGTTCGAGGCGCTGGGTCTGGACCTCACCACGGTCTTCTACTGCGGTGAATCGGTGTTGCTCCCGGCGTGGCGCGGGCGCGGGATTTATCGCGCGTTCTTCGAGGCGCGCGAGTCTTACGCCAGAGGACTTGGCGGCATGTCATGGATGAGCTTCTGCGGCGTGGTCAGGCCGGAGAACCATCCGCTGCGCCCCCCGCGCTGGGAACCGCTCGACGCGGTGTGGCGGCGCTTCGGCTACGCACCGGAGCCGAAACTCCGCACCAGCTACGCGTGGAAAGATATCGATCAGTCTGCCAGCACCGAACACCCGATGCAGTTTTGGCTGAAGCCGCTGGGATGATCCCCGCGCTCCGTCTTCGCGTATTTATCCGCACTTCCGCTCGCCACCGCCGGAGTGGCGGTCTCAATTCGGGTTGTTTCCTGCTCCGGTTTCCTTGTCATCGCGGAGTGAGAATACGCACGAGCAGTTGCTGCAGAATGAGCGCCGGATCGGAACCGGTGGACATGATGGACGTGGTGGCCTCGGCGCAGGCGATGGTGGCTTCGGCCAGTTCGCGGGCCTTGAAGCGTTTGGCTTCCTGCGCGGACATGTAGAAGCCGTAGGCGTTGAGGGTGCCGTCTTTTTTGCGCGGGAGAATTTCCTGTGCGTCGGGGGGAAGCTGTTCGAGCGCGGACTGGAAGGCCGGGTAGCTCGGGGGCACGCGGAGTCCGTATTCCTCGATGAGCACGGCGGCGGCGGTCATGCGCTGGATGGTCGGCATGATGGCGGCGTAAAGGAGGCCGACGGGATCCTCGCCCTGGGCGAGAAGTTTTTGCAGGCAATTGCTGGCCGACTTGAGATTGCGGCGGGCGAGGCAGTTGCCGAGTTCGAAGATGATGCCGCGGCGGGTTTCGGGGACGAGGAGGGCGATGTCTTCTTCGCGGATTTCGCGTCGCTCGTCGCCGAGGTAGGTGTCGATTTTGTCGAGTTCGTTGAGGACTTGGCGGGTATCCGAGCCGACGTAAGCGGCGAAGCGTTCGAGGGCGTCCGGGGTGAACTTCAATTTGCGTTCGCGAGCGGCGGAAGTCGCGGCTTGGCGCGCGGCTTCGTCTTCGTCGTAACGCGGACCGCCGGAGGGCTTGTCGAGGATGTCAGTGGACGCGAGTTTGGTCAGCGCTTTGTAGAAGGTGCGGCGTTTGTCCGGGCTGATCGCGCTGAAAAGGAAACGGGTGCCCTCGGGAAATCCGCTTTCGAGGACTTTTTGCAATTCCTCGAGCGCTTCGAGCACGGCTTTGCTCCCGCCGAGCTGCGTGTCGGAAAGAAAGTTGGCGCTCTTCAGCCAGACGAGTTTTTCCGAGGCGAGGAAGCCAGGCATGCTGAGCGAGAGGATGGCTTCGCGGATGATCGAGGCGGCGTGCTCGGCGTTGTCCGCGTGGGCGTCGATCGTCTCGACGGCGAATTCACCGCCCTCGGCCGGGGAGAGTTCCGCGGCGAGCTCTTTGGCCCGGGATTTGACGGCCATTTCGTCGTTGCCGGCAACAAGGTAAGCGGCGGCGTCCTTGGCGGCTTTTTTGGTTTTGGTCGGCATCTTCGTGTCGCGGCTAATCGGGCGGCTCAGCGCCTGCGCTTTTTGCCACTGTAGGACACCGGACGGCGGGTGGGGGAGATTTTTTCCAGCCCGGTGCCGGCTTTGAGTTCGGTGATCTGGTCGCGGAGGAGGGCGGCGCGCTCGAATTCCAAGGCGGAGGAGGCTTCTTCCATCTCCTGGGTCAATTCAGCGAGCAGCTCGGAGAGGGAAAGACCGTTGCCGTCCTCGGCCACACGCGCGGTTTCGTCAGACTTGCCTTTGAGGATCACGTGGAGGCTTTCCTGCACGGCGCGCACCACGCTGCGGGGGCTGATGCCGTGCTCCTGATTGTATTCCATCTGGCGGCGGCGGCGGTAATCGCAGATTTCGATCAGCGCGCGGATGCTGCCGGTCATGGTGTCGGCAAAAAGGACGACCTCGCCGTCGACGTGGCGCGCGGCGCGTCCGGCCGTCTGGATGAGCGAGGTCTGGCTGCGGAGGTAGCCTTCCTTGTCGGCGTCGAGGATGCAGACGAGTCCGACCTCGGGCAGGTCGAGGCCTTCACGGAGGAGGTTGATGCCGACGAGGATGTCGAATTCGCCGGCGCGGAGGGCGCGGAGGATTTCCACCCGTTCGATGGTGTCGATGTCGCTGTGGAGGTAGCGCACTTTGAGTCCGATATCGCGCAGGTAGTCGGAGAGGTCTTCGGCCGTGCGCTTGGTCAGGGTGGTGACAAGGACGCGTTGCTGTTTCTCGATACGCTGGCGGCAAAGCTCGATCGTTTCGTCGATCTGGTCTTTGAGCGGACGCATGGTGATCTTCGGATCGAGGAGCCCGGTGGGGCGGATGATTTGTTCGGCGACGAGCGGGGCACCGGGGGTGGAAACGTCGAAGTCTTCGCGGGCGCGTTGGAGGAGAGCGGCGCTTTCTTCAAGGGTGAGGCGGTTGTCCGGCCGGACAGCGGGGAGAAACTCCTTGTTGCCAACGTGGCTGTTGCGAATCTCAAAGTCGCCGGGCGTGGCGCTCATGTAGAGGAGCTGGTTGGTCATGCCCATGAACTCGGGGAAGTTCATTGGACGGTTGTCCATCGCGCTGGGGAGGCGGAAGCCGTAATCGACGAGGACCTGTTTGCGCGAGCGGTCGCCGGCATACATGCCGCCGATCTGCGGGATGGAGGCGTGGGATTCGTCGATGACGCAGAGGTAATCCTTGGGAAAAAAGTCGAGGAGGGTGAACGGGCGCGAGCCGGGGGGGCGTCCGGTGAGGTGGCGCGAATAGTTTTCGATCCCCGTGCAGAAGCCCATTTCCTCCATCATCTCGAGGTCGAACTCGGTGCGCATCTTCAGGCGTTGGGATTCGAGGAGTTTGCCCTGCGACTCGAGCTCGGCGAGGCGTCCGTCGAGTTCGGTGCGGATGGTGCCGAGGGCGCGGCGGAGCTTGTCCTGCGGGGTGACGAACTGCTTGGCGGGAAAAATGGTCAGACCGGGGACGGTTTTGTTGACGTTGCCGGACAGCGGGTCGAAGAGGCTGATGCGGTCGATGTTGTCGCCGAAGAATTCCACCCGGACAGCTTCCTCGTCCATGTTGGCGGGATGGACTTCGACCACATCGCCACGGACCCGGAATTTGCCGCGGCCGAAGGCGATGTCGTTGCGAGCGTAAAGGAGGTCGACGAGACGTCCGAGGAAGGCTTCGCGCGAGAGGTCGGCGCCTGCCGTGAGCGGGAGAAGCATCTGCTGGTAGTCCTCCGGCGAGGCAAGGCCGTAAATGCATGACACGCTGGCCACGACGAGGACATCGCGGCGGGTGAGCAGGGAGCTGGTGGCGGAGAGGCGGAGGCGTTCGATCTCCTCGTTGATCGAAGAATCTTTTTCGATGTAGGTGTCGGTGCGCGGGATGTAGGCCTCGGGTTGGTAGTAGTCGAAGTAACTGACGAAATACTCGACCGCGTTGTCGGGGAAGAATTGTTTGAATTCGGAGTAAAGTTGGGCGGCGAGGGTTTTGTTGTGCGAGATGACCAGGGTGGGGCGGTCGAGGTTGCGGATGATGTTGGCCGCGGTGAAGGTTTTGCCCGAGCCGGTCACGCCAAGGAGCGTCTGGTGGCGGTTGCCCGCCTCGAGCGAGCGCGTGAGTTTGTCGATGGCCGGTCCTTGGTCGCCGCAGGGCGCATGGGGGGAGGCGAGGCGGAAGGACATGTCGGAGACTTCCAAATTAGACGCGCGGCGCGCCGGATGCCAGTGAGAGGAACGTGGTTGAGAAAAAACGGGGACAGCTCTACTTTAAGCTTGGCTCCGCGTCCTCATGGCGCGGCGCGAAATCCGCACATTTCATGGTCAAAATCGTCACCCAACTCGCCGTTTTCATCGAAAATAAACCCGGAACCCTCGCCGCCGTCTGCGACGTGCTGTCCAAAGAGGGGATCAACATCTGGGGTTTGGCTACGTCCGACACCACAGACCACAATGTCGTCCGGTTGGTGCTCGACGCTCCGGACCGCGCCTTGGACTTGTTCGAGGAGCGTGGCACGCTCGTCGTCGAGAGCGACGTGCTCATGGTGGAAAACCGCAACCAACCGGGCGCGCTTTCCAAAATCGCCAAGGCCCTGGCCAAAAAGAAGATCAACATCGAATACGCCTACCTCGCCAGCCACCCGGGCGATGTTCGCGGGTTGCTCATCCTTCGCGTGAGCAATCCGAAGTCCGCACTGGCCGCGCTCAGAGCGTTGAAGATCTGAGCGGGTTTTCCGGGCTTGGAGAAAATCAGAGGAAGCGTCCCCGCCGCTTCTACTTTGCCGCAACGCCGACCGTCGGGTCGCCGGTGAAGACGGGGACGAATTCGAATTTCGTCCCGTCGAAGAGCCCGAGGTCGCTCAGTTTGAGGGCGGGAATGACGAGCAGGGCGAGAAAAGACAGCGTCATGAACGGGGCGTGCAACGTGCTGCCGAGCTCCTTTGCTTGGGCCGAGAGGCGGGCGTAACCGGCGGCGACGTCCTCGGCGTAGCCGTCGCTCATCAGCCCGGCCACAGGCAGGGGAAGGACATCGTCCCGGCTGTCGCCGACGGCGCAGATGCCGCCTTCATTGGCGATGAGCAGGTTGATGGCGCGGGCCAGTTCCTCGTCGCCGGTTCCGACGGCGACGAGATTGTGGCAATCGTGGGCCACGCTGGACGCGATCGCGCCGCGTTTGAGTCCGACGCCGCGCACAAAGGCGACGGCCGGCGGAGCGTCGCCGTAGCGGTTGACCACGGCGATCTTGAGCACATCCCGCGCGGCATCGGCCAAGGCGAGACCGTCGCGCACGAGAGGTTCGGCCTCCCCCGCGCCGGTCACGATCTGGCCGTCGAGCGCCTCGATGACGCGGATCGTGCCGCGTCCGGCGGGGACGGCGAAATCGGACGCCTTTTTCGGCAGCGCGTGGAACCTGTTGGCGCGGGGCGAACGGCTCCTCGGCAGGAGCGACTCGCCGGCGCGCGCCACGCATTGCCCGTCGATCCAGGTTTCCGCGACGGCAAAGCCGGCGAGGTCCTGCAAGCGGATGAAGTCGGCCGGATCACCGGGTCGCAGCAGGCCGCTGCGCAGACCGTAATGCAGCACCGGGTTGAGGCACGCGGCCCGCAGAACGTGAAAAACCGGAACGCCTTTGGCCACGGCACGGGCGCAGAGGCTGTTGATGTGCCCTTCGAGAAGGTCGTCCGGGTGCTTGTCGTCGCTGCAGAGCATGCAGGACTCCGGATGCTCGCCGAGCAGCAGCCACAGTTCCTCGAAATTCTTTGCCGCGGATCCCTCGCGGATGAGGATCTTTTGTCCGAGCGACAATTTTTCGCGGGCCTCGTCGATCTGGAAGCATTCGTGGTCGGTCTCGATGCCCGCCGCGACGTAGGCGGCGAGGTCCGCGCCGCGCAACCCGGGGGCGTGTCCGTCGATACGCTTGCCGTGTTTTTTGGCGATCTCGATTTTCTGCATCACCTCGGGATCGCCGTGGATGACCCCGGGGAAATTCATCATCTCGGAAAGATAGACGAGCGAGGGATCGGCGCAGAGTTCCTCCACGGCCTCCGGTCCCATGGTGGCGCCGGCTGTTTCGAAGTTGGTCGCGGGCACGCAGGACGGGATGCCGAAATGGATTTTGCAGGGCGTTTGGGCGGCCAGTTTCTGCATGTAGCGGACGCCCTCCGTGCCGAGCACATTGGCGATTTCGTGCGGATCGGAAACCGTGGCCACGGTGCCGTGGGTCACCGCGATGCGGGCGAACTCGGGCGGCGTGAGCATCGAACTCTCGATGTGCACGTGGGCATCGACGAAGCCCGGGCACAGGCAGGACGGCTCGGTCACGCTGCGGTCCTCCTGCACGGCGGAGATTTTGCCGTCCGTGACTTCAATGAATCCCGGGTAGGTCCGTCGTGCGAAGAGATCGACGATTTGTCCTTGGTGGCGCGTGGTGCCGGGAGAGATCATGCTGTCAACCTACGCGTCGTCCATGAACCTCCGCAAGGCTGCCAGCGTGCGCGCGAGGGGCAGGCCCACCACATTCGAGCGGCTGCCGTCGACGGATTCCACGATCAGTTCCCCGTGGTCCTGCAGGGCGTAGGCGCCCGCTTTGTCGAGCACGTGCACGCGGGTCAGGTAATCGTCGATCGCGGCTGCGTCGAGTTCGCGGAAGCGCACGCGCGTGATTTCGTGGAATTCGATCTGCCGGTGCGGTTCGAGACGGACGAGATGGACGCCGGTGGCGACTTCGTGCACGCGCCCGGCGAGCCGCCCCAGCATCCGCCGTGCCTGGTCCGGATCGGCCGGCTTGCCGAGGGCATGCCCGTCGAGCCACACCAGGGTGTCCGCACCGATGACGATCGCATCGGGATGCGCGGCGGCCACCGCAATCGCTTTGGTGCGGGCATTGGCCGTGACGAGGCCGGCCAACCCGAGGGCGGGGTCGTGGATTTCCGCGGTTTCGCAGGCCTCGATGGAAAATTCCAATCCGGCCGAACGCAGCAATCCGCTGCGCCGCGGCGACGAGGAAGCCAGGACGATCCGCGGACCGCTCAATAGAAATCGCCGTCGTCCGGAAACCCGGGATCGTGGCGGATGGTCTCGAGGCGGCGGCGCGTGCGGCGGCCTTCGCCCAGCTCGCGGTTGACACGGACTCCCGCCCCGATGAGCAGGGGAACGGTCGCGGCCAACCCCGCGATGAGCGCGACGAGGCCGATGCGTTGGCGCGCGCCTTTGCCGAGTTGGTCGGCGACGAGCAGGCCTGCGCCCACCCCGACGGCCATTTCCGCCGCGGCGGCGAGGGAGGTCCCCGAGAGATTCTGCGATAGTCGGTCGAAGAAGGGTGCCATAACGGTGAACCCATACTCCACCCCGCCGCCGGTGGCAACCGGAACCGGCACTTCCGGCGCAGATTTTCCATACGCAAGATTGCGTCGCGCCCGGCAAAATCGTCTCATACTCCGGTGAAGCCCGATCTTTACGTCCTCATCCTCGCCGGCGGCAGTGGCGAGCGTTTCTGGCCCTACAGCCGGCGAGCGCGTCCCAAACAGCTGCTCAAACTTTTCTCCGACCGCACCATGCTGGAGGAAACGATCGCCCGTCTCGGCGATGCCGTGCCGCCCGAGCGCGTCTTCGTGCTGACCAACCAAGAGCAGGAGGCCGCGGTGCGTGCGGCTTGCCGGCAGTTGCCCGCGGAAAACATCGTGGCCGAGCCGGCCAAACGCGACACCGCGCCCGCGGTCGCGCTCGGAGTCGGGCTTGTCCTGCGCCGCGATCCGCAGGCCGTCATGGCGGTTTTGCCCGCCGACCATCTGATCAAAGACGCGGCTGCTTTCCGGCGCGACCTGCTGGCCGGGGCCGAGGCGGCCGCTTCCTCCGGTGCGTTGCTCACCATCGGCATCAAGCCGACATGGGCCTGCCCGGGTTTCGGATACATCGAGCAGGGGAAGCGTGCGAACACGGCGGAGCCCGCCATCTTCGAAGTCGAACGCTTCCGCGAGAAACCCGACCCTGCGCAGGCCGAAGCGTTCCTCAAGCAGGGCAACTTCCGCTGGAACGCCGGGATGTTCATCTGGTCGATCCCCGCCATCATGGGCGAGCTGACCAGGCACGCGCCGGAACTCGCCGCCTTCGTTTCGCGCATGGGCACGACCGATGGCCTCGACGCTTTGCTCGCCTCGGATTTCCCGAAGCTGCCGAAAATTTCCGTCGATTACGCCATCATGGAAAAAGCCGCCCGCGTGCTCGAACTCGAGGCCGGGTTCGACTGGGACGATGTCGGCAGCTGGGTCGCGGTGGCCAAATACCTCGAAGCGGGCGAGGGCGGCAACGCGGCCAATTGTCCGCTCACGACCTCGGACGCCTCGCACAACATCGTCTTTTCCAGCGGCGGCAAGCACATCGCGCTCGCGGGCGTGCAGGATCTTATTGTCATAGACACCGGCGACGCCCTGCTCGTGTGTCACCGGAGCGAGGCCGAGAACATCAAGAAACTCGTCCCGCGGGTTCCGGAGGAACTGCAGTGAAGTCGGGAGTCGAGTGTGACGGGATGAGAGAAAAACAAGTCGTCGCCGCTCCTGTCTCCGGGTTCCAGCGTTTACGTTTCCCTCAACTCTCAACTTTCAACCCTCAACCCCCCTCGTGAGCCGCATCATGGCCGTCGATCTCGGCGCCGCGCGCACCGGTGTGGCGGTGAGCGACGAATTGGGCATGCTGGCCCAACCTTGGAAGACGCTGCCTGGCGGCGAGGCTTCGCTCGAGGCGGTTGCCGCGGCCGCGGCGGAGTTGCAGCCCGGACGCATCCTTGTCGGGCTGCCGCGCAACATGGACGGCACCTACGGTCCGGCCGCGGAAGGCGCCCGCACGTTCGCGGAAAATCTGCGCTCGCGCGTCTCGTGTCCGGTCGAACTGTGGGACGAGCGTCTCACCACGGTTGCCGCGCAGCGCGCCCTGCGCGAGAGCGGACGCAAAGCGCGCGACCAGCGCGGCGTGGTCGATCAGGTCGCCGCGCAGATTTTGCTGCAGAGTTGGCTCGACCGTGCCCCATGCGACTTAAGCTGACGCTGGCTTACGATGGCGCCGCCTTCCGCGGTTGGCAAAGCCAGCCGGGCGGCGGAGCCGTGCAGGATGTCCTGGAGGAGGCCTTGTCCAAACTCGCGGGCGGCACCCGCGTGCGCCCCCAGGGTTCCGGCCGCACCGACGCGGGTGTCCATGCCTTGGGTCAGATCGCGCATGCCGATGTGCCTGACGGGCGAGGGGACGGACTGTTCTGGCAGCGCGCCCTCAATGCGATCTTGCCGCCGGGCCTGCGCGTGTTGTCGTGCACGCGCGCGCGCGGCGATTTTCACGCGCGCTATGCCGCCACGGGCAAGACTTACGACTACCTTTTGTGGACCGGGCCCGTTCTGCCGCCGCACCGGGCGGGACGCGCCTGGCATGTGCGTCCGTCGCCCGACACGGCGCTCTTGCGTCGGGCGGCGGAGTTGCTGCGTGGGAACCACGATTTCCGCGGTTTTTCCGCCAACCGGGGCACGCCGGTGCGCGACACCCGCCGGAACCTGCGCGCCATCACCGTGACGGCACGCGGTCCGGAAATCCGGCTGCGCTTCGAGGGCGACGGTTTCCTCTACAAGATGGTCCGCATGCTGGTCGCCGCGATGGTGCGCGTGGCACAGGGACAAGCCACCATGGCGGACCTCGAGGCGCGCTTGGCCGGACGCCCGGAGGGCATGCCGCGATCCGTGGCGCCGTCCGATGGTCTCTATTTGCGGCGCGTCGCCTACGCGCGGCGCAAGCAATCAAGTTGAATTCGGTTCCCCCGCACCTTTAGCTTCATCTCGTGCCAGTCCCGCGTGTCCACGTTTTCTTTTTGTCGGGGCTGGCCTTGCTCACCTCGGTCGGATCCGTCCTGCACGCGCAGGTTTCCGCCGAAGAGGCCCGGAAGCGCGAACTGTTCCTCCGGGCGCGCGAGACAATCGCGCCGGAGCCCGTCGCGACCCCGCGCCCGGAACCGGTCCGCCCCAAACCGCGCCCGCGTCCCACCGCACCGCCGGCTTCCACGGTCGAGAAGCCGCCCGAGCCGCTTGTTCTCCCGCCGCCCAAGCCGGCTGCCACCCCCCGCCAGATGCCGGCTCCGCGGTCGACCCCGAAGCCTCCCCCCACGCCGAGGCCGGAGCCTCCGCCGTTGGTTTTGCCGCCTCCGTCCGAGGAGAAAACCCGCACCGCCCCTCTGCCGACGCCGGAAGAAACCCCGAAAGAAATCAAACTTCCGCCCCCGCGCGAACCGGCCACGCCGACCCCGCCTCCGCGCGGGAGCGAACGCGAATCCGGGGCCCCGGCCGCGCCGATCGTCGTGGAGAAATCCGGGCAGGCCGAGGATGAAGGACTGGCGCCACCGCCGAAACGCGAGCGCCGCGGCCTCTTCGGCTGGGGGGGCGGTCCGAGCTACCGCTATCTCTCGCGCAGCGTGCGCGATGCCATCGACCGCGCGCCGGTCAAGCGCGGCCGCTGGCAATACGTCATCGTGCACAACAGCGGCACCCGCCAGGGCAATGCGCGTATTTTTGCCAACTACCACCGCAACGTGCGCAAAATGAAAAACGGTCTGGCCTACCACTTCGTCATCGGCAACGGCACGTCCTCCGGCGACGGCGAGATCGAAATCGGACCACGCTGGACGCGCCAGATCAACGGCGGGCACGTGGCCAGCGACTACCTCAACAACATCGGCATCGGCATTTGCTTTGTCGGCGATTTCAACCGCGATATTCCGACTCGCGCGCAACTCGCCGCCCTGGAGGAACTCATCACCTACCTGCGCAAACGCGTCGGCCGCAGCAAGGGACGTGTTCTCGTCGTCAAGGCTCACCGCGAAATCAATCCCAAGCCCACCGACTGCCCCGGCAACCGGTTTCCTTACCGCTGGTTGCACCGGACGTTCTGACCATGCGCTTGGGTATCACCGGGGCATCCGGCTTCATCGGCCGTCGGGCCGGGCAACTCGCCGCGGCACGGGGTTGGGACGTCGTGCCATTCAGTCGTCATCCGCGGGACCCAAGAACCAGGCTCTTCGTTCCGGGTGAAGCGGCGGATGTCGATGGACTCGATGCTGTTCTCCATCTCGCCGGCGAGCCTGTGCTCGGGCTTTGGACCGCGGCAAAACGCGCGCGCATCATGGACAGCCGCGTCCTCGGCACGCATTCGCTCGTGGAAGGATTCGCGCGCGCATCGCATCCACCGCGTGTCTTGGTTAGCGGATCGGCCATCGGATTTTACGGCAACACGGGAGATCGTGAGGTCGATGAGAGCTCGCCGGTCGGCACCGGGTTTCTGGCCGATGTCTGCCGCGCTTGGGAAGGGCAGGCGGAAAAAGTGCGCGATGCTCGTGTCGTTCTTCTCCGCACCGGTTTTGTTCTCGGACGTGATGGGGGAGCAATGAAGATGATTCTCCCCATATTCCGGGCCGGCTTGGGCGGACGGCTCGGCAGCGGCCGGCAATGGATGTCATGCGTTCATGTCGACGACGTTGCCGGCCTGGCCTTGTGGGCCGTTGAAAACGAAGCGATCCGCGGACCGCTCAACGCGGTCATGCCGCAACCCGTGACCAATGCCGACTTCACGCGCGACGTGGCGCAGGCCGTGCATCGTCCGGCAATTTTTCCGGCACCATCGTTTCTCCTGCGGTTGTTCCCCGGCCAGATGGCTTCGATGTTGCTCGACAGCGCCCGCGTGCGGCCTGCGGTCGCGGAGCGCGGACATTACCTGTATTCGTTCGCCAATGTCCCGGAGGCATTGACCAACATCGCGCGTTGAACAATTCCGCTTGTCGCCCGCATGCGGAAAAAGAATCCTCTTGGTTCCATGTCCGCCCGTCCGCCGCTGATCGATCTGCACCGCCATCTCGACGGCAGTGTGCGTCTTGAAACCATTCTTGATCTCGGGCGCCGCCACGGCATCCCGTTGCCCGGTGACACGCTGGAAACCTTGCGCCCGCATGTCGTTGTCACCACGCCGCAGCCCGGACTGATCGAATTTCTGGCCAAGTTCCGCTGGATGACCGCCGTGCTGGCCGATTACGAGGCATGCCGCCGTGTGGCCCGCGAAAATGTCGAGGATGCGCAGCGCGAGGGGATCCGTTACATCGAATTGCGCTTCAGTCCGGCCTTCATGGCCGGCGCCCACAACCTCGACCCGTCGCGCGTCACCGCGGCTGTGATCGAAGGCGTGCGGGAAGGCGAGGCGGCCACCGGGGTGAAGGCCAACCTCATCGGCATCCTCACCCGCACCTACGGTCCGGTGCGTGCGCGGCGCGAATTGCGCGCCTTGCTCGACCACAAGCAGGATATCACCGCGCTCGATCTGGCCGGCGACGAGGGCAACTGGCCGGCCGAGCTTTTTATCGAACATTTCAAGGAAGGACGCGAGGCCGGGTGGCAGGTCACCGTGCACGCCGGCGAGGCCGCCGGGGCGCAGAGCATCGTCACGGCCATCGGGCAACTCGGCGCCACGCGCATCGGCCACGCTGTCCGCGCGACGGAAGATCCCGCCGTGATGGACCTCTTGCGCGAACGCCGCATAGGGATCGAGGCCAACCTGACGAGCAATGTCCAGACCAGCACCGTGCCGGACTACGCCAGCCATCCGCTCAAGCAATTTCTCGAAGCCGGCCTGCTCGCCACCATCAACACCGACGACCCCGGCATCAGCGGCATCGACCTGCCCCACGAACTCGACGTGGCCGCGCCCGCGGCGGGCCTCGACGAAGGACAAATCTTGCAGGCGCTGGAGAATGCGTGGGAAATCGCCTTCCTCCCGGCGGACGAGAAGGCTCGGCTCCGCGCCTGAATCCGCTTTCCGCGCTGGAGTTCGTCCGTCGTGCGGTTCTTAATGGAAGTCATGATCAGGGTGCTCATCGTTGTGGCCACTTGCGGTCTCGCTCTGCCCGCCCGCGCGCAATCGTCCGGGCAACTCTCGGCCTACGATGCCCTCAAAATTGTCGGCGCCGAAAAGGGCGAAGCCCTGCTCGCCAATGTGGTGGAAATCCGCGGGGTGGACGCGTCCCCGCAACCCTTGCGCTGGACCTTGAGCTTCAAGGACGACACCGCGCGCGGCGGCGTCCGCGAATTCGTCGTCGCGGCCAAGGGCATCATCGCCGAGCGCGCCCCGTTGCGTCCGTCCGGCGGCACCGGCGGGGTCATGGCCGCCACCGGTCTCAAGCTCAACTCGACCGGTGCCTTTGACGCGGCCAACCGCGAGGCCACCGCCAAGAAAGTTGGATTCTCCACGTTGAACTACCGGCTGGAAAACAAGAACGGCACGCCGGTCTGGCTCGTCGAGCTTTACGATGCCGGCGGATCCAACGTGGGCCGTGTCGAGTTCTCCGCCAGAAACGGCACCATGGTGACCCCTTTCAAGTCATTCGCTCCCGCTCCCGCGGAATCATCCGCCCCCGCGGGCTCTTCCGCCACGCCCGACCCTCGACCGGCCGGTGAGCGCTGGGTTGAGGGCGGGGGCTTGGCCGGACACATGGAGCGTTGGGGCACGCGCACCTGGGAAGCCGCATCCAACACCGCGACGCGCGTGAGCGACAGCCTCGGCGCATTCTTCACCGGACGCCCGGCGCGTCCGACACCGGCCGACTGACCATGCCCGAAGGACCTGCTCTCATCATCACGCTTGTCGTGGTCGGTTTTCTCCTCATCGCCGCGGAGGTTTTCCTGCCCGGGCTGATCGTTGGCACGATCGGATTCCTGTTGCTTGTCACCTCGGTGGTGCTGGTCTTTGTCGGCTATGGAACATCGGCCGGCGTGCTTGCCGCTTTTCTCATCGGCGCACTCACTTTCACCGCTTTTATCGTCTGGCTGAATATTTTCCCGCGCACCTTCATCGGTCGCCGCCTCATGCTGCGCACGCGCCAGCCGGCCGACCGCACGGCGGATGAGCGCCGCACCTTGGTCGGGGAAACGGGCGAGGCCCTCACCCCCTTGCGCCCCTCCGGCACGGCCCGCCTCGGCGGGAAACGCGTTGATGTCACGGCGGTTGGGGAGTTTCTCGAACAGGGCGCCGCCATCGAAGTGGTGGGCGCCGACGGCCTGCGTGTGGCCGTGCGGCGAAAAGACGGGTTGGAGCCGGGCGCCCCGCCTGCGTAAGATGTGTTCATGGCTATCGGATCGCTCTTCGTCTACATCGTCACCGGCTTGGCTGTCGTCCTCGGCCTCGTCCTCCTCATCATCCTTTTCAACTTTTTCGGCATCTGGCTGCGCGCCAAGGTCGCCGATGCTCCCGTCTCCTTCGCCCGGCTCGTCGGCATGCGTCTGCGCCGCGTGCCCCTCGGCATGATCGTCGACAGCCGCATCACCGCGGTCAAAGCGGGCATCCCGCTCGACACCGACGAATTGGAAGCCCACTACCTCGCCGGCGGCAGCGTCGATTCCGTTGTCCTGGCCCTCATCGCCGCGGACAAGGCCGGCATCAAACTCGATTTCAACCGCGCCTGCGCCATCGACCTCGCGATCAAAGGCACGAGCAAAACCGTCCTCGAAGCCGTCCGCACCAGCATCAACCCGAAAGTCATCGATTGCCCCGGGGCGCAGTCCGGACGCTCCACCATCGATGCGGTGGCCCGCGATGGCATCGGCGTGAAGGTCAAAGCCCGCGTCACCGTGCGTTCGAACCTCGACCGCTTCGTCGGCGGTGCCACCGAGGAAACCATCATCGCCCGCGTCGGCGAGGGTATCGTCACGTCGATCGGCTCCGCGCTTTCCTACAAAGATGTGCTGGAAAACCCGGACCGCATTTCCAAGACCGTCCTTGAGAAAGGCCTCGATAGCGGCACTGCGTTCGAGATTCTGTCCGTCGACATCGCCGACATCGACGTCGGCGAAAACGTCGGCGCCAAGCTGCAGGGCGAGCAGGCTGAAGCGGACAAGGTCGTGGCCCAGGCCAAAGCGGAGGTCCGCCGCGCCGCTGCCGTCGCCCTCGAGGGTGAAATGCGCGCCAAGACCCAGGAAATGCGCGCCAAGGTCGTTGAAGCCGAAGCCCAGGTCCCGCAGGCCATGGCCGAGGCTTTCCGCTCGGGCAACCTTGGCATCATGGATTACATGCGGATGAAAAACATCCAGGCCGACTCGCAAATGCGCGAATCCATCGCCGGTTCCGAGCGCGGCAACGCCGAAGCGCGGTAACGTCCCGTTCCGCCATGGAACAACTCGTCATCCTCGTCATCATCGGGCTCATCAGCCTGGTGAACTGGGTGATGCAGAAGGCGGCCGAGAAGCGCGAGACGGCGGGACAAAAACGCACCGTGCGCCGCGAGACCAAACGCGAGGCGGGTCGCAACGTTTACACGCAACCCGCCCCGGGTCATACCGCACGCCGGGCCCCCGCCGAGCGCGATCCGTTCAAGGACCTGATGGATGCCCTCGGGTTGCCTTCCGACGAAACTCCGCCCGGCCCCGTGGTCGCCGAGCCCTCCTACTTCGAGGAGGAAGAGTTCGCCTCGCTCGAGGCGCCCGCACCTCCGCCGCTGCCCAAGCCCGCGGCCCCCAAGGCCCGCGGCAAGGCCGCAGCCTGGCATCCGCCCGCGCGGGGTGCGCAGCCCGACGAAAAAGTGAAGCAACTCGCTTCGGCCTTCGTCGCTTTGGACAAAGCCTCGCCCGAGACGTGGCGCGGCGGCGACGTGCGCTCCCTGCTGGCCAGCTCCTCCTCCCAGCGCAAAGCCGTGATTCTCTCCGAGATCCTCGGCACCCCGCGCGGCCTCGCCCGCGCCGATGCCCTTATGACCCGCGGGCATTTGTAAAACTTCAAACGCTTGTGCTTGTAGCGACGGTCTGTGACCGCCGGAACCTTTGCTCATCAAGTCACCGACGGTCACAGGCCGCCGTCACAAACAGGAGGCAGTGCCGTTACTTCACCGCCGCCCAGACACGATGCACATCGTCGTGATCATCGAGCGCCTGCAGGAATGCCCCGACTTCCGCGCGCTGCTCTTCGTTCAGATCCGGACACTGCTTCGGCACGAAACCCAGTTCGCTCGTCACCACCGTCCATCCGTTATCCGCGAGCCACTTCGACACCCCGTGGGTGTTGGTGCGGTCGGTGATGAAACGCGCGCCGGTGGCGTCGGCCGGGATGTCGTCATTCTGCGCATGGGTGAGGGGTTCAACCTCGTTGGCCCCGGCCTCGATGGCTGCTTCCTCGAGATCGACGCCCGCTTTTGCCGTGTGCGCTTCGACCAGTCCGACATGGTCGAACAAAAACTTGTTGCTCCCCGAGGCCCCGAGTTGTCCTTTTTTGAACAGCACGCGCAGCTCCGGAGCGGTGCGGTTGTGGTTGTCGGTCACGGCCTCCACAATGACCGGCACCTTGTGCGGGGCGTAGCCCTCGAACGTCATGTTTTCCAGCGCCGTCTTGTCCGCGCCCGTGCCCGCGCCCTTGGCGATGGCCCGCTCGATGACGTCCTTGGCCACACTTTCCTTGCGCGCTTTCTCCAGCGCCGCGGCCAGTCTTGAGTTCGTCGCCGCATCCGCCCCGCCGTGCCGCGCCGCGATGGTGATTTCGCGGATGAATTTTCCCGTGGCCTGCGATTTGCGGAGTGAAGCGACTTCGCGTTTGGCCAGCAACCATTGACGTCCCATAAGCCCGAAAGACTAAGCGAACGCCGGTCCGCTGCTCAAGACTGCCGATGCGAAGGTAGGGACGAGCGGCACGCGCGCCGCGGGCCCCCGCCTTCAGGGCTGAGTCCCGGCGACGCGCAACATGACCTCGTTCCGCCGCATGAAGGGCGGGATCCACGGTGGATCGTAGTAGCCGAAGAGCGGCTCGCCGACGACCTCCAGCCGCTTCTTGTCCACCCAAGCCCGCAACGCCCCGAGCGCCTCCTGCTCGTTCGCCTCATTGCGTCCGCCCGAATACCGGTAAACCGCAAACGACCCGGCCGGCACGGTGTCCTTCTCCACCGCCGCATCCTTCGGCACCGGCACCTTCGCCGCCGCCACCTCCCGCGGCACGATAAAACTCATCCCCGCGTTCTCGCCCTCGTTCTTCATCAAGACCGGAGCCGTCATGGCGATTTTCTGTTCGCCCTCGTTCCCGCCCGAGATGTAGCGGAACAACCGCATGAAATCCCCGTCGCCCGACGCTGTCCGCACGACCGTCATCTCGGGATATTCCCGCACCTCGAATTTCCCGTCCTGCACGGTCACTTTGTAGTCGGGAATTTCAATGGCCATGGAGAGCGCGCTCTGAGCGGAGAGAAAGAACAACGTTAGCAAACTAGCTTTCATGGCCCCAGCTTAGCACAAGCCAAACCCGCTGTCCCCTCCGCATCCGTCGGCCGGCCCGCGGAGAACCTGATGCGCAGAGGAGGCGGATTCCGGACGCGCCAGGCCGGAATGCTCTTGTCCGTCGCCATGCGGCGGCGGATGGTCGGGGGCAATGGATGCGTTTTTTGTCGATCTCGGACGCCGGGTGCGGGAGCGGTGGCAGGCGGCGGACTTCTCCCTCGCGGCGTTTCCCGACATTGCGCAGGCCGCTCTCGAGGAAAATCCCCCGGCGAAACGGGTGGATCTCACCGCTCTGACCCGCGCATTTCTGCGCGATGATGAGCAACCTTTTCAGACGGCATCGGGGTTCGGTCAGCCGGAGTTGGTCGTCTTCGATGATCCGCGGTTTTACATCCAGCTGCTCTTCTGGCTGGACGGGACCACGCAGATCCACCAGCACGAGTTTTCCGGGGCCTTCCACGTGTTGCAGGGATCGAGTCTGCATGCCGAGTTTGCCTTCGACAACGTGCGTCCGGTCACCGCGCATTTCCGGCTGGGGGATTTGCAACTGACCGGCACCGAGTTGCTCGAGACCGGACGCACCGTGCCGATCACCTCGGGCGCGGGCAGCATCCATTCGCTCTTTCACCTCGACACGCCTTCCGTCACGGTCGTGGTGCGCACCCACTCGGACCCCGGGACCGGACCGCAATTCACTTACCTGCCGCCGCATGTCGCGGTGGACCCTTTTTTCTCCGACGCGCTGACCACCCGGCGCCTGCAACTGCTCGACGTGCTCGACCGCACGGGTGCGGAGGACTACGGGGAGATCGTGCGCGGCATGGTGGCGGCGCTCGATTACGAACGCGGGTTCTTCACGCTGCAAAATTGCCTCGACGCCCTGCGCCAGCGGGGTGAATGGGAGGAAACGTGGAATGTCTTCGCGGAAAAACACGGAGCCCTCGCCGCTTACGCCGCACCCACGCTCGAGGAGATCCTCTGGCGCGATCGTCTCGTCCACCTGCGCAGCTCCATCGAGGACGCCGACCATCGTTTCTTTCTCGCCCTCCTGCTCAACGTTGCGCAGGCCTCGGATATTCTGCGCTTGGTCGCCGGGCGTTTTCCGGGCGATCCGGTCACCACGGTGCTGGGGTGGGCCGAGGAATTGAGCGAGTCGTCCGACGCCGGCACCTGGATTCTCGACGCGGAGTATCCGGATGAGGAAGAGGACGAAGGAAGTGAAGCTCCCCTCGATCGTTTTCTCGGCACCTTGGAACGCTGCCTCAGGGGCGAGGCCGGGGCAACCGATGCCGCCCGGCGCGAGGCGCTGGCGCAGTCGAGCCTGCGGGCCCTGGTGGCGTGAGCACCCCGAACCATTATGACACGCTCGGCCTCGACCGGCGTTGCACCACGGCGCAAATCCGCGCGGCTTACCGCCGTTTGGTCAAACAACATCATCCGGATGTCAACCGCACCGCGCCCGAAGCCACACTGCGGGCCCAAGCGCTCAATACCGCGCACGCCACGCTGAGCGATCCTCTCCGGCGCGCGGACTACGATCGCGAGTTGGATGGGGACAACCCCGCCGGTGCAACGGTGCGGGGCGGGAGGCATCGTGACATCGCCCAGGATGTGATGCTGCGGATCGAAGAGTTTTTCCGCGGGATCACGTTGACCATCCGGGTCAACGATCCCGCCAATCCGCACGGCGCCGAAAGCTATGAGCTCGAGGTGCCGCCCGACACGGCCCCGGGCACCAAATTCCGTCTGCCCCGCGCGGAGGAATTCTCCGGCAGCTGCGTGGTCGTGCGTTTGCGTGTCCTGCCCGGAGCCCGCTTCCGGGCGCGGGGCTCCGATCTGCGCACCGACCTGCGGATCAGCGCCACAAGGGCCGCCAGCGGCGGCAGCGAGATGATCCCCGGAGCGAAAGGACGCATGGTCCGCGTGACCATTCCGGCCGGAGTCGCCCGCGGTGCGGTGCTCCGCGTGCCGGGCGAAGGCCTGCCCAAGCCACGCGGCGGCCGGGGTGATCTGCTGGTGCGCTTGACCTACCGTGTCGAAGTGAAGGTTGTGCGCGGAGCCAAGCAACCCGGCCCATCCCGACGGCTGGGGTGGGGCAGATCGTGACGGGATTCCTCTTTAATGATGCGAGCAGGAGGTGGTCCCTGTCGCCGCGTGGAGTTCCAGGAAACCCCCGGCACACAGGCTGTCCCAAGGAGCGGTTGTTCCCCGGTGCGCTGGAAAAACGGGCCCGCCAGACCATCGCGAAGCTGGAACCAGAGCAGCGCGGCATTTATGCTGGGGTGGTGGGATACCTCGGACGCGACGGTGAGTCTTTCTTCAACATTGCCATCCGGACGATAGGTGGGCGCGAGGGACGTGTCGCCGACAGCATCGGGGCCGATTCCGATCCCGTGCCCGCATACGACGAGACCCGGCCCGAAGCGGCGGGTTTGTTCGCCGCGCTCTCATGATCTTCTCCCGCCCCGCCGTCTGGCTATCGGCGGTTTCACTGGCCCTCGCCGTCCTCATGCTTGCCGCTCTGGCCGCCGGTATGTTTGTCGTTTCGGGCCGGCTCCAGAAAATGTCCGCCGCGATGCGTGAACTGGCTGTGGCGTCGATCGAGACGACCATCGAGGTGCGTCAGACCATGCCGCTCAATGCCGAGATCCGCATCTCCAAACCGACGGACATTGACCTCGATCTCGATGTGGCCGATCGCCTGCCGATCCGCCTCGATGTTCAGGTGAAGGAAACAATCGGCGTTCCGATCGACTTGAAAATCGAGGAAGAGATCGCCATCGAAACAGCGGTGCGCATTCCGGAGAAATCGAAGATCCGGGTCAAAGCCGACATCGGCGTTGACCAACCCGTCCGCTGGCGCTTGGCCCATCCGATCATACCCCTACTCAACATCAAGGGCAGTGTGCCCGTGGATCAGGAGGTTGAAATCAACTTCCCCGAAACACTGCAGATCAAAGGCAAGGTGCCGGTCAAATTCCGTCTTACGGAACAGATCGATGTGCCCGTCGATTTCAGCGTTCCGGTCGAGCAGATGCTCGATCTCAATCTGGCCATCGAGCAGCGCGCACGGGTCGGTTTTCCCGAACCGCTGCACATCATCGGTGAGATCCCCATTGTGCTGGAAATCCCCGTGCGGGTCCCGTTGCAACCGACCCCGGTCGGCATTTACCTCGAAAAAATGGCCGGACAAATCGACAGCTTGTTCGGCTGGTAAGGAGGCGAGGGGGGCTATCGTGGCGCTTTACCCTCCGCGAACTTGCGCTTATGATGTCGGACTCAAGCCGGCGTGGCGGAACTGGCAGACGCGACGGACTCAAAATCCGTTTCCCGCAAGGGAGTGTGGGTTCGACCCCCTCCGCCGGCAGAATTTCAGGAGGCAATCCCGACGACGGCTTCATCGACGGTGCCGAAGACGCGGAACATCTGGTCCAGACCGGTCAGACGGAAAAATTCGTCGATCTGGGGATTGAGATTGGCCACGGCGAGCTTGCCGCCGCGCATCGACAAGGCCTGCGAGGGACGGATCAAGGAACGGATGCCGACGCTGGCGATGAAATCGACGCCGCCCATGTCGACGACCAAAGCGCGGCTGCTGTCGTCGCCGGCGATTTCCATCGCCGCGGCGTGCAGGGCGTCCGCGCTGGCTTGGTTGAGGCGGCCGGCGAGTGCGAGGATGGCGATGCCGTTCCGGTCGGAGCGGGTGATGTCCATCAGGCGGCTTTGGCCGCGGCCACGGCGGCCTCGCGGGTATCGTGGACCGCATAAGCGGTCATGAATTGGGCGATCTCGAAGAGTTCCTTGACCGCCGGCTGGAAGGAGCAGACGGAGAGGGTGCCGCCGTCGCGGCTCATGCGGCGGCCGGCGAGGAAGAATTCGCGGAAGCCCGCGCTGCTGACGTATTCGAGGTCGGCCAGGTCGATGACCAGATGCTTGGCTTTGGTCTTGTCCAACTCCCCGTTGAGGGCCGTTTTGAAATCATTGTAGGTGTTGGTGTCGATGCGGCCGGAGGGGCAAGCGACAAGGACCTCGCCGTCTGTGGTGAAGAAGCATTGCATGAACGCGAATCTGAACCTCCCCCCGCACGGGCGGCAAGGTTTTTTCCGCCCGGCGGGCGGTGCGCATTGCCGCGGAGGGGCCGGAGGGTTAAAAGGGTGCCTCTTATGCGGCGGTTTTTCGGACTGAACACGGTGGCGGGGCAGTTGGCTTTCTGGACTGCCTTGGTCACCTCGGTTTTGTTGATCGCGCTGCTCGTGATCTACTACACGGCCTCGCGCGACCGGATCCTGGAGCAGACCAACGAGCAGGCCCTCATCGAAGTGGAGTTGCATGCCATCGAGATCGACGGATTGGTCGGTCGCGTGGCGGCGCTGGTCACCTCGATGGCGAACCGTCAGGCTTTGCGCGGGGGCCAACCGGCGCCGGATGTGCTCGACGAACTCCGCGGCCTGCTCGACCGCTTCCCGCCGGAGGAAATTTTCGGGGCTTACTACACCTTCGAGGGCGTCGATTACCGTGACGAAAACTCGATGCCTTGGGTCGACCGGAATTCCTATCCCGATCGCGTGGTCAACCAGAATCCCTACGAAACGGAGACGCCGGCGACCATCTGGTATTGGGGGCCGAAGAAGACGCGGAAGCTGACCTACTCCGAGCCGTATTATGACGGCGGGGGTTCCGACGTGACCATGTTCAGCGTCAATGCTCCGGTCATCGGCTCCGACGGCACCTTCCATGGGATTTCGGGGGTGGACATCACGCTCGATGCGATGCGCGAGCTGATGCGCAAGGTGGATCTGGAGCTGGCGCGCCACGAGGGGGTGCAAGACGACTTCGCCTACCTCTTGAGCGCGAAGGGCAAGGTCATCGCGCATCCTGACGCGTCCTTCATGCTCGGCCCGGGCAATCCCGGCGCGGACGCGTCCGATCTGCCGGGCGGGGTCGTCGTGATGGCTCAACCGCGGGGCTTCGCCGCCTACGGCGAGGGGTCGGCGCGACGGATTGTTTACTGGGCGACGGTGCCGTCGACCGGTTGGAGAGTGGTGCTCGATGTTCCGTATGCGACGGTGACCGCGCCGGTGCGCGCCATGGCGTGGCGGTTGGGCGGGGTGGGGGCGGCCGGGTTGCTTCTGCTCCTCGGTGCGGTTTCGCTCGTGGCCCGTCGCGTGGCCGCGCCGCTCAAAGAGTTGTCGGCGGCCGCGGCCGAGTTGGAAGCCGGCCGCCATGACAGCGCCGCGCTGGTTCCTTTGCTCCGCCGGGGCGACGAGGTGGGCGATCTCGGGCGTGCCTTCACGCGCATGTCGGACGAAATCCGCAAGCGCGAGCAGAGTCTGGCGGCGTGGAATGCCGATCTCGAGAAAACGGTCGCGGCCCGCACGTCGGAGTTGAAGAGCGCGGTCGAGGAAGCGGAGGAAGCGCGCGAGCAGGCGCAGGAAGCGAGCAAGACAAAGAGCGCCTTCCTCGCCAACATGAGCCACGAGTTGCGCACGCCGATGAATGCCATCATCGGCTACAGCGAAATGCTCCTCGAGGAAGCGGAGGACACCGGGGAGAAGTGGATGGAGTCCGACCTCAAAAAAATCCTCTCCTCGGCCAAGCATCTTCTCCAGCTGATCAATGACATTCTCGATCTTTCGAAGATCGAAGCCGGGCGCATGACGGTTTTTCTCGAACCGGTCGATGTCGCGCAGACGGCCAAGGACGTGGCCGCCACCATCGAGCCGCTGGTGGCCAAGAATGCCAACACCTTCGAGCTGAAGTGTCCGCCGGACGCCGGGTCGATGCGCACGGACCTGACCAAGTTGCGCCAGACGCTTTTCAATTTGTTGAGCAACGCCTGCAAGTTCACCGAGAACGGAAAGGTGACGCTCGAGATCACGCGGCGCGCGGACCACATGGTGTCCTTCGCCGTGACCGACAGCGGCATCGGGATGACGCCGGAGCAGCAGGGGAAATTGTTCGGCGAATTCGTCCAGGCCGACGCCTCGACGACGCGCAAATACGGCGGGACCGGCCTCGGGTTGGCCATCAGCCGCAAATTCTGCCGTCTGCTCGGCGGCGACATCACGGTCGAAAGCGCCCCCGGGCGGGGCAGCACTTTCACCGCCATCCTGCCGGTCGAGGCGAAGGAACCCGCACCTGAGCCGTCACCGGACCAAGCCGCGTCGCCCTCTGCCCCGCCCGCGGCCGCCGAGGCCAAGAAGGAAGACGCGCGGGGCACGTTGCTGGTCATCGACGACGATCCCGCCTCGCGCGAATTGCTCCAGCGCATGCTGGAGAAGGACGGCTACCTCGTGCGGTTGGCGGCCAACGGTCCGGATGGAATCGCCGCGGCCAAGGAACACAAACCGGCTCTCATCACGCTCGACGTCATGATGCCCAGCATGGACGGCTGGGCGGTGCTGGCCGCGCTGAAAACCGACCCGGCCACGGCCGGGATTCCCGTGGTCATGTTGACCATGGTGGAAGACCGTCCGATGGGTTTCGCCCTCGGGGCCACCGAATACCTGACCAAGCCGGTGCAAAAGTCGCGCGTGCTCGAGGCCGTTTCGCGCTGCGTGTCGCACAAGTCGGACGATATCCTCGTGGTGGAAGACGACGCCATGGCGGCGGATATCGTCATGCGCACGGTGCAGGCCGAAGGCCACCGTTGCCGCCACGCGCGCAACGGCCGCGAGGCGCTGGCCATGGTCCACGAATCGCGTCCGGCCCTCATCATTCTCGACCTCATGATGCCCGAGATGGACGGCTTCACCTTCCTCGACGCCCTGCGGGTGGAAGCCCCGGATTTCTCCGATATTCCCGTGGTGGTCCTGACCGCCAAGGATCTCACCCCGGCCGAGCGGGATCATTTGGCCGGGCGTGTCATGGATACCTTGCGCAAGGGGGCCGGCCAGCGAGAGAATCTGCTCGAAATCGTCCACCGCCAACTCAACCATCCCTGATTCATGCCCAAGATCCTCATCGTCGAAGACAACGAAATGAACCGCGACATGCTTTCGCGCCGCCTCGAGCGCCGCGGGTTTGCCATCGTCATGGCCGTCGACGGGCAGCAGGGTGTCGATATGGCGCGCAGCGAAAAGCCCGATCTGATCCTCATGGACATGAGCCTGCCGGTGATGGACGGCTGGACGGCGACGCGGACGATCAAAGACGACGCCGAGATGGCCAAGATCCCGGTCATTGCGTTGACCGCGCACGCCATGGCGGGCGACCGCGAAAAAGCGATGGAGGCGGGTTGCGACGATTACGACACGAAACCGATCGAGTTGCCGCGGTTGCTCGAGAAGATCGGGAAATTTTTGCCCGATGTCTGATCCGGCCGCCACGGGCGAGGAAGCGGTGGCCGCGCTGCGCCACGACTTGCGCACCCCGCTCAACCAGATCATCGGCTACTCCGAATTGGTCGCGGAAGATCTCGAGGGGGATGCGCACGCGCGGACGCGGGAGGATCTGGAGAAAATCGGACGCGCGGCCCGCGGGTTGGCCGATCTGATCACGCGGGAGATCCAGCCGGGGCGGATCGCTTTGACGGGGGAGCGGATCGAAACGAACGGCGGCGAGGGCGCCGCCGCTACAGTCGAATGTAGCGGCGCCGTCCCCGGCGCCGAATCCGCGGATGTCATTCCCGTGGCTGCCGAGACGGCGAAGATTCTCATCGTCGACGACCAGGAGGAGAACTGCACGGTGTTGCAACGGCGGTTGGAGAAGGAGGGGCACACTTGTGCGGCGGTTTATGACGGGGCGACGGCGCTCGAGCGTCTGGCCGCGGAGGATTTTGATCTCGTCCTGCTCGATATCATGATGCCGGGGATCGACGGACGCGAAGTGCTGCGGCGGATCAAGACGGACGAAAAATTGCGACATGTGCCGGTCATCATGATTTCGGCCCTCGACCAGATCGAAAGCGTGGTGGCCTGCATCGAGCAAGGAGCGGAGGATTATTTGCCCAAGCCTTTCAATCCGGTGCTCCTCCGCGCGCGCATCGGGTCCTCCCTCGACCGCAAGCGCTTGCGTGACGCCGAGCAGGCGGCCTTCGTCGCATTGCAGGAAAGCCAGAAAAAGCTGGCGGCCGAGCTGGCTGAGGCGGCGTCGTATGTGCAAAGCGTGCTGCCCGCGCCGATCAAAGATGGGCCGGTCGCTGCTTCGTGGCAGTTTCTTCCGTCTTCCTCGCTCGGTGGCGATGCGTTCGGCTACGGACCGGAACGCGACGGCACCTTCGGCATTTGCCTTCTCGACGTGTGCGGTCACGGCGTCGGTGCGGCGTTGCTGTCCATCAGCGTGCTCAATGTCATCCGCGCGGAGTCCCTGCCCGGGGTGAATTTTTCCGATCCGGGCGAGGTTCTGGCCGGCCTCAACTCCGCTTTCCCCATGGAAAAGCACGGCGAGATGTTTTTCACGGCGTGGGCCGGCATTTACAATCCGACAACCCGCCGCATGCGCTTCGCGGCCGGCGGGCATCCCCCGGCCATCATGGTCCTGCCCGACGGCACGACGGAGGTGTTGGCGGCCAAGGGTCCGGTCATCGGTGCGTGCGAAGGCATGAAGTTCCCCCCGCAGGAAATCGGCATCCCGGCCGGGGCGCGGCTTTTCGTTTTCAGCGACGGCGCTTACGAGATCCAGAAACACGATGGCACAATGATGTCGCACGATGACTTGCGCGTCTTGCTGGCCCGGGCGCCCGGCCAGGACGCCGCGGCTTGGACCATGGAGCAACTGCGCGGGATCAACAGCCAACCGGTCTTTGACGATGACGTCTCCCTGGTTGAACTCTCTTTCCCATGAGAACGTCGGCTGATTTCCTTTCCGACCGCGCGGAGTTGCTCAAGATCGAGCCGTTCACGGCGGACTTCGCCGCGGCGGCGGGCGTCTCGGACAAAGACCTTTTCGCCTTGCAGATCGTGGTCGAAGAGCTGGTGACCAATGTGATCGACTACGGGCAGGTGCCGGCCGGCGAACACGCGGCTCGGGTCGATCTCGAGGTGCAAGATGGTGTTCTCACGATCGTCATCACCGACCGCGGCCAGGAATACAATCCGCTCTTGCGGGAGGATCCGGACGTCACCCTGCCGGCCGAGGAACGGCCCATCGGGGGGCTCGGGGTGCATTTTTGCAAGAAGTTGACGGACAGCCAGGAATACGCGCGTCGCGACGGTTGCAATGTGCTGGTGTTGAGAAAGAATCTTTCGGCATGAAGCTCGTGGTGAGCGAGCAGGGCGGGGTGCGGGTAGCGGCGCTCTGCGGACGGCTCGACGGATTCGGGGCCAAGGAGGCGGAGAAGCTGGTGGCCGGGGCTCGATTCGACTCGCCGCTGGTGCTCGATTGCCAGGAGCTGACCTATTTGAGCAGCGCCGGCGTGCGCTTTCTGCTCACCCTGCAGAAGGCGGCGTCGGCCGGCGGCGCGGCCTTTGCCTTGTCGGCGTTGCAGCCCTTTTGCGCCTCGGTGCTCGAGATGTCGGGGCTGTCCGGGATGATTCCGGTCTACGCTTCGCCCGCCGAGGCGGTGCGTGCTTTGCGCGGGGGAAGCGCGGCGGCGGTAGGCGGCGACCGTCACGACACGCCGGCGGGGACGTTTGTTTTCCACACGGTGGGGAGTACGGCGGGGACCATCGATATTCTCGGCGAAGTCGGCAATGTGATCGATTGCGCCATCACGCGTGAAAATGTCGTGGGCAAACCTTTCTTCGAAACCGAGTATTCCCTAGGTGTCGGCGCGCTCGGCGGGAAACCCGAGGATTATCTCCCGCTGATGGGTGAAGCGATCATGGTCGCGGGGGCGATGGTTTGGTTGCCAACCGACGGCAACAACACGCCCGACTACATGATCCCGCGCAAAGCCTCGACCACCGTTGTCATGCAGACCGGGTTCAACGCGAGCATCCGCGGAGGATTCAACGAATTTGTCGAATTCACCGCGGCGCCCACCCGGCCTGCCAGTGTGCGCGACATTTACCGCGCTTTGTTCGACCTGGCCAAGACGCGGCGCCCGGAATACCGCGGCGTTCTCGGCCTCGCCATGCGCGCCGAAATCCATGAAGCCTTCGGGGCGGGTATCATGAAATCCCCGCTGCTCTCGAACCGCCCGGCCAACGGCAAAATGATCACCGATCCGTCGAACTACGATGCATGGTTCGAGTCCGACAAAACCCCGCGCAACCAAGGAACGACCGCGCTGATCTGCGGGGCGGGAGAGGATCTCACCGCCGATCTTTCGCAGATCGACCAGGAACTCCTGCGCCGTATGTTTTACATCAATCTCGCGAACAAAGCTTCGCAGGATGAGGTGCTGCACAACCACGCCGTCTTTTTCCGCAACGCCCCGGCTCCCGGCGGAACGCGCGACATGGACGTCGAGATGCGCCGCGTGGTCGACGAAGGCGAATTCGTCGACATGCGCCACCTCCTCGACCAAACCACCGTCACCTCGGCGCTCATCGCCGTGAGCTACGTGCAGGAAGTGCGCGAGGATTCGAACCGGTAAGAGCCTATTCTTTCGGCGATCGGTAAAGCGTCACGGTGTGGCCGACGAGGAGGATTCGACGGGAATCGGTGCGGGTGGACAGTTCGGCGGCCAGGGCTTTGCGTTCCGCCTTGTGGTCGGTGAAGCGGACTTTGACCAGAGCATGGTCGGCAAGCGCCTGGTCGAGGGCGGTGACGACGGCATCGGTGATACCGTCATGGCCGACGTGGATGACCGGTTTGAGTTTTTGGGAGCGCGCTTTGAGTTCGCGGAAGGTGGGTTCGTTCATGCGTGGAATTTGAAGAGTGCGTAAAAGTTGCCGGGATCAGTGAAGAGGATTTCGCCATGCGTGAATCCGGCCTCGCGGGCGGAGGCGAGGTATTCCTCGATGGACTCAGGGCGTTCCGATTCGGTGACGTGATCGCGCAAGGCGTTGCGTGCGGCCTCGGGAAAAGGATCGTAGGGTCCGTCCATGGCGCCGGCCCAGCGCTTCACGTAGCCTTCGCGTCCTTCGCCGCCGTGGAGGATGGGTTCGAACATGTAGAACGTGCCGCCCGGCGCGGTGGTGCGGCGGAGATGTTGCATCGTTTCACGCTTGGCCTCCCGTTCGAGGTGATGCAGGGAAAGTCCGAGATAAATGACGCCGAAAGTTTCGTCATTGCCGCTGAGGAATTCGGTAAAGTCCGCTTCGTGCAACGTGCGGGTACATCCGAGTTCGGCAACTTTGTTTCCCGCCAAGGCGAGGGCCGGTGCGGAAAAGTCGACGCCGGTGTAAGCGGCCACTTTGGTGTCACGCAGCGCGGCCACGGTGAGATCGGAATCCCCGCAGGCCAGATCGAGGAAGGTGAACGGTCCGTTGCGTTCGAGCATTTCGCGGCGGAGGATGGCACCGACCTCGCGATGGAAGAGCGTGTTGTGCTCGATGCAGAGGCGGTAGATTTCCCACTGCGAGAAGAAGGTGTGGACGGGATCAGACATGGCGGGCAAAGAGGTCGCCGGGTCGCGGGTCGCCGCGGCCGTGCCACCACGCGGTGAGGATCATGTGGGGCAGGGTCAGGGCGCTCAAGCCCCAGAAGACGAGGCGGATCATGGCCTCGTCGAAGTTGATTGCGCGACCGAAAACGAACCACGCGAGGCCGCCGAGGACAACGGTGGCCAGAGTGAAAGGGAGGCTTTCGACGAGGAGCCAGCGAAGCGCGCGCGGGGCGGCGTCGGGAAAGCGGGCCGCGCCGAGATCGGCGATATGGCGGACGGAATGGACAAAGCAGAAATAGAGCAGAAAAGCGGCGAGCGGGTGGAAGACGGCGAAGATGGCGGTGGTAAGCAGAAGCTCGGCCACCGAGGGCAGCCAGCCTTGGGCCCGTTGCCAGAGACGCCAGAGGATGGCGGCGGCGAGGCAGGCAACCCAGAGGTAGCTGACGGGTGTGGTGAGGACAGCGAGCGCGGCGTCGAGCGTGGCGGCGGACTTCGGGCCGACGAGGAGGGCGAAGAGGTCGCGGGTGGTCTGCGGATGAAAGACCAGCGGTGCGACGCCGGCGAAGCCGCCGCGGGCGATCACTTCCACGGCGCGTTGTGGCCCGTGCAAATCCTCGGTGTCACCGAGTCCGAAGTGGATGATGGCAATGACGAGAAACCCCAGCAAGGCAACTACGGGTGCGGTGACCCAGACGGCGAGAACGGCGGCGGAGACAACAAGGTAGACGCCGATGGCCGCCGCGAGAGCCAGCCATGATCCGCGCGAGGCGCCTTGCACCAGCGCGAGATCGAGGGCGCCGTGGGGCAGTCCGAAAAGGGCCACGGCAAGGGCCAAGACGGCCAGTTGCACGGTGAGCGGAAGCGCGGGAAGCAGAGGCGACAGGGCCAAGGATGCGGCGAGCAAAACAACCACGAACAAAGTGTGGCGGCGTTGGAAAGCGGGAAACCAGGCGCTCATGGCAAGGCGGAGGCAAGAAACGGGGCGGCGGGCAGGGCGCGCATGACGCGGAGAATATCGGCGGGGCGGGGTTCGGACTCAAGGAAGCGGACGAGTGCTTCGGGCGGGACGCGGTCGAACATGCGGAGAAAAAATTCGGGGACGCGTTCGGGATGGCGCTCCATGACGCGGAGGAAAACACGATCCATCCAGGCGAGGAGTTGGGATTCGTGGGCGACTGCGGGGTCGGGACGGCGATGCTGCGACCAGTAGTGTGTCATGGTTTCGCTGGCGCGTTGGATGCGGGAGAAAGCGTAGCCGGAGGACGCGCGGACGGCGCCGCCGGCGGTGCCCCAGGGGATGATCCGGTTTTTCCGATTAACCGCAGAGGGGCGGAAGCCCATGGGGAGGTTGCCGTCTTCGCGGTGGCGGATTTGCCATGGGACGGAGGCGAGATGGGTGTGGGCGTAGGTGAGGATTTCCTCGTCGGAAAACCGCGGGTCGTTGCCGCGGGGGGCGACCCAAGTGTCTTCGACGAGGGCGGTCTTCTGGTCGAGGGGTAGGACGTAGAAAAAGCGGATGCCGTCGGAGTTGGCGGACTGGAAGTCCATGAGGGTGACGGTTCCGGAGTCGAGGTCGGCTTCGGGGGAATGGAGTTCGAGTCCGCGGAAGATTTGCCGCCATGGGGCGTGGCTGCTTTCTGGCGGTCGGTTGTCGAAGGTCCATGCGGAGCTGATAGCTTGTCCGCCGGAGAGATGAAGGGTGGTGTGGTCGGGGTGGTTTTCGATTTTGTCGACTGAGACGCCGCGGAGGAAAGTGACCTGTGGTGCGACGGATAGTTTTTCCGTCGCGACTTTGTAAAATTGGCCGGAGGGAATGCGGACGTAGGGGGTATGGACGCCCCGACGGGTCGTTGCCACGGTGGAAGACCGGACGGTCCATTGAGGCCAGCGGTGGGTGATGGCGGGATCGAAGGGGGTTTGGTGCAGTTGCCAGTGGCACCAGGTGCGGTCGTGCGGGAACTCGGTGCGTGGGTCGATGAGGATGATGCGTGGAGGATCGGGGAGTCCGATGAGACGGACGGCGAGGCTCAGTGCCGCGAGTCCGGCACCTGCGAAGGCGATGTCGTATGTAGCGCCGCCGTCCCCGGCGGCGGTTGTTTTGGATGCGACGCCGGGGACGGCGCCGCTACAGAAAGCTGTCATGAGTGCACTCCCACAAGGTGATCGAGTTCGCGATGCAGGGTGATGTCATGCACAGGTTTCCCGTTCGGCCACGGAGCGGCGCCGAGAAGTGCTCCGGCGACCAGAGTTGCTTTGCGCCACGCGGGCACGACCACGCGGTCGTTCGTGCGGTGCGGTCCGCGTCGCCGGAGTTCTTCGCCGATTTCGCGGTAGACTTTGGCGGCGATGAGGATGCCGCGGCGTGATTCGGGCGGCAGGTAAGCAAGACCGGCAAGCCCGCTGGCGTAGTAAGGTTCGGCGAGGACC
Organism: Chthoniobacter flavus; assembly: GCA_945878135.1. Taxonomy (GTDB): domain Bacteria; phylum Verrucomicrobiota; class Verrucomicrobiia; order Chthoniobacterales; family JACTMZ01; genus JACTMZ01. The sequence continues at coordinate 1,720 of CAMDUL010000022.1, read as the reverse complement.
AGACAGCGGAGGGCGGCTTGATGGACGCGTTCCGGGGCGCGGCGGATGGATGCCGGCGGCAAGTCGAGCCATGTGGCGGGAAGGTAGCGGCGGTCGTGATCGGCGTCTTCGCGGGTGTCGCGGGCGATGTTGGTCATTTGGAGGGCGATGCCCAGGTCGATGGCGTGGTAGGCGGCGGCGGGTTCGGTGGCGCCGAGGACGCGGGCCATCATCAGTCCGACCGTGCCGGCCACGCCGTGGCAGTAACGGAGGAGGGCGCGTTCGTCGGCGATTTGCGTTGGACCGGTGTCGTCGCGCAGGGCGCGGGTAAGGGCGATGGCGGGCGCGGGGTCGGGATTTTCCAGGGTGAGATAAAGCGCGGCGAGGGGGTTCGAGGTGTCGTTGATTTCCAGCGCGGTGGCGATGGTTTCGATTTGCGCGGCGTCGCCGGTCTCGTCGGCGAGGTCATCGAGTCCGCGGCAGAAGGCATAGAGTTGCGTTGCCGCCCGTCGCCGTCCTGCAGGAAGAAACTTGCCGGCGAGGTGAAAACTTTTGCCTGCACCGGCGAGGAGTTCTTCGGGCGTATTCATGTCGCGCGGCGAAGAATGTTTTCGACCACTTTGGCGGAACAGAGGACGCCGGGCATACCGGCGCCGGGGTGTGTGCCGGCGCCGACGAAGTAGAGGCCGGGGACGTCTTCGCTTTGGTTGTGGAAGCGGAACCAGGCGGATTGGGTCAGGATCGGTGCGATGGAGAATCCGGTGCCGTGGGTGGTGAGCAGATGGTCGCGGAAATACGGCGGCGCGACGTGGAATTGGGTGACGAGGTGCGTGTCCAGGTCGGGGAGAATGGTCTTTTGCAGGTGATCGAGGATGCGTTGCGCGTAGTGCGGTCCTTCGGTCTCCCAATCGATCGGGTGCTGGAGATTGGGCACGGGGGAGAGGACGTAGAAGGTGTCGTGTCCCTCCGGTGCCATGGAGGAATCGGTCGCCGTGGGGCGGTGCAGGTAAAGACTGAAGTCATCGGCGAGGACGCCGCGATTGAAGATGTCGTCGAGGAGTCCGCGATAGCGCGGTCCGAACAGGATGGTGTGATGGGCCACGTCCTCGTAGCGGCGGTTGGTGGCGAAGAAGGCGACGAAAAGACCCATGCTGTATTTGCGACGGGCCAGCTTTTGGTCGGTCCAGGTGCGGCGGTGTTCCGCGGGGACGAGCTTGCCGTAGACAGTGGGCGGATCGGCGTTGGCCACGACAACTGCAGCCTCGAGGGTTTCGCCGTCGGCCAACCGGACACCGGCGGCGCGTCCGTTGCGGATGAGGATCTCTTCGACCGTGGCACCGGTGCGGAACTGCACGCCGTGGCGGCGACCCAGATCGAGGAGGCTGTCGACCAGTGCTCCGGTGCCGCCGCGGGGAAACCAGACACCCCATTCGCGTTCGAGGTAGTGAATGAGCGAGTAAAGGCAGGAGGTGTCGAACGGGTTGCCGCCGACGAGGAGGGGTTGGATGCTGAAGAACATGCGCAGGGAAGGGTCTCGCAGGTGGCGGCAGACCAGGTCGTAAACCGTGCGGTCGCCGCGCAGGCGGACGAGATCCGGAAGGATGCGGATCATGTCCGTGAGTGTGCTGAATGGCTCGGCGGACAACTTGGTGAAGCCCGTGTCATAAAGTTCCCGGGATTTGGCGAGCAGTTTGAGATATCCCCGCTGGTCGAGCGGGTTGAATTTGCCGATTTCGCGCAA
>CAMDUL010000021.1 GCA_945878135.1 Chthoniobacter flavus | reverse complement strand
CACGACCGGCACGGGAACCTTGTGCAGGTAGTCCGCCGAGTCCGCAGCCGTGCCGGCCAACTTGAAGCCGCTGCCCCTCTGGGCCACGTCGGGTTTGAGGACGAACGGGTAGCGCAGTCTTCCTTCCGCGACGAGCCGTCCGAGAAATTCCGCGCGGTCCGGACCGGCGAGCAGGAAGGACTCCGGCACGAAATCGGGGTGCGCCGCGCGCAGCGCGTCCAAAACTGCATGCTTCGATTCGCCAATCATGCCGCCGAGATGCATACCCGGGTTGGCACAGGTCGGGAGGGCGAGGCCGCCGTGTTTGGCCGCCAGACGCAGGCAGTTCAGGGCGACCGGCGTGTAAAAGATCCACGCGGGCCAGAATTCCCAGTGGGTGAGACGACGCCAGCGGGCGAGCGGGCCTGCCATCGCACGATCAGGCGCCACGCGCGGATTCGCGGTGCCGGAGGGTTGACGGCGCCACGCCGAACCCATCCGGCAAGGACACATCCATGAGCGAGCACATCACGCCGATAAGGGCATGATGATGCACGGCGTGGGAAATGCAAAACATGGCCTCGCGCCCCAAGGTCGACGCCGCTTCCGTTTCACCGGCCTCTTCGTAGCCAACTTTGCACCGCGCGGTGACGGGGCGGGACAAGTCACCCGCGGTCATTGCCTCGGCTTTGCCCCGCAGGTCTCGGGTCAGAGCGAGGGCGAAAGTGCGGTCGTTTTCCAGCCGCGGATCCCGGGCCCGCGCATCGTAGTCGATGGCGCCGGATGCCATGCCGTCGAAGAACGCCGTGAAGTGGTCGAGGCAGTGGCGATAGTGTCCGCCAATCGATGCATGGTAGGCGGCGGGAAGCTTGCGGGTGTATTGGTCGTCGCCCAATGCGCCGAGGAGAACCTCGCCGCGACGGAGGATGTCCGCAACCGCTGCGGGGTTCATGGCAGAAGCCTGCCAATGACGGGAATCGAACGGCGCTCGATAAAAAGAAGAACAAGCGAGCAGGCGGCCACGGCAAGCGCCAGACCGAAGAGGAGGCCGTGATCTCCGAGCACATCGATGCCGAGCACGGTGAGGTGGCTCATGATGGCGCCGCCCATCACGCCGAGCGCGAGCAAGGCCCCGAGCCAAGTGGTGCGCGGGTAGAGGATGAGCAGGGACGCGATGAGTTCCGCGATGCCGGTGCCGATGCGTCCAGGTGCGCCGAGACCGACTTTGTCAAAGATATAGACCGGTTCGGGGGCGGCCATGAATTTGAACCAGAGGGTCTGAAGCATGATGGCCGCGGCGATGAGCCGGCAGGCCCAGGCGATGATGTTTACCGTGCGGCTGCTCATCTCAATGTCCGCGCTCGGCGAGAAGTTTCGGCCAGTTGGCATCGGCCTTGGACAGGTTCGCCGAAGTGTCCTTGTTGAAAGTGGCGAGGATGCTCTTGCTGTATTGCAGGAGAAGCCGGCCGTCGACGATCTGGAACGCTTCGGGGTCGATCGAGGCGGTGTCGCCGCGGGAAACGGCGTAGGCGCAGTAGCCGCCGAATTGCGGTGTGTATTTGGACGGGTCCGCATCGAACATCTGTTTGTGTTCCGCGCTGGCAAACCGGTAGGTCGCGCCACCGGAGGTGCTGGTGATGTCCGCGCTGCCTTCGGTCGCGGCGTTGTCGGTGAAATAGGACACCGGATCGTAGCCTTGAAGGGCGAGACCGCTGCGGTTGGTGTTGACCAGAGTCTGGGCGGGCGCCGAAGCGGCTAGAACGAGGAACGCGAGGAGTGTGAGGTGTTTGTGCATGGAGGAAAATTCCCGAAGGGTATGTGCCACTTGAGCGGAGGGCGACAGGACTGGCAAGGACGAAGGTTCGACAGCGTGCCGCGATGCTGGCATAGGTGATTCCTCAACGCCCGATGCTTCCCCTGCCGAACCCGATCGCGCGTCCGCAAGCGCGCTCCAGCTACGCCGCGCACTTTGCCTCCACCGCGGAGGAATTGACGGCGGCGCAACGTTTGCGATACGAGGTTTTCAACCTTGAGTTGGGCGAAGGTTTGCCGGCTTCCCGTGGCACCGGGCTCGATGCGGACGAATTCGACGGCGTTTGCCATCACCTCACGGTGAGCGACACGAAGGACGGTTCCGTGGTCGGGACTTACCGTATGCAGACCGGTGAAATGGCGGGGCGCAACCTCGGCTATTACAGCGCACGGAGATTTTCCCTCGCGCCTTTCGAGGCGGTGCGCGGGGAGATGATGGAGGTCGGGCGCGCCTGCGTCCACCGCGACCACCGGAGCATCGCGGTGATCGGCCTGCTCTGGCGGGAAATCGGACGTTACGCACAAAAACATAACGTTCGCTACTTGGTCGGTTGCAGCTCGGTGATCACGCAGGACCCGATGACCGCAGCGGGGATTTTCCACTGGCTGGAGGAGAAAAAGCACCTGGCACCAGATGCCTTCCGCACGCAGCCGGAGGCGGGATACCCGTGCCCGGGGGTGGAGGGGAAGGTCGCGCCGATCAAACCCCCCCGCTTGATACGTGCTTATTTGGCGCTAGGGGCTTCGGTTTGCGGCCCGGCGGCGTGGGATCGTGAATTTGGGACAATCGTTTTCCTCACCATTCTCGATTTGCAATCGCTCAACCCCGCCGCCGCCGCGCACTTCATCGACCGCGGACTACCATGAGGCCATTGATCCGGCTTGTTGTGCGGATGGCGGGGATATTGTCGTTGTTGGTTTACACTCCTCTTTGGTACCTGCTTGAACATTGGCGGGGTGGGGGAAAGGGTGTCTCCCCGCGGGGGCGCTGGTCGCGGGGGGTGTTGCGCGCGGCCACCCGCCTGTCGGGATGCCGGGTGAGAGCCACTGGCCCCGTTCCTTCCGGAGGGCTTCTCGTGGCCAATCACATCTCATACCTCGATGTTTGTGTGATTGGCGGCCTGGTGCCGTGCTCCTTTGTCGCCAAAAGCGAAGTAAGGTCATGGCCCGCTGTGGGATGGCTTGCCGCCAAGGGAGGTGCGATTTTCGTCCGTCGTGCGGATCGCACCGGTGCCGCGGCGCAGATGATGGAGCTTCGGGACGCGCTCCGCGCCGGCGAGACAGTGGTGCTTTTTCCCGAGGGAACAAGCAGCGATGGGCGGCAGGTCCTGCCGTTCGCCAGCACCTTGCTGCAGGCGGCGCTTGAGGCCGGTGTGCCGGTCACGCCGCTCGCCGTGCGCTACCATGTGGCCCCACCCGCTGACGCCGCTACTGACGTTTGCTGGTGGGGCGACATGAAGATTGCGCCGCATTTGCTGCGCCTGTGGTCTTTGCCCGGGACCGAGGCATCGGTGGTCTTCGGGATTTCGCGAATGATGACTGCGGACCGCAAGACGGAGGCCCACCGCCTTCAGCAGGATGTGGCCGCTTTGGCATTGCTGCCTGCGGTGCGATCTGGCCGTCCGGCTACAAGCTTCCGGGCTGCTGCAAGCAGCGGGCGATTCGAATGACGCTGAGCGCTCGGACCGCTTGCAGCACAATCGGAACCTTCTCATCCCCGGCAACAATGAATCCCCCTTCTTTCGTAACCACCCAACGCGGCACAGAGTGCCGCGGCTACAAAACATCACAATCTCCTCTAATCGCGGCCTGTCGATGCGGTGATTGGTCTGCCAGCCTGGGCTTTGGCTCAGGGTTTGCCCTGGGGGGCGGGAATAGGCACCACTTGGTTGCGGCCGGTTTGTTTGGCGCGATACATGGCTTCGTCGGCCCGTGCGACGAGGGCTTCGGTCTTCTCTCCGGGCAGGGCCAAGGTGACGCCGATACTCATGGTGGTTTCCACCGCAGCGGCGCCGGGGACCGGCACGGGGCGGGCGGCGGAGAGGCGCAATTTTTCCGCCACGGCCACCGCGCTTTCCAGATCTTGCACGCCGTGCAGCACGACGAGCAATTCATCCCCGCCGACCCGCGCGCCGAGGTCGTCGGTGTTGCGCAGGCAGGCGCGGACGCGGTCGGCCATGATGCGCAGGACTTCGTCGCCGGCGGCGTGGCCGCGGGTGTCGTTGACTGCTTTGAACTTGTCCATGTCGCAGAAAAGCACGGCGATGGCTTGTCCGGTGCGCGGGTGCTGGCCGGCGTAGGCTTCGATGCGCTCGAAGACTTCCTTGCGGTTGAGGAGGTTGGTCAGTTCGTCGGTGCGGGCGCGGCGTTCCAATTCCTGTTCCATGGCGACCTGCTCGTCGATGAGATGGAAGGCGGCGACGATGCCGTCACGCTGGTCCTGCGCGTTGAAGTAGGGTGTGGCGCGGCTTTCGGCCCAGCGGGCGCTGCCGTCCTTGGCCAGCGCACGGTAGCGGGCCACGACCGGTTCGCCGTGGGTCACGCGTTCGAGGTTGCTGCGGAGCGAGGCGAGGGAGTCCGGGGTGACAAACTCGGTCACCGGCCGGCCGACCCATTCGCCGGGATCCCATCCGAGCAACGGCTTGATGGATGGCGAGATCCAGATGACTTGGCCCGCGTCATCGATCCGGATAGCGGTGTCATAAGAATTGATGGTGAGCAAGCGGTAGTGCTCCTCCGAGGCGGCCAGCTGTTGCGCCATGAGGTAGCGGTCGGTCACGTCGCGCCAGGTGAAGCTGAGGGCGTCGCCGACGCGGATGGCGCGGATATCAAAGCGCCGATCCGAGGCGTGAATTTCGTGGGGGTAAACGAAGTCGTTGAGGACAAGGGGACGGTTGGATTCGAGGGCCTCGCGATACATGTCCAACAAACCGGAGGAGGTGTGAGCGGGCAGAAGTTCGAGCAACCGGCGGCCGACCAGGTGTTCGCGGTCGAGTTTGTTGTAGCGGCAGGCGGCCTCGTTGGCGTCGGTGAAGAGGAAGTCAATGATCTTTCCTTTATTGTCGCGCACAGCCTCGAGCATGACGTGGGGGTCGAGGAGCGAATCCAAGGTCGCACGCAGGCGGGCGCGCTCCATCTCGAGGGCGGCGCGGGCTTGGACCGCTTTCTGGATGTCCTGCCAGCCTCCGACGAGGTGGGTGACGGTGCCGGCATCGTCAAGGGCGGGGCGCATGCTGACGGAGAACCAGTGGTAGCCGTCGGTGCGGAAGCGGATGCGGAGTTCGATCTCGAAGCCGATGCCGTCCTTGAGTCCGGCTTGGGCCGCGGCGAGACGGTCGGTGTCATCGGGATGGACGAGGTCGCGGAGTTGACGGCCGACCAGCTGGTCCGGCGTCCATCCGAGGCGGGGGGCGACCGACGGGGTGATCCATTCGATGAGGCCTCCCATGCTGCAGCGGAAGACGACATCGGAGGCGTTCTCGGCGAGCAGGCGGTATTCCTGCTCGCGCCGGGCGAGTTCCTCGCGGATCCTCACCCTCTCGGTGATGTCCGTGATCGAGATACGGCAGAAATCCCCGGCGCCGCCGGTCGGCGCAACGGGGGCAACCTCGAGACGACTCCAGAAAAACGTGCCGTCTGACTTGAGCAACCTGAGTTCGCAGGTCTGTGTGGCGCGGCCGGCGAGGAGCTTCTTCCGCGTGAGATAAAAAATGTCCTGATCCTCGGGCAGAATGACGCGGCTGAGGGGGAGCTTGGCTATTTTTTCCCGGGACAGTCCGAATTGGTTGGCTGCGGTGAGGTTGGCCTCGAGGATGAGATTGTGTTCGTTGAGCGTGATATAACCGACGGGAGCGAGGTCGAAGAGTTCGAAGTAGCGGGCGCGCTCTGCGTCGAGCGAGGATTGCAGGCGACGCAGTTCGTCGTTCTGCATCTCCAACTCGACCTGATGCACGAGGAGTTCGTGCATCGTTTGTTCTTCCTCTCCGGACGGGGCTTTGATCCTTGCCATGCGGGCCACTGCCTCTTCGGCTTTGCGGCGAATTTCCGCGGCGTGGATGTCCGGCTTCTCGTTCATGCAGCTCCCGGCTTGAGTTGTTCGGTTGTGGCGAGGCCGTAAATGCGGCCCGCTTCATTGACCAGGGCGGTAACGCTGATCTCCACCGCGATGGTCCGGCCGTCTTTGGTCAAGCGCTCCGAGGTGTAGGCCGGAAGAATTTTGCCGCGTGCGATGGCGTCGGCCTTGGCGAGTTCCGCCTCGCGTTGCGGGCCGGGGATGCGGTCGCGGGCGTTCATGCGCAGCGCCTCCGCTTCGCTCCACCCGTAGATCCGGGTGGCTGCGGGGTTCCAAGCGAGAATGCCGCCTTCAAGGTCCTGCACGGTCACGGCGTCGTGGGCGTCGCGCACCACCACGGCGAGGCGGAGGAGTTCGTTCGCCTTGCGCAAGTCCTCGCGCGCGCGGACCATGGCGGTGATGTCGACGAAGGAGACGACCGCGCCTTCGATCGCGTTTTCGATCGTGCGGTAAGGCTGGATGCGCATGGTGAAAAATCTGCCGTTTGCGGTCTGCACCTCGACCTCCTTGGGCACAAGCGAGTCGAGCACTTCACGGATATCGGCGACCATCCGGTCGTAGCGGGCAAGGTTGGTCACGATGTGCGCGACGGGGCGTCCCACGTCGCTGAGGATGACGTTGAGGATCGCGCCGACGGCGGGAGTGAAGCGCATGATGCGCAGTTGGTGGTCGACGAACACGGTGGCGATACCGGTGCCGGCCAGGAGGTTGTTCATGTCGTTGTTGACCTGCGAGAGCCCAAGCACCTTGCTCTGCAACTCGGTGTTGACCGTGCTGAGTTCCTCGTTGACCGACTGCAGCTCCTCCTTGGATGTCTCCAGTTCCTCGTTGGTCGACTGCAGTTCCTCGTTGATCGACTGCATTTCCTCGTTCGAGGACTGGAGTTCTTCCGTGGCGCTTTGCAATTGCTCGTTGGCGCTGCGCAGGTATTCGTCCTTTGCCCGCAGTTCGCTCTGCAACTCGGCGATGAGCTTGGCGCCGTCGCCCTTCGTTTCCGCGCCGCGGGCGGGGGCTTGATCGGCCGGCGCTTCGCGCGGTTCGGCGAAGATGACGAGCAAGAGCGGCGGCTCTGATCCCTTGGCGTGTTGAAGGGGGCGCACGGTCAGGTCGATGACCACGGAATGGCCGTTCGTTTTGACCCGCACGCCCGGTGCGCGCACGACATCCGAGGACGACGCGGCTTTGCGCAGGGCGGAGGCGAGAGCGACGCGCAATCCTTCGCGGGCCATGGAGAGGATGTTGCTCACTCCGGGTTCCCCGGTGGGCGGCTCGAGGTAGAGGCCCGAGCGTCCGTGCAAATAAAGAACATCACCCTTCGCGTTGACCAGCGCCCCGACCAAACCGGTGTGGGCAAGCAGTTCCCGTTCGGTCAGTTCGCGCAGCGGTGTCTTCACGGTCGGACCTAGTCTGTGTGCGGGGTGGCGCGGGATCAATACCTCGCCAGTGAGGGCCGGCGGAACGGCTCCACGTCCGCGGACGGTTGGCCCCTCGTCTTTGCGGCGGTAAAGTTTGGCTTTGGGATCGATCGTGGTGAAGAGGCTGCCCGCTTCGCCCGTACTCTCCGAGGTGCCGAGAAAAAGGGTGCCTCCTGGATTGAGTGCGTAGTGGAAAAGAAGAAGGAGCTTCTGCTGCAGTTCCGGCGTGAGGTAGATGAGCAGATTGCGGCAGCTGAGGAGGTCGAGCTTGGAAAACGGCGGATCTTTGATCGCGTCCTGCTCGGAGAAAACCAGCATGTCGCGGAGGGTTTTGTTCACACGGAAAACGCCCGAATCGCGCTCGGCCGAGAAGAAGCGGGCCAATCGTTGCGGGGAAATATCGGCCGCGATGCTGGCCGGATAGACACCCGCCCGAGCCGCCGCGATGGCGCGGTTGTCGATGTCCGTGGCGAACAACTGCACGGGATAGCTGTGGCCCAGGGATTCCATCTGCTCGGCCAGAAGCATGGCGATCGAATAGGCTTCTTCGCCGGTCGAGCAACCCGGCACCCAGACGCGCACCGCACCGCCGTCAGCCCGGCCTTCGAAAAGGCGCGGGATGACTTCTTTCCCGAGGACGGCGAATGCCTCCGGGTCGCGGAAAAACCGCGTCACATTGATCAGCAAATCACGGAAGAGCGCCTCGACCTCGTCGGGGGTTTTGTTGAGGTAGCTGACGTATGACTCAAGACGGTCGATCTGCTGCAGCGCCATGCGGCGCTCGATGCGGCGGTTGATCGTGGTCGGTTTGTAGAGCGAGAAGTCGTGGCCGGTCTGCGTGCGGAGCAGGAGGAAGATCGTTTTCAGCGAGGCTTCTGATTCGGTGTGGGGAATAACGTCGATGGGACGGCGTCCGACCAGGTGATCGGCGTAAGCCACGAGCTTGGCGGGTATTTCGGCCGGCGGGAGTTGGTAGTCGACCAGTCCCGTGGCGACGGCGTTGCGCGGCATGCCGTCGAATTCCGCGGATTCCGGAATTTGCACGATGACCATGCCGTTCTCCTCCTTGATCGCCCGCACGCCGAGGGTTCCGTCGCTGCCCGTGCCGGAGAGAATGATGCCGATGGCGCGCTCCCTCTGGTCCTGGGCAAGCGAACGGAAAAAGAAATCGACGGGCAGGCGCTGTCCCCGCGTGGTCGTGATGTTGAGCAGTTGCAGGGACCCGTTGAGCAGGGCCATGTCATAGCCGGGCGGGATGATGTAAACGCAATTGGGCGCGACGACCATGCCGTCGGTCACTTCATGCACTGCCATGCGGGTGTAGCGCTGGATGAGATCGGAGAGGATGCTTTTGTGGTCCGGGGCGAGATGCTGGACGACGACGAAGGCCATGCCCGGATCGCGGTCCGCGGGCATGCCGGAGAAAAAAGCCTCGAAGGCGGCAAGACCTCCGGCCGAAGCACCGATGCCCACGATGGGAAAGTCGTCTTCAGGCGCAGTGGCGCCCTCCTTGGTCGCCGCGGATCCGCGGCGCTTGGCGCTTTTTGTCTTCAACAAACCAAGGATCGTCCCGCGAGGAGCGTTCCACAAGCTGCATCATCGCCGCACCGGGCGTCGAACAGCGATCCGGCGGGAGCGTTGCTCAGGCCGGAACGGCGTCCATTTGGCGCGCGCCGCGGTGGCGCACCATAGCCAGTCCTACGTAGGCAGCTTCGAGGGCGAGGAAGGCGAGGACATAGCCTTCGCCGCCCACGCCGAATCCGTAGCTGTGCAGTCCGGCGCCGAGGACGTAGTTCACGCCATACCAAGCCATGATGATACCGGCAAAGTTGACCACCGCAGCCACCGCGAGTCCGAAGTCGCCCCACCAGCCGGCCATTTTGCCGTGGATGGCCACGACATACATGAGGAGCGCGATGAGGGCCCATGTCTCCTTGGGGTCCCAACCCCAGAAGCGTCCCCAACTGTAGTTGGCCCAGACGCCGCCGAGGATGGTGCCGGTGGCGAGGAGGATGAGGCCGACGAACATCATGCGGTAGAGCCAGTCGTGCAGCGGGCGGATCGCCTCGGCTGCCTCCGGTTTGCGGATGTAACGCCAGAGGACGACGTGGGCGAAGCCGAGGGCGAGGGCGAAGGCGGCGTAGCTCAGCGTGATGGTCAGCACGTGGACGGTGAGCCAGAAGTTGTCGCGCAGCACGGGGACGAGCGGATCGAGGCGCGCGGGCATGGCCACGGGGAGGCTGCGCACGAGGAGGAGGCAGAGGAAACTGACGGGCAAGGCGCTCAGGAGCATGAGGCGGTTGCGGTAAGCGGCGAAGAAGATGAGTCCGAACAGGACGGTGCCCATGGCGACCCAGACGACGGATTCATACATGTTGGTCACGGGGGCGCGGCCGGCGATGATCACGCGGAGGAGGAGGCCGTAAAGCATGAAGCCGAGCGAAGCCGCGCTGAGGATCACGCCGCCGCGGAGCAGCCACCGGCGCGCTCCGTGCCGCGCACCGGCGAGCAGGAGCAACGAGGCGGGGATGAGCAGCCACATGGCGGTGTCGAAAGGTTTGAGGCGGTTGTAGAAATTCTCCCGGTCGACCACGGCTGACGGGGGATAGACTTCGGGGTTGAGTGCACGGAGGTCGTCGACGAGGCGCTGCGCGGCGGCATCGAACGTGGCATCGTCGCCCTCGCGTCCGGCCACGTTCAAATTGCGCAGGTCCTGCACGATGGGTGCGGATTTCTCCGGCGGGTAGGCGGCGGCGAGTTGGTCGATGGACAACCATGGCGAGCCGGCGGGCGAGCCCGGCGGCGGCGGGGCGAGGAGGAACGCGGTGGTGGCCCCGAGCGCGTCGAAAAGCTGCAGGCGTCCGAGCACAGTTTGCGCCTCGGTGTTGAGACGCGGCACGGGCTCGCCGGCTTGGCGCAGGGCAGCGGCTTCCTGCGAGAAGGCGGTGAGCTTCGTCGCCCCGGCGAGTTCTTGGCGGGAAAACCGCTTGCGGGAGGCATCGAGGCCGAGGGCTTCGACCAGCGGACGATAGGAGACGAGAACCATCGGCTCCTCGCTCCAGTCGCGGGTGGCGAAAAGCTGGGAGAAGGCGAAAGCGCTGCCGTTGAAGGTTTCGCCGTCGGTGGTGCGCACGGGGTCGCGTCCGGCGATTTTGACCAGCACTTCGTGTCCGAAGGTGCCGACCGGTTTGCGCCGTCCCGAATCCTGCACCACGAGGCTTTCCCACGGAGTGATTTCGGCCGCGGGCGGGGCGGCGGGCAATGCGGCGGCGGTGGCGAGGAGGAGGGCGGGGAGGAGTTTCACGGTATGGAGGAGAGTTGCGGGGTGCGGCCGGTCGGCGCGGTCGACGAACCGGCCGGGGCATGTTGCGGGGCGGCGGGGCGTCGGAAGATGAACATGGTGACGAGGCCGGCGCAGAGGATGAGCGAGCCGATCCATTTGAAGAGCCAACCCGGATCGCGGAGGATTTGCACGGAACTCTGCGTGAGGTCGTTGGGGTTCCACGAGGCTTGGGACATTTTGTAGGTCAGTCCGGTGAGGGAACGCCAGAGGGCCTGCGGGTAGTTGGCCGGTTGATTCATGGAACACGAGCCGGTGCCGTCGACCGTTCCGTCCGGCAGGACCATGGCCAAGTCGCTGCGGAAGGAGGCAGGTTCGTCGGTGCCTTCGTTGCGTTCGACGGTGAAATTTTTCAACTCGAGTCCGAAGGGCAGGTCGGCGACCTCCCAGCCGTAGGCGATCTCGAGCGGGAAGCTGCCGGTGGGCAGACTGACGCGCCATCCGGCGCCGACCCATTGCTCCACGGTGCGGTCGGCCTTGCTGGCGCGCACGAGGATGCCATCGAGGAGGGTCTGGCCCGGAGGGATCGGTTCGCCTTTGGGGAGCGGGTCGAAGCGGAACCCGGGTTGCGCGGCGGGAAGAACCTCGAGCGCCTCGATCGTCCAGTCGTTCCATCCCGTGATGACCGGCCGACCGGCGGCGAGAGGGCCCGAAGAGACTTGGCGACCGGCGGCGTGGAGGAAGAGTTGCAATGTGCCGCCGGGTTGCACCGTGAGGACGGCGCGGTTGGCCGCACCGGTGACGGGGGCGGGCGCGCCGGCGGTGGCCAGGTCGACGGTGATGAGTCCGAGATCGAGGCGGTTGTGGTCGCGGTCGTCGGCCAGCAGCCATTGCTCGATGGTCTGGTTCATGGCCCTGGTTTGCAGACGGACGAGCACGGCGGGCGGGCCGGACGGAGCGGCGGCGGGTTGGAAGTAGGCGGTGAGCCGCGGAGAGTCGGCCACCACCTCGAGATTCCATCCGCCCGGGGTGGTCCATAAATCGAGCGGGCGGCCGTCGCGGATGCGGACCGGTTGACGTCCGAGTTCGATCATCACGGCGCGCTGCGCATCGGGATCGCGCACCGTGATTTGCCGGGTCTGCAGCACGAGCTTGTTGTCCGGCGGGGAGTTTTTGAAAAGCGTCATGGTTCCCTCGATGCCCCAGATCTGCCCGATGACGGCGCCGATCATCACGGTGATGATTCCCAGGTGGGTGAGGAGGAAGCCGGTGTGGTATTTTTTCCAGGGCCAGCGCATGAGGGCGCTGCAAGTGAGGTTCGCCCCGAGGAAAAGAAGCCAGAGGTGGAACCAGGGCGCCTCGTAGATCCAGGTGCGCGCGGTGTCGGCGTCGAATTTCGATTCGGCCAGCGTGCCGACGATGCTCATGACGATGAGAGTGCTCAGCAGAATGACGGCCAACCGCAGCGAGGAGAGGAACCGGAAGACCGGATCACGTTTCCAGGCATACCGCGGCGGGCGCGAAGGGCCGGAACCGGATGGCATCATGAAGAAGGTTACGCTAAATCGGCGCGCTTTGGAGTCAAGGAAGGGCGGAAAGCGGGACCGGCGGCCACGGGCCAGTCCAGGCGTTGTGTGATGCCGACAAGGCGGACGGGATGACCATGCTTGTTGCGCTCGATGAAGACGCTGGTCCGGATCCGCCGCGGTTCCTTGCCCGCCGGCCGCGCCGTGAATGCGTAGGTCATGTGCTGAGTGTCGACAGGGATGGCGTCCATGCGTTCCATGACTTGAGGGAAGAAGTCACCCGCGTTTTCCTTCCACAACTTGAAAAGCTTCGCCGGGTCGGTCACCGCGCGGTCGATGCCATTGATCTCGTAGTTGGCCGGACTCCAATTGATATCCCCGAGGCCGATGATGTGTTCGAAGGTGCCGAACTGGCCGCCCTCGAGCGCGGCGGCAAGGCGCTCGTTGGCATCGCGCAACTCGCGTTCCTCTTCCAATTCGGCGGTTATGTCGCGATTGATGCCGAGCACGCGGACGGCCCGGCCGGAGTCGTCACGCATGATACTGTAAGTCGAAACGATGTCGTGGATTGAGCCGTCGGGCCATTGCGCGCGGATGAGGTCCTGTCCGCCGGCCCCGCCGGTCCCGATGAGACGCCGGAGTTCGTAGGTCAGGCGCTCCCGCTCGCCTTGGCCCAGGGCCTTCTCCCAGACCGCTTGGGGATTGGTTCCCTCCGGATGGCCGAAGATCCCGAAAGATTGGCGGTCCCAGTGCAGGGTGTCATTGACCGGATCCCAGTCCCAGATACCGATCCCCGCGACATCCTGCGCGATGCGCAATCGTTCGTTGGCCGTTTGCAGGTCGCGGCGTGTTTGCTGGATGGCGCTGATGTCGGTCACCGCTCCGAGCCAGCCGAGATGCCGGTCGTCATTGTCGAGCAGCGGGGCGACATTGACCAGGACGTCGAAGCGCGAGTCGTCCTTGCGGCGGAAGCGCAGTTCGAAACCGTTGCGCGGTGTCTTGCCTTGCAGGGCCTGTTCGAAGGCGGCGTGGATGGCCGGCAATTCTTCCTCCGGCCAGTAGGGGTATGGGGCGGACAATCCGACCAATTCCTCCGTGCTCCATCCGGTCATGGCACAGAAAGCGGGATTGACCAGCAGATTGCGCCCCTTGTCGTCGGCGACCACGATACCGGCCGTCAGCGATTGTTCGATGGCCTCGCGGAACCGGAGCTCGCGTTTGGTCGCGGCCTCGGCCTCGCGCAGGGCGGTGATGTCGCGCAGCGTGCAGGTGAGTTGGTCCAGAATTTTGGTCTTGGCATCGGCACGCACCTCGGCGCGGCTTTGCAGGACGGAGGTGGACCCATCGGGAAGCATGGCGCGGAATTCGTGTTCGAAAGGATCGCCGTTCTCACGGGCGCGCTCGAAAAGCCGGCGCAGGGGTTCGCGGTCTTCGGGCAGAACCGCTCCGAGCAACCGGTCGAGGGTCGGCGCGGTTTCCTCGGGGCTGAGACCGACAAGGCGGAAGGTTTCGCCGGTCCATTCCATGCGGTCCGCGCTGAGGTCCCAACGGAGGCTGCCGGTGCGGGCGAGCGACTGCATCTGGTCGAAAGCGCGCTGCAAACCCGCCAAGCGGATGACGAGTTCCTTCTCGGCTGTGATATCGGTGCCGAAGGAGAGGACTTCGCTGACCTTGTCCGTTGGGTCGAAGACGGCATGGTCCCGCCAGCGCATCCAGCGGATGCTGCCGTCGGGCAGCACAACGCGGTGCTCGACGGTGTTGACCGGATGGCGCCGCGAGAGTCGGCGGAGGTTGCCCAGCGCGTCACTGCGATCGGACGACGGGATGAGATCGAGATAGTTCGTCCCGACGAGTTCGTCGCGGGTTTTGCGGAATATCCGGCAGTAGGCGGCATTGACCTCGAGCAGGGTCCCGTCCGTGGTTCCGGTGCAGGCGGCTTCCTCGTGCCCGTCGATCAGGCGCTGGCGCCGGGCGGCTTCGCTGTCGCGCGCGGCGAAGGCTTGCCGCAATGCGGCGCGCAGTCCGTGAAGCGGGTCCGCGGTTTCGTCCCCGGACGCGGGTCCGGGTGCGCCGGAGGCAATTTCTTCGGTCAGGCGGGAGATGCCGCGGATGTAGGTGCGCCGCAGGGCGAGCCAGACAAAGCCGAGCAAGAGGAGGCCGCCGACCGCGCCGGCCAGGGTGTAGGCGCGCACGGCGCGCAGGGTCAGACGCGAGGTGCTGTCATAACGACCGATCCGGATGACCGAAAGCGTGCGACCGTCGGGACCGCGGACCCGGTCCCAAGCCTCGACCGATTGCTGTCCCGGAAGGTAGCGGGGATTGGGCGAAGGGATGGTGGTTTCCGGGGGAAAGACGTCGAGAAAAAGTCCGATTTCGCGCAGTTGGCGGAGGCTTTCTTCAGCCGGAGCCGCCATCGATTCCGCCTCGAGTTTGTCGCGGCACAGCCGGATGTAGCGCTCCGCCCGGTCGAGGTCCCGTTGGCGTGCGGTTTCCAGAAAATACCGCTGGGCCCAGAAGAGTGAGAGGAGCAGAGCGGCGGCGAGCAGAGCGGCGGCCGAGCCGAAGATAAGAACTTCGGCCCGCGACAAGCGGAAGGGATGCATGCGGAGGGCCTTCACTGTCCCCGTCCATAACGGGCGGGCGCCCTCGATGCCAGCCTCGGCTCGGGCGGCTGGCCCGCCGGCGCCGTTGCTGCCAGTCTATCGGCAATGAATATGAGGAGTGTCATGGTGACCGGCGCGAGCCGGGGGATTGGTTTGGCTTTGGTTCGGGAGTTGGCCTCGCGCGGCTGCCATGTCCTGGCGGGGGCGCGCCACCCGTCGGAGGCGCGCGGCTTGCAAGCGGCAGCGTGCGAAGCCAAGCCGGGAGTGATCGACATTGTGGCCTTGGATGTGCGCAGCGATGAAAGTGTGCGCGGCGCGGTGGAGGAAGCCGCGGGCAAAGTCCGGGCCTTGGATGCGCTGGTCAACAATGCGGGTGTCTTTCCCGAGGAAGGCGATGAGCGGCTGGAGGATTTGCCGTTGGAGCTTTTCGAGGAGGCGTTTTCGGTCAACGTGGTCGGCGTGGCGCGGGTCACGCGGGCCTTTTTGCCTCTGCTCGGAGCCGCCGCGCACCCTCGCGTGGTCAACATCAGCTCGCTGGCCGGGTCTATTTCGCGCAAGGAGGATGCGCGCCACTACTGCTACAGCGCGTCCAAGGCGGCGTTGAACATGCTCACGCGGACCATGGCCGCGGAGCTGCGTCCGCGCGGGATCACGGTGGTCGCGGTCACTCCCGGCTGGGTGCGAACCGAAATGGGCGGCCCGCAGGCGCCGTTGACCGTGGAGGAATCGGCCCGCAGCCTCGGCCGGACCATCGAGCGGATTTCCCCGCAGGATGCGGGGCACTTTTTCGACCGCGACGGATCGACGGCGAGCGTCGCCTGGTAATTTCGTCTGGCGCGGGCGGGGCGCTCTCCGCATTCTGTGCGGCTCCATGAGCGAACCCAATACTTTGACGGCCGTGCGCTTGGCCAAGCGCGCCGAGTTGGCCGCCGCGGGCCTCCGGCCTTACGGCGCGGCCTTTCCGGTAAGCGGCGATGTCGGTGAAGTGCGTGCGTCCTTTGCCGAAGGCAGGAAAGTGGCGGCTGCCGGGCGGGTCACGGCGCGTCGCGACATGGGCAAGAGCCACTTCCTCGACATCAGCGACCACAGCGGACGCCTGCAGGTTTATTTGCAGGACAAGGCCCTTGGCGAGGAGGGGGTCAGGATTTACGAGCTGCTCGACATCGGCGATTTCGTCGGGGTCGAGGGCGAGTGCTTCACGACAAAAACCGGCGAGCCCTCGATCAAAGCGGAAAAATTCGTCCTTCTCTCGAAGTCGCTGCATCCGCTGCCCGAAAAATGGCACGGCCTGCAGGATGTCGAGGCGCGGCACCGTCAGCGCTACCTCGATCTTATTTCCAACGAGCACGCGCGGGCCGTCTTCGCCAAGCGTTTTGCCATCATCCGCGAGATCCGCTCGTTTTTCGAGGAGCGCGGATTTCTCGAGGTCGAGACGCCGATGATGCAAGCCGTGGCGGGCGGGGCGGCGGCCACGCCGTTCGAGACGCACCACAACGCGCTCGGCATGGATCTTTTCCTGCGCATCGCGCCGGAGCTCTATTTGAAGCGTTTGCTCGTCGGCGGGTTCACCAAGGTGTTCGAACTCAACCGCAACTTCCGCAACGAAGGGGTTTCCAGGCGTCACAACCCGGAATTCACCATGCTCGAGGCTTACTGGGCGTATGCGGACTTCGAGATGATGGCGCAACTGGTCGAAGATCTCGTTTGCCGCGTGGCCGAGCGGGTCTGCGGCGGGCTGAAGATCGAGCACACGGATGCGGAGGGCCGTGTCACCCGCGTGATCAATCTTTCGCGCCCCTGGCGCCGGGCGCGCTACCGGGACTTGGTCGAGGAAGCCGAACCGGGTTGGTTCGCCCGCGATGTGTCCGGCCGACGCAATCGTGCGGTCGAGTTGGGCCTCGATATTTCCCATTGCCTCGAGGACTACGAAGTCACGCAGCATGTTTTCGAGAAGCTGGTCGAGGAAAAGACTATCGACCCGTGCTTTGTCACCCATTGTCCGAAAGAATTGATCCCGCTGGCCAAGACGAATCCGGAGGACCCGGCCGTGCTTGATGTGTTCGAACTGGTCATGAACGGACAAGAAATCGCGCCGGGTTACTCGGAATTGAACGATCCGGTGGTGCAGCGCGAGCGCTTGGTCGAGCAAAGCGGCGGCGAGCAGCACAAGATCGACGAGGAATTCTTGCAGGCCCTCGAATACGGCATGCCGCCGGCCGGAGGCATGGGCATGGGCATCGATCGTTTGATCATGCTGCTGACCGGGGCGGACTCGATCCGCGAGGTCATTTTGTTCCCGCACCTCAAACCCAAGGCCGAGTAAAGACGCCCACGAGAGGCGGGTCAGGGATTGACCGTAACGCGCAGGAATCTCGGTGTCGCAGCAGAAAACGGCAACGGATCGCGGCGCGTGCTGGTCGTTTCCGTGGCGACAAAAGCCGGGCCCGCGGGCGCCCAGCCAACGAGGTCCGAACTAGCTTCGAGTTGATATTCGAGGCCGGGGACTGACTCGAAAGTAAGCTCCAACTGCCCGGCAACCATGGCCACCGCGGTAATGCGGAAGGCGCTGGCGGGACTGAGCGGATCGGTCTGCGTGGCGAAGAGTTCGTGGTAGTCGGACAAACCATCACCGTCAGAATCGGCGAGGAGGGGATTCGTGCCGTAAACCGTGGCTTCATCCGTGTCGCTGATTCCATCGCCGTCGTTGTCGGGTCCCGCGTCGAGCACGGTGAGCGCCGTGACAGCGCCAACCACCGGTCCGGCGGCGTTGCGGGCGACCACGAAATGGGTGCCGGCAAGCGATGGTGTCGCGACCAAGGCGGCATCGGCCGTCGTGACCGTCTTTTCGCCTTCGTGATACCACTGGTAGGTCACGGGGGTGGTCGAACTGACGGTGATATCAAGGACGAGAGGATCGCCGTCCCTGACGACAAGCCGGCGGGCCGGTTGACCGGTGAAGAGGGGCAGGGCGCTCTGGCCTGGCACCTGGAGGAAAACAGCGTCGGCAATCATGCTGCCCGAGGTGTCGGTTTCCGGGGCGGAGGTGAAACGCTCGATCGAGAGCCGCACCCACGCGGCCGAAGCGGGCGTCACGCTTTCCAGCGACCACGCGAATGCCCGGTGCGGGCTCGCTGCATCGACGAGGGGCGTGATCACCTCGGAGATCGGGACGCTCGCGCCGTCGAGAAACTCGAGCCGCAGGCGGCCTTCGGCGCCTGCTCCGAGCGGATCGGCGGCGGAATTGGCGGCCAGCAGTCCGTAGCGAACGGTGGCTCCGGGGCGGGCGGCCATCGTTTGGGTGAAGCCTGTGCGGTCGGTGGTGTCAGCGGGCGGAGCGGACGCATCGTCCAGGAGTCTCAATGCCGTGGCGACGAGACGCCCGGCGGAACCCGTCGGGCCGCTGGTCTCGAGGCCCACTTGAATAAAAGCAACATTAGTCGGGGGAATAGCGGCTTGGATGGTGAATGTGCCCGCGGTCTTCACCGAGGTCCTCACATCGGAAAAACTATAGTCCCCTCGGAAGATACGGATAAAAGCGATCGCCTCTGTCCCGACGGGAAAGGCCTCATCGATCCCGATCGTGCCGGTGTAGGTCAGGTTGAGCCCGCGCACCAGAGCTCCGCCGAGCTGACGGTAGACGACGGCGTTGGCGCCCGGGGAGGGGGCGGTCTGGTGCACGGCGAGCGTGACCGTGTCGTCCGCCGCCGTGGCCGGTATGCTGGCGGGGCTGATCCCGCCACCGGAAATTTCCCGGCCATCGGCATCGAGTTGGTTGAGCCAACCGCTCCAGCCGCCGGCACTGCCATCGGTGAGCAGATTCGATGCGACGGTTTCTCCCGAGATCATCGTATTCAAGCGACCAATGCGCACCGAGGAACGCCCGTGGAGCGCACCATTGGTCACGGTGCTCAAGTTGCCGTCGTCGCGAGTATTCCAGTTGGCCCAGTGCGCTCCTTGGTAGGTCTCAAAGTCCCCGTCGGCCAAGTCGCTGGGCCAGCGGGAGGGTTGCCAGACGCGCACCCAGTCGATGAGAAAGTTGCTCGGGAAGATCGCGTCGCTGGCCGGAACGCCGTCAAAAAGACCGCCGACGGCGGCGTTCATGATGAGAAACATCGGGCCTTGGGGTACTCTCTCGGTATCCGTGAAAACGACCTGCTCATCGAAGTGCGTCTGGATGCGGCCGGTTGTCCATTCCAGTCCGTATTCGTGGAAGCCGGCCTGGAGGTTGAGGCCGGTGTTGAGCTCGGCGCTGTTGTATTGGTTGGCGCGGTCGGCGCCCGTTTTGAAGTGATGGGCGCTGGTCGTGATGTTCGGGAGCGAGCCGCGGGCCTCCATCACGTCGATTTCATCGTCCCAATACCAAGGATCCGGGGCATTGAGCAGCCAAAGAGCCGGCCACATGCCCTGACCCGCCGGCAACCGGGCCCGCCAACGAACGATGCCGAAGCGGAATTGGAACTCGTCCGCGGTGTTCAGCTTTCCCGAGGTGTAGCGGTGGAACTGCGGATCGTAGATGCCCACCGGATTGACCACAGCCTCGCGCCTGGCCTGGATCTGGAGAACGCCGTCGTTCACCGTGACATTGTTCGGCGAGTAGTATTGGCGCTCCCCGTTGATGGTCCCCGCTTGAATCCATGGCGCGAAGGGCTCATTGAACCATTGCGGTTCGACCCAGCGTCCATCGCTGGCGCGCTGATACCAAGCGTTGACTCCGGTGGCGACGTCCCACTTGCTGCGGTCCACCGAAGGTGCTTCAAACTCGTCGTTCCACACCAGACGGTGCCCGGGCACGTTCAGCTCGGTGTCGGCATGCCCGGTCGGGCCGCAACCCAGAACCAAAACCATCCAGCTGAAAGGGTTGCACAAACTGCGGGCAGGGGCGGACACCCCGAAGATATAAGCGCAGATCCGGCATGGCGCAACTCGACGGGGTCATTTTGTTCCCGCATTGGAAGCCGCGAGGGGAGTGAGGAAAAAGCAGAAGCGGCGTCCCCACCGCTTCCACTTTTCAGAACGCAACCGCGAGTGACTCCAGGGCATGGAAGTGCCACGTGTCACGATAGCGGGCCGGGGAATCCAAGCGCAGATCGGGGAGGCGTTCGAAGAGGACGCGGAGGGCGGTTTGCATTTCGAGTCGGGCCAGAGGGGCGCCGATGCAAAAGTGGATGCCGGCGCCGAAGCTGACGTGCGGGTTCGGATGGCGCGCGGGGAGGAAGCCGGTCGCAGAGGGGAACTTTTCCTCGTCGCGGTTGGCCGAGGCGAGGAGGAGGCCGATCTGGTCGCCCTTGCGCAGCGACAGACCGCCGTATTCGAGATCCTGCAACGCGTAGCGCTTGAACATGTGGAGCGGGGTGTCGAAGCGGAGCATTTCTTCGCTGCAGCGCACGGGGTCGGCCAGGAAATCGCACGCTCTGCCGTGGCGCAGGAGGGCCTGCACGCCGTTGCCCAGGGAGTGCACGGTGGCTTCGTGGCCGGCGTTGAGGAGCAAGATCGCGGTGGTGACGAGTTCGTCTTCGGTCAGGGCTTTGCCATTGTCGTCGCGGGCGGTGAGAAGCTGCGAGAGAAAGTCCTCGCCGGGAGTGGCTCGGCGTTCGGCGAGGAGTCCGCGCATGTAAGCGCTGAAGGCCACGGTGGCAGCGACAGCGCGGTCTTCCACGGCGCGATCGCGGCGGGCCTGATACATGGCGACCATGTCATGGGACCACGCGAGGATTTGCGGCGCCATGTTGTCGGGGACGCCGAGGAAGCGGGCGATGACCATGACGGGGACGGGTTCGGCGAAGGATGCGATCAGATCGGTCGATTTCTGCCCGGCGAATCGGTCGACCAGTTCGTGCGACAGGCGCTCCACATCCGGCCGGAGCCTTTCGATCTGGCGCGGGAGGAATGACGGATTGATGAACCCGCGCAGGCGGGTGTGCAAGGGGGGTTCGATTTCGAGCAGGGAGTGTTCTTCGAATTGGTAGAAAGGCGCGAGATGCGCCGGTGTTTCGGGCCAACCGAGTTCCTCGCGGGTGGCCAGGTGCAGGATCTGGCGTCCGAAGCGGCGGTCGCGGAGCAGGGCGCCGACATCGTCATAGCCGGCGAAGCACCAATGGCCGTATTCCTTCCAACGGAAAACGGGACAGCGGGCGCGCAGTTCGGCGTAAAAGGGGTAGGGGTCTTGGACGAAATCCGGATCGCGCGGGTCGAGGGAGACGGACTGCTGGTCGATGGTCATGCACGCCGGTGCCATTTGTCGAAGGCGACGAGGAGGTAGGCTGCCATGCCGGTGCCGAGGATGGGAAGCCACGTCTGCCAAGGCAGCGGCGTGGTGCCGAAGAGGTTGTGCATGAATGGCGCGTAGGTGAAGAGGAGTTGCGCGAGGGTCATCAGTCCGAGCCCGGCGAAGATCCACGGGTTGGAAAACCATCCGACGGAGCGCGGAGAGCGGTCGAGGGAGCGGCAACCGAGCAGATAGAACATTTCGATGACCACGACCGCGGCGGCCGCGGCGGTGCGGGCTTGTTCGATCGATGCCCCTTGCGCGCGCTGCCAAAGGAAAAGGAGCATGGCGGAAACAACGATGAACACCCCGACAAGGAGGGTGCGCCAGATGAGCGCCGGCGAAAGGATGGCAGCCGAGGCGGGGCGCGGCGGCTGGTTCATGATGTCCCTTTCCTTCGGCTCGAAGGCCAGCATGAGGCCGAGAAAGATCGCGGTGGTCATGTTGATCCAGAGAATTTGCACGGCGGAAACGGGCAAGGGCATGGCGGCGGCAACGGCGGCGAGCACGATGAGGCCCTCGCCGAGGTTGGTCGGCAGGGTCCAGGTGATGAATTTGGAAAGGTTGGCAAAAACGGTGCGGCCTTCCTCCACGGCCGCCTCGATCGAGGCGAAATTGTCGTCGGTCAGCACCATGTCCGCGGCGTCTTTGGCCACGTCCGTCCCGCTGCGGCCCATGGCGATGCCGATGTTGGCCTGCCTGAGGGCCGGGGCGTCGTTGACACCGTCCCCGGTCATCGCCGTGGTGTGTCCGCGTTCCTGCAGGGCGCAGACGAGGCGCAATTTCTGCTCGGGGGAGACGCGGGCAAAAACGTGAACGGATTCCGCCAAATCGGCGAGTTGGTTGTCGTCCGCCGCTTCCAGTTGCCGGCTTTCCACCGCCTCGGGCGGCGGTGCCTCTTCGCCGCGTCCGTCCAAGTCGAGTTGGCGCGCGATGGCCGCGGCGGTGATCGGGTGGTCGCCGGTGACCATTTTGACGCGGATGCCGGCCGAGCGGCAAAGGGCCACGGCTTCGCGCACGCCTGCGCGGGGCGGGTCGATCATGCCTTGCAGGCCGATCAAGCGGAGAGAGCCGCGCAGGTCGTCGATTTCCAAACGCTCCGTGCCGGCGTCCACCTCGGCGCCGGCGAAGGCGAGCACGCGCAGTCCGCGGGCGGCCAAGCGATGCGCCGCTTGGTGCCACGCTTCGTCTTGCCCGCCGGTCAGCTGCGATAGCGCATCGAGCGAGCCTTTGGCGAAGATGCGGCGATGCGCCCCGTCCGGCGTATCGTGCAGCGTGGCCATGAATTGCCGGGCCGATTCGAAAGGAATTTCGTCCACGCGCGGGAAATCCTCCTGGGCCTCGTCGGCTGCCAGTCCCGCTTTGTGCGCGCTGACCAAAAGCGCCGCTTCGGTCGGGTCGCCTTTGATCGTCCAAGATGCCTGGCTTTCATCGTAGGCGAGGGACGCATTGTTGCAGAGCGCGCCGGCCAGCAGGGTTTCCCGTGTGTCGGACGTAAGGGCGTCACCGTCACCGATCGATCCGGTCGGATCGTAGCCGGCGCCGGTGACCTCGAGGTCGGTGCCGTCGGCGTGGACGGCCTGCACAGTCATTTGGTTTTCCGTGAGCGTGCCGGTTTTGTCCGAGCAAATGACGTCCGTGCTCCCGAGCGTTTCCACTGCGGGGAGTTTGCGGATGATGGCGCGGCGGCGGCTCATGGCGGACACGCCGATGGCCAGCATGATGGTGATGGCGGCGGGAAGGCCCTCGGGGATGGCACCGACAATGAGGGCGATGGTGGCCATGAACATTTCGTCGGCGGGTTCGCCACGCCAAAGGCCGAGAGCGAAGGTCACTGCGCCGAGGGCGAGGATGGCGACGAGCAGGTAGCGGCTGAATTGGGCGATTTTCGCGGTCAGCGGTGTGGCCAGCTTTTCCGTGGCGGCCATCAAGCCGGAGATTCGGCCCATCTCGGTGCGGTCCCCGGTGGCGACGACCACGCCGCGTCCGCGTCCGCGGGTCACGGAGGTGCCGGCGAAAACAAGGCAGGTTCTGTCTCCCAAGGGCGCGTCGGGGGGTGCGGGTTCCGCATGTTTGGCCACGGCCACCGATTCGCCGGTGAGCGAAGCCTCGGCGGCGTGGAGGTCACGGACGGAGACCAAGCGCAGATCGGCCGGGACTTTGTCGCCGGGTTCGAGGAGGACGAGGTCGCCGGTGACGAGTTCCTCGGCGGGGAGGCGGAGTTTCTCGTCGCCGCGGATGACGGTGGCTTCGGCGACCATGGCGCGGGCGAGGGCGGCGATGGCGTCGAGGGCTTTGCTTTCCTGCAGGTAGCCGACGATGGCGTTGATCAGCACGACGGCGAAAATGACCGAGGCATCAGTCCATTCCCCGAGCGCGCCGGAGATGGCTGCGGCGGCGAGGAGGATGTAGATGAGCGGTTGGTGGAATTGCTGGAGGAAGCGGACAAAGGCGGGGGTGCTGCGGGCGGGCGTCAGGCGGTTGGGGCCGTTGCGATCGAGGCGGGCCGCGGCTTCCGAGGGATCGAGTCCGTGCTCCGTGTCGGTCGACAAGGCACCGACGACATCGGGCAGGTTGGCGGCGTGCCATTTCACCGGATCAAAGGTGGAGGAGGTGGCAGTTGGGGGCAACCCGGATTGGTTGCGGGTTTCACCCCACGCGGGCATGATGCGGCGATGAAGGTCCTCTTTTTTGCGCAGCTGCGCGAGGTGGCGGGCACCGCGGAGGCCGAGGTCGACGCGGACAAAGCCGACGCTGCGCAGTTGTGGGATTTGTTGCTCATCCGCTGGCCCGGACTGGCGAGATACCGCACCGAAACGCGCTTGGCGCGCAATGGGGCGTATGCGGGGGCGGGGGAGATTTTCGGGCCTGACGATGAAGTGGCCTTGATCCCGCCGGTTTCGGGAGGATGAAAATCCGGGTCGAGATCACGCGGGAGCCGCTCGTGGCCCGCGGAGTCACCGGTCCGGAGAATGGTGCCGGTGCGGTGGTGGAGTTTGCCGGGGTCGTCCGCGGCGAGGAGGACGGACACGTCATCGCCGGGCTGGACTACGAAGCCTACGAGCCCATGGCGCGGTCGGAGATGGAGCGGCTGGCAGGCGAATTGTCCGCGGTCTATCCGTGCTACTCCATGGAGGTGATGCACCGCATCGGACACGTGCCGGCGGGCGCGGCGTCGATCTTGGTGCGTGTCGAAGCGAAGCACCGCGCCGAAGCTTTCGGGATGCTGGCGGAGTTCATGAACCGACTGAAGCGCGAGGTGCCCATTTGGAAGAAGGTGGCGACATGAAAACGGTGGACGAAGTTTGGCAACTTCTGCGCAACGAAGTCACGGCGCGTGAAGCGGTGGAGACCGAACTGGCTGATGCGCTTGGCGGCGTTCTGCGCGAGGACGTGCGGTCGCCGGAGGACCAGCCGGCCTTCGACCGTTCGGCGGTGGACGGGTATGTCGTCCGGGCCGACGATGCTTCCGAAGTTTTTGCCGTCGGCGGAGAAATCCGGGCGGGCGATGGGCGGCATCCCCAGCTCGTGGCCGGCAAGGCTCTGCGCATCGCGACGGGTGCGGCGGTTCCGGAAGATGGCGAAGTAATCATGCTGGAGGATGCCACCGAGTCGGACGGCGCCGTGCGATTTGTCCGGCGCGGCCGCGATCATGTGCGCCGGCGCGGTGAGGACGCGAGGTCGGGAACTGTGTTGGTCAGAGCCGGCACCGTGCTCGGAACGGGTGCGGTCGGTTTGCTGGCGAGCATTGGTTGCGTGCGGCCCATGGTGACCCGCGCGATCGATGCTCTTCATGTGGCCACGGGCAACGAAATCGTGAGCGCTGACAAAGTGCCCTCAGCCGGCCAAGTGCGGGACAGCAATTCGCCGCTCGTTGCGGCCTGGGCGCGCGCGGCTGGAATGCGGATACGGCAAAAGCGGGTCGGCGAAGACGCGTCCGCCTTGCGGCACGCGGTCGAGGGCCGGCGGGATTTGCTCTTGGTTTCCGGCGGGGCGAGTGTGGGCGGACACGATTGCACCGCGGAGGTGCTCGAGGCGGCCGGGTTCGAATTATTGGTCACGAAGGTCGCGGTGCGGCCCGGCAAGCCGCTCATCGTCGCGCGTCGCGGTGTGGAATGGGCCTTCGGGCTGCCGGGGAATCCGCTGTCGCACTTCGTTTGCCTGCATGTGTTTGTCGAGGCCGCGTTGGCTGCCATGCGCGGCGGACCGCGCAGGCCGGTGATGGGGAACAGGCGCGTGGAGGCGGCGATCCCGGGAAATCCGCGCGAGACATGGTGGCCGGCGGTCGAGGAGCGGGAAGGTTTGCGTCCGCTGTCTTGGACCAGCTCCGGAGACCTTGCCGCGCTGGCTTTGGCCGATGCGCTGGTGCGGGTTCCGTCATCGGGGCTCGCCGCGGGATCGGAAGCAGAGTTTATTCGGACACCATGAAGGCATTGTCCCACGTGAACAAGAAGGGCGAGGCTCGGATGGTCGACGTCGGCTCCAAGCCGGTGGTGGCGCGGGTGGCGGTGGCCGAGGCGACTTTGGTCTGCAAGGCGGCGACGATTCGTTTGTTGAAGAAGCAGGCGCTGCCGAAGGGGGATGTGCTGGCCGTGGCGCGGGTCGCGGGGATCCAGGCGGCCAAGCAGACGGCGGGGCTGATCCCGCTGTGCCATGTTTTGCCGCTCGACGCGGTGGAGGTGGAGTTCGCGGTCAAGCCGCGCGGCGTGCGGGTGACTTGCACGGTGCGGACGCAGGCCCGCACCGGGGTGGAAATGGAGGCTTTGACCGGGGTGACGGTGGCGGCGTTGACGCTCTATGATATGGGCAAGGCGGTGGACAAGGGGATGCGTGTGGAGGGAGTGAGGGTGGTGGAGAAGAGGAAGGCGGTCGGCTGAGCCGGAGGCGGGAAAGCCGCTTGCGTGGTCCCAGTAAGACGTTATCTTACTTTTATGGTCACGTCGCTTTCCAGCAAGGGTCAGATTGTTTTGCCGGCGCCGCTCCGCCGGGAGGACTCGCTGCGGGTGGGAGACGAGTTCGAAGTCGAGCGGATCGAAGCGGGACGGTATTTGCTCAGGAAAACCCCGGGGCCTCCGGCGCGCGGACTGGTTGATTTGCTGCAGGAGTGTCCGGCCCAAGATTGGTTCCGGCCCGTTGCGTCGGAGTCGACGGATTCTTTGTGAAGTTCCTCGCCGATGCCAATGTCCTGAGTGAGGCGACAAAAGTCTCGCCGTCCGCGGAAGCGTTGAATTGGCTGCGTCGCCACGAGCACGAGGTTGCGGTCAATGCGGTCGTGCTCGGCGAAATCGAATTCGGCATCCTGCTTCTGCCGTCAGGGCGCCGGCGGAAGAAGTTGGAGGAATGGTTTGCGCGGGTGGCGGAAATGTTGCCGGTTTTGGAGATGGATAGGGAGACGGCCCGCGTCTGGGCTGCGCTGCTGGCACGGCTGAGGCGCGGGGGACGTGCCATGCCGGTGAAGGACAGTCTCATTGCCGCCTCGGCTTTGCAGCACGGCCTCACGGTGGCCACGCGCAATACGGGGGATTTCGCGCACTGCGGGGTCAAGCTGGCGGATCCGTTCGCGTGAGGACGGCGGCGAGGAGGAAGTCGGGAGAGTTTGTTCTTTGCCTCCAAGGCGGGATGGGGGATGATGGCGGATCTTGAATTATGGGTTTTAACGAGTTGGGGTTGTCGGACGATGTGGTGCACGGGGTTCAGTCGATGGGCTTTGTCGATCCCACGCCGATCCAGTTGCGGGCCATTCCGGTCATTTTGTCGGGCAAGGATCTGATGGGTTCGGCCCAGACGGGCACGGGAAAAACGGCGGCCTTCGGGTTGCCCATCCTGAGCAAGCTAGGCTCGCACCAGAAATTGCCGCGTTGCCTCGTGCTCGAACCGACGCGCGAGCTGGCCATGCAGGTGGAGACGGCGTTCCGTGATTACGGACGTTTCAGCGATCTGACTTGCACGCTGCTCTACGGCGGGGTGGGTTACGGGAAGCAGCGGGAGGAATTGCAGCGCGGGACGGATATCATCGTGGCCACGCCGGGGCGTTTGCTCGATTTCATGGAGCAGAACGAGGTGCCGCTCGGGGGCCTCGAGTTTCTCGTCCTCGACGAGGTCGACCGGATGCTCGACATGGGATTTTTACCCCAGGTGCGGCGGATCATCCAGAAGCTGCCGAAGAAACGTCAGACGCTCTTTTTCTCGGCCACCATGCCGGGGGAAATCGAGTCGCTGGCCAAATTCGCGGTCAATGACCCGGAAAAAATCGAGATCGGCATGCGCATGTCGCCGGCCGAGACGGTCACGCATGCTTTTTATCCGGTGGCCATGGATCAGAAATACGATCTGCTGTCGGCGCTGATGGCGAAAACGAATTTTGATTGCGTGCTGGTCTTTTGCCGGACGAAGGACGGGGCGGACCGCATTGCGCGTCAGTTGAAGAAAGAAAACCACTCGGTTGTCGCGTTGCACTCGAACCGCACGCAGCGGGAGCGCGAGGAAGCGCTCGAGGGCTTCAAGAACGGGCGCTACGAGGTCCTCGTGGCCACGGACATCGCGGCGCGCGGTCTGGATATCGCAGGGGTTTCGCACGTGATCAATTACGACATCCCCGGACATCCGGAGGACTACGTTCACCGCATCGGTCGCACGGGGCGTGCGCAGGCGGTGGGTGATGCGTTCACGCTGGTGACGGCCGAGGATTTGGCCATGATCGAATCGATCGAGCGTTTCATCGGGATGAAGATCCCGCGATTGAAGATGGAGGGGTTTGATTACAAATACACCACGTTGCTCGATCCGGGCGCGACGCACGTGAAGGCGCGTGCGGCGGGCGGGGGCAGGCACCGGAGCGGGTATTCGTTCGGGATCAAGCGGAGAAGATAGGGCTGAGACTTGAGCGGGAGACTTGAGTGACAGGCTCCGGCGGTCACAGGCCGCCGCTACAAGTTGAGGAGGAAAGTGATCGCCTCCTTCCAGGCCGGTGGGGGGAGGGTGTGGAGGAGGTCGTTGTGATCGGCATCGCCCGCGATGATGAGTTTTTTCGGGCCGTGGTAGGTGTGGTGGAGTTTTTGGCCGAATTTGGCGGGGACGATGGTGTCATCTTCGGCGAGGACGATGGCGACCGGGCCGTGGTAGTTTTTCAGCCACTCTTCGGCGGGATATTGGTCGCGCAGGATCCAGCGGACGGGGAGCAGCGGGTAGTGGTGCTGCGCGACATTGGCCAAGCTGTCGAAGGGCGTGAGGAGAAGCAGCCCGGAGACCCGTTCGGCGTTGGCCGAAGCGGTGGCGCATGCCACGCCGGTGCCGATCGATTCGCCGAGGAGAATGACCGGGAGGCTGGCGGGGATTTGCGCGAGGGCTTCGTTCGCGGCCGCGAGGAAGTGGGCTTGCGACGGACGGCCGGAACGCGCGCCGTAACCGGGGTATTCGAGGACGTAGATCGAAAGGGCGCGATCGGGTGCGGCGGTGCGGAGAATGGTGACGTAGTCGGTGCGGTGGAGGGCGTAGCCGGCGTTGCCGTGGGTGATGAGAACGGCCGCGGGCGGGCGCGGATCGTCGGGCGCGGCGAGGTTGCGGTATCCGATGGTGTCGCCGGCGGTGTTTTTCCACGGCTCGAAACCGCGGGTGGCGGCTTCGCGATCGAGGGTGGCGGCATCGCTTTTGGATGGGAGGTAGATCATCGAGCGTTGGGACAGGGCGAGGAAGGCGAGGAGTCCGAGCCAGACCAGAATGACAATGCGCAGGACCTGCCACAAGCGGGTGAGGGCCGTGGGGCGGGCGGGTCCGAGACCGCCGGGATCAGGCACGAGGGAAGAGTCGGCCATGTTCGCGCAGGAGGTAACGGTCGGTCATTCCCGCGATGTAATCGCCGGCCGCGCGGTAGAGTCCGCAGTTCGGCACGCGGCGGGTGGCTTCGCGTCCGATCTGGCCCGGGTCGGCAAGGTAGGCGTTGAAGACGTCGGCCATCATGTCGCAGGCCCGCTGGTTGGCGGAGCTGACTTCGGGATGGAAATAGAGATTGGCGTAGAGGAACGAGCGGAGTGCTTTCGTTTCCGACGCGGTGCGGTCGCTGTAGCCGACGAGGAGCTGTTCCTGGCGGCGGACGTCGTCCGCAGTCTGCACGCCGGCGGCGGCGATGCGGGCGGCGCTGGCTTCGAGGACGTCGTGGATGAGATGATTGGAAAGCAGCCGGGCGAGGCTGAAGCGGGCGGTCTTGGCATCGGTGCCGGCGAGGTCGAGCCCGTTGGTGCGCGAGATATCGGCGCAAACCGCGATGCCGGCCAGCTGCGCGGGTTGGATCAGTCCGGCTTCCAATCCGTCCTGCAGGTCATGGGAATAATAGGCGATCTCGTCGGCCAAGTCGGCGATTTGTCCCTCGAGGCAGGCGCAGGGGTAGTCGCCCAGACCGGGCGCGGTGCGGGCGGTGGCGTGCTTTTGCACGCCCTCGAGGACTTCGAAGCTCAGATTGAGTCCGTCGAAATCCCCGTAGGGGCTCTCGATCAGAGTGACGACCCGCAGGCTCTGGTCGTTGTGGTCGAAGCCGCCGTGGTCCTTGAGCAGGCGGTCGAGGGTTTCTTCGCCGGAGTGACCGAAGGGCGAGTGACCGAGGTCGTGCGCGAGGGCGACGGCTTCGGCGAGGTCCTCGTTCAATCCGAGGGAGCGGGCCAGCGTGCGGCTGATCGACGCGACTTCCATGGTGTGGGTGAGGCGCGTGCGGTAGTGGTCGCCGGTGCCGTTAAGGAAGACCTGGGTTTTGTATTCCAGCCGGCGGAAGGCGGCGGAGTGGATGATGCGGGCCACATCCCGTTGGTATTCGGTGCGCCAGCGGTGGGCGGGTTGCGGATGGAGCCGCCCGCGGGTTGCGCGCGATTGCTGGGCGAAAGGCGCGAGAGTTTGAATCTCGTGGCGCTCGATGTCTTCGCGGGTGCGGAGCAAGGACATGGTCAGTCGATCCGCTCGTCGGTCGCCGGGTCGAAGAGCAGGATTTGCGAAGTGTCGACGCGGAAGAGCATGCGGTGTCCGGCTTCGCGGGTGTCGATGATGTGGCGACTGCGGCAGATGAGGGTGTTGGCGCCGGTCTGGAGGTAGCAGATGGATTCGGCGCCGGTCGGTTCGACGATGTCGAGGTGCGCGGGGAAGGTGGCGGCATCGGGTGTTTCCCCGGGGAGCAGCGGCTGGAAGTGCTCGGGGCGGAGGCCGAGGAGGATCTCCTTGTCCGCCCAACGGGCGATATTTCCACGCGGGACGAATTCGATCTCGACGGAGCCGCTGCCGCTTTCGCGGAAGACGAGGCGGGCGCCGTCGCGCGGGTGGAGGGCGCCGCGGATGAAATTCATCGACGGGCTGCCGAGGAACCCGGCGACGTAGGTGTTGCGCGGGGCATGGTAAAGGTCGAGGGGAGGTCCGGTCTGCTGCAGCGTCCCGTCGCGGAGCAGGGCGATGCTCGTGCCCATGGTCATGGCTTCGGCCTGGTCGTGCGTGACGTAGATGATGGTGGTCTGGAGACGCTGGTGGAGTTTGATCAGCTCGGCGCGGAGTTGGGCGCGCATTTTGGCGTCGAGGTTGGAGAGCGGTTCGTCGAAAAGGAAAACGCGAGGCTGGCGGACGATGGCACGGCCCACGGCGACGCGTTGTTGCTGTCCGCCGGAGAGGTCGCGCGGCATGCGGGCGAGCAGATCCTCGATCCCGAGGATGGACGCCGCTTCGCGCACACGGCGGGCGATGTCGGCCGGCGGTAAGTGGCGGACGCGGAGCCCGAAGGCGAGGTTCTCGGCGACGTTGAGGTGGGGGTAGAGGGAGTAGTTCTGGAAGACCATGGTGACATCGCGGTCACCGGGCGGGAGTTCGCTCACGTCGGTATCGCCGATGAGGATCCGGCCGGAGGTGAGGCTTTCCAGTCCGGCCACCATGCGCAGGGTGCTCGTCTTGCCGCAACCGGAGGGTCCGAGGAGGACGACGAAGGATTTGTCGGGGACCTCGAGCGAGAGGTCGAGAACGGCGGGGATCTCCTCGCCGCGGCGGCCCCGGTAGATTTTGCTGACGTTTTGGAGAGTGACGCTGGCCATGGGCGGGGCGCGCGGAGCGCCGCGGGCCGCGGGTGGGTGGTGCGGCTGGATGATGATGCCTGCTGCTCGGCACTGACGCAAGGTCAGGGGCGCCGTGCTTACCCGGGGATGGGGACGGGGTCGAGGTGCCAGATGTCCTTGGCGTACTCGGCGATGGTGCGGTCGCTGGAGAACTTGCCGACGCGGGCGGTGTTGAGGACGGCCATTTTGCCCCAGCGGGCTTTGTCCTTGAACGCTTGAGAGACTTTCTCCTGCGTCTCGCAGTAGGACTGGAAGTCGGCGAGGCAGAGGAAGGGATCGTGGTAGAGGAGGTTGTCGCGCAGGGGCGCAAGGACGTCGGCGCCTTCGCCCGGGGTGAAGAAATCGGTGCCCAGCCAGTCGATGATGGCGGCGAGTTCGGGGTCGGACTCGTAGAATTTCCGCGGGTTGTAGCCTTCGCGCACCAGCTTGGTCACTTCCTCGACCGTGTGGCCGAAGATGAAGATGTTGTCGTCGCCGACTTCCTCGCGGATCTCGACATTGGCCCCGTCGAGGGTCCCGATGGTGATGGCGCCGTTGAGGGCGAGCTTCATGTTGCCGGTCCCGGACGCTTCCTTGCCCGCGGTGGAGATCTGCTCGGAGAGGTCGGCGGCGGGGACGATGCGCTGGGCCAGCGAGACGCGGTAGTTGGGCATGAAAACGACTTTGATCATGCCCTTGATGCGTGGGTCGCCGTTGATTTTCTCGCCGACGGCATTGATCGCCTTGATGATGAGCTTGGCGGTGTCATAGCCCGGCGCGGCCTTGGCCGCGAAAATGAAGACGCGCGGCGGGATGTCGAGATGGGGGTCCTTGAGCAGACGGCGGTAGAGCCAGAGGATGTGGAGGAGATTGAGGTGCTGGCGCTTGTATTCGTGGAGGCGCTTGATCTGCACGTCGAACATGGCCGCGGGGTCGACCTCGACGCCGCATTCCTCGAGGATGCGTTTGGCCAGCTTCTTCTTGTTGGCGAGTTTGACCGCCATGAATTCCTCGCGGAACGAGGCGTCGTCGGCAAAAGGCTCGAGTTTGCGCAGCAGGTCGAGGTTGCGTTCCCAGCCGCCGCCGATGGTGCGGGTGATGAGGTCGGAGAGCCGGGGATTGCAGGCCACCAGCCAGCGGCGCGGCGTGATGCCGTTGGTCTTGTTGTTGATGCGGCCCGGGTAGAGGGCTTCGAATTCCGGGAAGAGCTCCGTCTTGACCAGTTTGGTGTGGAGGGCGGCGACGCCGTTGACCGAATGGCTTCCAACCACGCTGAGATGGCCCATGCGGATCATCTGCTCGTGGCCCTCCTCGATGAGCGAGAGCGTGCGCTTTTTCTCCACGTCGCCGGGCCACTTCTTTTCGACCTCGTCGAGAAAGTTCTTGTTGATCTCGAAAATGATCTGGAGATGCCGGGGAAGCACTTTGCGGAGGAGGCCGACACTCCACTTTTCGAGGGCCTCGGGCAGGAGGGTGTGGTTGGTGTAGGCGAAGGTGCGGGTGGCGATGGACCACGCTTGGTCCCACGCGAGACCGTAGTCGTCGACGAGCAGGCGCAGAAGCTCGGGTATGCTGATGGCGGGATGCGTGTCGTTGAGCTGGATGGCAACTTTGTCGGGGAACTTGGACCAGTCCGAGTTGTCCTTCTGGAACCGTCGGATGATGTCGCGCAGCGAGCAGGCGGTGAAAAAGTATTGCTGGAGCAGGCGGAGTTCCTTGCCGGCTTCGGTGTGGTCGTTGGGATAGAGGACCTTGCTGATCGTCTCGGCCATGTTTTTCTGGCGGACGGCTTCCTCGTAGCCGCCGCGGTTGAAGGCGTCGAAATCGAATTCTTCGGGGGCTTTGGACTCCCAGAGGCGGAGGAAATTCACGGTCTCGGTGCCGTAACCGGGGATGGGAATGTCATAAGGCACGCCGATGATCTTGCGGTAACCGACCCAGACCGAGCGGGTCCGGCCGAGGCCGTCGTCGACGGTTTCGACGTGGCCGTAGACGGGGATTTCCTGCTGGTGGGAAGGGCGGATGATTTCCCACGGCGAGCCGTATTGGATCCACGCGTCGGGCAGTTCGACCTGGTAGCCGTCGCGGAACTCCTGTTTGAAGAGCCCGTATTGGTAGTGGATGCCGTAGCCGACGGCGGGAAGGTCGAGGGTGGCGAGGGAATCGAGGAAGCAGGCGGCGAGGCGCCCGAGGCCGCCGTTGCCCAGGGCCATGTCGTATTCCTCGTCGCGGGTTTCCTCGATGGGGTGTCCGAGATTTTCCAGGGCTTCGCTCACTTCCTGGAAGACGCCGGCCGCGATCATGTTGTTGGCGAAGAGGCGGCCCATGAGAAACTCCATGGACATGTAGTAGACACGGCGGACATTCTGCTCGTTGTGCACCGCGAGGGTTTTCATCATGCGCTCGATGATGAGGCGCTGGATGGCCATCGACGTGGCGATCCACCACTCGCGGCGGGACGCCGTGACCTGGTCCCGGGCCATGGTGAACTTCAACTCGTCGATGATTTCTTTCTCGAACTTCAGAGGTGCGATCTCGTGCATGATGAGTGGACGAGGCTATGCGGGAGCATGAATGGCGCCAGAAAAATTTGTTCAAAGCGCCGCGCCGAAGTATTGACAAGGCAATGACGGTTATTGTTGGCGCGGGCTTGGCGGGTTTGACTTGCGCGAAGGTGCTGGCCGGCGCCGGGCGGCCTTTCGTGCTGCTCGAAGCGTCCGACCGGCCCGGCGGGCGGGTGGTGTCCGACCATAGGCCGGACGGGTTCGTGCTCGATCGCGGATTCCAGGTGCTGCTCGATTCGTATCCGGCCGCGCGCCGTCATCTCGATTTCGCCGCGCTCGGCGGCGGGCGGTTCCGATCGGGTGCGTTGTTTGTCGGACGGGGAGAGCCGCGTGTTCTGGAAAACCCTTGCCGGGCCCCGTGGGCTGCGTTCGGGGCATTGCGTGGCGGGGTCTTGTCGTTGGCGGACCAAGTCCGGCTGGCAGGGTTGGTCATGCGCGTGGCGGCGGGCGCGCCGCGGCATGATATGACGACCGAGGAGTTCCTGCGGTCCTGCGGCTTCAGCGAGGATTTCTTCGTCCGCTTGGCGCGTCCGTTTTTCGGCGGGGTGCTGCTCGACCCTTCGCTGGGCACGAGTGCCCGTTTGTTTGCCGGTTACTTGCGGCGCTTCGTCACGGGCCGGGCTTTGCTGCCGGCCGCGGGCATGGGCGGCCTCGGCGCCCAGTTGGCCTCGGCACTGCCCCCGGGTGCCGTGCACTACGGCTGCCCGGTCGCGGGCATCCTGCACGAGCGGGATGCGGCAGCCGGTGTGATCATGAAGGATGGCTCACGCCACCGGGGCGAGCACGTTGTCTTTGCGGTCGACGAGCCGGCGATGTGCCGGTTGCTGGGAAAAGGCCGTCCGCGTCCGGCGCTCGGCACGGCGGTGCATTATTTTCGCGCCGTGCGGCCTTTTTATCGCGGCGCTTGGTTGTGCCTGCCGCCTCGCCGGGAAGACAGCCTGGTGTTGCATGCCGCCTTGGTCAGCAACGCGTCGCCTTCGCTCGCGCCCGGGGGTTCGCACCTATGGAGTGTCACGGTTTGTCCGGAGCATCCGCGAGCCAATGACGCGGAATTCGTGGCGCGCGATGTGGCCGGGTGGTTCCGGGCGGATCCGGCCGCCTTGGTGCCGCTCGATTTTGTCCGGGTTCCTTATGCCGTGCCGGGGCAACCGCCGGGTTTCGCGGACCGGCCGCCGCCTTGGGGTGCGCTTCCCGCGAATTTGACCGTGGCGGGGGACGCGGTCGGCGGTGCCAGTATCGAGGCAGTCATGGCCGGCGGGGAGGCGGCGGCCAAAAAAGTGATTTCGTCCGGACGGCTTAACTGATTGATTGGCGCCTCGTCCGGCGCATGAAGAAAGCATTACTCACGACACTGCAGATCGCGGTCACCGTCGGCCTGCTTTGGTGGGTGTTTCACGACCCGGAAAAGCGCGCCCAGATGGGCGAGGCCCTGCGTCAGGCCGACTGGAGGTGGTTGTGGATCGGGGTGGGTGTGTTTTTCCTGTGCACGATTCTCGCCACGGTCCGGTGGAAGGTATTGCTCAACGTGCAAGGCATCGACATGGGTTGGGTGAGGACCTGGCAGCTCTTCATGATCGGGATGTTCTTCAACCTCTTCATGCTCGGGTCGACCGGCGGCGACGTGGTGAAAATGTTCCTGACCATGCGCGAAGCGCGCGACAACAAGGCGGCGGCGTTGTTGAGTGTCTTCATGGACCGTGTCATCGGGATGATGGCGCTGATCCTGATCAGCCTCGGGTTTCTTTACTTCCGCTATGACGTGCTCAGTCATTCGCCGGCCAGCTCGGCCCTGCTCACCACGCTCCTCTGGCTGCTGGCCGCCGCGGTGGTCGTGACCGTCGGCATGTTTGTCGGGTCGGCCTTCGGGTGGGTGCACTGCCTGCCGCAGTGGACCCCGCTGCGCGGGCGCCTGGTCGAGGTGTCGGCGGCCTGCCACATGTATGCCAAGGGGTGGCGTCAGACGATCTGGGCATTCCTTGTTTCCTTCCCGCTTTTCGCCATGTTTTTCATCACCTTTTACTGCGCGGCCCGGGCCTTCGCCGCCCCGCTCGGCCTGGTCGATGTGTTTTCCGTCCTGCCCATCGTGGCGGTGATCACGGCGATCCCGATCAGTGTTTCGGGCATCGGCCTGCGCGAAAGCCTCTTTGTTTCCCTGCTCGCCCCCTTCGGCGTGGCTCCGGCCATCGCCACGTTGATTTCCGTGACCGGCTTTCTCATCAACACGGCCGGCAGCCTGGCCGGCGGCCTGGTTTTTCTTTTCTACCGTTCCTCCACGCACGAGGTGATCAACCTGCGCGACATGCACAAGGAGGTCGACCGGTTGGAGGATCAGATCGAGCACAGCGAATGAAGTTGCCTCTCGTCGAGGCGAATTTCGCCATGACGGTGGACGGCAAAATTTCCACCCGCGCTTACGCGCCGACGGGTTTCACTTCGGCGCGCGACAAGCGGCGATTGCTGGAGGTCCGCGCGCGGGGTGACGCGCTGCTGGTCGGTCGGCGGACGTTGGAAACGGACAACATGGCCATGGCGCTGCCGGCCCGCGATCTTCGCGAGCAGCGTATGCGCGAGGGGCGCCCGGCGGAACCGTTGCGGGTCATTTTTTCGGGGCGGGGGAAACTCGATCGCGGGCTCAAAGTTTTCCGGACACCCGGCGCACCCATCGTGGTCTTCACCACGGGGTCCATGCCGCGGACCACGCGCGCATGGCTCGAGCGCATCGCGGATGTCCGAACAGCCGGCCGGGCCGGCGGTGCACTCGATTTGGTCAGGGCCCTGGAGGTCCTGCGCACGGATTACAACGTCCGCACCGCGGTCTGCGAGGGTGGCCCGTCCTTGCTCCGCGGCCTGCTGGCGCGCGGTTTGCTGGACCGGATTTTCGTGACCTTCGCGCCGCTGGTCTTCGGCGGGGCCGGCGCACCGACCTTGCTCGGCCCGGCGGCCGGCTCCTTGCTCGGCAGCTCGGTCCGTTTGCGTTTGGAGGGATTCGAATCCGCGGGGGGCGAAGGTTACGCCACTTATCGCGTCCTGAAATCGCGGTAGGTGCGGCGTCGGCGGTCAGCCGGCCAGCTCGCGGAGGAGATTTTGGTGGAGCCGGATGCCGGCCTCGAAATTTTCGACCGGAAAATTTTCATCCGGGGCATGGGCTTTGCAGTCCGGCGCGGCGAGCCCGAGCAGCAGGGTATCCGAGCCGAGAAGGTCGCGGAAGGTTTGCACGATCGGGATGCTGCCGCCCTCGCGCATGAGGGCGGGTTTTTGTCCGAAGGTCGCCTCGAGGGCCCGGAGCGCGGCACCGCACCACGGGCTTTTCAAATCGAGGGTGTAGGGCATGCCACCGTGTCCGCGGATGATTTCCATCTCGACGCCGGGCGGCAGGAGATTCTGCAGATGGATCTCGACGAGGTTGAGGGCGCGGTCGGGTTTCTGGTTCGGGACGAGCCGGAAGGTGAGTTTGGCCGAGGCGGTGGAGGGGAGGACGGTCTTGGTGCCTTCGCCCTGGTAGCCGCTGGTCAGCCCGTTGATCTCGGCCGTGGGGCGGATGCCGATGCGTTCCATGCTGCTGAAACCTTCCTCGCCGGAGAGGAGGAGGACGCCGGTTTCGCGCTGGTAATCGGATTCGCTGACCGGCAGGGCGGCGAGGGCCTCGCGTTCGGCGGCGTCGGGCTTGGTCACATCGTCATAAAACCCCGGGACGGCGATGCGACCCTTGGCATCGTGCAGTCCGGCCAGCATCCTGACCAGCGCGGTGGCGGGGTTCATGACCGCGCCGCCGAAGATCCCCGAATGGAGGTCGGTGGCGGGTCCGCGCACGATGACTTCCATCGCGGCGATACCGCGCAGGCTTTGGGTCAGCGTGGGGTAGCCCTCCGCGATCATTCCCGTGTCCGAGATGGCGATGACATCACAGCGCAACTCGCTGCGGCGGGCGCGGATAAAGTCATCGAGATTCGTGCTGCCGACTTCCTCTTCGCCTTCGATGAGGAAGATGAGATTGACCGGCAAGGATCCTTCTTCGCGGAGGAGGTGAATCGCACCGAGGATGTGGGCGAGGATTTGTCCTTTGTTGTCCGTCGCCCCGCGGGCGAAGACGCGCTTGTTGCGGATGGCTGGTTCGAACGGCGGGGAAGTCCAGAGATTCACCGGTTCCTCGGGTTGCACGTCATAGTGACCGTAAACGAGCACGGTCGGCTTGCCCGGCGCCTCGGGTCCGCGGCCCAGCACGGCGGGGTGTCCGCCGGTTTCCGCAACCTCGGCTTGGAATCCGCCGTGCCGGAGCAGGGCGGCGACCCAATCCGCACAGGCCCGCATTTCGGGGGCGTGGTCGGGTTTGGTCGAGACGCTCCGGAAGCGCAGGAAGTCGAAGAGCAGATCCAGATCGGATTTGCCGGAAAAAGAGAGCGCTGTCTCGGAATGTGACACGGATGATCTAGATGAGGGGTTGGCAGGGGGCGGACACCACAATTGGTAGTATGAGGGGTTGCCATCCGTTCCGGACAGCCCTAAAAATTGGTTTTTGGAGCTCTTTCCCCATGTATCTCAAGTCTCTCGAACTCGTCGGTTTTAAGTCTTTCGTCAACAAGACGCACCTTGAATTTCACGAAGGCATCACTTCGGTTGTCGGTCCCAACGGTTGCGGCAAGTCGAACATCCTCGATGCCATCCGCTGGTGCCTCGGCGAGCAGTCGGCCAAGGCGCTGCGCGGCGGCGAAATGGCCGACGTCATCTTCAGCGGCACCGACTCCCGCACCGCGGTCGGGATGGCCGAGGTTTCGCTGACTTTCGGAGGCTGCGCCGAGCACCTCGGCACGGACTACGAGGAGGTCTGCGTGACGCGCCGCATCTTCCGCGATGGCAAAGGCGAATACCTGCTGAACAAAACACCCTGCCGCCTGCGCGACATCCACGAATTGTTCATGGACACCGGTATCGGGCGCAGCAGTTATTCGATCATGGAGCAGGGCAAGATCGACCTGATCCTGAGCAGTCGTCCGGAAGACCGCCGCGCGGTGTTCGAGGAAGCGGCGGGCATCACGAAATTCAAAGCGCAGAAGCGCGAAGCGCTCCGCAAACTCGAATACACCGAGGCGAACCTCGTCCGCGTCAACGACATCATGCGCGAGGTCAAGCGGCAGATCGGTTCGCTCCAGCGCCAGGCCGGCAAAGCGCGCCGCTACCAGGCGCTCTCCAACGATCTGAAAGTTCTCGAGCTCAATTTCGTCCGCCGCCAGCACGACCGGATTGCCGAGTCGCAGCGCGGTCTGGGCGAGAAGCTCCGCTCGCTCGAATCGCGTTGGAACGAAATCACCTCCGCGCTCGAGGAAGGCGAGGCCGCCGTGGCCGGCCACCGGACGCGCCTGACCGAGCTCGAACAGCAGGTCGATTCCTCGCGCCAGTCGATGCAATCCCTGCGCGACCGCATGGTGCAGGCCAGCAGCCGGGCCGCGCACAATGGCGAGGTCTGCGAGCAGCTGCGCCAGACCATCGCACGTTGCGAGCAGGAGATGGCCGCCGCCCGCGAGCGTCAGCGCGTGCAGCGCGACGAACTGGGTCGCACCGAGGAAGAGGTGTCGAAAGTCGCCGCCGAGTTGACCGGGCGGTCCGCCGCGCTCGATGCGTTGCAGGCGCGCCTCCGCGAGAGCGCCGGACGCCGCGAGTCTTCCAAGCAATCGATGGAAGCCCTCCGCGCCGAGATCAGCAAAGCGGAAAGCGAATCGCTGCGGTTGCAGGGCGAGTTGGCCGGCCTCGAAGCCCGTCGCGAAGCCACGCAGGCCCGGATCGAATCGCTCGAGAATGAAGAACGCCAGATTTTCGAATCCCGGTCGTCCGCCCGCCAGCGCCTCGAAGAAACGGCGGCCCAAGTCGCGGCCGGGACCGAGGCGCTGCATGCCGCCGAGACCGCCCTCGACCGGGCCGAAGCCGAGGTCGAACGCGGCGAACTCGAGCGCCAGCGCGTCGAGCAGGAGATGGCGGACGCCCACCGCAATCTCGCCCAGATCCAATCGCGCCTCGAGGTTCTCGAGCAGCTCAACCTGGAAGGCGAGGGCGCCGCGCCCGGGGCGCAGGCCGTGTTGCGCGGCCTCGACCGCCCGGAGCACTTCCGGCCGGCGGTGCGCGGCATGCTCGGCAGCCTCTTGCGGGTTGAGCCGGGATTTCTCCCCGCCATCGAGGCCGCGCTCGGTTCGCGCGGCGACACGATTGTCATAACCGACAAAACGTCGGCCCGGGAAATCCTCGAGTCCCTTTACGAACACAAACTCGGCCGCGCCAGCGTGGTCGCGCCGAACGGCGGTCACTTCCCCGACCAGGGCCCTGCGCCGGAGGGTTCCCTCGGATGGGCCGCGGATCGCGTCCGTTGCGAGGGCGACGACCTCCAGCGCCTCGTCCGCGGGGTGCTGCGCGGCGTGGCCCTGGCCGCCAGCCTCGACCATGCGAGCGAGTTGCGCGGACGGCATCCGTCCGTCGCCTTCGCCACGCAGCACGGCGAGTTGATCGATGCCGCGGGGATCGTCACCGGCGGACGCGCGGGCGAAGGCGTGACCTCCGCCCTGCAGCGGCGCGATGAAATCATTTCGCTCGGGCAAAAGCTGGCCCTCTTCCGGACCGAGCTGGCCAAGCACGAGCAGATCCGGCTCGGGGTGGTGTCCGGTCGTGACGGACAAAAGGAAGCCCTCGAGTCGGCCCGCCTCGCGGTGCGGGCCAAGCAAAACGAACTGGCTGCCCTCCGGGCGGGCCACGGGTTGCTGGAGAAGGAATTGCAGGACGCGGAGAGCCGTTCGGGCGGGCTGAAGCGCGAGCAGGAACGCGCCGCGCAGGATC
This sequence comes from Chthoniobacter flavus, assembly GCA_945878135.1. Lineage (GTDB taxonomy): Bacteria > Verrucomicrobiota > Verrucomicrobiia > Chthoniobacterales > JACTMZ01 > JACTMZ01. The sequence goes on along the minus strand of CAMDUL010000021.1, from coordinate 6,963 downwards.
TCGAGGCGGCCCGGCAGAAGACGCGGGAATTGTCGGAGCGCATCGCGGCGTGCCGCGGTCAGGTCGAGGAAGCCAACGCCAAGTCGGCCGAGGCGATGGAACTGGCGCAGCGCGAGGCCGGCGAGCAGGAAGCCGCGGCCGAGCAGTTCAATGAGTTGCGCGTGCAGCTCGCCGCCGCCCGGCAACTCGAGCAAAGCCTCCAGGCCCAGCGCGCTCCGATGCTGAGCCGTATCGAGGAACTCGAGGAGACCGTCCGCCAGCGCGAGCAGGAAAAATCGGGGGCGGAGGAACGGATCAAGTCCGTCGAGGAACAAACCGAAGCACTCGGCCGCGAAGCCGCCTCCCTGCAAACCGAACTCGACGACAAACAGTCCGGTCTGGACGCTCTGCAGAAAGAGCGCAGCGGCCTGCAGGCCGAGGTGCAGACGGCCGACGACGGACTGCGCCAGATGCGCCGCGAGCATGCCGAGATGCAGGACCAGAAGGGCAAGCTGGAGGTCCACGCCGCCGAGTTGCGGCTGAAGGCCGAGAATCTCGCCGATGACATCCGGCGCCGCCATCATCTCGAATTGGACGACGTGCAGCTCGACAGCTACGCTTTGCACTGCGCGGTGCGGGACCATCGAAAAAGGCGCAAGACCAGATCAGCCGAAGGCGAGGCCGCGGAGGGTGGGGAGGTCGTTGCGGAGGAGGCTGAGGTCGTGTCCCCCGGGGAGGCCGGGGAAGCAACGGTCGAAGGAATCGAGGCGGATCTCGATTGGGACGAGATCGAGTCCTACGTCAACGAGTTGCGCGACAAACTCGACTCGATGGGCCCGGTCAACATCGACGCCATCCAGGAATTCGACGAACTGCTCGACCGTCAGAAGTTCCTCGACGAGCAATTCGCCGACCTGACCAACTCGAAGGAGGAACTGCTCGAGGTCATCAAGAAGATCAACGCGACCACGACCACGCTGTTCGCCGAGACTTTCGGGAAGATCCGCGACAATTTCCGCGAGACCTTCAAAGAGCTGTTCGGCGGCGGCAAAGCCGACCTCGCGCTGATGAACGAGGAGGACCCGCTGGAAAGCGGTATCGAGATCACAGCCAAGCCGCCCGGCAAGCAACTGCAGAGCGTGTCGCTGCTGTCCGGTGGCGAACGCACCATGACCGCGGTGGCCCTGCTCTTCGCCATCTACATGGTGAAGCCGAGCCCGTTCTGCATCCTCGACGAAATGGACGCGCCGCTCGACGAGTCGAACATCAACCGCTTCCTCGCCATGCTCGACCGCTTCGTGCAGCAGAGCCAGTTCCTCGTCATCACGCACAACAAGCGCACCATCTCCCGCGCCGACGTGCTCTACGGTGTGACCATGGAAGAGCAGGGCGTGAGCAAACTGGTCGGGGTGAAATTCACCGATTCGGCCGGGCAGTTCTCCAAAGCGAAAGCCCCGCCGCGGAACGAAAGCGCCGAGGAACTCGCGCCGGCCGCAGGCTGACCCGGTTCCCGGGAACAGCGGTGGGCGGGCGCGCTTACCGCTTCGCCGCGTGCGTGGCTTCGGCCATCGGCCGGACGAAGTCCGCGATTTTGCGCACGAAGTCCGGATCTTGTCCGTGTTCCCCCATACGGCGCACGATGGCACTGCCGACCACGACCGCGTCGGCGCGGTGCGCGACTTGGGCCGCCTGTTCCGGGGTGGAGATGCCGAATCCGACCGCCACCGGCAGGTCGGTGTGTTTTTTGATTTCGAAAAGCTGTGCCTCGATCGAACCGGACACCTCTTGCTGTTCGCCGGTGACGCCTTCGCGCGAAACGTAGTAAATGAATCCTTCGGCCGTTTTGGCGATGCGTTCCATCCGCGCGGGAGGCGTAGTCGGGGCGATCAAGCGGATGGCTTTCAAGTCATGGCGGCCGGACAGTTCGCGGTTCGCGTCCAATTCGTCCGGCGGCAGGTCGAGGATGAGGATTCCGTCCGCCCCCGCCTCCGCCGCCTCCGCGTGGAACCGGTCGAAGCCGTGGATGTAGAGCGGATTCAGGTAGGTGTAGAGGATGAGCGGGACATCGGTCCTTTCCCGGATGCGCCGGATGGTGCCGAGCACCTTGTCGAGGGTGGCGCCGGCCTCGAGGGCCCGCTGCGCGCCCAGTTGGTTGACCACGCCGTCGGCCAGCGGGTCGGAAAACGGCACGCCCAACTCGACAAAGTCCACGCCGGCTTCCGCCAGGGCCGGCACCAGAGCCGCGGTGGCGTCGAGGGTCGGATCCCCCGCCGTGATGTAGGCCATGAAGCCGGCTTCGCCGCGGTGTCGCAGCTCGGAAAATTTCAGGTCGATGCGGTTGGCCATGGTGAAAGGGGTCTTTCTAAACAGCGGGCGCGGGCTTTCCAAGGTGCCAATTTCTCACCCGCCGGTCATGCGGGCCGTGCGCCTTGCCTTTCTTGGAGTATTGTCACTTGACACGCCTCTTTCGAGCGACATAGTATCAACCTATTCTACCCCCCGTGAAAAAAACAAAAATTTTGCTGTCTGCCTCGGCTACCAGCCTGGCATGTCTTTTCCTCGCAGTTGACGCGGCGATCGGTCGCCCTGTGGTGACCATGGAAATGGGCACCGAAGTCAAGTGGTCCTCCGTCGAGGGCAAGACCTACCGCCCGCAATGGTCGGGGGACTCCGAAACCTGGACTGACTTGGCCCCCGCCATGGATGGCAATGGCGACACCCTTGCTGTTCTCGACCAGGCAGCCGATGGGCGCCTTTATCAGGTTTTGCAAACCACCCCGGGGGAGCAGCCCTTCGACGACGCGGTCCGCAATGGCAGTTTCGAGGAAACGGGGGGATGGACTTTCAACTCGGGGGTGGTTTCGCGGGTCTCGGGAGATAGCTTTGTCGGGGATTTCAGCCTCAAAATCACGCTCGGCTCGGCAGCTGGAACCGAGGTGGCCTCCTCCACGCAGGTTGCCGGGGCTCCCGCACTTTCACCGGGCTCCATCTACCAATTCCGCTTTCGGGCCAAGCAATTCGCCAAGCACTTCGCCAGCGTGCAGCAGTATCAGGTGCAGTGGCTCGGCAGCAATGGGGCTGTCGTTTCCGGCACGGGATGGCGGAATTTCTCGGGAGGCGACGGGACTTGGGCCCTGGCGGAAAACACCTCGCTCACCGCCCCGAGCACTGCCGCCGCGGCCAAAGTGCTTTTTTACTTTGCCAACGGGGCGTTTGCCGGCGCCTCCCTCTCGGTGGCTATCGACGATATTTCGCTCACCACCGCCGCATCGTCGGGTCCGACCGAGGACGAAACCATCGCCATCCCCTTCGAAGAAAACAAGGTGGCCGCCTTCAGTTGGGTGACCGAAGACGGGGAAACTTACACCCCGGAATACACCACCGTCCTGAACGCCCCGAATTGGACCTCCATGAGCAGTGTTTTGGGAGACGGAGGAACAAAGTCCGCCGTGATTCCCGCGAGCGGCTCTTCTCTTTTCTTCCGTCTGGCCTACAGCGATGACGTTGCCCCGCCCCCTTCCTTGGGAGAGATCACAGCCCTCTACGATGTGAATACCATCGGGGATGCTGATCTGCAGGTGAACACGAAAGACGCTTTGATCACCTACAATGCCCAGAGGGCCCGGGTCCGCCATGCCCGCGAGTTTGAATTCGCCCTCTACGAAAAGTACAAAGACTTTTATTTCGAGCAGAGGTTTTCCGGACTGAAAATCATCGATGAAGTAGCCAAGGGGGGGAACCAGATCACTTTCCAACTGACCACCCTTGACCGGTTGTCCGCCGCCGAGATGCGGTTTTTCCATCTGCAGAAAAATGTCTATGCCCTCAATATGTCGGACTTCGCCGGACAAACTTCGGTCAAGCTGATTTCCACCACGCCGTCGGTTCGATTTCCGGGCGAGACAGAGTATGTCTACGAGGCAATTGTCAATCGCCACGCCCTGCTCAACCGGAATCTGCAAATCGGTGACGTCATTGAATTCGAGCACAGTCTTTTTCTGGGCAACCCCCGGAACGGGACGCAAAAGAATTACTACGGAACAACCTTCCTCTACAAAGTGGGCCTGGGCTTGGTGCCCTGGTATGCGCCCACGCTCGAAACCGGGACTGGCACCGGCGATACATCGGCGGAACTTCCCGCCATAGCCTGGATGGGCGGAACCACCACGCTGCATATGGATTACTCCGATGGGCCGACCGAACAGTTCAAGCAGATGTCCTCGGTCCTCTCCATGGAAAATGCCAACGACTTCCTCGTGGGCCGCCGACTCCATCACACCGACTGGGGGACGGGGGAACACTCGGAGCCGGGCAATCCGGCCATGCTCATCCACCGGGGAAAACTGGGGCCCAAATACAACACGGCAAGCTGTGTCAGCTGCCACGACAAGAACGGGGTGTCGGTCCTTCCGGGAGTCGGACAACCGCTGATCAATCACGTGGTCATGATCGGAAGCGATGCCGAGGGAACCCCGCATCCGAGGTGGGGAGAGCAGCTCTCGCCCCGTGCCACCTCCGGAGCCCCCGAGGGGCAGGTGCTGCTCCAAGGATACGAGACCATCACCGGTGCTTACGGTGACGGCAGCCCGTATACCTTGCGCAAGCCCCTCTACGAGTTTGTCGGAGAGGATGCGCCGGAGTTTTTCTCCGTGCGAGCCGCTCAAAAGTTGGTGGCTCTCGGTCTGAGGGAAGCGATCCCGGAGGAAAGTATCCTGGCGCTGGCCGATCCGAATGATCTGGATGGGGACGGGATTTCGGGCCGGGTGCCGATCGTTGAAGACCCCAATGACCCTTCGAAGAAATACCTGGGCAGGTTCGGACGCAAAGGCACCCAGCCGTCGGTGCAACACCAGATTGCCTATGCCTTCAATCGTGATATGGGAGTGACAACAGATCTGATGCCGGTGCTCGATGGGAATACCACTGCTTCGCCCACGGAGCTTTCCGCGACGGAACTGGGTCAACTGACCAAATACGTCCAGCTTTTGGGCCCGCCACCCGCCCGCAAGACAGCGGACGCTCAGGTCATTCGCGGCCGGCAGCTCTTCGCGCAGCTCAGCTGCAATGCCTGCCATACCCCGGAAATGACCACGGGCCGGAATCATCCGCTCGCGCCCCTGCGCAACCAAGTCTTCCGGCCTTACAGCGACGGCTTGCTTCATGACATGGGTCCCGGTTTGGCCGACAACATGGATAGTGAAGGCGTGACAGCCGCGGAGTGGCTCACCGCCCCCCTTGTCGGCATCGGGTTGGTCGCAGCCGCTGCGGGCGAGGGGAGTTACCTCCACGATGGCCGCGCGCGCACCATCGAGGAAGCCATCCTCTGGCACGGCGGCGAAGCCGAGGACGCCAAAGAGAGCTTCCGCAACATGGGGGCCTCCGACCGCTCGGCGCTCGTCAAGTTCATCCAGTCGCTCTGAGTCAGCCGCGAGGCCAAGGTGTTGTCGCGCAGGAGCAGCGTCCCCGCCGCTGGTCGGCGGGGCACGGCGTTTCTCGTTCCACTTGGTGGCATCATGACCCCGGTGGGGTAAGCCGAAGCTTGCCCGTGCCGCTATTCAGGCAGGGCGTTCCGGAAGAAGGTCGACAGACCGAACGAAAACGCCCTGGGCAGCGCTGCTTCCCGCCGGGTTCCCGGTCAGGCCGCGCCGTCCGACGCCCAGTCGCGGATTTCCGCGATGGTTTTCTGGCCGCAATTGCGCAAACCGCGCAGGCGCTCTTCCCAGTCGGTCACGCCACGGACCTCCGCGCGGTCGTTGATGCGCAGTCGTCCGAGGACATTGACCGCGCGCGGCGACAGACCTTGCAACCCGGCGCGGTGCCGGGCGGCGCGCAGCGAGGCTTTGTGCCGGGCGAGAAGGACAGAAATGGCTTGGGGGGTGACCCCGTAATTGCGGCCGATGGTACGCAGCGGATAGCCCAGACCGCGCAGGGCGGCGATATGCAGGATGTGGCGCGGCAAATCCTCCGGGTCCGGCAAACCGCCGGGACCGTCCGGCTTCCCGGTCTCGACAATTTCCAGGTCCGGATGCCGCGCGGGAGACGGGGTGTGCCAGGCAATGTTCATCGGTTATAGACCACGTTCTTGTTGAGGATCTCGCCCTTCTCCAGGGCCTCGGCGTGGCCGTCGACCATGACCACATTGGCCCGCCCGTTGTGCCGGTAACGGATCCACGCGTTGTTGCCCGTATCCGCATCGGTCGACGTGCTGATCGGCGTGGCCAAGTCCACTCCGTCGTTGCCGGTGCGTCCGCCTCCCTTGAACACGGGCGGATTCTCGATCGAGTAAGGAGACCATCCCCGGTTGCCGGGGTTCTGGCACATGTCGGCCGCCAGAATGATGTCCTGCGGACGGGGGATCGAGTGCAGGCGCACCGGCGTCCCGCCTTTCGGCATCAGTCCCCCGTGCATGGCGTAAGTGACCGCGACTTCGTTGCCCTTGGCCGCTTGCACCGGCACGGCGCAGTCCGGGCAGACAAAGATGCTCTTTTTGTTCTTGGGATCGCCACCGATGTAGGGGGCGATGGCCAGGGCCCACTGGGGACTGCCGCCCGTGCCCGAGGGCGGGAGCTGCGTGTTGTTGTCCGCGGCATAAGCCATGGTGGCCGAGCCAATCTGGCGAAGGTTCAGCAGGCAGGCAGCCGCCTTGGACCCCCCCATGGCTCCCTGGATGACCGGGGTCGAGATCGCGGCGAGGACAGCAATGATGGCGATGACAACCAGTAATTCGATAAGAGTAAAACCAGATCGGCGGGGGGTTCGGGTGGGGTACATTCTAGGGCTATCCTAGATCGTGTCCCAAGCCTTGGCAAGCGACTTTTTGTTGCTGTTTTTTGGGCGGTCTGGACCGCAACCACTTCGATCCTCGGGCTTCTCGGGGGCGGATCGACTCAACCCTTTCGCAAACGCGAAGTCATCGTCGGCGCCATGCTCTGCGTCCACGCGGCCATGCGTCTGGATGTGCGTCTGATGCTCGAGATCATGGGG